>CAYLWS010000032.1:0-32667 GCA_964387525.1 uncultured Fluviicola sp.
AATCTGAGGGAAACTTTTTACTAAAAAAACTTGCATTAGCATTTTAATCTAGGTTTCTTTAAAAATTTTATGCAAAACCAGACAGGATTCTCTTGCAAAATGATCTTCAATCAATTCAAAAAAACTTTCTTCTTTGTTTTAAAAACATAAGTTATGTGTCGATTATCAGTTTTCTAACTGTAAAGATGAATAGAAATAGGTGAAAATTAACAGTATTAAATGAGGCTTATTTTTTATCAAAAAAATAATATAATATGATTGTTTATTGCTGTTTATATTTTACTACATTTGTCTTAGGCTTTAGTTAATACTAACCCTTTGGATAATAAACTTATACTACTTAATTTAACAATTAAATTAAAGAAGTTTATTGAAATTAATTACTTATGAATACCGGTTAACAGTGGAAATTGTTGACCTTACAAACCTAATTATAATGAAATTATTACTTTCTATATCAATTATTGCTTTTATTGCTTTGTATGGTAATCTAAAAGCACAAACGAATCAATGTAATACTAATCCAGGAGGTGAATTAACAGTCTATAGTTCTTGTGTAACAACACCATTTAACACAAATACAGATAATGATTACTGGAATAACGCCCTTACTGACCCTTCTTGTGCAGGAGCAGCAGCAGATATAGATGATAAATGGGCTTGGTTTACAGCACTAGATAATTCAACTACTATAACGTACAATTCAACAGATGATGCTGTCTTACATTTATTTGATGCAGGGTGTAATGCCAACACAATGATATCAATAGATTGTTCTGATAATAATTCATCTGGAGATGAAACGATAACATACACTACTACTATTGGAAATGTATATCATATTAGAATTCAACGCTATTCAAATAATAATACAATGAACGGTACTATTTGTGTCCATTCTCCATCAGGAAGTGCTCCATCAGGAAGTGCAATAAATAATGATTGTGATAAAAAAATAAAAATCTGTGGTACTTCACTAGTATTCAGCTCTGGTTCTAATGGACCTGGTGTCTCTGATCCTTCGGGTGCTATTGCTGCTGGTTTTCCTGAATTGGGTGAGATAAGTAATGGTGCTGGTAATGCTGATTGTTTAGGCAGTGGAGAACACGAGTCTAGTTGGTATACATTTACAGTAAGCCAATCTGGGTCGCTTGGTTTCGTTATTTCACCACAAAATGGTACAGATGATTTTGATTTTGCGATTTGGGGTCCAAATCCAACTTGTGTCCCTACCTCGCTTCCAATAAGATGTTCTTTTGCTCATCCAACATCAGGAAATCATGATACTGGGTTAGTTAATGGTTCTGGGGATAATAGTGAGGATGATCAGGGTGATGGATTTGTAAATGATATTAACGTAATAGTGGACGAAACGTATATATTATTAATTGACAACTATAGCACAACAACTTCGCCATTTGATTTAGCATGGACTGGTACAGCTGAACTTGATTGTGCGAATGTACTACCGATAGAATTAGGTAATTTTGATGGTAAAAACAATGGAGACGTTAACACATTGACTTGGACTACTTTATCAGAGATTAACAATGATTATTTCACACTTGAGGTAAGTACAGATGGAATTAATTTTGAAAATATCGCTACGATTAAAGGAGCTGGAAATTCTATTCATAATTTGAATTATTTAGATGAAGATAGAGATTATGCTCACACCATTAATTATTACAGATTAACTCAAACTGATTTTGATGGTGCTAGCGAGGTAAAAGGAATCGTTTCGATTGACAATAGAAACAACACTCTTGAACCTAAAACGCTCGTTAGAACAGTAAATATCATGGGTCAAACTGTTGATTCATACGCGAAAGGAATTTTAATCGAAATATACACCGATGGAACAACCAAAAAGATATTTAAAAAGTAAAATAAAAATATGTTAAAAAAAAGGGAATCATTTAATGGTTCCCTTTTTTTTATTGTAATTTGAGTGAATAGCACTTCGACTACTGGCTACTATAAGATCAAGACTAATTATTGGAGTTCGTATGAATTCTACGTTAATCTGTATAAAAGGACACTATATTTATCACAGCTCTAAATCAAGATTCAATGGCTTTAATTTACTGTTTTGTTTTTTGATTAATGGTTGCTAATATACAGAGGACAAAGAAAGTTTCATTGAAATGCACAAAGCTGATTTTAGAATCTATGAAACATCTAGATCAATCCTTAATTCTCCACTGCACCACCGTATATTCTATCAAAAGCTAATTGCTTTTTCTTTTTCCACAAAAAAATCCCCTTTATCAAAGACAAAGGGGATTTTAAATAGTTCGATTAAAAGCTTACACTTTCATTCCTTTTACAACACGATCTTTACGTTTCGTTTTGTTTAATTTTTTCTTCTTCACAATAATGTATGCTGTTGCACTTGCTGTTGTTGCGGAGTACATTTCGTTTCCGTATTTAACAGCGCCTTTACTAGACCAATCAGCTACAAAGTAGTATTTCCCTGAACCAGAACCTTGGCGTTGAGAGAATGTAATTTCTTTCCCTGTTCCAACTTCAAATCGAACAACTAATCCACCATCTTCTGCATAACGAACAAAAATACATTTTGTCCCAGCAGGAATAATTACACGGTGTTGTTGTTTGTTTGAAGATTGAACCAATTTTCCGTCATCGTCAGTATCTAAATTTCCAGAGATTTTATTTTTCTCCAAAATAATAGTTGACGAAGTTAAGAACTGAACTTTCTTTATCATCTTTTCAGAATCTAAACCAAATTCATCACGTAACTGATTCGTATAAGGGACTTTCGTTGCACAACTCGCTAGAATAAGTCCAACAAATGCGATTAATAAATATTTCATGTTTAATTTTTTTACAAATATACGATTTCATTTTAGCAATAATAATGCCTTAGGTTTAATTAACATTGAAAAATGTTAAATTCTCCCTCAAAATATCAACCATCAACACAAAGATTTTGTGAATGTATTGTGAATTGAAAAAAGCATTTATTCCTCAATCAATTGATACTAAAACTAATGTGTAATAAAAGTAATCCCTCTAAAGAAATTGAATGAATTTATCCTTTACTCGCTTTCTTTAAACGTTTCTCTGCTTTTTTTTCCTTTGGCGTTTTAAGTGCTTCTTTCTTTACGCTTTTCTTTGCATCTTGTCCTTTTCCCATGATATAATTTGTTTTAAGTAATTAAGTTTTATGCATGCAATTTAATGAAATTCTTTCATTCTCTGCATTCTCTCAAATATACGAATTTTTTGTTGATGGAATTTACTTATGAAAATAATACAAGCCATCCACATCATCTATTTTAAAAAACATCCTATTTTTGTAAAAAAATCAGTTCTATGTGTATTACAATTCAAAAATTTACCTTTAATCCATTCCAAGAGAATACGATAATTCTCCACGACGGAAAGAATTGTGTAATAATTGACCCCGGATGTTATGAAACGCATGAAGAACAAGCGATTTTAAAATACATCAAGGAAAATGATTTGACGCCAGTAGCACTATTGCTCACCCACGCACATGTTGATCATATACTTGGATGTAATTTTATCCTCAACTCTTTTGACATTGATTTTTACATGCATGAGAAAGATATTCAAACTTTAAATGCAGTTGTAGAATATGCTACATCGTATGGTTTTGTGAATTACAAAGTGCCCAAAACACCGAATAAATTATTGAAAGGCGGAGAAAATCTACACTTCGGAGAAATTGAGTTGGATGTGTTTTTTACACCTGGACATTGTGTGGGACATGTTGTCTACTACAACAAAGAAAATAATTTTGTCATCAATGGAGATGTACTTTTTGACGGTAGTTTTGGTCGAGTAGATTTGCCAGGTGGTGATATCGATGTTTTAAAAGATTCAATTTTTAATACGATGTTTCAATTCCCTGAAGAAACAATTGTATATTGTGGACACGGTCCTGAAACAACGATTGGGAAAGAGAAACAAAGTAACATGATCCACCATTATTAATCAATGAGAATTGCCATCAATACACGTTTTTTATTGCCTCATAAAATGGAGGGATTTGGATGGTACACCTATGAAATAGTTCAACGAATCGTAAAGAATCATCCCGAACACGAATTTTTCTTTTTCTTCGATCGACCTTTTGATGAAAAGTTTATTTTTTCAGATAATGTGACCCCGATTGTATTGTATCCACCGGCACGTCATCCTTTTTTATTTTACGCGTGGTTCGAATTCTCCGTAAAAAGGGCATTAAAAAAACACAAAATTGATTTATTTTTCTCACCGGATGGTTACCTTTCTTTAAAAACAAATATACCGCAAATCAATACCATTCACGATATTAATTTCGAGCATAATCCGGAAGATTTAACCTGGATTTCTCAGAAATACTATCGCCGTTTCTTCCCTAAATTCGCCAAAAAAGCACAGCATATTCTTACCGTTTCAGATTATTCGAAACAGGACATTGTTAAAATGTATGGAATTTCACCGGACAAAATTACGGTAATTTGGAATGGTGCGTCTGCTATTTTTAAACCAATTTCAACCGAAGAAAAAATAGCGGTTAGAAAAAAGTACTCGGCAGGGAAGAATTATTTTCTTTTTGTTGGGGCGCTTTCACCACGGAAAAATGTAAAACGATTAGTTGAAGCTTTTGCACTATTTAAAAAGAATAATCCCGAAAACGATACTCAATTAGTCATTGTTGGTGAAGAATTATGGAGCAATGCAAACAATGGAATCAGTATAGACGATAGAATTAAGGAGCAAATTCATTTTACGGGACATATCCCGTTGCAGCAACTGGCAAAAATAATGGCAAGCGCAACTCTATTTACTTATGTTCCTTATTTTGAAGGTTTTGGAATTCCATTGGTTGAAGCAATGAAATGCGGTACACCTATTCTTTCGGGTAACTTAACTTCTTTACCTGAAGTTAGTGGAGATGCTGCCATTTATTGCGACCCCTTTAATACCGTTGAAATTGCCCAAAGAATGACTGAACTATCCGGGAACTCAACTCTTTTAGAAGAATTATCAGTCAAAGGCCTTGAAAGAAGCGCCCTTTTTTCTTGGGATACTACTGCCGAAAAAGTGTGGGAAGTCCTTAAATCATATTTATAGTTTTCTATCTTTGTGTAAAATATTACGATACCATGAAAACTTTTTTTTCAATTATTTTACTGTCTATACTTCTATTTTCTTGTGGAACTTCTAAGAAATTAAGTGTAGCAACGATTTCTTCAATTTATATTGAATACAATTCTGAACAAAATCTAAATTTTGGAAATGAATTTGAAGGAGAAATAATCGCTCGATTAATTGATGGGAATGAAGTAAAAGTAACACACAATAAAAAAGTTAAATTCACTACAACTGATTTTATTCGAGGAACAAAGAAGAATACTTTTATTATTTCAAAATCCCCTCGTTCATTTAACGATGACAGTCTTTTCGTTACATTCACTTTTACGTATAAAGAGGAAGTCTTTACCTCCACTCAATCCATTAAATTGAATTTTAAAGGACCGCTTAATATTGATAAAAAAGGCGGAAATGGTACTAATGGCACTAAAGGGAAAGATAAAAACACACCTCTTGTTTACCGTGACGGGAACAATGGAGATAACGGAACAAGTGGAACGAATGGCTCTTCAGCTTCCGATTACAATGTCTACATCTGGCAAGAAAATGGTTTTGTATTTGTCTACATGGAAAACATTAATACAGGTTTGATCACAACCTATAAATGCCTTGAAAATGCTAAAATAACCCTAGATGTTTCTGGAGGAAATGGCGGTAACGGAGGAAAAGGTGGCGATGGTGGAACAGGTAAAGATGGTAAGATTACAGACGATAATAAAAAGAAACGCCCGGGAAATGGGGGCGACGGTGGTGATGGAGGTAATAGTGGCAACGGTGGAAATGGCGGTTCTGTATTTGTGTATATTCATCCATCAGCAATTAAAGTACAAGAGAATTTGACAATACTTAATTACAGTGGATTAGGTGGTAAATTGGGCGTTTTTGGAAATTCAGGACTTGCTGGACAACCACTTTCAGGACAGCCACAAGGTATAAATGGAAAGAATGGAAAGAATGGACGAAAAGGTGTTGACGGTGAAAGCGGTGAACGACCTCAAATCAATGTCATTGAATTTGATTTTTCAATTTATAAATAGGAAAATCAAATCGTAATTAGAAAAAACGTTTTTAATAGTACGGCGCAATCATTTTGTAAACAACCACTCCACTTACAGCAACAAATAACCAAATTGGAAATGCAAAACGTGTCCATTTTTTATGCTTTTCAAAATTTTCTTGCCAAGCAAATAAATAAGTGAACAATACCAATGGTACAACAACGATACTCAATAAAATGTGCGCAATAAGTAACGGATAATAAACCATTCCGTATTCACCTCCGTAAGAAGTGGAATCCGAAGTCATGTGGTACGCAACATAGCAACCTAAAAATGCAAGAGAAAGCAGTAATGCAAGTTTCATCAACGATTGATGTATTGTTCGTTTACCTTGTTTGATTGCAACCAAAGCAAGAATTAACGTAACGGCTGTGAACGCATTGATGCTGGCGTAAATTGGAGGTAAAAATGAAAAGTCGACCCCTTCGATTTTAACACCAAACAACACCACGACAACCATAGGAATAGCGATAGATAAACCAATGATCAAACGTTTAGCGTTCTTTAATTTATTCTCCGACATTGATTCCATATTCTACTTTCAAAAGTTTGCGGACATCTTGGTTTAAAATATCCATTTGTTCTTGCTCAGTTCCTTTGTATATTCCACGAACATAGCCATGAGTATCAACAAGTACGATGTAATCGGTGTGCCCGAATCCACCTTCCGCTTCCTCATTTCTCTCTGCACCATTAAAAAATGCTTTTGCAATGAGGTGTGTTTCTTTTTCATCCCCACTTAAAAAATTCCAGTTCTCGGTGGAGAAACCTCTCTGTTTAATGTATTCTTTCAAATGAGAAGGTGTATCGATGGTTGGGTCAATACTGAATGAAATAAACGCCAAGTGCTCTGAGATGTCTTCTGTTTTAGAATGAGCGTAGCCCATGTTTGTCATCATTGGTGGACAAATGGTCGGGCAACTGGTAAAGAAAAAATTGACAATCCATATTTTATCCTCAATGGATGAAGATTTAAACCAAGTAGAGTCTTGATTTAAATAGTTGAAAGAAGGAACAGTGTGGTAAATCGTATCGGCAACTTCTTTCCCATCTACGGTAGAGTACTCAACGTCTCTTTCACCGATGATAGGTAAAACTCTCTCTATTGTTTTGTCTTCTTGACAAGAAAATAAAAAAAGAATTAAAAGAAGGCTAATGCTTATTTTCATTTTGGTCGTATTCTTTTTGTAGAAGTCCGACGTGCTGGTTCATTCTACGAATCATGCCTTCCGTTTTTCCAGACAACACCATTCTGAGGTGATTATTTCTATCCATTAACAATAGCAATTCTTGAAAAGCTTGATTGCCATAGAATTCATCTCCTTCTCGAAGTAATTTTTCATCGTTTCTTTCGAAATCGTATATTTTCTTTGCATCACCCGAAGCCAGTATCCATGTGTCAGGATTATAATCTTCAATTCTATCCTTCAGCATTTGATCTACACTCGAAAGATCTGTCACTGGATTTCCTTCTCCGTCTGTAACAAACGAGATGATACGAACATTTCCTTTACGAGGATCTTTTCGCATTTTTTGATAAACCAATTGATCGATGTGCCACAAAGAAATTGCGCAATCATCTGGACAAGTTTCTTGAATTGTAGTAATTAACACGACTTGATCATCGAAATCTTTGTAAGTGTACTCTTTTCCGTAAGCATCTACGAAAGAATAGTTCGTTCCAACGCCAAAATCATCCAATTTTTTGAAGTTGTGCGAACATTTAGAAGTTCCAATAAAAACTAAAACAAAAGCCGGACCAAACAAAAGAAACAAAACGAGTATTCTTTGTTTGAGTCCGGCAGACTTTTTCTTCGACATTTTTTCGAATTTAACTTGCGTGCTGAGTAAGTGTTTCAGCTATTGCAGTTCCTTCATTTAGTAATACAAAAATAAGGTACAATGCAAAAATAAAGTAAGGTACAAGAATTACATAACGCAATCCTTTTCTTTCATCACCTAAATGCATGAACGATAAAACAATGTAAGCTGCTTTAAATATTGTTAAAATAATAAATAGCCATTTAATTACTTGCCAATAATCACTTGATTGTTTTATGAAAGCTCCAAGTGTAACTTCAACAACTGTAATTGCTGTAAGAATTGCAGTTACTTTCCATATTTTTTTACGTAAAATAACACCTTGTTCTTCGCTGTGGTGAGCATCTAATGAATACTCTATAACATCATCTCTTTCCATAATAATTTCTTTTTTCTAATTAAACTAAGTAGAAGAATGTAAATACAAATACCCAAACTAAATCGACAAAATGCCAGTATAGTCCACCTTTTTCAACCATTTCGTAGTGACCACGTTTGTGATACAATCCGCTCATTACTCCTAAAAGAATGATGAAATTAATGAAAACTCCTGAAAGTACGTGGAAACCGTGGAATCCAGTAATAAAGAAAAAGAATTGACCGTAATGTTGTGGTCCATATTCATTTTGCTTCATGTTCGCACCGTAAATGATACGATTTTCTTCACCAGCATTCACTGCTTCTTCGTACATTTTGACTGCTTCCGCTCCAGTAATTTCTGCACCAATTGCATAAGTACCTCCAAATTCTTTCACGATCAATGTCATGTCAGAATTAGGTTGCTTAGCAATTTTTGCAATTGAACCGTCGTGCAAAGTAATCATTCCATTGTGAACATGACCTTCAGCTACTGCGTGTGTGTATTGATGTTTTAAATCTTCTGTTACAACATCACCAACTTGATGGTGTGCACCAGCTTGAGTTATCGTAAAGTTTTCAATATCTCCGAAGTCTCCTTTAACAATTGCTAAAGAACCATCTGCTAATTCAACTTTACCAAAACTAGATCCGTGAATGAAGTGACTCCACTCCCATGCTTGAGAACCTACGAAAAAAGCACCACCAATAATAGTAGCAATCATCCACTTCGTTACACTCTTTTTATCCATTCTATGTCCTGCTTCAACAGCTAATACCATTGTAACCGAAGATACAATTAAGATAAAAGTCATTAACGCCACATAAATAAGCGGATAATTTCCTTCCAATAAAGGAAGTGAGTGAAAAGTTTCTTCACCAATTGGCCATGAGCCTAAGTAGTCGTGTCTTGTAAAGCCATAAGCAATCAGTAATCCACTGAAAGTTAATGCATCCGATACAAGGAAAAACCACATCATTAGTTTTCCGTAACTTGTACTAAAAGGAGAAATCTTTCCTCCCCATAATGTCTTTGAATCAATCTGTTTAGAAGCGTGTCCTGCCATTCTATAAAAATTTTATGTGCAAGTTTAATGAATAAAAAGTAAAAACAGTAATAAATAGAGCCATAATATTCCTAAAAAGTGCCAGAAAGATGCTCCCATACGCATTGTAATCGTATTTTTTTCATTGATAACCCCTGAAAATGAACCAATTACAAGTCGAACTACATAAAAAAGTGTGAAAATAATATGTAAGAGGTGAAGTACAGTAATTAGATAAAGATAAGAAGATGCCGTGTCGGCAGACTCCATTGATTTAATTTGAAGGTAATTGGAGAGCTTTTTTCCGTTGAGTTTTAATTCACGGTCAACATATTGCAATTCTTTACCTTTATAGTAGATGTGAAAATCTTTACCGATTTCACCTTTTGGAAAAAAGTCACCTCTTAAGTCTCTTACATTTACGGCTAGTTGTGCTAAACGAACTCTGTCAAGATAAGGCAAGTCTTTTCCTTCTTGCGTTAAAAGATGTTTGTTCTCTAAAGTTAAAGGTGTATTCTCAAAATACAATTCAAAATCATTTCCATAATGTTCAAGTACAAAAGGCTTGACTTCATCTACAACGTAAAATTGTGACATGAATTCTTGGTAAGCTTTGAGTTGTACCTCATTCATTTTTTTTCCTTTCAACAGAAAATCATTTCCGTTCACTTCAATGAAATCACCTTTGTATTTTACGTAGAAATAGTCACCGTACTTTCCGTTTGTTACAAAAATATGATTGTTTGCAGGGTGAATTCCATTGTCAACTAATTCGCCGTACCCCTTGAATTGAAAGTAAACAAAACCTAATCCTAAGATGAATGTAATGGAAATGGCAATTTTTAATTTCTTTAATTCACCTTTTTTGGCAGCTTTTACAGCAACAACAAAGGATAAACTACTCAAAGCAATAATTAGAGTACTGATGTAAAAAGCACTTGGCAATGGGAATTTTAACCAGAATGAATCTCCCATGGAGACAATGTATGCTGATGTTAATCCTGCGAAAAGCATGATAATACTGAACATACTGACATACACAAGGTTCTGTCTTGCTTTCTCTCTTTGCAGACGGTTATGGTCTCTGTCGTCTTGCTCTTGTGTCGTTTTATTCTCTATTTCATTGTTACTCATAAGGCTAATAATTTAGTAATCATTGGTTCAATTCTATCGAATACATAAACAAATTGAATAATAGGAAGGTAGATGAATGATGCAAACATTAATTTTTTTGCATCAGCATCTTTTAAAGTTAAAAATAGACGGAAGGATAAGTAAAAGAATCCCAATCCTAATAGTATTGCAAAAACAAATGACGTTAAACCTGCAATTCCCATAACCCAAGGTAAAAGGCTGAATGGAATTAAGGCAAAAGAATACACTACAATTTGGAAGGCAGAGCTTTTCGATTTCCCATCTTTTGAAGGTAAGAGAGAGAATCCACCGGCTTTATAATCGTCAAACATTACCCATGCAATTGCCCAAAAGTGTGGAAATTGCCACGTAAATTGTACAAAGAATAAAATTCCTGGGATCAATCCAAATTCATTTGTATAAGCAATTGCCCCTAAAAATGGTGGAATTGCACCTGGAATTGCCCCAACAAAAACTGCCCAAGGCGATTTTCGCTTCATTGGTGTGTAAACAAATACATATAAAACAAAAGCGAGTAAACCGAGTAACGCAGAATTGAGATTAATAAGATATAATAATGTCGTTCCCGTAATTAAACAAAAAGCAACCACAAAATATCCTTCTTTTACAGACATTTCTCCTTGAGGTATTGGTCGTCCCTCCGTTCTTTTCATTAATTTATCTAAATCTCTTTCCCAAATCTGATTAGATCCATTGGAGGCAGCTGTTACTAACATTCCACCTAAGAGTAAATAGGTAATAATCAATCCATCATTCCCTCCAACAAATAGATAGCCTGTTAAAGCAGAAATCACGACTAGAGCCGATAATCTAAACTTCGTAAAAACGATGTAAGATTTAAATTTTTTACCTATTGATGAATTTGATTTTTCTTTGCTCATACTGAAATTTTGCACGACAAAAGTAATGATAATTTGTAAGGTATTCGGCCTTTTGTTTTTTAGGCTTTTTAAATGAAGATTTGTTGTACACTTTTTTACTTGTTATTTTCAATTGTATATTGTATTTCTTCCATCCTTTTTGAGTTGATTATTTCCTTTTTTCAACCCAAGAAGTACTATATCACACTTCACTCCTTTTATTTATGCGAATAACTTTAAAACATTAATTACCTTTACGGTATGACAGAAATTGTAAATCGTGTAAAAGAAAGTGGGCTTATTTCGATTGATTTAGCAGACTTTAAACCTCATCATGAGATTGTGGACATAGATATTGCGGATTTACTTTGGAAAGGTTTAGTACTTAAAGAAAAAGATTTTAGGGAATGGGCAAAAAATCACAATTGGGAAAGTTATTCTAACAAAGGTGTATTTATCCATTGTTCTGCTGATGCCATTGTTCCAACCTGGGCGTACATGCTAATTGCTTCAAGGGTACAAAGTTTTACTGATGATTTCATTGTTGGAACTAAAGTCGATTTAGAAAAAGAAATGATTCGAAAAAACATTCATTCTGAAAACATTCAACCTTTTATCGATGGAAGAGTCATTATTAAAGGCTGTTCAGATATACCTGCACCAGAATTTGCGATGTCAGAATTGGTGCGATTTCTACAACCTTTTGTGAAAAGTATTATGTACGGAGAGCCATGCTCAACTGTTCCTGTGTACAAAAAGAAATAGTGAAGGGATTTATCCTCCCCCTTAGTCCCCCTCCAAAGGGGGAAACGAGATATTCCTTCAGTTTTTACGATTCTTTTTTAATGGAAATTATAAATTGAAAAAAATATAGTAGAACGTTAATGCCTACAACTTTTCCCCCTTTGGAGGGGGACACAGAGGGAGGGTTTTCAAAAGAACAATTGGAATAGTAACGTGAAATGTGTGAGAAATACAACATTATTTGAATAACTTCCAAAAAGGGGAAAACGAGATATTCCTTCGGTTTTACGATTCTTTTTTAATGGAAATATAAACTGAAACAAATATAGTAGAACGTTAATGCCTACAACTTCCCCCTTTGGAGGGGGACACAGGGGAAGGATGGCAAGGAATGAAAAATTATTTTAATCTATTTTCGAAAAATCAAGTCCTTTTTTACGAATAACAGCAACTAATGGTGGTAAAATCTCTTTCAAACGCTCTGTTACTTTAATGTTGTCGTGTAATACTAACACATCACCGCCCTTAATGTTTTCCGCTTTTTTCAAGATTTTTGAAACGGGAATTTTCTCATCGTAATCATACGACAACCAACTCCACATAATGATTGAATAATTTTCTGAAATCGGACGGTAAAAGTGACTTGGCATTCTTCCGTAAGGTGGGCGAAATAAAGTAGAGGATGTATATTTACTTGCCTCTTCTATTGAGTTTAAATAGTCTTTTTTTGCTGTATTGGTTCCTTTTTCATGTCGCATGGTGTGATTGCCAATAGAATGGCCTTCCTTTTTTATACGTTCCATTAATTCAGGATGATTTTTTGCATTCTCGCCTACGCAGAAAAAAGTAGCCTTGATGTGTTCTTTTTGAAGAAAATCCAAGATCCAAGGAAGTAATTCTTCTGTTGGACCATCATCAAATGTTAAAAACACATTCTTTGAATCAGAAAAACCCCAGATTCTTCGGTGGAATATCCATCGAAACAATCGTGGGGTTTTAAAAAATGCGACCATTTTTCTATTGATCAATAGAATCTTTCATGGCTTCTAATCTCATTAAATCTTCAATGCTTGGACTTCCACCTTGGCTTGGTTGAGGATTTCCACCATCAATTAAACCATAATGTTGTGCAATTGCTTGTGCATAATCTTGTAAATTGAACAAACGGTTAGCATATTTCCCAGCGCTAGATCCTCGACGAGTTGTTTCGCCATTTTCATTGGCTAATAATTCTAAACCGTCAAACATGGAAGGAAGCATTGTTGAATAAACGTATTGAATTTTAGCTTTTAATCTATTCGCTAACTCTCCATCAGGATTCCCCATTTCTTCATCTGTTACTGCAGATAGAAGTTTAAAGTAATTCGATAATGCTGCATACAAGTGTTTTGTGTTTTTTTGATTTGCAGTAATTGCAACGGGTCCTTTTTCATAATGCGTCAAAATAGATTCCAATTGATTTGCGACAATTGCACCTAATTTTTCTGCACCTTCAAGGTCACCAGCAGCATATAATATACGAACGTATTCATGTAAAATACCATCGCTATATCCTTGCAACTGTTTCCCATTGATTGTGTAGTTTTCACGTCCACCATTTGGTTCACCATAATCCAAGACCAATTCTGCCGGCATTACTTCTAAAGAACGGTGAATTAGTTTTTTCGCTTTATCGAAATTCTCTTGGATGCTTTTTTCTGAAACTGGTTCAGGAACACCTGTAGTTGGAGCACCAGAATTTAATACCATTTCAATTCTTTTGTTTCCATCCATGGCAGAAAAACCTTTCATTACAAAGTCTTCAGCAAGCGATAAGAAATGTAATCTGTATTGTGAAGTATGACGTCGAGCGTAATAGTCAGTCAACACTTTTGGGTTGTTCATTTGTCCAAAAGAATAATTTTCCATTAAGTTGGCATACATTTTCTCACTGTTATAACGTTCATTCATCCCCGCAATAGGGCTTAATTCGAACACCATACCGTTTTGTTTAATGTATCCTCTTCTGTACAATGCTAATGAAACATCAGATCCTCCAGGAGAAGAATAACCAATACTACGTTTCCAATCATTATTAGCCATAATGTCTAACATCATCACTTGTTCTCTCGTTAATCCTCGTTTATCAAAAGCAAAACGTAATTCTTTGTTGCAATTCTTCGCTTGTTCTTTTGTAATAACGCCAGAAGCAACGGCATTTTCAATATTAACAGGAAGAATAAAAGAATTGGTTGGAAAGACACGTACAATTTGCCCTTGACCAAAGTCAATTAAATTATCATCGTTACGTGTAAACTCCATTGCTGTTTTTAAATCCACAAAATTCCATGTTTTTTCAAACTCCATTAAAAGGGTTTGCAACGCTTGAAGATTCTCTTGTGACATTGTAATTAAACCACTTTGAGCAGCATCAAACACACCAATAGCAGCGTCAAATTTAGCATATATTTGTGCAGTAATGTTTCCTTCATTTAAAGGAGCAGCAACAACTTGTCTGATTTTATTCAAACGACCAATTACTCTAGGGTCTGTTGTTGAAGCACTGTTCAACAATGTAGCACCTTGAGCAGAAAGCATCGATACAGCTCTTCTTACTTCTGTCGGATTTGATTCTGCACGCATTTTAATTACTTGCTGAATTACTGCCGGATTTGCTTTTCTGTAGAAAAGTTCAAAAATATCGGTGAATAAAACCTGATCCGTTTTACCAGCATGCATTAATATTTGATCTTCTGTAAATAAGATAGGCAGTGGATCAGACTCATACGTTCTCAACTTCATTTGGTTGGTGTACCAATCGGTTTGCATTAACGAAAGGTTACATACACGAACGTCTGTTCTTTTCCCTTCTACTTCTTGCATGTACCATAAAGGGAAGGTGTCATTATCTCCATTTGTAAATAAAATACCGTTTGCACCATTTGAATTTAAGTAATTCAAGGCTAAATCATGGGCAGTCGTTTTATTACTTCTGTCGTGATCGTCCCAACCTTGCATTCCCATAATTACTGGAACAAACAAACCAAGAAGAATTGCGATAATTGCCCCTTGTTTGTCTTTACTGAGTATTTTTTTGAGGCCAAACATTAAGCCAAGTGCTCCGCCACCAATTATAAGCATGTACAACCATGTGAGTGTGTTTGGCATAGAAACTTCAGCGCCAATGTCCATGATTAATGTCAAGAGTAATACAGCGCCGCCAATTATCCCGACTTTTGTAAATTCTTTTTTACCAAAGGACTTAAAAGCATCGTACAAGGCGTAGACGCCAATTCCAATCCACATCGCAAAGAAGTAGAATGAACCCGCATAAGCATAATCTCGTTCTCTTGGTTCGTAAGGTTTAGGATTTAAGTAGATAATTATGGCAACTCCAGTAAGTAAAAATACTACTGTAATCACGAATGCATCTTTTGGAGCACGGTAATAATGGAAGACCAACCCAATGATTCCGAGTATCAAAGGCAATAAGAAAAATTTATTATTGGAAGGGTTTTGTGATGTAAAGTAAGGGGCAAATTCTTGTTGATTCCCTAAACGAGCATTGTCAATGGCACTAAAACCAGTGATCCAATTCCCTCGCAAAGTTCCACCTTCCGTATTTTGAATATCATTCTGACGACCAGAGAAATTCCACATAAAATACCTCCAATACATCCAGTTGACTTGGTATTTTGAGAAAAATGTCCAATTCTCTCTAAAGGAAGGCAAACGATTTCCGTCCGAACCTTTTTCGGTTACTGTACCGTCGTTCGCATCATATCCTGACCATAATTTATACCCAGAAATTCTATGTGGATCGTTACTCATGTACATTCTTGGGAAGAAAGTTGTTTGCGCAAAAGTTGCAATAGCATTCTTTCTGGTAGAAGCATTTGATTCGAAATAATCTTCTTTCACTTCAGCTCCAGAGATTGTTTTTGCATATTCATTTGCACGAGTTTCATCGGTAAATGCTTTCAAAACAACTTCGTTTCTTTGCACTACAAATCGACGCAAGTAAAAAGGAGAAAGATCATCCCATTCGTTTCTTGGATTTGCAACAGAATTCCAGTAACCACCAAAAGCAATAGGAGCAGTACCGTATTGTTCACGTTTCAAATAAGCTTGTAATGTTACTAAATTCTCTGGGTCATTTTCATCCAAAGGTGTATTCGCGTTAGAACGAATAACAATTACAGCAAATGAACCATAACCGATGAGCAAAAGAATCAGTCCCATTGTAGCAGAATATAAAATTCTATTTCCTTTTTTACGAGCAAATCGTATAGAAACATACGCAAGGAAAATAATCAATAAGAAAAAGAAAATGGTACCTGAATAAAATGGTAAACCGAGTGTTTTCACAAAACCAACTTCAAACATTGTAGCAATTGAAATAGATCCAGATATTACGCCGACTTGTATAAATCCAAGAACGATAATAGAAAGAATTCCAACGCCTAAAAACTTGGGAACGTCAATTGTTTTAGCAAATCGGAAGTAAATTACATAACCAATTGCAGGAACAACAAGAATACCCAAAAGATGGACACCAATTGCTAAACCAAGCATAAACATAATAAGCAATATCCATCGATCTGGAGAATAACCTTTAGGAATCAATCCATGTTTAATTTCGGACATTTCTTCGTCCCATTTCATGATTGCCCAAAATATTACGGCAGTAAACATAGAAGACATTGCATAAACTTCACCTTCTACAGCAGAGAACCAGAAAGATTCAGTAAATGTATATGCCATCGCTCCGATGAATGCAGCGCCAAAAATGGCAATTTTATCACCAGCAGAAAGTTCGTTTTTACCTTTTAATGCAATTTTCTTTACAAACATTGTCAATGTCCAAAACATAAACAAGATGGTCATTGAGCTAGAAAGGGCAGAAAGTCTATTGACCCATATTGCTACATTTTCTGGTTCAGCAAAGAAAGAGAACAAGCGTCCGATAACCATAAAAAGCGGTGCACCTGGTGGGTGACCAACTTCTAATTTGTATGCCGCAGTGATATATTCTCCACAATCCCACAGGCTGACAGTATCTTCAATAGTGATAAAGAAAATAGTTGTTGCGATTAAAAAAACGACCCAGCCAAGGTAAAGATTAATCTTTTTATAATTCATAGTTGTAATTTAATTGTGTTTGCAATCGAGGTGAAATTTCAAAAGCAATGCGAAAATAACAATATCTGCTTAGGTCACGAAGAAAGAAAAGTGAAATTTTCCCAAAAAAATGAATTTAAATTTAGGAGTGAATTTAAAAAAGCTAAAAAATTTTTCAATTCTTTTGGAAATGTATAGAAATTGTTGCTATCTTTGCACTCGCAATAATAGAATTGCAATTTTTATTTCTTGTCCCATGGTGTAATTGGCAACACGTCTGTTTTTGGTATAGAAGAGTCCAGGTTCGAGCCCTGGTGGGACAACAAAAAGCCTCCGTAAAACGGAGGCTTTTTTTCTTTCACCCATCTATTTCATCAAAATTCTTTATTATTCTTCATTGGAAAGAATACGTCTACAAACTTTTGTATTTTTAGTTTTTGTTCTAATTGATAATTCATAAAAAATGAAATTACCTGAAGACCATAAGGTTTCGGTTGAAAAATTAAACTCTATTTTTAATAGTACTAGTGCGTCGTATAAGTTTTACTGGTTTTTAGCCATATTAGAAGCTATTGAAGATGGTCGAGATGAAATTTCAAAGCATGAATTATTTGCGAGAATGATTTCAAACGCTTGGTATACGGTTAATTATTTTAAAATTTCTTTCGGTAAGCAGGATAATATTCAGAATGCAATTAATTTTTTAAAAAATCATGAATTAATTGATGTTAATGAGAAAAAACATAAAATTGTTCAGCAATTATTGAATTCATCTTCAAAAGAAACAAAGAAACATCTCAAGTACTTTGATGCGAATGTGCCTTTCAAATTTTTAAGTCCTTGGTTAGGGACTGGAACAAAAAAAGAAATGTATGCACTTTCTGTTGAAAATTATAATTTACCGCCTTATGCTTTGTATAAGGATTCGATTTTATTACAACCTGATTGGATTGACTATTTTAAGCGAAATAGTGGCATGTTGAAGGATTTCTGTTATTGGAATTTGACTTTATTCTTACAGTTAAGAAATCCTAATGTACCAGATATTCCTAATAAATTGAAAAGACCGATTAATAGAGGTAGTCTATTAAAGCATAAGGTTAATTTTTGGGATATCGTTATTAAAGAATTGGGACATATTGATTGTATTTACACCGACAAACCTTTAATTAAGGGCACCTATGCTGTTGAGCATTTTATTCCATTTCAATTTGTTGCACATGATTTAATGTGGAATTTAATCCCTGCGGACCCATCTTTTAATAGTTCTAAAGGTTCTAAACTACCTCCGATGGATATTTACTTCAATGATTTTTTTGAACTTCAAAAAGAAGCGGTAAATATTGTTTCTAAATTAAAACCTAAGAATCGATTTTTAGAAGAGTATTTAACTGTTTTTCCAGATTTAAAAATAAATAAGGATAAATATGAAGAATGTATTCAACCTATGCTAACGATTGCTCATAATAATGGCTTTCAATGGATGGGATGAACGAACAATTTGTATAGCTTTTTTTATCTACACTAGGCTGAGTAGAAATAAAAAAAGCCTTTGAAATTCATCAAAGGCTTTTGAAATTTTTAATATATAGTATTCTAATCGCGAACCAGTTGTAAGAAACCATGTCCTTCAACTTTATCTCCATTTACACCTGTAGCAACGTATCTGTAAAAATAAGTTCCTTCACCAGCTTCAACGCCAGCTTTTGTTGTTCCATCCCATCCTGGATTTAAACCACTTTGATCAAATATTACATTACCCCAACGGTTAACAATAATTAATTCAACATTTGCTGCTTTTGTAGTTGTTAAAACAAACAAATCATTCAATCCATCACCGTTCGGTGTCAATACGTTTGGAGCGATTACAGTTGGAATTGGGTAGATACAATTTCCATCATTCTGAAGTGCATTTGGATCGTAATTCTCTGCTGTTGGATCTGTACAACCACAAGGTGTGATAGTTACATTTACATAAGCAGTGTCAGCACACGTAGGATCAGAAAAAGCAATTAACATTATTTGAGCATCACCATTAAAAGTATGTGTTTGTGTACTTAAATCACCAACATTGTAAGTAGTACCATCTCCAAAATCCCAAAGGTAATTGTTGGTATTTTCACTTGTGTTCTCAAAAGTAACAGAAAGAGGACCACAACCAGAAAGAGGGCTTCCAGACAGATTTGCAATAGGTGGATTTTCTACATCAACATAAGCACTGTCATATTCAAAACAAAACTCATCTGTTATTGTAAAATAATACCACCCAGAAGAAAGATTCTGTTGTGCTGTTCCACTAGTAACAAATAATGTACTGTCATTTGGGCCTGCAAGGTTAAAAAATGGTTGAGCAGGAGGGGTAAAACTGGAAGAGTCACCAGAGAAAGCAAAAGAGACATAACCAGTAGGGTCACAAGCGTTTGATGGTCCAGTATATACTGTGTCTACTCGAAGAATTTGATCTACTATCATAATTACACTATCAGGGTATATAAAACCACAGCCATCTGTAATGTCAACATTATAGATAATGGTATCCTGAATATTTCCAGCTGCATATAGATTTGTACTACTAGTATCACTTCCGTTAGACCATGCAAATGTATAAGGAGCGTTAGCATTAGCTAAGTTAACTACCTCAACAGGTATTGTATCGTATCGACACAGAGAAAACACAGTATCAACTAAGTCATATGTCAAACTCGCTGTATTTAAATGTATGAAAACTGAGTCCGAAACACATTGAAGCACTCCGTTTGTATCGTAAACATCAGCGATAAAAAATGTATCTACAGAAGGAGTGTAATAAAAACTCTCATTGTCATAAACAGCATCACTGTTCCAATCTACAAACGCACTATTACAAGGTCCAGCTTGAATTGAGATATCCTCTAATCCCCAGTTGTCATATAGGTCACTTGTAGAATTGAATTGAATCCACCGAAACATAGTTGCTGAAGTCATCGCTGTAATAGGAATAGGAACAGAAAAATTATTCCAAACAGTATACGCTGTTGGACCTGAGGCAACTCCAGTAGTACTGGTTGGTGTAGAAGGTAATTCAAACCCACCTGGACTATAGTAAATTAAGGAATTCCAAGTTGTACCACCGTTTGTACTGAATTGTAATTCTACGCCCTCATCAGCTTGATCAGGACCTTCACATGGGGCTGATCCACTTTGGACAGCATACTTCATTTCAAAATTAATATAACCTCCACATTCTACATCAAAAGCAGCTGTTGTAACAGAAGGTGATACGCCAGAAGCAGCTGTTGAAGCCCAAAAGTAATTAGATCCGTTGGGACCAGCACTACAGGGTTGAGAGTATGTTGCAGACCCAGTAGTCGACCATCCGGGAGGTAAAATACCACCGTCAAAACTAAAAGATTGACCAGAGCCAACAATAGAAGCTAAAGCTGTGATTTCAATTGAATCTCCAGGGCAAATTGTTGTATCAGTTGGTATTACTGTAACATTACATACTGTTTGAGAAAAACTAATGAATGACAATAACGTAATTAGTGTAGTAATTAATACTTTCATGATTAGTTAATTTTAAAAGAAGTTAATTGTATAAAGGTCAAATCTAGGTACATTGATTGTAATGGATTTTTTAATAGTATAGAAAATCCATTTTCACAATTTCCAATAATTGAAGAATTTCCTGAGACAACTATGGATGAAAGATCTTCTTCTGTCATGTTACAACCAACACAACCATCTGTGTAATACCTTTCAATTGAATAAGATATTGTTTTCTCTGTTGGATTTGAATTCACAAGCTTAATCAATCCGTACTGAAATGCTTCGGGAACATTTCCCATTGTGCATTCACCATATTGGATGTACATATCAATTCCGTTTTCAGAATGAAGTAATGTCCAACTTTCAGTTAAGTTACTTGCTTCAATTTTGCTTTGAGCGAATGAAGTCATTCCTAAAAACATAAATAAAGAGGCAATGAATAATGATTTAAAATTTCTCATAGTAGTTAATAGTATAATTGTTTTTAATAGTAACGATTTGAATTCAGATAGGTTGCATTGATAGTTTTAAATAAAACGTTAAAATAGTTGTTTTTTTTAATGAAGCAAAAACTATTTCTGTACTTTTACCTTATATGAAATTGAATCAATTTATCAACTTACTACCAAAAGCAGAACTTCACCTACACATTGAAGGAACTTTTGAACCTGAATTAATGTTCGAAATTTCACAAAGAAATAATATTCAACTTGAATACAAGTCTATTGATGATTTAAAAAAAGCGTATCAATTTGATTGTTTACAAGATTTTTTAAACATTTATTATGCTGGAGCAAGTGTTTTAATTCATGAACAAGATTTTTACGACCTAACATGGGCGTATCTTGAACAATGTGCTATCCAAAACGTGAGACATACGGAGATTATGTTTGACCCACAAACTCATACGGAGAGAGGAGTTCAATTTAAAACGGTAATAAATGGTATTTCGAAAGCTTGTAAAGATGCGGAAAAAGAATTAAACGTTTCTTCACTACTTATTATGAGCTATTTGAGACATCTTCCCGAAGAAAGTGCATTCACGACATTGAAAGAATCACTTCCGTTTAAACATTTAATCAAGGCGGTTGGATTGGACTCTTCTGAAATGGGAAATCCCCCGTCAAAATTTCAACGTGTTTTTGAGGCTTCCATAAAAGAAGGATATACACCTGTTGCTCACGCTGGAGAAGAAGGACCAGCTGAATATATCTGGGAGGCATTAAACTTATTGAAAATAAAACGAATTGATCACGGGAATAATTGTTTTGATGATGATTTAATTGAAGAAATTAAAAAGCGTGACATAGCACTTACCGTATGTCCATTATCAAATACAGCTCTACAAGTAGTTGAGAGTTTAGAAGAACATCCTGTACTTAAAATGATGGAAAAAGGATTGAAAGTTACCATTAATTCAGATGATCCAGCTTATTTTGGTGGTCAAGTAAATGAAAATTACATTCAACTCCAAAAGGCACTTAATCTAACTAAAGATCAGCTCATTGAGTTTGCTGAAAATTCATTTCAATATTCTCTACTAGAACAAGATAGGAAAGATGTTTTATTAAAGGAGTTATACGAATTTCAAAAAGAAAATTAAGGAGAGAATTACTTAAATTTAAAAAAGCCGATTGACCTATCAATTTATTCTTTATCTTTAGTCGTTGAAAACAAAATTTTATGGCTACGAGAGAATATCAAGGGAGAAAGTATACTGCAATGGAAATTGTAGATACACTTGATTATTTAACTGTAGAAGAAGCCTTAAAGATAAAAGTAAATGATGTAGTTTTTACCATAACAATGAGGTCTCCAGGGGATGATCAAGAATTGATACGTGGTTTGTTACACAACGAGGGTGTATTGAAAAGTAAAACATATTCTCCTGAAATTGTGTTCTCTAAAGACAAGTCAAATGTACAAGAAACCATCGCTAATGTTATCGTTAACGAGAGTGAATTAAATAAAGAGCACACAAATAGTCGGAGCCTCCTGTCTGTTTCTTCGTGTGGTATTTGCGGTAAAACGGAATTAGAAGAGTTAAACACCAACGATTTCATTCCAATGGACAATGAATTGGTTGATGCTGAAATTATTTCGGGTTTGTTTGATAAAATGAACACTTTTCAAAAATCATTTCATCAATCTGGAGGTACTCATGCTGCTGCTGCTTTTACGAACAAAGGAGAGTTGATTTGTTCTTTTGAAGACATCGGCCGACACAATGCTGTAGATAAAGTTGTTGGAGATTTATTGCTTAAAAAAGAAATTAAAAAGGCCAAATGCTTAACGGTGAGTGGGCGAATTTCATATGAAATAATTATAAAATGCTTCAAGGCTAGAATTCCTATCATTGCTGCAGTGTCTGCTCCATCTTCTTTGGCCGTAGATTTTGCAAAAGAATTGGGGATTTCACTTTTTGCATTCTGTAGAGAAGAAAGATTAACGTGTTATTCTCACCCGGAAAGAGTTTTAAATTGGAATAAAGAAAATAATATGACTTCTGAAGTCAATGTATAAATAATAGTATGTCAAAAAATTTAAGTGAATTATCAGGTAGAAAAGGATTAGACAATAATCTTTTTGATAAAATGGGAAAATTAGCTCATGAAACTGGTGCTCCAAGTAGTGAAGGTTTAGATCAATTAGCAGAAGAATTCCTCATTGGAAAAGCAAATACATACGGTACAGCTTCTTTTTATGATTTTTTAAAGCCGGAGAATAAAGGAAAAAAAGCTTACGTGTGCAATGGAACTGCTTGTATATGTGCAGGAACTCAAGATAATGTAAAAAATGAATTGGAAAAACATTTTTCTTCAAACGAAATTGGACACATGACATGCCTTGGAAGATGCCATGAGAATAGTGCTTTCAATTTAAACGGAAACAATTACTCAGGAAATGACTTGAATGATTTAGCGTTGATCGTAGATGAAAAAACGCCTAAACAAGATCATTATAATGTTAAAGCATTGGGGAGAAAAATTTTGACAAAAGATTTTACTTCTATTGATGAGTATTATGCTCCTTTTTTAAATGCATTGAAACTTGGAGACGTAGAGGTTCTTAACGAAATTAAAAAATCAAATATACGAGGTAGAGGTGGGGCTGGTTTTCCTAAAGCAACGAAACTTGAATTCTGTAGAAATGTAGAAAGTGAAGTGAAATTTATTATTTGTAATGCTGATGAAGGAGATCCTGGAGCTTATTCAGACCGTTACTTATTAGAAAAACAACCACATTCTGTCCTATTTGGAATGCTTATCGCCGGTTTTGTTGTAAAAGCACAACACGGTATTCTTTATATACGAGCTGAATATCCAGATGCGGCAATTATTGCACAGAAAGCAATCGATGATTTAAGAGAAAAAGGATTAATTGGTGAAAATATTAACGGTACAGACTTTAGTTTTGATTTCAAAATAATTCGTGCACAAGGTTCTTACATTTGTGGTGAAGAAACAGCCTTAATAAATTCTATCGAAGGTCAACGCCCTGAAGTAAGAGTACGTCCGCCATATCCTGCACAGAAAGGTTTGTTCAATAAGCCAACTGTCGTAAATAATGTAGAAACTTTAGCTGGATTACACTTTATCATTGAACATGGTGGAGATTTGTGGAATGACCATGGAACTGAAAAATCAACGGGAACAAAATTGGTTTCATTGGATAGTTTCTTCAATAATCCAGGAATTTATGAAGTTGAAATGGGAACGCCACTTTCTACAGTTATTAACGAATTAGGTGGTGGGTTTAAACAAGAAATTAAAGCCATGCAAATTGGTGGACCACTCGGTGGAGTTGTGCCAGTTTCTAAAATTGACGATTTATCCATCGATTTTGAGTCTTTTGCTGAGAATGGTTTTTTACTCGGACATGCTTCGATTATTTGCATACCAACCGAGTTCCCAATGATGAACTTTATCGAGCATTTATTCGATTTTGCTTCTTACGAAAGTTGTGGAAAATGTTTCCCTTGTCGTTTAGGAACGAAAAGAGGACATGAGTTAGCTTTCAAAGCTTTAAATTCGGAGTATAAAATTGACCGAAAACTTTTCTCAGATTTACTGACAACCTTAGAACAAGGGTCATTGTGTGCACATGGTGGAGGGATTCCTCTTCCAATTAAAAATACAATGGAATACTTTAAAGATGAATTGACACCTTACTTTTTATAATTATAGACACATAGAATTATGAGTAATAAAATAGCTTACATAAATAATCAACCATTTGAAATTAAAGAAGGGGAAACTATTCTTTCTTTTATAAAAAGATATAAAGGTGAAAACCAAGTACCAACACTATGTGATGCGCCAAATCTTGATCCTTTTGGTTCTTGTCGTGTATGTAGTGTGGATGTCGCTCTTGAAGAAGATGGAAATACAAAAACAATGGCTTCTTGTCATACGCCTGTTGGTGAAGGTCAATTCATCTATCCAAATTCGGAGTCGATAAAAGAATTGAGAAAAAATATCATAGAATTGGTGTTGACTGATCATCCTCTGGATTGCTTAACATGTGAAGTGAACGGAAATTGTGAATTACAAACCGTTGCAGCTCAAGTTGGAATTAGAGATGTTCGATATCCAGAAGGTGCAAATCATTTTGATAGAGAAAAAGATTTAAGTCATCCATACATGACTTCTGAATTGTCTAAATGTATTAATTGTTACCGATGTGTTAGGGCTTGTGATGAGGTGCAAGGTCAATTGGTTTTAAGCATGTCTGGTCGTGGTTTTGATACAAAAATCATCAAAGGAAATGACGCTTCATTTATGGATTCTGATTGTGTGAGTTGCGGTGCATGTGCTCAAGCTTGTCCAACTTCTGCTATTTCAGATGTTTTTCAATCGAAATCAATTATGGCAACAGAGACTACACGTACAATTTGCACCTATTGTGGTGTAGGTTGTAATTTAGAAGTTTCAACAAATAATGGAGAGATTTTAAGTATTAAAGCACCTTACGATGCAGAAGTAAATCAAGGTCATACCTGTTTGAAAGGTCGTTATGCTTTTAAATTTTACAATCACCCTGAGCGATTAAATTCTCCAATGATTAAAAGAAATGGAGAATTTGAGAAAGTAAGTTGGGAGGAAGTGTATGAACATATTGCTGCTAAAATAAAATCAGTTGTAAAAACAGATGGACCGGATGCTATCGCTGGTATTTCTTCTTCGCGTTGTACAAATGAAGAGAACTATTTGATGCAAAAATTATTGAGGGTTGGAATTGGAACGAATAATATTGATGGTTGTGCACGTGTTTGCCATTCTCCAACAGCTTTAGGAATGCAACGTACTTTTGGAACAGGAGCTGCAACCAATTCTATTGATGACTTGAAAGATACAAATTGTATCATGGTTATTGGTGCGAACCCAACAGATGCTCACCCAGTAACTGGTGCAAAATTGAAACAATTTGCGATGGGTGGTGGAACGACGATTGTGATTGATCCACGTAAAACAGAAATGGCAAAATATGCGACACATCACTTGGCTTTAAGACCAGGAACAAATGTCGCAGTGTTGAATATGATGATGTATTATATCATCAATGAAAATTTAGTGGATGATTCTTTTGTTAAATCTAGAACGGAAGGTTATGATGCTTTTAGAAAAGAGATTTTAAACATAGATCTAGATAAATTTGAGAAAGTTTCAGGTGTGAAACGTGAAGATGTTCGTGCTGCTGCAATGGCTTATGCTTCGGCTCCAAACGCTATGTCATTTCATGGATTAGGTGTAACTGAACATTCTCAAGGAACGTTTACGGTGATGCAAATTGCTGATTTAGCCTTGTTAACAGGGAATATTGGTCGTCGTGGTGTTGGTGTAAACCCATTACGTGGACAGAATAATGTACAAGGTGCTGCAGATATGGGGGTTCAACCACATCAAGGTGCAGGTTATTTAGACATTACAAAACCAGAAATCAATCAAAAATATAATGCATTCTATGGAAAGGATGTCCCTTCAAATGTTGGTTATAAAATTCCAGAAATGTTTGATGCTGCATTAGAAGGTCAATTGAAAATTGCGTGGATTATTGGAGAGGATGTTGTACAAACGGATCCAAATACACAAAAGGTGATAAAAGCGCTTGCAATGACTGATATGGTGATTGTTCAAGAGCTATTCATGACTGAAACGGCCAAACATGCAGATGTTATCCTTCCGGGTGCTTCATTCTTAGAGAAAGAAGGAACGTTTACAAATGGAGAAAGACGAGTACAGCGTGTGAATAGAGTTGTTGAACCAATTGAAGGAACCAAAGTAGATGGTCAAATATTGGTTGACATGCTCAATAAACTGGGTTATGCTCAACCTGATTATACGGCGAAAGGAATGCTGGAAGAAATCACTCAAATTGTGCCTTTCTTTGCTGGTATTACGTGGGATAATCTTGCGACAAATGGAAAACAATGGCCTGTCGCTCTTGATGGAACAGATACTCAGATACTTCATACCGAAGAGTTTAAAAGAGGATTGGGTTATTTCGAATTCAACGATTGGAGAGAAACGGAAGAATTGGTTGAACACAGTGAGAAATATCCTATGATATTGACAACTAACAGAGAGTTAGAGCATTACAATTGTGGTGCAATGACACGAAGAACAGGAAATGTGGAGATTCTTAAAGATGATTATTTATTGATTAACCCTGAAGATGCATTAGAAAATGGAATCTCTGAAGGTAATTTCGTTTGCATTGAATCACCTCGTGGTAAAGTTGATGTGAAAGCAAAAATAACAACAGATGTGAAAAAAGGAGTGGTGAGTACAACTTTCCATTTTCCTGAAATTATGATCAATAATATTACCGGTGACGTACATGATTCTGAAGCTAAATGCCCAGAATATAAAGTGGTTGCAGTGAGAATTAGAAAAAGTAAAGGAAAGTTTAAACAACTCGCAGAAGTTAAATAGAAATTATGTTTACAGGAATAATTGAACAATTAGGAACAGTTAAAAGAATTGTAAAAGAAGATGAAAATATTCATTTTACATTGGAAACTGGTTTCACGAAAGAATTAAAAATTGACCAAAGTGTTGCCCATAATGGGTGTTGTTTGACAGTTGTTAATATCAATGACAATGAATATACGGTGACTGCTATTCAAGAAACACTCAATAAAACAAACCTCTCTTCATGGAAAGAGGGAACTAAAGTGAATCTTGAAAGATGCATGGTGATGAATGGTAGATTAGATGGTCATATCGTACAAGGACATGTGGACACAACTGCTACATGCATTGCAAAAGAAAATCAAGAAGGGAGTTGGAAATTTACATTTGAATACGCTTCGAATGATGTTACCGTTGAAAAAGGATCTATCACCATCAATGGGACAAGTTTAACAGTTGTTGATTCTAAAAATAACCAATTCTCTGTTCATATTATTCCATATACGTATGAATTTACGAACTTCCATACGATAGAAATAGGGAGTTCTATAAATTTAGAATTCGATATTATTGGGAAATATGTTGCAAAAATGATGCGTAAATAATTCTACTTTTTTGTAAACGTTTTTACTTCTCCCCAAATAGATGATTTCAATAATTTTTTCATTTCTTTTTCGGTAGGAGATAGAATGATTAAATCGTAATCATTCGACGGGATTGTATTCTGGTTATTGATAAAGCGAAAAACTTTCGTGTCAAAGTCATAATCAAAATATGAAATGGAAAATGTATTAGATGTGAAAGATATTTTAAGTGGAATGTAACTGCCATTTTCATGGGTGTTGATGATAAAGTTACCGTTTTCATCGATTTTAGTCAATACATTATCATTGCCTTCTCCTATGATTATTTCTGTATTTTGAATACCAAAGTAATAGTATTCCCCTTTTAAGACACAAGGCAAAGAATCTTTATCTACAACTCCATGGATAAACCCATTTTGAACCGAATATTTAGAACTTTCTCGAATAGTTTCTCTGCTGACAGATGATATCACTGTAGAAATTAATGCGATACCATTTTCATCGATGAGGTAATGACTGGGTTGTTCGAGGGAAGAATATGTTCCAAACCATTTGGATTTTACGGTATTTACTTTTGCTTCAATTGAAGGAATTGGTAAAGCAAAATAATAAGAATTTTGAGAGAAAGTGAATGAATTCACAATTAGGAAAGTAATGACAATAAAAGTCTTCATTTTTTGAATTTTTATTTTGAATAAAAGTAACAATACTATTTTAATACAACGAACTTTTAGAATGGTTCAATTCATAATTGATATATGAATAGGTTCTTTTGTTCGATGAAGACTTATTTTTTACAGATTAGACACTATATTTTGTTGTTTAAATAGTTTTAATGAATATATTTGCACAACTATTTATTAAAATAATCTAACATGAAAACAATTTTACAATCGCTTACTTTGTTTTGCGCAATATTTTTTGCCTCGCAATTACTAGCACAAACAACCTATAATTATACAGGAAATTATGAAACGTATATCGTTCCTCCGGGAATTACTTTAATACAAATTGAAACTTGGGGAGCTCAAGGTCAGGCATTAACTGTTGAAGATTATAGTGGATCAACAGGTGGACTTGGAGGGTATGCTCAAGGCGAATTAACTGTTACACCAGGACAAACGATCTACATTTATGTAGGTGGTGAAGGCCAAGACAACGCACCAGGATATAATGGTGGTGGAGACGGAGGTTACGGAACGCCATCTACAGGAACTGGTGGTTATGGCGGTAGTGGTGGAGGAGCTTCAGACGTAAGAGTTGGAGGTTTAAACTTAACCGATCGTGTTATAGTTGCTGGCGGCGGAGGCGGCGGCGGACGAGATTATGTAAATGGTAGTTGTCAACCGTGTGGAACGGGGGGTAATGGTGGTGAAGGTGGTGGCCTCACTGGTGGAAACGGAATGGATCCGGATGATACTGGGTCAATATATTACAATGTTGGCGCGGGAGCATCAGGTGGAGACCAAATTACAGGAGGAATCGGAGGAAATGGTACCGAAGGAACGAATGGGAACGATGGTACTTTTGGAACTGGAGGAAATGGAATTAGTGGGTCACAAAGTGTTGCCAGTGGTGGTGGCGGCGGCGGATACTACGGAGGTGGATCTGGTGCTGGTGTAAGTTCTGGATCTGGTGCTGCTGGTGGCGGTGGAGCTGGAGGATCTTCCTTTATTGGTGGTGTAACTTCAGGTTCAACAACTTCAGGATTAAATTTAGGAAATGGTAAAGTTATTATTACAGAAATTTGTTCTGGCTTAACGAGTTCTGTCTCTGATACTGTGATTTGTTTAGGAGATCAAATAACCCTTTCTGCAACTTCAACACTAGGAGGAAATGTAACTTGGAATGATATAATGGTATTTAATGGCGCACAATTTTCACCAAGTACAACCGGAATCGTGACATACACTGCAACTTCTGATGCAGCTGGTGATTGCCCTTTTTCGGTAGATATTTTAATTAATACATTGCCAACAGTATCGGCTTTTGTAGCTAATGATACAATTTGTATAGGGGATAGTTTATTGTTAAATGGAGCAGGAGCAGATTCTTACAGTTGGAATAACGGAGTTTCTGATTCAATTTCATTTTTATCATCAACAGCAGGAATGATTGAATATATCGTTTCTGGAACAGATTCTTTAGGTTGTGTCAACGCTGATACAGTTAATGTTCTTATCAATGAATTAGTCTTTAATGCACTTATTTTGAATGAAATTAATGGAAATGATGGAGCGATTGATGTTACAGTTTCTGGAAGTACAGGAACTAACTTATACAGTTGGTCTTCTGGAGAAAATACGGAAGATATCAATAGTTTAACAGTTGGAACGTATACGTTAACTGTTGATGATGGAATTTGTATTGATTCAGTAGTTTATACAATTATAAATACAGTAGGTGTGGATGATTTACAAAGTGATTTCTTTTCTGTATATCCAAACCCGACAAATAATATTCTAAATATAAAAATGAATGGAGAGTTCACTTTTGAATTATTCTCATTAAAAGGTGAAGTTCTTAGAAAAGGTTCTGCTTTTCATTCGGTTGAATTAAATATGGAGTACCTAAAAAATGGTGCATACATCTTAAAAATTCAATCTAATGATGATTCTAAGGTGATTAAAGTACTTAAAAAGTAAATTACCTATTTGTATTCAAAAACTCCTGCTTTCATCGAAAGTGGGAGTTTTTGTTTTAGGATAACCTCATTGTAATAAATAAAAAATTCTCCTAAAGTTTGCATTTTACTCAACTATTTTCATAACTTAAATGGAAGAATTGAAAACCAAAGAATTTATTTATGGAAAAAAGATGGCTGATTAAAACTCCTCATGAAAGTGGAAAAATTGAATCATTTAGATCAGAATTAAAAGTCGATGCAATTGTTGCTGAACTTCTTTTGCAAAGAGGAATTAATTCTTTTGAAGAGGCACAATCATTTTTTCGACCAGATTTAAGTGGTTTACACGATCCTTTTTTAATGAAAGATATGGAAGAGGCTGTCGAACGTCTTCAAACAGCGATTGATGAAAAACAACGTGTCATGCTTTTTGGAGATTATGATGTAGATGGTACAACAGCTGTTGCTTTAATGTATTCTTTTCTGAAAGATTCTTTGCCACTCGATTTCTACATTCCAGATCGCTATAAAGAAGGGTATGGTTTAAGTGAATTGGGTATCGATACCGCAAAAAAAAATGGGGTTGATTTGATCATTTCCTTGGATTGTGGTATAAAATCAGTCGATAAAGTTGATTATGCTAAATCATTGGGAATTGATTTTATTATTTGTGACCATCATACGCCTGGAGATATTCTGCCAGATGCCATTGTTTTGGATCCTAAGAGGAAAGATTGTGATTATCCCTATAAAGAATTATCGGGTTGTGGAGTTGGTTTTAAACTTCTTCAAGGAATGTGTGAGCACAACAATTGGAAACAAGATAAATTATTTGAATCACTGGATTTACTTGCAGTGAGTATTGGAGCTGATATTGTGGAAGTAACAGGTGAAAATCGTATTCTAGCTTTCCATGGAATGGAATTATTGAACCGTAAACCTCGTTTAGCTTTTTCTTCACTTTTGAAATTAGCCAAAAAAGAATTGCCCGTTACCCTCACGGATGTTATTTTCTCAATAGCACCAAGAATAAACGCTGTTGGTCGATTAAGATCTGGAAGAATTGCCGTTGAATTAATGGTTTCGATGGAAAAAGAAACCATAGAGCAATTGGCGATTGACATTAATCAAGATAATTTAGAGCGAAGAGAACTGGATAAAATTATAACAGAAGAAGCTCTAGAACAAGTGGGGAAGAGAGATGAAAAGTCAGCTTCAACCGTCGTTTTTGATCAAAGTTGGCACAAAGGTGTTGTTGGTATAGTAGCTTCACGTTTAATCGAAAAACATTATAAACCAACCGTAGTTTTGACACAATCCAATGGGGTAATTTCTGGTTCTGCCCGTTCTGTTCGTGGATTTAATATTTACGATGCTTTATTGGAATGTGAGAATGAGTTAGGACAATTTGGAGGACATGCATTTGCTGCAGGAATGACGATGAAACCAGAAAATTTAGAAGCATTCAAGCAAAAGTTTGAAGAAGTTGTTCAGCGAATGATAACACCTGAACTAAAAGTTGAAGAACAAGTAGTTGACATAGAATTAACTTTCGATCAAATTTTTACAACTGAAGAAGATCGAATGAAAGTTCCCCGTTTGAAAAGGATTATCTCTCAGTTTGAGCCGCATGGGCCGGGGAATATGAAACCTGTTTTTATCAGTAAAAATGTTTATTCAAAAGAGGTGCGGTTATTAAAAGAAGCACATTTGAAATTATCGATGGTTCAACCTCAATTTGATG
>CAYLWS010000033.1:0-32523 GCA_964387525.1 uncultured Fluviicola sp.
TGTACATAAAAGAACCTGCTGTCATTTGTCCGTATTGAGTTACACCTAAAGCATTAAATTTCTCCCAATCATCCGGTTGAGAATAATTTGGAATCATCATTCCATTCGTAACAACGACTCTGGGTGCATTTTTAGAAGAAGGAAATAATCCCATTGGGTGACCAGAATACAAATTCAACGTTTGCTCATCGGTCATTTCCGACAAATATTTCATTGTCAATAAGTATTGTGCCCAATTTTGAAAGACAGCTCCATTTCCACCGTAGGTAATCAATTCTTCTGGGTGTTGAGCAACAGCTGGATCCAAGTTGTTTTGAATCATGTGCATAATTGCGGCTGCTTGATTTGATTTTGCAGGGTACTCATCAATAGGCCGAGCATATAAATCATAATTTGGTTTAAACCTAAGCATATAAATTCGACCAAATTCATTCAATTCTTCTGCAAATTCTTTTGCAAGAATTTTGTGCCATTCTTTTGGAAAATAACGCAATGCATTCCGAACAGCCAGTTGTTTTTCTTCAACAGAAAGAATATCCTTTCGTTTAGGTGCAGGATTCACTCCTTTTGGATAATCTCTTTTCGGCGGCAAATCGTTTGGAATACCTTGTATTATAGTATCTTTAAATGTCATTTTGATCAAAATTAATGGATTACAAAAATACGTTTTGTTTTTGTGAAAACAAGGAGAATTCTTGAAAACAAAAAAAGCAGACAAGATATACTCCCATCGACTTTAAAAGTATTAAATCAATTAAGATTTTAAAGGAAAACTATTTCTCCTAAAACTATTTAATATCTGAATATTTTTTCAATAAATACACAGTTAATATTTTGTACTTTTGCAATCCATTTTTTATATACCAATGAGCAATTCAATCGAAATCGAAAAAAGAAGAACATTTGGAATTATTTCACATCCAGATGCTGGTAAAACAACATTAACAGAGAAACTTCTCTTATTTGGTGGTGCAATTCAATCTGCTGGAGCCGTCAAGAACAGTAAAATCAAGAAAACGGCTACTTCCGATTTTATGGAAATTGAAAAGCAAAGAGGTATTTCAGTTGCTACTTCTGTAATGGCTTTTAATTACAACGGAAAACAAATCAATATTCTTGATACACCTGGTCACAAGGATTTTGCTGAAGATACTTTCAGAACTTTAACAGCAGTTGATAGTGTTATTTTAGTAATTGATGCTTCTAGTGGTGTTGAGGGACAGACAGAAAAACTGATGGAAGTTTGTCGAATGAGAAATACGCCTGTAATCATTTTTGTTAACAAAATGGATAGAGACGGTAAAGAATCGTTTGATTTATTGGATGAGTTAGAAGACAAACTATCGATAAAAGTTAGACCATTGACTTGGCCAATTGGTATGGGAGATGAATTTAGAGGAGTTTATAACATCTATAAAAATGAATTGAATCTATTCTCTCCAAATAAAACAGGTTTGGCAGACGATGTTCAATCAATCGATTTAAACAGCCCTGATTTAAATGAGCAAATAGGCGATGAATTCGCAGAAGAATTACGCGAAGAATTGGAAATGATTGAAGGTGTTTATGATGCATTTGACCGTGAAAAATACCTTTCAGGAGAAGTTGCTCCAGTATTTTTTGGTTCTGCAGTAAATAATTTTGGTGTAGAAGAGTTACTGAATGCATTCTGTGAAATATCTCCTTCTCCGAGAGGTCGAGATTCTGACAAAGGTGCTGTCGAACCTTCTGATTCAAAATTTTCTGGATTTGTATTTAAAATTCATGCGAATCTTGATCCAAAGCACAGAGATAGGATTGCCTTTTTACGAATTGTATCTGGTAAATTCAAAAGAAATACTTTCTACAATCACTCTAGAATTGGGAAAAAATTAAAATTCCCAAATCCTACGTCTTTTATGGCGCAAGATAAAAGCATCATCGATGAAGCATATCCTGGCGATGTTATTGGGTTATATGATTCTGGAAATTTTAAAATTGGAGATTCATTAATGGAAGGCGCAACCTTTAATTTTAAGGGAATCCCAAGTTTTTCTCCAGAAATTTTTATGGAATTGGAGAATTTAGATCCAATGAAATCGAAGCAATTGAATAAAGGAATCATGCAATTGATGGATGAAGGTGTTGCTCAAATTTTTATTCAGCAACCTGGAAATCGTAAAATCATTGGTACTGTTGGTCAATTACAATTTGAAGTTATTTCTTATCGTTTAGAACATGAATACGGTGCTAAATGTCGCTTTGTACCTAAAAATTACCACAAAGCGTGCTGGATAACATCTGATAATGAGGCTAAAATTGAAGAATTTAGAAGAGCGAAGCAACGTTACATCGCATTAGACAAAGATGAAAACCTTGTTTTTCTTGCCGAAACATCATTCTTGTTGCAAATGGCAGAACAGGATTACCCTGAAATAACCTTCCATAAAACATCTGCTTTCAAGTTGGAAAGTTTATAACGCAAGCAGAAGAATGAAAATTATTCTCTTCTTTTCATCTTTCATTTTATTCGTGCAATTTTCTTATTCTCAAGAAAAATTAGATTCACTTTATTGTGCTTCAGAAATTGATTCTTTGCAAACTAATTTTGGACTGAATAAGGAAATAATTGTCCCCTATCGTTTAAGTATTCTCAAAACATTGAGTTATTATCCTGAATTGAAAAATAGCAGAATTAAATTTAAAAAGGCCAAATTAAAAACCTCTTTAACCACACGCCCAACATTTTTTTCTTTACTTTTTCGAGCAAAGAAAAACAGGAGATATATTGTCAGAATTGACGATGACAGTGACAAGATAAGGATAAAAGATGCATCTTTCAATGCACAAATTGGTGTGTTTGGACATGAATTATCTCACATTGTTGATTATTCTCAATGGAATGCTTGGGGTGTATTCGGTCGAGGCTTTGCCTATCTATCGAAAAAAAAGAAAGAAGACTTTGAAAAAGACATTGATCGGTTAACGATAGAACATCATTTAAGAATGCAATTGTATGATTGGGCTGTATTTGTCCTGAATTCTCCAAATGGAACGGAAGAATATAAATTGTTCAAAAGGGTATTTTATCTAGAACCGAAAGAAATTATTGAAAGTAAATAAAGTAAACTATGACTTAGCCGCAAGCATTTCAGGGTAATTTGGCAAATTACTGCATTTCTTCCACGTATCTTTTTCTTTCCCAATCACTTCATGCGTTAATCCATTCGTTAAATACAAAAAAGGAACGTTTAATTTAGAATTGTAAGTAGCAATTTGCTGTAGTACTTTTTCATTGATTGGAACTTCAGGAGCTTTACATTCAACAATCAATACTGGAGAATGGTCTCTATCAAAAACAACGATATCTGCGCGTTTCTTTAAACCATTGTATTCCACAACATATTCTGAGGCAATTAAACCTTTAGGAACATTTTTTTCTTCAATTAAAAAATGAATTACATGTTGCCTCACCCATTCTTCAGGAGTACAAAGAAGATCCATTTGCCTGACAATACACCAAACATAGACCTGGTTTTCTTTTCTCTTTAATCGAAGTTTTGCTTTGGGAAGATTAAGCGGAACAATCATTTCATTCCCATTAAAAGAAGTTCAATGTCTTTATAGTCGAGGTCAAAAACTTTACCCAACACTTCACTTGTCAACGAGCCTCTGTAAATGTACACCCCTGATCTAAATCCCATATCATGAGTAATGAATTCCTTACATCCACCTCTACTTCCCATATCCATTAGAATTGGTGAGAAAATATTAGAAAGTGCAAACGAAGCTGTTCTTGAAACACGTGAAGCAATGTTTGGAACGCAGTAATGAATTATATCGTGTTTTACAAATGTCGGATTATTATGTGTCGTCACTCGAGAAGTTTCAAAACAACCTCCTTGATCAATACTGACGTCAATTAAAACCGAACCCGGCTTCATATTTTGAATCATTTGTTCCGTTACAATGCACGGTGTTCGTCCAAGTGGAGCTCTTAATGCACCTATTACAACATCTGCTCTCATTAACGCTTTCGCAAGAACTTTAGGCTGAATAACAGAAGTATATACTCGAGTTCCAATATCATTCTGTAATCTACGTAATTTCGAAAGTGAATTGTCAAATACTTTAACGGATGCACCTAAACCAATTGCTGAACGTGTTGCATTCTCTCCAACTGTTCCTGCGCCAATTACGACAACTTCTGTTGATTGAACACCAGCAACTCCACCTAACATCAATCCTTTCCCAGAACTAAAAGAAGACAATAATTCTCCTGCAATAAGTATAGCAGTCGTTCCTGCAATTTCCCCCATTGTTCGAACAACAGGGAACATACCAGAATTGTCTCGGATATAATCCCAAGCCACTGCTGTAATCTTCTTCTTCATTAACTTTTGAAGTGTCTCTTTCGGTTGAATAGATATTTGTAACGCTGAAATTAGCGTTTGATTTCCAGGCATCATTTCCACTTCTTCTTCAGAAGGCGGGGCAACTTTCACAATTAAATTACAGGAAAAAATCTCCTTTGTATCGTAACAGATTTCTGCTCCAGCTTCGCTGTAATCATTGTCTGAAAAACTAGCTCCTTCACCGCTTTTCGTTTCAACTTTTACGCGATGTCCGTTAGCTACAAGAAGAGATACCGCTTCAGGAACTAAAGCCACTCGTCTTTCTTGAAATGAAGTTTCTTTTGGAATACCAATGAATAATTTCCCTTTCTTTTGGGCAACTTCAAGCATTTCTTCTTTTGGAAGAAGACTTCCTTGCTGCATCAAATGTTTTAATATCTCTGGATCAGTAATCATATTTCAGGTATTGGAATCTGTTTTACGAAGATACAAGGAAAATGTTTTAATTTGAAAGAAAAAAATTATTGTTTTACAAAACGAAGTGTTTTATTATAACTCGCAGAATGAATAACGACCAAATAAACACCTGTAGATTGATCAATTATATTTACGGGAACAGTATAAGTTCCTCGCTCAAATTCTTTGTTTTCTATTTCTTGAATAAATTCTCCTTGTTGACTAAACAGCTGAATTACAATTGATTTTCTTTCCCCAATTTCTAACTTTATATTTAATTCTGATGAGGCAGGATTAGGAAACAGTAATGCCGAGAATTCATTTGGCAAAAGCCTCCCATCAACGTCATATTCGTCCACTACAGCAGAAACAGTGTCTTCCAAAAAACTATAATAGTTCTGCGAAACACTCACCAGCCCCATCATCACTCCCCCCATTTCAACATCATCAAAAACAAAAAACTGATCAGTCTCCGCATGTAAAGTATCTTTATTGAGTATACTATCTTCGATTTCAACAATGTTACTCGTAAGAGTAGGAATATATTCAAGCTTTTTTCTTTCGATAATTATTTCAGTTACTTCTGGAATTTGTTTTTGTTCTTTAGCTAAAATCGCTGTTGCTTGAGTTTGAAAATCTTTAATAACCAGTTTCTGTTCCTCATTTGTACAACTTACAATGGATAATCCAAAAACAACCAACAAAGAAAATAACATTGCTCGATTGATATTTTTACGAGAACTCATTTCCCAATTTAAAAAAGCTCGGTTCAATTCTACCTGATGAGACTGTTGAATTCTACCACACATTTCTGCGCCTTTATTCCTCAACAGTTCAACTTTTATCTCTCCCAAAGACTTCTTTGAGAAATCATGAACTGACTTTGAACATTTTGAACAAAAAGCTCCTTTTTCATCAGGTGTCATTTCACCCCATTTCTCTGCGCATTGATTCTTAATTTGAAAACCTTCCATAGTATTGATTATTAATTTATATCTTAATAATCAGATTCAAAAGAAATTGGTTTTCCATAAAAAACTCCAAAAAAATCAGTCGAATTCTTCCAAAATCACTTCTACAATCCTCTTTTCACCTTCTAATCTCATTTTTACATGAACCGTATCTTCTGGCAGAAGTCCTTCAATTTTACTTGGCCATTCGATAAAGCAATAATTATTGGAGTAAAGCATTTCTTCGACACCAATATCCAACGCTTCTTCTTCGTTTTCAATTCGAAATAAGTCAAAATGATATATTCTACCGTACATTTTACTGTCATAGACGTTCACCAAAGAATATGTGGGAGAGCCTTCAATATCTTCCACTCCCATTGCTTGAAGGAGAACCGAAATAAAGGTCGTTTTACCTGTTCCCATCTCTGCGTCAAAAGCAAATATCTTATGGCCCTGGGTGAGTTCAAGGAATTCTGTTGCTGCATATTGCAACGCATCCAATGATTCTATTCTAATTTCCATTACTTCGGCGATAATTCAATAAATGGGATTAATAATTCTTCGAGAGAAACACCTCCATGCTGGAAAGTATCGTTGTAATAATTCACGAAATGATTGTAATTATTTGGATAAACAAAGAAATCTTGGTCTCTCGCAAAAACAAATTCTCCATTGATACTTGTTTTCGGCAAGAATGCTTCTTCCGGATTTTTCACTTGAAAAACATCTTTGTCCTTGTAAGAAAGACTTCTCCCCGCTTTATACCTCAAATTCGTATTGACACTTTTATCTCCTACGATTTTAACAGGATTTGTTACACGTACTGTTCCATGGTCAGTTGTTATGACTAATTTTTTTCCTGAAGCAGCAATCTTCTTGACAATATCATGCAACGGAGAATGTTCAAACCAAGAAACCGTCAATGAACGATAAGCCGACTCGTCACCAGCTAATTCTTTGATTACTTCCATCTCAGTTCTGGCATGAGAAAGCATATCAACGAAATTATAAACAATTACATTCAATTGATTGGTCAATAATTGGTTGAAATTGTCCGCTAATTTCTTTCCTGCTGTTAAATTTGTTATTTTATTGTACGAAAACTTTACATTTCGATTCAATCTCTTCAATTGCTCTTCCAGTAATTCTTTTTCAAATAAATTCTTTCCACCTTCATCATTCTCACCTTTCCAATATTGTGGTAATTTTTTTGCAATATCTGAAGGCATCATACCTGCAAAAAAGGCATTTCTAGCATATTGAGTTGCAGTCGGGAGAATAGAATAAACAATTTCTTCAGTATCAATCGCGTAGTACTTTGCAAAAATTGGGCGAATCATCTTCCATTGATCGTAGCGTAAATTATCAATTACGACAACAAAAACATCTTCATTTTCAAGTTTTGGGTTGATTTTATTTTTGAAAAGAGTATGAATCATTTCAGGAGCTTCATCCACTCCATTCAACCAATTCAAATAATTATTTTCAATAAATTTAGAAAATTGAGTGTTGGCTTCTTTTTTTTGCATTTCAAGAACTTCTTTCATTCCTGAATCCTCAATGTCATTTAATTTTAGTTCCCAATAAATGAGTTTTTCATACATCTCAAACCATTCTGCGGTATCCAAACGACTATTTAATTGCATTCCCAATTCTCTAAATTCTTGTTGGTAATTTGAATTCGTTTTTTGAGAAACCAATTTTGATGCATCTAAACTTTTTTTGATAGACAAAAGAATTTGATTTGGATTTACAGGTTTAATCAAGTAATCCGCAATATTACTTCCGATTGCCTCTTCCATAATATATTCTTCTTCACTTTTGGTAATCATTACAACTGGAACTTGTGGTTTTGATTGTTTAATTCTCGTTAAAGCCTCTAACCCCGTTATTCCTGGCATATTTTCATCCAAAAAGATAATATCAAAATGTTCTTCGTTACTTTTTTCAACTGCCGTAGCACCGTTATTTACGGGAGTAACTTCGTACCCTTTTGCTTCAAGAAATAGAATATGTGGCTTTAATAAATCAATTTCATCATCTGCCCAAAGAATTTTAATTTGCATTTGCTATATTTTTTTTAATTTTGAAGAAAAAGAATACTTCATTTATATAAAAGTATGCAATTGCAATCAAAAGTCAACATTAATAATAAAAAGAAAATATTTAACGACCCAGTTTATGGTTTTATTTCAATTCCACATGAAATAATTTTCGATATAATTGGTCACCCATATTTTCAACGCTTAAGAAGGATCAGCCAACTTGGGTTAACACACTTGGTATATCCAGGCGCTTTACACACAAGATTTCACCATGTTTTAGGCGCAATGCACTTAATGACCAAGGCGATATCAACAATACGGAGAAAAGGGCACGAAATAACAGAAGACGAAGGAGAAGCCGTTTTATTGGCTATTTTATTGCACGACATTGGACATGGGCCATTCAGTCATGCACTAGAACATGATATTGCTTCAGGAATAAGTCATGAAGAAATTTCTCTCTTTTTCATGGAGAAATTGAGCAAAGAATTTGATGGAAAACTCGACTTAGCCATTAAGATTTTCAAAAATGATTATTCAAAAACATTTCTACACCAATTAGTTTCCAGTCAATTAGACATGGACAGAATGGATTATTTGAACCGAGATAGCTTTTACACTGGCGTCAACGAGGGAAAAATTGGAAGTGATCGAATTATTGAGATGATCGACATTAAAGACGGTAGTCTCGTTTTGGAAGAAAAAGGAATTTATTCCATCGAAAAATTTATTGTATCACGAAGGTTGATGTATTGGCAAGTATACATGCATAAAACGGTTGTGGCTGGAGAATACATGTTAATTCACATCTTACGAAGAGCGAAACAATTGATTCAACGAGGTGAAAAACTTTTTGGAAGCCCTTCTTTGTTATTTTTCATGGAGAATAATGTTTCCAAAGAAAATTTTATTCAAAAGCCGAATGTATTGGAATCATTCGCACAATTGGATGATTTCGACATTCTAAGCGCGATAAAAGTTTGGCAACAACATGACGATTTCGTACTTTCTACATTATCCAAAAAATTAATCAATAGAGAATTATTTAAGATTAAAGTTTCCAAGACACCATTTTCTGACAATGACATTAACAGTTTAAAAGAAAGAGTTAAAACAGAATACAACCTTAATGACGATGAAATTTCATTTTTCGTTTACGCTGACATTCTTCGAAACAACGCCTACAATGAGGACAAGGAAAATATTAATTTGTTAATGAAAAATGGAGATGTAATTGATTTAGCAGAAGCTTCTGACAATTTAAATATCTCAGCATTAACAAAACCTGTAGAGAAGTATTTTTTGAGTTACCCAGCTTAAGATAGGGAACTTTACTCCCTTTTTAATTCACCTTCTTTCCAGTCTTTTACTAGTTTCGCCCAAGAATAAGGGTTTAGAAGATTATTAACAGGCAATTGCCCGTTGGTATATATTTTTGTATTCGCAAGCGATCTAGCAGTTCCATAACTTAAACTAGCGTCACCGTCAAGTCGAGCAGCAACAAAGGCTAAATTCTCTCCTGACAATTCTCTTTGAGCTCTTCTTAAAGCATCTTCGTATGGTTCCATTTCAACAAAAGCTCTTGCGAAATCTTCACGAGATGGCCATGGGTAAACATCGACAGCAGGAATGTTTAGCGTATCCATTTCTATCATGTGAATGATCGAATAGCGACTACCGGAAAGAGTATCAGGAACGATGTAAGCTGAAGTTTTATGTCCGTAAAAAGAAAATAAAATTGTGTCTCCTGGCATTGCTACAAGAGAAAAGAAACCATAATAATCTGCAATAACACCTCTTCTTTGTGTTTTATCAAAAACCGTTGTATAAGGCATTGGTTCTAAATTCTCTTCATCAATCACCACTCCTGACAATTGAATTAAATTTGAATCGAGGAATTGATTCGACTGAGAATTAGCAACCGAAGACACGATTAAAAGAAGAAATAAGAATACAATTTTCACTTTTATTAGATTTTATAATTACAAGAATAAGCAATATAATCATTTTACACTTAGAATTATTCTTTTTTAACAAAAAGTGTCCGTATATACTTAATGCCATATCATTATGTCCAGCTACAACCGACCAACTTTCCTTTTTAACAAAAAAACTTGCATTCATCCATTTTTTATCCTTACTTTTGCAAGAATTTATTTTTCAACTAATAAGTTCATTTATGTCTCTTTCAAACATCACTCAAATTAAAGAAGGTTTAACGTATGACGATGTTCTACTCGTCCCAGCTTATTCACAAGTCCTACCCAAAGACGTCCAATTAAAAAGCAAGTTAACACGTAATATTTCAGTGAATACTCCAATTATTTCTGCTGCAATGGACACGGTAACTGAATCAAGTCTTGCTATCGCTATTGCACAGCAAGGTGGAATTGGTGTAGTTCATAAGAATATGACAATCGCTGAACAAGCTCTTCAAGTTAGAAAAGTGAAACGTTCAGAAAGTGGGATGATATTAGATCCAGTAACGCTAAATGTTGAAGCAAAAGTTTCTGATGCCTTAACATTGATGAGAGAAAATAGAATTGGTGGTATCCCAGTTATTGATAAAGATCGTTCTTTATTAGGAATTGTAACCAACCGTGATTTAAGGTTTGAAAAAAATCAAAATCGACCAATTGCAGAAGTGATGACTTCAGAGAACATCATCACAACATGCGAGAATACATCTTTAGCAACTGCGGAGCAAATTCTTCAAGAATCAAAAATTGAGAAACTACCTGTCGTTGATGATAACAATAAACTCATTGGTTTAATCACTTTCAGAGACATCATAAAAGTAAAAGAACACCCCAATTCTTGTAAAGATAGTTACGGTAGGTTAAGAGTTGCAGCAGCAGTTGGAGTAACACTTGACACAATAGAACGTGTGGAGGCGCTTGTAGATGCTGGTGTAGATGCAATTGTTATTGACACTGCACACGGACATACAGCTACATTTGCGGCCAAATTAAAGGAAGTGAAAGTAAAATATCCTCAACTAGAAATTATTGCAGGAAACGTTGCAACTTCTGAAGCAGCTAAATTTTTAGTTGATGCTGGTGCTGATGCCATTAAAGTTGGGATTGGTCCTGGTTCTATTTGTACAACACGTATTATTGCTGGCGTTGGTGTTCCTCAATTAACTGCAATCAACGATGTTGCAAAAGCCTTAGAAGGTACAGGTGTACCTGTTATTGCTGATGGTGGAATTCGATATACAGGTGATATTGTCAAAGCAATTGCAGCCGGAGCTGATACTGTTATGGTTGGTTCTATGTTCGCTGGTGTTGAAGAATCTCCTGGAGAAACAATCATATATCAAGGTAGAAAATTCAAAACATACCGAGGAATGGGGTCTTTAGAAGCGATGCAAAAAGGATCAAAAGATCGTTATTTTCAAGATACTGAAGATGATGTCAAAAAACTAGTTCCTGAAGGAATTTCTGGTCGTGTTCCCTTTAAAGGTAACCTCAGAGAAGTAATGTACCAAATCATTGGTGGACTTAGATCAGGAATGGGGTATTGCGGAACTTCTTCGATAGAAAATTTAAAAGGCGCGAAATTTGTAAAAATTACTAGTGCAGGAATGAAAGAAAGTCATCCACACGACGTTACGATAACACGTGAAGCACCAAATTATAGTATAAAATAGTTCTATTCATTCTATTATGATGAAATAAACTTTTATATTTGAAACTTAAAAAAAATTAATATGACTATTAAAAATCTTTTCTTTTCAATTCTTTTCTTAATTATTTCAATGACATCTTTTGGACAGGAAGACCCTGTTATTATGTCTATTGATGGAAAGAATATTACAAAATCTGAATTTTTACAGATTTATTTAAAGAACAATAAAGATCCAAAATATGATCAAGAATCTTTGGATGAATATATTCTACTTTTTACACGTTTCAAATTAAAAGTTGCAGAAGCTGAAGATTTAGGTTACGATACAATACCTAAATTGGTTGCTGAATTAAATGGTTATAAAAAACAATTAGCCTTGCCTTATTTAATTGACTCAACTCAAAATGATGAATTAGTTAAACAAGCATATTACCGTACAAAGAATGAGATTCGTGCTTCACACATTCTTATCAAGGTAGCACCGAAAGCTCTTCCCCTAGACACTTTAATTGCTTACAACAAAGTAATGGCATTAAGAAAACGTGTTACAGATGGTGAAAACTTTGGTGCTGTTGCAGCTTCCAAAATAGGATCAGAAGACCCATCAGCTTTTCAAAACAAAGGTGATTTAGGTTATTTTACTGCTTTTCAAATGGTTTACCCTTTTGAAGAGGGGGCTTACAACACTGAAGTTGGTCAAATTTCAATGCCAATACGCACACGTTTTGGTTACCATATCATTAAAGTAACAGACAAAAGAGCTGCGAGAGGAACAATTGAAACGGCCCACATTATGGTTGCAACAACAAGTAAAGATGACGCATCTCGAGTTAATTCTTCCAAAGAAGAAATTGACGAAATCTACCAGCTACTTTTAAATGGAGAAAATTTTGAATCTTTGGTTATTAAATATTCAGACGATCCTTCAACAAAACAAAAAGGTGGTCTATTGCCTGCATTTGGAACAGGAACTACCACACGAATGGTATCCGTTTTTGAAGATGCAGCTTTCTCTTTAAAAAATGATGGAGACTTCAGTAAACCTGTTAAAACACAATACGGATGGCACATCATTAAAAGAGTTAAATGGTACCCTGTTCCTTCATTTGATGAAATGAAAGACGGTTTAGAATCCAGAGTAGCTAAAGATGAAAGATCAAAAACAACTCAAAATTCTTTTGTTGAAAAACTTAAAGTTGAATATAACTTCAAAGACAAAAGCGCAAAAGGTCTTAAATGGTTCAAAGAAAATTTAGATTCTACTTATTATAAAGGAAAATTTGATTTCTCAAAATTGACGACTGACAAACCACTTTTCATCATTGACAAAGTGAGCTTTGGCCAAAGAAAGTTTGTTGATTACCTTTCCTTGAATTACAGAACTCAAGCTCGAGAAACTATTCCAAAAGCAATGGATGTATTATACAAAGAATGGGAGAAGAAAATGATTCTTGATTATGAAGAATCGAAATTACCTTCTAAATACCCTGCATACAAAGCATTAATTACTGAATACCACGATGGAATTTTGTTGTATGAAATAATGTCCGATAAAGTTTGGAACAAAGCGATGACTGATACAACAAATTTAAAAGCATTTTTTGAAGAGAATAGAACTGATTATGTTTGGGGAAAAAGAATTGATGCTCAAATCTATGAAGCTTATACTTCTGAAGATGCAAACAAAGCATTTGAATTACTTCAAGTAGATACTTTAAGTGGAAACAAAGTTGTTAAAATAATCAATGGTGAATCAAGTTTAAAAATTAGACAACGTAAAGGTAAATTTGACCTTGCTAAAACAGCTTATTTAAACGACCGTGATTTTAAAGTTGGAATCAATGAAGTGTATGAAGTTGATGGTAAATTTTACGTCATTGTTGTTAACGAAATTCTTGTTCCTACTCAAAAAGAATTCTCTGAATGCAAAGGGTCAGTTACTTCAAATTATCAAAATTATTTAGAAGAGAAATGGTTAGATGAACTTTCTAAATCTCATGAAGTAATTATCAATAAAGAAGAACTCTACAAAATTGGCAAATAATTCAATCATATTATTTCAGAAACAGGCTGGCTTAACTGTCAGCCTGTTTTGTGTTTTCTTGATTACAATATCTTGCTCTCAAAATGGAAAAGTAGTCGCAACGGTAGACGATGTTCCTTTGTATGAAAATGACGTTTTGCAAATAATGAAACACCAAGGATATGATTTGTCCGACAGCATTCTGTTCAATGAAATGGTTGATAAATGGTGCATCGATCAAGCGTTCATTAATGAGCTCGAAAATCAGGACAATAATTCTTTCAGAACAAATCAATTAAGAGCACACTCATTCATTGCTGATTTAGCGCGTTTTGAAATTGAAAAAATAAGTATTCAAAGTCAGCTAGATACATTAGTCTCTGATGAAGAAATCAATCAATATTACGAGCAGAACAAAGAAGAATTCATCCTTCAGGATTACATCGTTAAAGCTCTCTATTTAAAAATACCAAAGAGTATTGACTTTAAAAAAGACGAAGTACATAAATATTACTTGTTAAAAAACGATAAAGATTTAGTAGAAATTAATGCTTACGCCAAAAGCTATGCAGAGAATTACTACTTTAACGATTCAACTTGGATTTTTTTCAATGAATTAGTAAAAGACATTCCAATATCAAAATACAATGTTGACAATATTATCCTGAACAGATCTAAAACATACTTTTCAGATGACAATTTTACCTATTTTATTAATGTTATTGATTTTAAATTAAAAAATGAAGTCCCTCCTATCGATTTTCTTCGAAATGATATTAGGAGAATAATACTAACAAAAAGATTACTCGAAATAACCGATAAAAACGAATCCGTATTGATTCAACGAATAAAAACAAAACATGAAATTATTATTAAGCTTTAGCATTTTCCTACTCTCTTTCTCTTCTCTTTTTGCACAAGAAGATAAATCAATTGACAAAATTATTGCTCAAGTTGGAGACAATATCGTTTTAAAATCTGATATCCAAGCGCAAAAACTACAAGCGATACAAGCTGGAATAGAAATTACACCCGAAATTGACTGTCAAATTTTAGAAGAATTGATGTATCAATTTTTACTTTTAAATCAAGCTCAATTGGATAGTATCATCATAAGTGATGCACAAGTTGATGCTGAAATGGAAAGTAAATTAAGAGTCATTGAACAACAAATTGGTTCACGTCAAAAACTGGAAGAATTTTATGGAAAATCTGTAACACAGATTAAACGAGAATTCAGACCTATAATTCGAGATCAATTACTTGCGAAAGAAATGGAACGTCAATTGACAAGTGAACTTTCTTTAACACCTAGAGAAGTTGAAAATTTCTTTAAATTAATTCCTATGGACAGTATTCCATTGATTAATTCTCAACTTAGTTTCCAACAAATTGTTGCATACCCTGCAATTACAGCTGACGATAAGCAACGTGCCTTTGATCAATTGGTTGAGATTCGAAAAAACATCATTCAAAATGGAAAGTCATTTTCTACTCAAGCAAGAATTCATTCAATGGACCCAGGAAGTGCTAAAGAAGGTGGAGAAATTACAGCAACTAGAGGAATGATGGTCCCTGCATTTGAATCTTCATTATTTAAACTTGAAGTCGGTGATGTTTCTGAAGTTTTCGAGACAACGTATGGCTACCATATCGTAAAACTAATAGATCGTAAAGGTGATAATTACACAGTACAACACATTCTAATCATTCCAACATTTGCTAATGATGCATTGGAAAAGGCTGCTTATAGAATTGATTCTTGTTACCAACGTTTGAAAAGTGGGGACATTTCATGGGATGAAGCAGTACTTCTCTATTCTAACGATGAAATGACAAAACAAAACCGAGGTGTAATTACCAATCCAATCACAGGAGAACAAACTTGGGACATGGAAGATTTAAGTCAAGTAGATCAGCAAATTTACTTGATTACTGATGCTATGGAAAAAGGTGATATCTCAGAACCTAATCTTTATACGAACTTCATGGAAAGAAAACAGGGAGTAAGAATAGTACGATTAATGAACAGAACAACACCTCATCGTGCTAACCTTGAAGATGACTATGCTTTGATTCAACGTGCTGCAGAAAATGACAAAAAAATGAAGCTAATCCAAGATTGGACTCAAGCTAAAATTCAAAATGCCTACATTAAAATTGACGATAATTACAAAGATTGTCAATTCAAAAATGAATGGATTAAACAATAAAAGGTATATTCACTCTCTAAATTGATGAAAATGACAGATAAAGAAGGAATTGACTTATTGGTTAAAAAATACGGTGCTTTAAAAACTGAAATTCACAAAGTTATTGTTGGACAAGAAGACGTTGTTGATCAAGTACTTATTTCTATCTTTTCTCGAGGACACTGTCTACTTGTTGGTGTTCCTGGTTTAGCAAAAACACTTTTAGTCAACACTATATCTGATTGTTTAGGATTGAATTTTAATCGTGTACAATTTACACCAGATTTAATGCCTTCGGACATTATTGGATCAGAGATTTTGGATGAGAATAAACAATTTAAGTTTTTAAAAGGTCCAATTTTTTCAAATATCATTTTGGCAGATGAAATCAATAGAACACCTCCCAAAACACAAGCAGCTTTACTCGAAGCGATGCAAGAGAAAAGAGTTACAGCAGCTGGAACAACTTACCAATTACCCAATCCGTTTTTTGTTTTAGCCACTCAGAATCCAATCGAACAAGAAGGAACTTATCCTTTACCTGAAGCTCAACTAGATCGTTTCATGTTTAATATCTGGGTTGATTACCCAACTTTCCAAGAAGAAATGGCGATTGTTAAATCGACAACTTCAGATCAAAAAGTTGAATTGAAAGAAGTAATTTCTGCAGAAGAAATTATCCATTTTCAAGAAATTATACGTAGAATACCTGTTGCAGATAATGTTTTAGAATATGCCGTTAAATTGGTTGCAAAAACAAGAGCTGAAAATGAATTCTCGACTGAAATCACCAAAGAATTTATCACTTGGGGTGCTGGACCGAGAGCCTCTCAATACTTAATTGTTGGAGCAAAATGCCATGCAGCTTTAAAAGGAAAATATTCACCTGACATTGAAGATGTAAAAGCTGTAGCAAAACCAATTCTTCGCCATCGATTAGTTAAAAACTACCGCGCTGAAGCTGAAGGATATTCTATGGATAAAATCATTGAGTCTTTGTTGTAAGTAATCGTGTTAATATTTTTTACTGATTTTAATACTTATATTTGTGTCTAAGGAAATGTGGTTTTAATTTCACGTCCACTTTTCAAATCTTATCTTTAAAAGCAGAATGAAAAATACGTTGATTATACTATTTATTGGGTTTTCTTTATTTTCTTTTGGGCAAACAAAAAAAGATTCAATCAAGGTAAACAAAAACCTTAGATTCAGTATTCTTGGCGGACCAGGCTACACTCCAGATTATGGTTTTTTAATAGGAGGAAGTGCACTTTTTACATTTTCTACTGACAAGAAAGATACAACGCTGAAACGATCTGTTCTACCGATAGCTTTTGCATACATGACCTCTGGTGGGGGGAGTTTAATTATACGACCTCAACTTTTTTTAAAGAAAGACCGATTCAGAGTTTTTGGGCAAATATCCTTAAATAATACCATTGATAATTATTACGGCGTTGGCTATAAACAAAACTCAAGTATTCAACGCGGTAAAGATTCTACAGAATACCGAAGCATAGGCTATCGATTTAATCCTATTTTTCTTATTCGCCACAAAAAAACAGATCTTTTTTATGGCGGTTCAGTTGATATTTCTCACCGAGGAATTAAAGATCCTAGTATTGGAATGCAAAACGACCTCAACTACATTGAACACGGTGGTAATTCTGATGGATTAAAATATTTAAATATTGGTTTAGGTCTCAATGTTACTTATGACACAAGAGACGTTCCGGCGAATGCATACAAAGGTCTTTTATTTGAGCTATCAACTCAATTTTACTCAAAATCCTATGGCAGTTCCACTGACTTTGCTATTTACAGTTTTCAATACAAACAATTCAAAGAATTACATTTTATTGGTAAACGAAAAACGCTAGCCTGGATGTTAAATGGACGATTTTCAACTGGAGCTGTCCCACTAACAGACCTCTCAATGATTGGTTCAGCGTATGATTTAAGAGGATATTACATGGGGCAATATAGGGACAAAAATGCTCTTGCAGCTTTAGTAGAATACAGACACATGTTTAATGCCGGTGATGAAACTAAACTCAGAAGAATTGCTTCTAAATTTGGTTTTGCCGCATGGGCAGGCATGGGGACAATAGATCCTGATTTTACAGATTGGTCTGGCGTATTGCCTAATTTAGGTGCAGGATTAAGAATAGAATTACAGCCAAGAATGAACTTTAGAGTAGATATTGGTTACGATCCTCTCAGTGGAAAAACTCTCATGTATTTTAACATGACAGAAGCTTTTTAAAAAATAAATACAATCACATTATGAAAAAATCATTTTCAAACCTTATCCTACTCATCGTATTAACCTCCATTTTCAGCGCTTGTTCAAGTACGAAGAATTCTTCAACAGATGAAAATAAAGACCAGCTACAGAGTGCGTGGAGCAATTATTACAAAGCAATTGCTGATGTAGAACAAGAATTTGTAAACAGTAAAATTTACCAATTGGACACTATTCATCAGACTGGTGCGTATGAATTGTTATCAATGTTAATTGCAGCAAATCAAAATTTTATAATGTCAGATCCTGATTACACCAATTTTCATCACATGGAAAATCCATTGAGAAGAATTGGAATTGACAATCCTGATAATTTTTACCGATCAGCGAATGTTTGGAACCCTGATGGTAAACATGTGTATCGAATTTGGGGAAACAGAGGGACAACTGCCGATTTTTTAATGGAAACTTTTTATGGAGCTGATCCAAATGGAGCAATTGCTGTTTTAGAAGATGAAGAAATGAAACTAAATGAAGACGGTAGTTTTGAAGTTTACCTTAGCGCTACACGTGAAGAATATATGGAGAATTGGATGAAATTAGACCAAGATCCTCGAATTTTTGCACTAATTGTACGAAGTAACTATGCTGAGTGGGAAAAAGAAAAACACGGTGATGTATATATTGAGCGTATTGGAATGACAGGCGTACGCTATCAAGGCACAACAATTTCGGGTCTTGTACAACGAATCAATAATGCGCAACAAGTAATGGAACGTCAAGGTAAGTTTTGGCCAGATTTCGCTTGGAAAATGACCTTAATGAAGAAGAACACCTTAATGAAATTTCAAGCTACTGGTGAAATTGGAATTTTGTCACAAAAAAGTTCATATGGCTATTGGGAATTAGAAGACGATGAAGCACTAATCGTAAAACTGAAAGAAGTTAATGCTGGCTATTGTGGATTTCAAACCCTAAATTTTTGGGGATCTAGTCCAGATTGGAGAAATAAATTTACAAGCCTTTCTTGGGGAAGAAATGGAAAAAGTCAAGCACTTAAATCGAATGATGGCTATTATTACATTGTGATTAGTAAAAATGATCCCGGAATTCAAAACTGGATAGAAACAAGTGGAATGAAAAAAGGAGTAATGACTCTTCGTGTACAAAGTTTAAAAAACATGGAGTTTGAATTTAAACCCATCACTAAAGTTGTGAAACTTTCTGATATTCAAGATAATTTACCAAAAGACATCCCCTCTTTTTCAACGGCACAAAGAACTCAACAATTAAAAAACCGTCAGCAACATGCCTTAGACAGGTACACATACTGGTAGAGAGAATGAGAAGAAAAAAGAATGGGAGTCCAGACTGGCGTCCGAACTCCCATTACACTAATCAACCTAACCTACTACTACGTGTCAAATATAGTTTATCATTTTTGAATGACAATAAAAAAAATACATTATTTTTCCATTCAAAAGATAGCATCCTAAGTTTATGCATTTTTGGTAATTTTTTTTTCATCAAAAAAAAAAAAAAAAAAAATATAAAAAAAAAAAAAAAAAATTAAAAAATTAAAATAAATAAAAAAATATTTCAAAAAAAACAATAAAAAATATATAAAAAAAGATTCCAAGGATTATCTTTATGTTCGAATGAATAAATATTAAAAAAATCATTAATTATGTGCTATGAAGACAATTTTGATCATTGACGACGAAATAGACATTAGAGATATCTTGTCTTACAATCTAAAAAAAGAAGGCTATAATGTACTTACTGCCGAAAATGGGAAAGAAGGAATCATTACAGCGAAAGCAAATATCCCTGATTTAATCCTCCTTGACGTCATGATGCCAGAAATGGATGGAATTGAGGTGTGTGAAATTTTGAAATCAACGAATGAAACTCAAAACATTCTCATTTGTTTTCTAACTGCGCGTAATGAAGATTATAGTCAACTGGCAGGATTTAATGCTGGTGGAGACGATTATGTTTCAAAACCAATAAAACCAAAATTATTGGTCAGTAGAATCAATGCCATATTAAGAAGAATCCAACCTAATGTCGCTGTAGCGAGTAAACCAGGACTAATCATTGACCGAGATAAATATATCGTCATAAAAGATGGAGAACCTATACATTTTCCTAGAAAAGAATTTGAATTATTAGATCTTCTTGCATCAAAACCAGGTTTCGTTTTCAGTAGAGAAATTATTCTAGAAACGGTCTGGGGTTCAGATATCGTAGTTGGTGATCGAACAATCGATGTCCATATTCGGAAATTGCGCGAAAAAATTGGAAATAATTCTATAAAAACAGTCAAAGGAATCGGCTACAAATTTGTTGAAGAATAAAAAAAGTAGTCCAAATGAATTGAACGACCTTTTTTATTGAGTTTTCTTTTTTTATTTCTTCCCTTTCAATAAGAATGAAACCGACCCTGTGATTGTCATCCCTTGATACATGGATGAATAAATCTGATCTGTAGCGTTGAATGATTCATATTTCTTTATTCGTTTACTCATCAAAATGTTTTTTGCTTGTAAACCAACTTTCCAATTTTCATTCTCCCCTACTGTCTTTGTAATCTTCATATTTAAACTATGAAATGATTGCTCGTAAACATCCGGTAAACTACCCACACCAATCACTGCCAATTTTTTCCCTTGCACGTTGTAACTTGCATTGAAAGACAATCCCAATTTCTTATTGGAGAAATTAACGAATGCATTCACTATAAAAGGAGATTGACCATACATTGGTCTGTAATTCCCAACATCTTCCCCTTCTCTAGCATTCATTGCTCTAATTTCTTGTTCTGAGAATTCCACTCCACCAACATCCATCTTCACTTTTCGCATATCAATTTGAGAGTAAACCAATGTTAAGTTTGAACCTACAACAAAACGAATGTTATCATTTTGAGCAAAACCAACTGCCTTTCTAATTTCTATTTCAGCACCATATAAGTTCGCAATTCCAGCATTAATTGGCTGAACTTCATTTGGAGCTGCAACATTTGCAATAACTTCAATCGGATCAATGAAACGTTTGTAAAAAGCACTTACTGAAATCAATTCAGTTCTACCGTAAAAATATTCCCATCTTAAATCTAGATTATGGATTGAAGTTTGTTTCAAATCGATATTCCCATTGTATCGACGACCCTGGATTGGATCGTAAATTTGAGAAATTGACTTTTCTTTGAAAGAAGGTCGAGCTACAGTAGATGAATAACCCGCTCTAATATTTGTAAATTTTTTCAAATGAGTACTGTCTCCTTTTTTCTCAATTTTATACACTAAATTGATAGAAGGAAGTACATTAATTTCATCCAATACAACTTCATTGTTATACTTTACATTTCCGACGTTGTTCTGCCCTGTATAGTGATTAACTGCTCTTTCTACTCGTACACCATACGTTGCTTTAAATCTTTTCGTCAACGGTAAATCATTCATGACATAAGCACCAGTTACATTTTGACTTGCTTCAAAAGAATTCGCCAGTTGTCGTTCTCCTTGAACATAAGTTCCTCTGTCTGTTGTTGTATTCCAAATGTTATCTGTTTGAAAGTACCAATCTGGATCATTACTGTAACGGAAAGGATCTTCTACATCAAAAATGAAATCATACACTTCATAATTTCGATGTTTAAAAGTATTCAATGCTCCAAAAGAAATCTCACTTTTTAAAGAATCCCATTGATTGAAAGAATAGGTTAAATCAAACCTTCCACTCACATTAAACTCACTAAGGTTACGATATATTCTACGAATTTCAGCTCCTACACTTTGAGTTAATCCATAACTTACATCGCCATTTGCATCTGTAACTTCTTCCAATACTGTTGAACGAATATCTGGATCATCAATTTTTGAATAAGTAGGACTAATTTTCCAATCCAATTTCCATTTTCGACTATTACCAATAAAATGTCGACCATTTAAGTTTAAATTAGAAACGGATCGTTGTGTAAATGTCAAATTTTGTTTCACTAAAGTTGCAGGATTACTTTCTGAATTAATTTGCCTCAAGTTAGATGCTGATGACATTCCATTCTGCGTATGGAAAAGTGTCAATGCTATTTTCGATTGTTTAAAACTAACCGACTGACCTAATAATGCTGTCCAAAGTACATTGTTTTCAGCAACATCTCCTTTTGAAGTACGATCTCTATACAACTCTGTAACACTTGAATTTGGATCTTTTCTATATTCACTAAATTCAGCGTCTTGGTAAAAACGATGCGTATTTCTATAGTTTAGCACGAAGTTGTATCCATAATTAAGTTCACTTTTCTCTTTACGTTGCTTTACAAATCTATCCCCTAGAGAGAATGCATAATTCTGGTTCAAGAAATTTGTAGATTTTTCTGTCGCCATCACTTTTCCAAAAGAATTCGTAGCTCTTGTTAAACTTGCATCTCCCATCACAGGGTCAGAGAATTTTTGTGTTTTAGAAACCGGCATTGCTCTCGTTCCATCATCAAATCCAAGAAAGTCATATTTCCCACCTTGGTATGAAATATAATCTTTGTTAAACGTAGCCTGAGTATTGTACCCCAAACCTGCTTTAAAATATATCGTTTTTCTCGCTGGAAAATCAGTTGTTGTAATATCAACCAATCCACCTGTAAAATCTCCAGAAAGATTTGGAGTAAATGTTTTATAAACAGTAATGTTATCAATTATCGTTGCTGGAAAAATATCCATTTGAACAGAATTTCGGTCTGGATCTAAACCTGGTATTTCCATTCCATTCAGAATTGTTTTAGAATATCGATCTCCTAACCCACGAACATAAACACTTTTACCGTCTTCAATAGATAATCCCGGCACCATTTGAACTGCTTCAACTGCAGAACTTGCTCCAGTATTTTGAATCTGTTCTTTAGACATTCCATCCGATGAACCTTTCGCTTCTCTTCTTCTTGCATCGTCAGCTTCAATAGATTTAGCTCCTTCTGTTTTGAGATGTACAACCTGCATAACTGCAAGTTGCTGTACTGCTTTACTTTTCTGTAAGAGTACATGTAAATCATTTTTTTCACCGTCAACAATTGTGATTTTTCTTTTAATTGAATTGTAGCCTTCTACTGACATTGAAAAAATAAGTACATAATCTCCTTCAGCTAATTTTATCTGGTATTTACCATCAAAATCAGTATTAGCTCCATTGTTAATTCCCTCAACTTTAACGCGTGTGAAAGGAATCGGTTCACTATTCAAACTGTCTAAAACTGTTCCTCCAATAAATCCTTGGCCATTTGCTAAGAATCCAGAACTCAAGACGATCAATAAAACGATAATTCTATTTAACATTTCTTTTAATTTTCAAAGAAACACCTACCGAATTATCGGCAGGTATTTCAATATTTTTAATCTTTTTTTCTAATTACATTTTCCCTTTCACAGACATCCATGTCCAAGAGAAAATTGTTGCATCAACTGGTGTGATTGTCGCTTGTGAATTTGTTCGAACTGTTTCTGCTGCTGTTTGATCTGCTGCAAAGACAGTACAAGCATTTACTCCTGCGTTATCTGTTGAACCCGTATAAATTAAAACCGTAGAATATTCCCCATTGATTACTAATGTTGGAGCACCGTCTGTATAATGTGTAAAAGCATCCGTTTTAGCATCTTGACAATCATTTTGGTAACTTGCTCTTACTTTTGCTGTTCCAAATTTTACGTTTGTTAAAGTTCCTTGTGCTTTTGATTTGAAATCAGCATTTGCAGGAGTTCCTCCAAAAGCATAAGCATTTCCATTCAATAAGGTAAACATACCTGTAGTATTTGTCGTTCCTTCTGGACCATCAATTTCCATTGCTTCATCAGAAGAATTTCCATTCACTACAATGAAATTTTCAACCGTCCCTGCGTAATTCATGTCGATATCCAATCCATCATCACCTTGATAACCGATTAATACGTTGCTTACATTAACTGTTCCTCCGAAGAATTCAATTCCATCGTCTAAGTTGGCTACAACTTCTATGTCAGAAATTACAGTCCCTGTTCCAACTCCACCTAGAGTCAAACCATTGATTTCATTCCCTGCTCCTATCAATGCACCACCGTGGCGAATAGAAACGAATTTCATTGTTCCTGAATTATCCGAAGCATCTGATCCTCCAAAAGCTCCAAAGGCATCCGTTACTGGAATTCCTTCAATTTGTGAAAGAACATCTCCATCTTGTGCAGATATTGGTGCTTTACCTAAAATAATTACTCCTCCCCATTTTCCATTGTCATTTTCATCAAGGTTTGTCCCTGAAAACTGACCAACTTGAATATTATCCAAAACTGATGTGAAAATTATTGGCTGAGAAGCTGTTCCAACTGCATCAATCTTCCCTCCTTGGGCAATGATTAAAGCCGATGCTAAAGTTCCTGTCCCTGTTCTTCCTTTTATAATAGTTCCTGACTCAATCGTCAATGTGATTCCATTTCCAACAACTACCTTTCCTGACAACTCATATATCTTATCAGCTGTCCAAGTCTGATTAGAAGTTACAGAACCCGAAACAATTGTGTTTCCATTTGATACACTTACATACTCGCAAGAACCGTCATCTTTTTTAGCACTATCGCTATAATTAGTCGCTGTAGAATCTGTACAACCTTTCTTTTTGCAAGAAACTGTTCCTACCATTAATGATACTGCTAGAATTGCTACACCAAATTTCATTTTGTTTACTTTTTTCATCTTTCTAAAAGTTTATTTTTTATCTTTTTTGTTGGTACAAATTTCCGAACTTTTAACTCCTTTCATGTTTTCTGATTTTTATGAAAAAAATAAACTTATGTTAACCCTATATTAAGAGGTTACCAAATTGTTCCTCATTTTGAGGAATAGTATAGTTCTCAGGCAAATAATAATTACAATTTCATAACATTAGAATAACATGTCACATCTACTTTCAATCTACCTTTGTTGAAAAGAAAAAAGATGATCAATAAAGATTATACACTATTAATTATCGACGATGAAGAAGATATTCTTGATTTCGTTTCATACAATCTAAAAAAAGAAGGTTACAAAGTTTTTACAGCCAACAATGGATTGGAAGGGATTGAAATGACAAAAAAAATTTCTCCAAACTTGATTATCGTTGACTTAATGATGCCAGAAATGGATGGGATTGAAACGTGTCAAATCATTCGCAATGAACTAAACATTGAACAACCATTAATTACTTTCTTATCTTCTCGATCAGAGGATTATTCCCAAATTGCAGGATTGAAAGCCGGTGCTGATGATTATATCTCTAAACCCATTCGCCCTCGATTGTTAATCAATAAAGTTGAATCCCTTTTACGAAGAATAAACGTCGAACAAAAATCAGATTCAACGATCTCCGTGAATCGAGAAAAATATACGGTGAAAATTCATGGGACAGACACCATTCTCCCCAAAAAAGAATTTGAATTATTAGATTTACTGTCCAGTAAACCTGGGAAAGTATATACACGAGACCAAATCATGAATTTAATTTGGGGCAATGAGACAATCGTTGGAGAAAGAACAATCGATGTTCATATTCGTAAATTAAGAGAGAAGCTGGGGAATTCGTATATTCGCACCATAAAAGGTGTAGGTTATACATTTGAAGAAGCGTGAAAAATACAAGACCCATATATATTGTCTTAGGCGGAAGTGTACTACTGACCGTTCTGTTCTACATTGTCTTCTTTTTTCTATACATTTCCAATGAAATAGATGCTCTTATTGCCTTAGCGATACCTCTTTTAATCGGATCATTTACTTTTATTATTTTTTATTTTCTTATTAAAATATTTATCGCTGAAAAACTTAAAATCCTTTACCGATCTATTCGTAAAGGAAAATATAGAGCTGATTTTGTTTCCAGTTTTAGTATGACAGAGAATGTCATTGAAGTTGCCGAAAAAGAAACAAAAGAATGGGCAGAACAAAAAAGTAAAGAAATATCAAAACTGAAAGAACAAGAAGAATACAGAAGAGAATTTTTAGGAAATCTTGCACATGAGCTCAAAACCCCTGTTTTTTCTATTCAAGGCTACATTTTAACTCTTTTAGACGGTGGACTAGAGGATGAATCTGTAAATCGCAGTTTTCTAGAAAGAGCTTCAAAAGCAACAGAAAGAATGACGTTAATTCTTGACGATTTGGATGATATTTCTAAAATGGAAGTCAATCAAATTAAGCTTGATCTAACCTCTTTTGACATGACTGAGCTTGTCAAAGATGTATTTGAATCAATTGAAATCAAAGCAAAAGAAAAAAATATTCAACTTGTTCTTGCAAAAAACTTTGATCCTGTTATTGTTAAAGCTGACCGAAGTAAAATCAATCAAGTATTAGTTAACCTCATCCATAATTCTATTAATTACGGGAATGTAGGAGGAACAACAACAATACGCTTTTACACCATGAACGACATCGTGACTGTGGAAGTCTCAGACAATGGAATGGGTATCGAAGAAAAAGATGTTACCCGATTATTTGAACGCTTTTACCGTGTGGAAAAAAGTAGAAATAGAGTCAAAGGAGGAACGGGGCTTGGACTTTCAATTGTAAAACACATTATTGAACAGCATGACCAAACCATCAATGTTCGCAGTACAATTGATGTCGGGTCTACATTTACTTTTAGCCTAGACAAAGGAAAACGTTAATATCTAAATAGATTCATTTTCTTTCATGAAATATATTTGTTTCTTCTAATAAAAAGTAATATATTTGTTAGCAAACACTAACATCTTCGTCATGAGAGGAAAATACAACATTTCAATCGGGTTTCTAGTTATGGGATTATTCATGCTTTATGGATTTTTATTAATTTATTTACGTGATTTTGCTCCGGATAAGGTCGCATGGATAGAATCTTACTCAATTGGTAAGCATTTCGAATCAAGATTGGCACATGTTCATGGAAATTTATTTGCCTTTTTAAATATTCTAATTGGCTTTTTATTGATTCATTTTAAAAATCAACTAAACAATACCAATAAAATTTCAACCATAGCATTGATTGGTATTTTGATGCCTTTAGGTATTTTAGCAGAAATTTATTTAGGTTTACCTCCTATTTTTGTACTCATTGGAGCAATTGCAATGACAACAGCTGTACTTTGGCTTGGTATTGAATTTTATAAACTAAAAACAAATAACGAATGAAAATAATATTTTTAACAATCAGTACACTGCTTGTACTATCAGCTTGTTCTACTGAACAAAAAGAAACAACTCAGGAAGTTGAGCAAGTAGAAACAGTCGTAACTTACAATCCTCATGATATTGAACTCATCAATGGTGAAAAATGGAAAGTAGATGAAGGAATGATGGTTACTATTCAATTGATTGCCAATAAAGTTCAAACTTTTGATGGTAAAACAATGGAAGAATACAAAGAATACTCTACTTCACTTTCTAATCTTATTTCAGAGTTAACATCAAATTGCACAATGAAAGGTCAAGCTCATGACGAATTGCATAAATGGTTGGTTCCATTTATTGGTTTAAGCAAAGAATTGAAAAAATCAGAAGACATTGCTGAATTGAGTAAGATTGACGGTGAATTAAAATCTGAGATTGTCGTTTTCGGTGATTATTTCGAATAAAAAAAATAAAAAGTAGGAGAAAGTCACGACCTTCCCCTACTTTTTATTCTCCGTTAAACATTAAATCATTCTGTTTAAAATAAAAAATCATTATAAAACCAATCATTCTCGTATATTCGTTCAAAATACCCACGAATGATTGAAATAAAAGATTTAAGAAAAGAATTCGTCCTTTCAAAACAACAACGAAAAGAATTGAATACAACTGATTCGATAGCTACGGCTGTGGATGGAATTAGTTTAAACTGCCAACCTGGACGTGTGTTTTCTCTATTAGGACCAAATGGTGCAGGAAAAACAACGACACTGAGAATGATTTCAACCATTTTCAAACCAACCAGCGGACAAATTACGATTGCTGGAGTGGATGCCATAAAAAATCCGCGCGAAGCAAGAAAAAAAATTGGCTTTCTTACAGGATCGACAGGCTTGTATGCTCGACTTACACCTGACGAAGTCATTCAATATTTCGCAAATCTTTACGAAGTTCCCAAAAAAGAATTTGAAGAAAGAAGAGATTACCTCTACACTTTATTGGACATGCACGATTTCAAAGGAAAGAGAATTGGGAAACTTTCTACGGGAATGAAACAAAAAGTATCCATTTGTAGAACCATGATTCACGATCCTGAGGTCATTGTTTTTGATGAACCGACCAGTGGATTAGATGTCATTACTGCCGAGAACATCATTCAATTGATTAGAAGCTGTAAAGACGATGGTAAAACCGTTATTTTTTCCAGTCATATCATGAGTGAAGTAGATTTATTGTGCGATGACTTAGCGATTATTCACAAAGGAAAAATGCTTTACAATGGAGAAATGTCCACCTTTAAAAAAGAAATGCAAAGCGATAATTTAACGGAAGAATTTATCCGTATTGTTAAATCTAACTCCACTTTATCATGATATTTACAATTTTCAAGAAAGAATTATTAGACACTTTACGCGACAAAAGAACATTGATGATGATGCTCGTTATCCCTATTCTTATTTTCCCCGTTCTACTGAATGTGTTTGTTGGAATTTCAGCTTCTTATTCTGAAGAGGCAGCAAATAAAGTAGTCAAAATTGGCTATTTTGGCGAAGAAGATTCCTATTTCATAGAACAACTGAATCAGTTACCTGAAAATGTAGGCAAAAAAGAAGTTGTTTATTTCAGTGACACTTTAAAGTTGAAAGAAGCCATTCAAACGGATTCGATTCAAATTGGAATTTATGCGCAATCTTCTTTCAATGCAACGATGAAAAAGCATGAACCTGCTCAGTTAACCGTTTTCTTTAACGGAACAGAAGAAGGAATGAAAAAAAGAGCTAAGAATTATGTCCAACAGATTGAAGAAATCGCTTTGCAAGAACGTTATTTAGATTTACAGCTAAACGTTGCTGAATTAACGCCAATTGAAACCAACTATTCAAATGTAGCATCTACAAAAGAAATGATTGGAAAATTGGCAGGAGGAATTCTACCTTATATTTTTATTGCCTTTGGTTTTTTAGGTTGTATGTACCCTGCCATTGATTTGTTTACAGGAGAAAAAGAAAGAGGGACAATTGAAACCTTATTGACAACACCTGTTGCTCGTTGGCAAATATTATTTGGGAAAATGGGCGTCGTTGTTTTATCTGGACTTTTGGCCGCCACGGCTGCTTTACTCGGCTTATTTCTTTCGATAGAAGTTTTAAACTTAGTTGAAAATGCCGATTTACTTTCTGTCGTTAATGAAATCCTAAGCCTTAAATTCATTCTACTATTGTTTAGTCTACTCTTACCTTTGATCATCTTTTTCGCAGGAATCATGATACCGGTTGCAGTCTATGCCAAAAGTTTCAAAGAAGCACAAAGTATCATTACACCAATTAATTTAATTGTTGTTTTACCTGCTATGATTGGCTTTTTCCCAGGAATTAAACTGACCGCAGTCACAGCATCAATACCTGTTGTCAATATTGTACTTTCCACCAAAGAACTAATTGCTGGAACATTGGATTATTCTTTGCTTGGGTTGAGTTATTTTGTCATGATCCTTTTAGCGGTAATTGCCGTATTCGTTTCCTACAAACAATTCGACAAAGAAAACAACATCATTGTTTAACTATGAAAACATTTTCTATTCTTCTTTTAATCGTCCTCTCTTCATTCTCCGGATATAGTCAACGGCTGAATACAACATTCTTAAATGATTATTCAAGATGGCAATTTGACGGAGGAACAATTCAAAGTACCTTTCAAAACAATTACAATCAATGGACATTTAACGGAGATAGAATTCAAACTGTTTTCAATAATGACCTCAATCGCTGGAAGATTGGAAATGAAGTGAGTATTCACACTGTTTTCACCAATGATTTTGAAGAATGGGTAATTGAAGGATATGGAAAAAGAATTCAAATTGAAACCACATTCAACGACGATACAGAAAGGTGGACTGTATCAGGCGATGCTGATGGCGTTATTCGAACTGTTTTCTCGCGAGAATTTGACAGATGGGATATTGATGTAGATTTCGATGGCTTACCCAACGATTTACAGTTTGCCATCGTATTTATTGCTATATTAGCTTCTATAAACAACTAAACTTATACCCAATAAACATGAAAAACAACTTACTAATCCTTTTCGCTATCGCTTTTTCAACGACCACTTTTGCTCAATTTGGGCAAATTGAAAATGGTGGATTTGAGAATTGGCACAATGAAACAATCTATGAAAACCCAACTGTTTGGAAAACTTCAAATGATATCGAATATTTAGGCACATCAATCTTAACAAAATCAACCGATGCAAACGACGGAAATTATTCTGCCCGTTTTGATGTAGAGATTGTTAATTCAGATACTTTATCAAGTTACATTTTACTTGGAGATATTTCTGGTGGTAATGGACCTGATGGAGGAATAACTTATACAGATAATTTTGAAGCCTTTACAGTTGATTATAAAGGGTCATTGGAAGTTGGAGACACACTCCAATTGTTAATGATAAGGTATTTGAATGGTAGTACTGTTGACTACCAAGTGAAACCTGTTTTTTACGGAAATCAACCCACTTGGACGACCAGTGTCATTTTTGTAGGAAATCAGCCTCAAGATTCATTATTTATTGGCTTTATTTTAGGTGATGCAGATGGGGACTCTGCTCCACACCCTAACTCTTGGGCACTTCTTGACAACATAAAACTCTTATCAGGTGGAGTTCAGCAAAGTAACTTACCTAACCATAGTTTTGAAAACTGGTCGGATGTCACTTTAGAAAATCCAAATTCTTGGTTTACAATTAATGACTTAATTACTGCTTCAGCGAATGATAATGTTACAAAAACTACAGATGCTAATTCTGGACAATTCGCTGTACAATTAGAAACCATTTTAATAGATAATGACACAATTGAAGCATATCTTTCTATAGGGGAAATTGACATTTACAACGCGACATTTGCCCAAATCCCATACAACGTAACACCGACTAACGTTTCTGGTTCGTATAAATACACTTCTGTGAACGGAAGTACAGGAAAGTTAAATATTATTTTCTATCAATCTGGTAGTCCAATAGGTTTTCATGTAGAAACTTTTAGTAGTCAGAACAATTACACCAATTTCAGTGCGCCACTAACAATTGTAGGCACACCAGATTCCATTTTAATTTTGGCTAATTCTGGTCCCGAAGTTGGTTCAATTCTACTTTTAGACGATTTATCCTTCTCCGGTGGAAATGTAAGCTTGGATGAAATCTTATCCATTGATTATCAAATGTACCCCAACCCTACTAAAGAAATTGTTTCCATTCGTTTACCCGAAGATGGTGCGTACGCTATTTCAATTGTAGATTTGAACGGAAAAGAACTGTCGTTACTTCAAAATCAGAATGGTATTGCAACGCTAAATGTGGGTAATTTAGAATCGGGTGTTTATTTTGTAACGGTCTTTAACGATGTTACGAAAGAAACAAAAAGATTGATTGTTGAGTAGAAAATTATAGTTAGAAATGAAATACACAAAAGATGTAGTAAGATCTTCTGATTATTACCCATTTGGAGTACTGTTGAATGAGAGGAGTGAAAATGGGGGGGAATATCGATATTCTTACCAAGGTTCAGAGCAAGATAATGAAGTAAAAGGTAAGGGGAATAGTTATACAACTTTCTTTAGACAATTAGACCCGAGAATTGGTCGATGGCTGAGTATTGACCCTAAAAGAACAGCTTGGGAAAGCCCTTATGTGAGTATGGGGAATAATCCAGTGCTAAATAATGATATTTATGGAGATTCAATTAAGTCAGGTCGTTCTGGTGATAATAATTTGTCAAAAAAAGGTGAGGAAATATTATCTAAACAATTAAGTGATAAAACTGGACTTTCACTAAGCTTTGATAAAAATGGTATGTTGCAGTTTAAAAAGAATAAAGATGGAACACCATTAGTAAACGAGGGTAATTCATCAGAAGCAGCAAGAGATGACTTAATTCAAGCAATTAATGATAAAAATTTCACTTTAGCCATTAAATGGTTAGAGAATTCAAGTGATGTTAATTGGGGGCAATCACAGCTTAGGAATTTATCTTCAGATTGGGACTTTGGTGTATTGAGAATGGACTTGGGAGATAAATTCGCTTCTAATAAAACATTCGATTTTAGTATGGTGTTTTTACATGAAATGCAACATGCGTACTATGGTTTAAGTGATTCTCCGAAGTCAGATAGAACTATTATTTATTCTAGCTTTGATAAACCAGAAATGTACCAAGGTACAGGAATACATAAGCTTCCTCCAAAGGGACCTACAGTTATGAGGGTTAATGTTTATAGAGAACAAATGGGACTTCCAATTAGAATGACATATCCAAGTACATATAATGGTGATTTATTATTTAATGATAAAAAGACAATTACTATTACAAATAAACGAGGAAAGGTTAAAAGAAAAACAATAAATAATTATTTCTATGTCAAATAAAACACTTAGCCTATTATTAATATAGTTTAGCCCCCAATAAGTTCGGAGTGTTCTTTTAAATTTCATAATACTAC
>CAYLWS010000034.1:0-31721 GCA_964387525.1 uncultured Fluviicola sp.
GTGTTTCTAATTTTCCACCAACTGTTCTAACCCAAGTCATATGCATTCTGGAATGTATTATCCCGAATTCGAAAGCTGTGGCATTAGGTAAAATAAATGAAGAATAATTAGCAATTATATCTTTATTTAAAAACCCAATTGGAATGTAATCTCTGGCTTCTGAAGAAACTACAGGTATCATTAAATAATCGGTATCTGGTTGTCTATCCTCCATAAAAAGGGTTGGTCTTTCAGCATATTTTCTGGTTTGTGCTTTTGGACTTTTTTTACGAAAATTTTTAACTTTTTTTATTCTTTCAGATATTTCAGAATTAGTTTTTATATCGATTGATTTGGCATCTTTTAACCATAAACAAAATCGTTTTTTATTGTTAATGAGTTCCGCAGACCCAATAAATTCACGAACTAAATATGATTGTTCAGGATATTTATTCTTAAAATTATTTGCTTCTTCCTCTGTAGGAAAAATAAAATTACCGTCATCAATTGCTGCATTACCCTTCATCATTGGTTGAAGATTCGAAATAGGTTTGGATAGACTTTTTATGTAATTATTTTGTGCATCTAAAAGATAAGCATTGATGTTTTTTGCAGTTTTTTTAAAGTCGTTAGTGAATAAAAATTTTGGGGTGATATTTTTATTTCTTAATCCGATAATAATTACAGTTACCCCTGCATTTCCTTTCGCATTATTTATCCATTTAAAAGATTGATAAGCAAAATCAATTTCAATTTTTTCTGACAAAATTCTCATCCAAGTTAATGAAACTAATAAACCTTGACAAATTGAATTTGTGGAAACAAAAGCACATTTAGCATTAAAACCATTTATATATTTAGCTCCTTTATAAAACCAAGCAGAAACATAGTCCAAAGCTCTATATTCTGTTTGAAAAACAAATTTCAAATCATTTTTTTGTTGCTCATCTTGATTTCTACTACCCAAATAAGGCGGATTTCCAATAATATAAACTTCATCTGTTTTGTTAATTGGGCAAACGGTTTTCCAATCTACTCTGGTGGCATTTCCTTGTGTAATTTGTCCTGCTTGTTTTAAAGGTAAAATAGGTTTAGATTTTCCGTAGTCAAAAAGCGTGTCTTCAAACACTCTGTTCATTTGGTGTTCTGCCAACCAAAGTGAAAGTATTGCCATTTCGTGTGCAAAATCGTCTATTTCTATGCCGTAAAATTGTGAAAGTTGTATGCTCGTCCATTCCCAAGTTGGGTTAGGTTCTAAAGCAATAACTTTTTCTAAAATTTTAATTTCTAATAATCGTATTTCTTTGTAGGTAATAATCAAAAAATTTCCACTACCACAGGCAGGGTCAAAAAACTTAATTTTGGCAATACGGTTAATTAGTTTTCGTAATTGTTTTATGGTTGTTGCCTTTTCAAACACTTCATATAATTCGTCTAAAAATAGCGGTTTTATTAATTTTAGAATATTAATTACAGAAGTGTAGTGCATTCCCAAATCACTACGGTAATCAGGAATTACAACTGCTTGTATCATTGAACCAAAAATATCTGGGTTGATGTTTTTCCATTCAAGGTCGCCTAATTGTATGAGTGTTTTTCTTGCTTTGTGTGTAAAAACAGGCGAATTTATAGTGTCTTTAAACAATCCACCATTTACATAAGGGAATTTTGCTAAATAGTCTGGGTATTTATCCCCTTTTTCGGCATTTAGTCGTTCAAACAAAAGGTCTAAAAAAGTATGTGTGTCTTTTCCGTTTTCAGCAGTATGTTGTGCTAAGGTATTGGTGAAAATATCATCTTCAAATATTTCTGTATCTTCTGCAAAAAAGCAAAATAACAAACGAGATAAGAAAATATTTAATTTATGAATATCTTCTTTTGAGTTGTAAATTTCAGGGTTTTCTTCAATCAATAAATCATACAAAGATGCCATTTTGTAAGACGCATTTCTATCGGCTTCATTGTCGTTTGTAGCATTATAAACTTCACTACCTGCCAATGGTAAAAAGAAATCGAAACGGTTTGGCAATTCTTTTATTTCAATATCTAAATTCTTCTCTAATTTAAGGTCTTTGGCAACCAAATGTTTAAAATCGGTAAGGATAGCAAATCTTGGTTTGTGTTTTAAGATTCGTTTTTCTTTTGAAATTTCGTCAATACTACTCAATAGTTTATCAGATGTTTCAACTTTAAAGAATATCTTTTTTTTGTAGAGTATTTCGCCTTCAATTTTAGACAAATTGTAATCTCCTTTTTTGAGTCGAGTTACAGATGTTTTTGAAATTCCGTAGGCAATCAACAAATCATAGATAAATTCTTCTTTCGAGAAATTATCAAATATGGATTGTACGTTATGTTGTATTTCAGTTGATTTCATCTATTTTTTATTGAGGTTTGTTTGAAACTACCAATTCTTTAATGTCAACATTCAGAATTTCAGCAATTTTATATAAATCCTCTAAACTTGGTTGTCGTCTGTTTTGAGCATAGGCATTTACCATATTGTAACTTTTGCTCATTTGTTCAGCCAACCAAATTTGCTTTATTCCTTTTTTTACCAAAACCTCTTTTATTCGGTTCATTATTTTCTGTTTTTAAACAAGTCACTAAAGTAATAGTTTTTTATGAATATCTCACTGTATGAGTATAAAAATCTTCACTCAATTGTGAGCGGTGGCAAGAAATTGCTCTTTTGGTTTTTTAGGGTGGGGGTAGTGTGTTGGCAAAAACCAAATGTGCAATTTGTGCGGTTGGTTTTTTCTTTTTTTTTAATGAATGACAACAATTCGATAATGCACACTAGTGTGCATTATCCGCCTTGTGTTTTTATTTCAAATATAATGAATCTAAGGGGTTTTGTATTAATTTAATGTGTTTTATTGCTACATGAGTGTAAATCTCAGTTGTCTTCGTGCTACTGTGTCCTAGTAAAGTCTGAATATACCGTAGGTCTGTACCAGATTCTAATAAATGGGTAGCAAAACTGTGTCTCAAAACATGTGGAGTAACAGTTTTCTTAATCTTTGCAGCCTTCTGAGCCTTGTGAATTATTCGAGAAATACTCGTGTTGGAATATTTTTTACCTTTTGCTCCTTCAAATAAGTAGACCTTTGGCTGGTGTATTAAAAAATAACTCCTCAAATCAATTAAAAGATGCTGGCTTAAAAGTGTAATTCTATCTTTTCCACCTTTACCATTAAGTATATTGATAATCATTCGCTTACTGTCAATGTCTTTGAGCTCTAAATCAATTAATTCTTGTAAACGAATGCCCGAAGAATAAAATAAACTAATTATACACCGATGCTTAATGTTTTTTGTACAACTGATCATGGCTTGAACTTCTTCAATACTAATGACTTTCGGTAAACGTTCTTTCTTTCGTGGTCGTTCGATAGAATAAAAACGATTGGGCATTTCCATCACTATTTCATAATAAAATTTAATGCTGTTAATCATTTGATTAATGTAAGAATCTGACTTTTTTTGATGAACCAAATCTTGTAAATACAACCGAATCTGTTCCTCGTCGATAGACAATAGATCTTCTACTTTATGGTGATTGATGAATTTTTCAAACATAGATATATAAGTAGTAGCAGTGTTGAATGCGTAATTCTTTAACTCTAGTTTTTGTAAAAATACTTCAGGACACCGACGATGGTTTTTTGGTAATTCTCTTTTTCGATATCCATCAATGTTTATTGGAGTAGTACTCTTGACTAATCGATTTTTACTTGAGAATGAAGACAAATTAATCCATGCAACACCTTTGAAAATACGAAAAATACTCGAATAATTCTGCGGAGTATTTGGTAAGTAAGCCATATTATATGTATTGCTCCACCTAGGCCTGTTCAACGTTTTTACCAATGCATGAATTACTTTGTCAGGGTAAAATTTTAATCCAATCATTTTTTTATCATCAATCAATAAGTGTTTCAAAATAATACTCTTTCGCTTTTCCATGACTTTTTTTGATAAAACTATCGAATAGAATAGCTAAGAAAAAAAATAACCGTACATTTATACGTATAATAAACGTTTAATATACTGTAAATGTCAAAGTGTAATTTTTGTAACGAGCTAATAAAAGGAAGAGCAGGTAAAAAGTTTTGCAATCAATATTGTAAATCTGCCTATCATTACAAAAAAGCAAAAGATGAAACTCCTTCATTCTACCTGAAAGTAGATAAACAACTGAAAATTAACCGTAGAATATTAAAGAAATACAATCAAGCAGGGAAATCATATTTGCGTGTGGAGAAAATGAACGAAGAAGGATTTAACCCTAAATTCTTTACGCACTATTGGAAAAATAAGAAGGGAGACGTCTATTTGTTTTGTTATGAATTCGGATTTCTACACACAGAAAACAATGGCGTAAAAAAATACCTACTCATCAAATGGCAAGAGTATATGAAGTAGAATTAAATTTTTAAAAGTTCTATTGAATAGCTATAAAATGCGCTAGAATAAATTGAGCATCACTCATTGGTGCGTCCTTACTTATGGCGATTGAAATGAATTGATCATTAAGTTTTATAGACTTGAAATAAAAAGTAGCATAACTACTATCGTCTAATTTCCCCAGAATAATATAGTATTCATACGAAGGGTCGATTGTATGGGCATAAAGTATAATGTTCTTATACATAGGTTTATACCCCGTTCCGATTTTCTTGTATTCTTTCTTTGAATTAGCAAAATCAAAATCACCATAGGTAAGAGATTCAAAAGGAAGTGCTTCATTTTTTACCGAAATGTAGCCTTTTTCTGGTAGAATGATATTTTGTTCAGCTATTTTAGAAAATATTGAACAAGAGGATAGAATGACAAGAAGAATGATCAATAAACTACGCATAAAATCCACTCATTTTAAGGTAAGATGTCTGTTCGTCTTTGATGATCGCATTCATTTTAATTTGTTCGTCTTCAGTTGAGCTAAATTTTAAAACAACATCAATCATAGCATTTTTTTCAGGATTAAGAATTGCTAAGAATTTACAACTGGGCATAGAAACTAAACTCAATTCTTTTTCTTGTGAAATTTGGACCAATTCTTTGATGATTTCCATTTGAGCAACTCCAGGTGTGACAGGATTGCCCGGGAAATGCCCTTTGAATATTGAATGGTCTTTGTTTAATTCGATAGAGAAAATAAACGTGTCATTTTCTTCCTTAGTCGAATGTATCGTGTAAAAAGTGTCTTTAAATAGCATCAGAATTGAGTAAATGTTGTGTTTGTAATCTCTTTATTGAAAACAATTGACGTAAATGTATAAACAATTTTGTCTTCCTCTGTTTCTTTTAAAGTCAAATTTTTCATTGCCAATGTATTTTTATCAAAAATAAGTTCAATGCTTTCAATGTAATTAGACATTCGACTATTTTTTGGCAAGAGAACTAATTTGTAATTCAAACTGTTTTCAAAATACATAATCGAAAATTCTTTTTCATCCAAAAAATCTCCATTAAACATTTGAATCATTAATCCTTGTACTTTTTTTACAACTCGATTGCTTCCTGCATTTTTAATTTCCTTTCCATTCTCACTATATTTCATTAATTTTCCATTAATCAAAATAATCTGTTTCTTCGGAGAAAGGTGTTCCCATCTTATTTTATTCTCTTTCTTATACCGTAAAATCCCTTTTGCTTTAGAGGTTGATTTTAACATACTCGAAAAAATTTCTTCTGAAAAATTTGCGGCAATAGTTGTTGTTTTATTTGCGTGAGAATTGATGCGCTCTTTACAAACAGTAACATCATTCAATTGAACATAATTTTGTGCCCATCCAGAAGTTGAAAATAAAAGGACAGCAATGAAAATAAATCTAGTCATATTTTAAGTTATTTTTGAGATCGCCTGAAGCAAATAATATACCATTCCTTCGAGCTTGCGTAATGTATTCTTCCAATGCTTCTTCAGTCTGAGGTAAATTATCGTGTAAAAGCACAATAGATCCCTTTTTTGTATGTTGAACTAAACGATGAATTAAAGCTTCTTTTCCTTTAGATAATGTATCGTAAGATCTTAAATTCCATCCAATTGAATGAAGGTTTAAAACTTTCAATGCCCGAGCGAAATTAGGATTGGTATAGCCAATTGGTGCACGAAATATTTTATTTTCTTCTCCAGTGATTTGTTTCAGAATAACTTGACATTTTTCTAAATCCTCAATCAATGCAGTTGTTGGGTACATCGCTAGAAATTTATTGTGACTGTAACTGTGATTGCCAACCAAATGTCCCTCTTTAAGTATTCGCTCTACAATCTCAGGATTCTTTTCTGCTTTTTCTCCAATGATAAAAAAAATTGCTTTCACCTTATTTTTAGCTAAGATGTCTAAGATTTTAGGCGTTAGTTCAGGGTGAGGTCCATCGTCAAAAGTCAATAAACACTCCGTGGGTTTATAATGAATGATAGAGGGAAGAAAATAATTGAATCGAAGGAATAAAACACCCAAAGTTAAAATGACAATGAAAAGCAGTGTCTCTAGAATTAATAAAGGGATAAAGTAGGCGGTTTCACTGAGAAAGAATGCTGTTAAAGTAATTAACGACACATAAATAAATATATTTATGCGATGCTTCATCCTTTTTTAATCAAAATTAAGCCCAGTTTTTGAGAACACAATGAATTGATAATCAATACATATTCAGCATCATTGTTTTCCAAGAAATCATGACCGATATGCAAAGCAAAAGAAGAAGCAGAATAATGTAATCCAGAATAATCTAGAAAATTCAGTGCTTTTTTAAATTCCAAGCCTTTTAAGTCTTCGCCAGAATGTAAAACTAAATCAAGTGCATCTGTTGCAATGTTTTGCTTTTTTAGAAAAGAATTGATTTCATCTTCTATATTTTCAACATTAAAAAGTGCTTCCACTTTTAAAATACCAACCTTAGCTGATTGCTTGTCATTAGAAACGACAAAGAAAGATGCTCCAGAAGATAGGGGAGAGGGTTGTTGAATCAACGAAGGTTTAAGTTTTTCTAGAAAGTCAATTTTCTCTTCAGCTGCTCCAACTAAAACATTGTTTTTACCATCGTTTAAACACAGAATTGCATCGATCAAAGAGACTTCAAAAGATAAATTATTCTGTGTATGTGTCATGTTATACGCATGATTGTTCAAACCTAAAGAAATTTGTCCGCCAATGGTATTGTGTGTGGATTGAATAAAAGCAGTTGGTGACAAAAAATCACTGGTTGAGGTAATAAAAGTTGTTAAGAATTTCTCGGTATCTTTCAAGCAACCTAAAGCAGTACCAACAACAATTGAATCAAATTCTCCATCAATTTCTTTCTGGCATTCTATGGCACAAGTTAAACCCATTCTTAAAATTGGACTCAATCTTCTCAGTGCGTTTCGAGGAATAAATTCTTTGTAATCTGGTGCAACAACATCGTTCTCTTGATCAAATTCTCTCAAATTTGAAAAAACATCTTCATTTCTAAATGAATCTTGGTTGGATATGGATGATATAGTTTGAATGTAATACATAACGAAGATTAAATTGCACTAAAAATAACGGTAGAATTATTGCCGCCAAACCCAAATGAGTTCGATAAAACATGTTGAATTTTATTTCCATCGGAGAATTTCAACTGTGGAATTAAATTGGTTTCTTCTATCGGAGTTGAAAAATTCAAATTTGGATAGAGGTAGCCGTTATTGAGGGCAAGAATAGCAAAAACTGCTTCAATTCCACCCGATGCTGCGAGTGTATGTCCAGTAAATGCTTTCGTGGAGCTAAACGGTGGGATTTGATCTTTAAAAATGGCTTTAATTGCTTGAGATTCCGATAAGTCATTGTTTGGCGTGGCTGTACCATGCGCATTAATATAATCGATATCTCCAGGTTGAAGCCCAGCAACATTCAAAGCTTGATTCATGGAGAGTTGAGCCCCCTGACCATCTGGGGATGATGCCGTTTGGTGAAAAGCATCGGAAGCATTACTCCAACCAGATAGTTTTGCAACTGCATTCTGTCCAGAAAGTTCCATTGATTTTTTTGATTCTAAAACAACAAAACCAGCACCTTCTCCTAAATTCAAACCTTTGCGAGAGTTGTCAAACGGTTTGCACCAATCTTCATCAAAAATCATCAATGATTTGAAACCGTTAATAGTGAAAGAAGTCAAAGCATCTGTTCCTCCAACAATTACTCGATCTAACATACCGGATTTAATCATTCGAGCTCCCATCATCAAAGCATTCGCTGCAGAAGAACATGCTGTAGAAATTGTATTGACAAAACCTTTAATGCCTAATTCTAATGCAATTTGTTCACTGCTCACACCACTAGAATGGTGCTTGTAATTTGACAAATCTTGTTCAGATTCATTTAAATATTTCTTGAATTCTTTCTCACTGATGTCCATTCCTCCAACCGATGTTGAAGAAATTAAACCCGTTTTTATTTCTTCGGAAATGGAGTGACCTGAAAAAGCCTGTTTTGCAGCAATCATTCCCAAAAGTGCTGTTCTAGAGCAATCTTGCGTAATTCCAAAACGTTTTTTCAAATCATCGTCAGAAAAATTGATTTCACCCACCAAATATTTTGAAGAAAAATCACTTTTCCCTTTTGAAATACCTGATTTTTCCGTGCGCAAAGAATCAATTGTTTCTTGCTCCCCAATACCAATTGAAGAAATTAAACCGTATCCAGTGATGTAGATTTCCATGAATTATTTATTCTTTTCGATGTAATCTGCGAGAGAATTAACCGATTGGAAAATATCGCGACCTTCACTTGGGTCAGCAATCTTAATTCCATAATTTTGCTCTAATAATACGATGAACTCTAATGCATCAATAGAATCTAAACCTAATCCTTCACCAAATAAAGCAGCGTCATCTTGAATGTCTGCGGGTGTTAAATCTTCAAGGTTCAATTGCTCGATGATTTGTTCTTTCAATGTTTGTTTTAAATCACTCATAATTATTGTTTGTAAAAAGTTGTTATTTGTTCTTGTATATTTTCATTTCCTTCCTTTTCAACGAGAAAGAGGAAACATTCTTCATATTCTGTATTCGATTCTACCCAGCCACAAAGACACGCATTCGATCCTTTGCTAAAATAGAAGTTAATTTGTTCTAAAAAGAATTCAGGGTCAAATTTTTCTTCAATAAAAAAACAATTCTCACCGTACCATTTATTTCGAATGGCTAATTCTCCTGTTAGAATGTTGGGCAAAGTGTACACAAATAGGGAAGGACTTGGACTTCCTTTGATGTTGTAACTGTCGATGTATTTCAAATCAGTCGCTAAACTTGAACAGTTGTTCGCAAACAAAAGAGCCAATTCATTTTCAGTATATTTCTCTAAAACGCCTTCTTTTTTAAGAATTTCTGAAGAAAGAAAAGTCATTTTTGCCAAAGGATCCATCTTGTGAAACTTAGAGTAGTCTAACTCTAAATTAGAATAGCATGCTCTTTTCCAATTCTCCGATTGCGATGGGAATAAGTCAATTTTATTTCCATTAAGTAGAACACCTTCTTGTGTTATTTTACATGTTGCGATCAGTTTCATTGTATTTTCTTTAGAATGAGAGATGCGTTTCCTCCACCAAATCCTGAGGCTGTTTTTAATACCGTCGTAATTTCCTTTTCCGTATTTTCTTTCAAAACATTTATTGGACAACTTGTTCCTGTCTCTTTGAATCCAACCGATTTTAAGAGTAAATTATTTTCCATCATTTTTAAGGTAGAAATCACTTCAATAATACCTGCAGCACCCAATGTATGTCCAAAATATCCTTTTAAACTATTCAAGGGTGTTTCAATTAGTCCCAATCGATCAAATGCGATACTTTCCATTTCATCATTGTAATTGGTTCCTGTACCATGTGCAGAAATAAAATCAATGTCTTTACTTTTCACATCAGCTCTTTCCATCGTACGATTCACAGAACGAAATAATCCTTCGCCAGTTCGTGATGGACCAGAAATATGGTTGGCATCATTACTCGAAGAACCACCTAAGAAGGCAACATGAAAATCATTATTCATTCTTTCTTTGCTCAACAAAACGGCACCAAGTGCTTCACCGATACAAATTCCTTTACGGTTTTTGTCAAAAGGTAAACTGGGTTCATTACTCAATGCAAACAGGCACTGAAATCCATAAACAATAAAATCAGATAAAACATCTATCCCAATAACGACAGCTGTTTTGTATTTACCGGATTGAATATAATCTGCAGCAGTATTAATGGCGATTACACCAGAAATACATGCGTTTGAAATAATGACTACCTTATTTTTTAAAGCAAGTTCTTCTTTTAAAACTTTTCGCGTTGAAGCAAAAGTATCGTTGGGTAAGTCTTCTAGATTTGCTTTCGTAGAGCTAATGATCACAAGGGTGTCTTCAGATTGAAAGAGATCTTTCCCGTGTTTGATTATCAATTCTTGACATCCTTTTTTCAATAAAGCGTTAAATCTATTCTTTTTCGGGAGAGAGAGAATTTTACCTAATGGCCAATTTTCATCATTAAAACCTGAGTTTTCAACGAAATCAACGCCAGATTTTTCTTGGAGCATTGCAGAGAAATTATCATCCGCTGTAGTTCCAATTGGAGTTATCATACTGCCGTATGTCATTAGAATATTATTCATTTCCTTTCCAATTTTGTTTTTCTTCCCATTCCGAGTAGAAAGAAGGCTTCATTAATTCCAAAACATTTTCTTTGACGGAAAGAAAAACTTGCGTAGTTGAACCTGTTGCAGCGATTTGACCTGTTGCAAGATTCGTTACAATATATTTAAACACAATTTTAGAAGCTTGATAGTATTCTAAAACTGCTTTTACTTTTACTTTTTGACCGTAATAAACAGATGCTTTGTGGTTGATGTCCGATTTAACAATAGGTGTGTAAAATCCTTGTCCGTAAACATCTAAATATTCCATACCATGGTCTGCTCCAAATTTTTCACGTGCATCTTCGAAGAATTTAAGGTAATTCCCATGCCATACGACACCCATAGCGTCTGTTTCACTGAAACGTATCGCAATTTCTATTGTGGAATCTAGTGTTTTCATGCAAGAACAATTTTCATTTGACATTCAATCAATGGCTTTTCATTTTCATAAACAATCCCTTTTACTAAGTGAATTGTTCCAAATGTAGTCAGTATTTCTACTTCAGTTTTTAATTCTGCATTCGCCTGTGGTAATTGATGTACAGTAAGTCGAGTTATCGCACCAATAAAACCAATTTTTGGTTCACTGTCTGTTTCTTGTTGGGCAAGATAACCAAATCCTCCAGCACAAGTTTGGGCTACATTTTCAACCAAAGCAGATTCAGAAAGAATATTATTTTCCATGAATATATTGGATGAAAGTACATTGAACCGTGTCGAAAAACCTTTCTCATTGGCGTGAATTAATTCATCAATCATGATGAATGGAGCACGTTGTGGAATAAAATTGGTGATATTTTCTTTGTTAACTAACATAGTAATTATAGAAATTAAACCATTGCGTTGGGTATTTCAACACCATTGATTCTAAATGAGAGACATATTTTTGTGCAATTTCTTCCGGCGATTGTGTATCGGTTAATGGATCCGTTGCGTACAGTTCATAGTCAAATTTACTTGCTTTTGCAGCATAAACAAATGTAATGGGTGCTTTGAATTTATGGGCAAGAATAAAAGGTCCCAATGGAAAATCTGCTTTTCCTTTTAAAAAATCAAGGCGAATGTTTTTACCACTTTCACTCACTCTATCGGCGTGAATAGCAATGAATTCATTTCTTTTCAACGCTCTATGCATTAAAATTAAATGAGACATATCATCTTTGATTGGAATGAGATTGTATTTTGGACCTCCAGTTTGCTGCGCTAAAAAGTCTTTGATTTTCTCTACTTCAGCATCGAGCATTACAATGTTAATTGTGCTTGTAATTCTTTCGCGAATCAGGTTTCCTGCATTTTCCCAATTTCCAACATGACCAGAGATTAAAATTCCTCCTTTATTGTCGTCGTTCATTTTTCGCAATACTTCTTCATTGTTGAAAGTATGTTCAAAAGCCTTTCGTTTATTGGTTTGCATCGCTATTCGATCAATCAGTGTTTGACCAAAATTGTAGAAATTTTCAAAGGCAGCTTTCTTCGCTTTTTTTCGAGAGTATTCTAATCCTACGGTATAGAATTGCAGTAATCCTTCCCGTTGTTTTTTAGCAAAAAGTATAAAATACAGTGAAACAAAATAGCAGAAAAAATAGGACACATTTAAACCAAAAAATCGGATACAAAATACGAAGAATTTATATCCGAGCAATGAGCCTTTGGTTTTCCCATCCCATTTTTTTTCCATAAGAAATCTATACGATTTTTTTCTCTACTAAATCATAAAAGTCATTGAATGTATCAATTGCTTTAAAGTCTTCAGATGTTGGTTTGAATCCTAAATTCTCTTCAATTACAACTACTAAATCAACATAATCTAAACTGTCTAAGTCAAGTGTCTTTTGTAGATTATTACCCGCTTGGATAGTATTTTTTTCCACTTCAAATTCTTCGGAAAGAAATCGCTTAGTAGTTTCTATAATTTCGTCTCTAGTCATTGTATATGATCCTATTTATTTTACAAATTTAGTAATAATTAGCGAAGAATTGGTACCTCCAAAGCCAAAAGAATTGGACAAGAACGTATCCATTTTCTTTTCGGTGTATTCTGGGATGATGTTAATCTTTTTAGAATCTTCATCAGGGTTCTCAAAATTAATGTTTGGAGCGATAAAATCATTCTCCATCATTAGTAAAGAGTAAGCAACTTCACTTGCTCCGGCCATCCAGCATTCGTGCCCTGTCATTCCTTTCGTTGAGCTTACAGGAACGGTTGTTCCTAAAACTGCTTCAATGGCTTGGGCTTCTGTAGCATCTCCAACTGGAGTTGAGGTTGCATGAGCATTAACGTAATCAATCTTATCCGCTTTAATTCCTGCTTGATCAAGTGACATGTTCAAAGAACGCAGTTGACCATCCAAGTTTGGGTTGGAGATATGGTCTCCATTTGAAGAGAAACCGTATCCTAAAATTTCACCAAGAATTGGAGCTCCACGACGCTCTGCTGATTCCAATGATTCAATAATCAAGGTTGCTGCTCCACCAGATGGAATTAATCCATCTCTATTTGCATCAAATGGGCGAGAAGCTTTTGTTGGTTCATCATGTCTAATGGAAAATGCTCCCAATCCATCAAATGACCCCATCGCATAGATGTTAATTTCTTGCGCTCCACCACAAACAACTCTTTCTTGCAATCCTTGTTTGATGAGCAAGTATCCCATTCCGATAGAATGTGATCCTGATGCGCAAGCTGCACTCAGTGTAATATTTATTCCTTTCAGTTTATATATTGTAGAAAGACTCATGTTAATCGTACAGTTCATATTTTGGAAAATATCTCCTGAACCGATCAATGTCGTGTCTTTTCTTTCTCTTAATTTGTCAATTGTTTCAATAACAGCACCGGCAGTACTATCGTTACCGAAGATAATACCGGTTTCATTTTTCTCTAAGAAATCAACATCTAATTTAGCTTGTGCCATTGCTTCCATGGTTGACATGTAAGCATACATAGCCGGTTGATGCATTCCTAGTCGTTGCCTTCTGGAGAGGAAAGGTTTTAAATTTGGAGTTTCGACCATTCCTGTTAAACAAGAGCGGTAACCAACCTCTTTACGTTCATTGTCATAGATAATTCCACTTTTTCCATTTTTCAATGAATCCAATACTTCTTCTTTACCGTTTCCGATCGAAGAATAAAGTCCAATTCCTGTTATGACAACTCTTTTATCCATTTAAGCGTAAATTCCTCCGTTAATATTAATAACCTCTCCTGTGATGTAGGCTGCTTTGTCTGATGCTAGAAAAGAAGCTAAATTTGCAACTTCTTCTGGTAAACCAAAACGATTCGCGGGAACCATTCTCTTTAATTCATCTTCGTTTAAGTTACTGGTCATATCTGAAACAATGAATCCTGGTGCAATTGCATTAACCGTAATTTTTCTTTTCGCAATTTCCTGAGAAAGTGCCTTTGTAGCAGCAATCATCGCTCCTTTTGCAGCAGAATAATTTGTTTGTCCAGGGACACCTTTTAATCCTGATAAAGAAGCAATATTGATGATTCTTCCAGAACGATTACGTAACTTTTTTTTAATGATAGCTTGGGTGCTATTGTACATTCCTTTAACAGAAATGTTCATTACTTTATCCCAATCCTCCTCTGTTACCCAAGGGAAAAGATTATCGCGTGTAATTCCAGCATTGTTGACCAATACTTCAATATGTGATTCTTTATTATCTTCTTGCCATTTCCCAATAATGGACTGAACATTTTCGTATTCTTCCACATTGAATTGCATTAACTCTGCTGATCCACCATTTTCTTCAATCAAACGAAGTGTTTCGTTTGCTGCGTCAACATTCGAAGAGAAGTTAATTAAAATATGTAAATCTAAATCCTTCGACAATTGAATAGCTATTGCTCTTCCCAATCCTCTAGATGATCCTGTAACTAAAGCACATTTCATAATTCAACAGTATTTGAGCGTAAAACTTTAATGACTTTTTTAATGTTTTCTGATTGAGGTACATCGTCTGTTACAGCAGGCATTACATTTCTAATTTTTGCGTAAACATCTTTTGCTCGAGGAGATAAAGCTTCTTTTTCATTTTCAGGAAGTAAGTCAATTGCTTGACAAACTGCGATCATATGAATGGCCATTACTTGGAAACCATTGTCAATTACATTCTTCGTAATAATTGCACTGTTTGTTCCCATACTAACAATGTCTTGATTGTCATTGTTGTTCGGAATACTGTGTACATACATTGAATTGGAAAGCATTTGACTTTCAGCAGTGGTTGAAGTTGCCGTAAACTGCATTCCTTGAATTCCAAAGTTAAATCCTAGTTTCTTAAGATTTAAAAAAGCAGGGAATTTATCATTTATTTTAGCGTTTAACAAGAAGTTCAATTGACGTTCTGCCAACATTGTCATTCGAGTAACAACTAATTTTACTTTATCCATTTCTAATGAGATGTAATCTCCGTGGAAGTTACCACCGTGAAATACATTTTGTTCTTCTACGCTAACAATTGGATTGTCGTTGGTAGAATTCAATTCATTCTCAATAACATCTTGAGCACTGTTCAATGTTTCTAAAACTGGTCCTAGAATTTGAGGTACGCATCGAATGGAATAGTATTCTTGTATTTTCTTTTTGAATTCAGTTTGACTTAAAGATTCATTGTCTTTAAACAGTTCTTCTCGTTTTCGAATTAAATCACTTCCATCGACAAAGTTTCTCATGTTACGCGCAATTTCTTGCTGACCTTTGTGACGTTTGACGTTGTTTAATCCTGCAGAGAATGAATCATCGTACGATTCCATAACTTCATTAATCATTGAAGAGGAAGCGATTGACCAATTGAGCAATCGTTTAGCATAGATTAAATTTACAGCTCCAATACCAGTCATGCAAGAAGTACCGTTCATTAAACCAAGACCATCCCGTAGTTTTACATCGAGAGGAGTGATATTTAATTCAGCAAGAACATCTTTTGTTTCTCTTCTTTCTCCGTTGAAGACAACAAAGCCTTCACCGATTAAGTTTAAAGCCAAATGAGCCAATTGAACTAAATCTCCACTTGCTCCAACACCACCATGCATAAAAATTTCAGGCGTGATTCTGTTGTTTAAAAATTGAACCAGTTTTTCAACTACGCCCAAACTAATTCCAGAATTTGCTTGTAGAAAATTATTAATTCGAGCCAATACAACTGCTCTTGCGTATTCTTCTTCCAAAACATTACCTGTTCCAGTAGAATGACTTCTTATTAAGTTGTATTGTAACTGATTCAAATGTTCTTCATCAATCTTGAATTGAGCCATTGGTCCAAATCCAGTATTGATTCCGTAAATTATTTTATCGCTTGAGAAAGATTTTAAAAAATCAAAAGAAGCGTTAATGTCAGACGTTAATTTTTCGTCAACTTGATATTCATTATAATCAAGAGCGAATTTTTCAATTTCTGATAAGTTAATCTGATTCATATTTTTGGTCTTGTCGCTATAATTGGTTAGGCAAAGAAGATAAAAGTAAGAAATATAATTTGAATACTGTAAAATTGATTTCTTTTTCCCTTTGCTTACGCCAAAATCTAGTTTTTATTTTAATTTTATTTCAAGAATAGTATGGAAGCTGTCTCCATGAAGATGATGTTCGTCAACTGTTTCAAATCCAGCTTTTTCAACAATGTATTTCATTGCAGTCGAAGTATACATCTTACTGTTACCGTTTGCTATAGCTGTAAAGTAGAGTGAAGTAGCTACTAAACTATGTGTTGCAGCAGGAAAACGTTGATTGTCGATGAAAGTCTCCATGATAAAGATTCGAGCATCCGCTTTCATGTTCTTTTTGATTTTCAAAAGAATTTGTTCAATTTCTGCTTCACTGAAGCAATCTAAGAACTGACTCATCCAATATACATCTGCACCAGCTGGAATTTCAGTCGAATTGTCCAATAAATCAATTTCTTGAAATTCTACACGATCTTTTATGTCGTCCATTTTACCAATGTTCTCTTTGGCAACTTTAATCTGAACGGGTAAGTCAAACATTTTCATGCGAACATTTGGGTCATGTTTCGTGCTTGCAATACACCATTTTCCTGTATTTCCTCCGATGTCAAAAATTTGCTTTGGACTATGTTTAAAGATTACTTTTAAAGCATCGTCAAATGAATTGTCAGAATAAAAATGGTCAAAATCAAACCATGAAGTTTTAATTGGTTCAGGTAAGATAGAAAGTCCTTGGTAGATTGTTTCCCAATCTCCTAAAGTTTTTAATCCTTCTGCTTTTCCATTAACAATCGATTCTTTTAAATTGAACAAACCTCTGTAACAAACGTCATGAGTGAAGTATAAGTTCACTCTTGTCATTTCATCTCGAAGAATGAAGTATCCAATTTTTGTTGCTTTATAAACGTCTTCCTCTGTTTTTTCAACGATATCTGCAGATTCAGCCATTTCTAAAAGAACACGCACACCATAATCAGAGACCTTACTTTTCTCTGCAATATCTTTGATGGACATTGGTCCTCTATTTTCGTGCATTACTTCAAGAATGTTTAATTCTAAAAGACAGTATGCAGTTTCAAACACAAAAGGACTAAATGCCAATTTATGAGCTTCGTGTAATGCGTCTATTGCTTTCATTAATTTTAAGGTTAAGATTTATTGTGTTTGATGTTCAGCTTTATTTAAAAATATTTTGGATACAAAAGTAATAAAAAACACATTGATTACAAGAAAAAACAATCTTCAACACAGCAGTGAAGAAGATTGTTGATTTTCTTTTTTATTGATTGATCTAATCTTTTAATAGAGTGAGCTTAATCATAGCATCTTCTTTTTTCTTTTTGTAAACTTCCATCATGAATTCATTGTCATTTACTTCACAGATACGAGTTATGTTAAATTGGTAAGCACGAACTCCATCTAAATCTACAAGTTCAGCAATTGTGTGACGAGAAAATTCCCCGTCAGCATCCAATATTTCAACTGCTGTAATGAAACCACCAGACCCGCTTTTATGTCTTTCAGGTACTTGGTTTGTTTGTAGTGCAGCATTTTTCGGATTGTCTACGTATAAAATATAATGTTTTGAATTACCACGAATATATTTTATACTCATTTGACCTTTATAGAAGCCATTATAAAGATCTCCTTTAGGTGCAAATTGATTTTTTCCAATTTTTTCAATCCAAAGTAAATCTCCATCTGGACTTATTTTACATATAATTACACTCATGTAATGATAAATGTTTGAAGTTGAAGGTCCGTATAATTCAGATCTCATGTATTGTTGCTCTCCGACGATAATGTAACTACCATCTTTTTGGGTGTAAAACTCAAGCATTTTCAAATCAGGAATTCCAGCATTTCCTTTTTCCTCTCTTTCATTTAATTTTTTTTGTTGCCTTTCGTTTAGGTATAGTTCTTTCAATTCCATTGAAAAAGGAATTTTCCAAACATCAGAAACATCACCGTCTTCGGTTACTTTGAATGAGTAGATACCATCACAATTAAAACTAGTTGAGCTAGAAAAACCATCAAAAGTAGCGTTAAACTTAATGTCGATTCCATTAGCGTAATAACCAGCGCAAGTTATATCTCCATTTGTGGATTCAATTAATTTCATTTTTTCAAACACAATACCGTTTTCAATATCAAGTTTTGAAGTTGTAATAGCATTGTCTTCAGTTACTTTTAATAATTCAAAACTTTTTGTCTCATTCAATTGAGCAAGCATGAATATTTCACCTTTGGAACTAATTGTATACGCAAGATTGTTCATTTCTGCTTCAGTGTAAGGCATCAATTCTTCCTTTGACCAAAGAAGTTGAAATTCATTATCGAAAACCCAAAACCCTAATTCATCTTTATTTATTTTATCACGTCTTGAATTTGGTTTTAATCTATATTGAATCAATATTTTTGATTTGTCAAAAGATTGGTGAATGTTAAATTTCACTCCAAATGTCCAATTGGAATTTGCTCCTGGAATAACTGGTTGATTACCTTCTTCATTTAACCAACCTTTAATTACGGGTCTTTTGGTTGTAAGAATTTTTTTTGGTTTTTCAGCAGATAAATTATCATAATTAATCTTCTTACTATATAAGGTTGATGTTTTAGTCTTTCTGTCGTATTGTTCAAATAGAATAACTAATCCACCTTCAACTTCCATTAGTTTTTGAATTACAACTCCTTTAGGCATGTCTTTATACATTTTACGATCCAATTCTTCCATTTCAGTTGAACTGAATTTTTGGATAGTAAGATAAACGCCTCTTATTTTTACAGAAATAATGTTGTTTTCACTGTCATTAAAGTAGTATTTGAAAGGTGCATCAATTACTTGATATGGCTTTCCTGCTTCAACTTCAAAATTTTCAGATAGTTTGACTTGTGCTATAGATCCAAAAGTTAGAAGCACGAATAAAATTAATAATTTGTTCATCATAATATTTTTTTGTGTAAAACTAACAATTGACTAAGATTAATCACAATACTTTTTCATTAAACATGAACTTTCGTAAGATAATTTGATGTAATTCTTATTAAATTGGTGCTTTTCCGATTTGTTTTTAAAAAAGATACTCGACTTAGGTTGGAGATAATTGTTATTTATACAGTTTTACTGTAGACTTTGTATAAAACTCGAGTGTTTTTCCTATTTTTGATTTTTTAAAATTTACTTAACTTTCAGTAATACTTCATGGGAAATCTTTTTTCTAAAATTGTGCAATTTTTCAATAAAAATTTATTGGCTTATTTGTCAGTTCTTATTGCATTGCTTTTATTTATCTCTTATGGGGTTAGTCGCTTAAAATTAGATGAAAACATTTATTCTATTTTTCCGAAAGGAAAGGAATTTTCTGATTTTAATAGAGTTATTCAAGATAATAACCTGAATAAACAAATAATTTTTTCCATTGATGCTGACAATGAGTTCTTGATGGAGGAATTGGATTCCGTTTCAAAAAAACTCATTCTTTCATCGGATGGGTTAATGAAAGGTTTTGTTGTTTTTAGAGAGGATGATCAACAAAAAGTATTGGATTATTTTTATCGCTCTTTGCCAAGTTTATTGACAGACGATGACTATGAAATCATTGAACAAAAATTGAATAAAGATTCAATCCGTGAATCAATTCAGCTTGTTTACAATAAAATGACTTCTCCGAATGCTCTTTTTTTACGAAAAATTTTCGCAAAAGATCCATTGGGATTAGCTTGGAATAAACTTCAAGAAATTAAACCTCAATCAGATTCTTCCGCATTCTCGGTGGAGGATGGTGTACTTTTTTCTGTAGATAAAAAGAGTGCGTTATTTACAGCAGTATTGAATTTTGATGTCTCAGATAATGTGCAGAATGAAGCGCTCAATCTTAAACTTGAAGAATTCAAAAAAGAGGTTAACCGAGATAATCCGAACTTAAATTTTGATTATTTTGGGACATTCCAAATTGCGTATGAGAATTCTAGGCAAGTTAAAGAAGATACTTTTTTAACAATGATTATCAGTATTGGATTAATTCTATTGTTGCTCATTGTTTATTACCGAAGTCTAATCACTCCGCTGTTCTTTATTGTCCCAGCACTTTTTTCTGGTTTATTTGGTTTGGCAATGGTTGGCTTTATTCAACCTGAAATTTCTGCAATTTCTATTGCTACTTCTGCCGTGTTAATGGGGATTGTTCTCGATTATTCTTTTCATTTCTTTACCCATTACAACCATTCTGAAGATGTTGTAAAAACGATTAAAGAGTTGTCAGCTCCAATGCTTATTGGCTCTTTTACAACTGTTGCAGCGTTTACTGCATTGATTTTTACAGATTCAGTTGTGCTACAAAATTTTGGATTAATTGCGTTGTGTACATTGTCTGCAGCAGCAATATTCACACTTCTATTATTACCCACTTTCTTAAACGTTTTAGGTTACAAACCAAAAGGTGAACGTACAAAAAAAAGTAGGTTCAATCTTCCAAAATGGGTACTTCGAGCATCAATATATACAATCCTAGCAGTGACAATTTTCTTTGCATGGAATTCCAATTCTTTTCGCTTTGATTCAGATTTGAACAACCTCAGTTTTCATCCAAAATCATTGATGGAGAAAGAAGAAGCTTTTACCGGGATTAATCCTGAAGTGGAAAAGAAACTTCATTTATTTGTTACAGGAGAAACAAGAGAAGATGCCGAGATTAAGAATTATAAATTATTCAATGAATTATTAGAATACAAAGAGAAACATGGGTTGGATGAGTTATTGTCTATTTCTCCATACTCTGTTCCTAAAGAGATTAAATTAGCAAAGAATAAAGAATGGCTCAAGTTCTGGTCTTCCAAAGTAGAGGGGGTAAACGTTGATATTAGTCAAGATTCTGAAGAGTTGGGACTGTCTTCAACTGCTTTTCAACCATTTTATCAATGGATTTCAATTGGAGATGAAATTGTTCCAAGAAATGAAGAGTTGAAGTTGCAATCTAATTTAGGGTTGAATAAATTAGTTTATTCTTCAGCAGATGGTTGGAGTATTGTTACAAGTGTTGTTTTGCCTAAAAATGACATTGCAAAGTTCAAATCTATCATTGGAGAAAATCAAGATGTCTTTATTCTTGATATCGCTGAAATGGCAAATACTTTAATGCTTTCTGTGCAGAAAGATTTCAACTATTTATTGATTTTCTCTTCTTTATTGGTCTTTCTTTCGTTATTGATTATATATGGAAGAATAGAATTGGCGCTTTTTGCTTTTCTACCCATGATAATCAGTTGGGTTTGGATTCTCGGAATTTGTGCACTATTTGATATAGAGTTCAATTTCGTAAATATCATTGTAGCAACATTCATTTTTGGACTTGGAGATGACTTTAGTATTTTCGTGACGGATGGTTTATTACAGAAATATAAAACAAAATCAAATGTGTTGAAATCTTTCAAATCAGCCATTGTTCTTTCTGGAATAACGACGATAATTGGAACGGGTGTTTTGTATTTCAGTAAACATCCTGCTATTCATTCTATTGCAGTAATTAGTGTCGTCGGTATTGCTTGTATTATGCTCGTGACATTAATCGTTCAACCATTTGTTTTTCGATTTTTCATCACGAATCGAACGGAAAAGAAAAGATCACCAGCAACATTTTTTGGGTTACTGATCAGTGGTCTTACTTTTTCATACTTCTTTCTAGGGAGTATTGTATTGACACTCTTTTTACCTTTATTGATAATCCTTCCAATAAAAAAAGAAACCAAACGAAGTATTCTGAATCACATCGTTTCTAAATTAGTGAAATCGACTATTTATTTTGGAATGCATCTTAAAAAAGAATTCATTCACAAAGATCGCTTGGATTTTTCGAAACCATCTATCATCGTTGCAAATCATTCTTCCTTTTTGGACATTCTATTGATGATCATGTTGAATCCGAAAGTAATTATTATGGTGAAAAAATGGGTGTATAATTCACCAGTTTTCGGTTTGTTTATTCGTTATGCAGGATATCCTTTCATTGAAGAAGGAACAGAGTATCAATTGGATTTCTTAAAAGATAGAATCGCAAATGGTTATTCCATTATGATTTTCCCAGAAGGAACTAGAAGTACAGACGGTGAAATAAAACGTTTTCACAAAGGGGCTTTCTATTTAGCACAAGAATTAAACATTGATATTCAACCAATACTTATTCTTGGAGCTCATTATGCGAATCCAAAAAATGATTTTATCATAAAGTCTGGAACGCTCTCGTTGTACGTTATGGATAGAATTAAAACAAGTGATCCTGTTTTTAAAGAGAATTACAGTGAATTAGCCAAGTTTGTTCAAACCAAAATGCGATCAGAAATGATTGTAGCGAAAAATGAAGTTGAAGATGCTCGTTATTTGAAAAATAGAGTACAATACAATTACTTGTATAAAGGACCTATTTTAGAATGGTATATTAAAATAAAATGGCGTTTTGAAGAGAAAAACTTTGACTTCTATAATGAATTGATCGAGGATCGAATGAAAATCTACGATATAGGTTGTGGTTATGGGTATTTGAGCTATTTCTTGCATTATAAGAACCCAAAACGTACAATTATCGGGATAGATTATGACGATGAAAAGATCGAAATTGCACAAAATGGCTATGATAAAACAAATCAACTAAATTTTGAAGTGAATAATGCAAAAAACATTGATTTTAAAGAAGCAGATGTTGTCTTTTTTAACGATGTGCTTCATTATTTGTCTACTGAAAATCAGTTGGTTGTATTGAGTAACACGGCTCGTCAACTTAAAGAGAATGGTTTAATAATTATTCGAGATGGGATTTCAGATTTGAAAGGCAGACATGAAATGACTCAAAAAACAGAAAAATATTCTACGAAAATTTTTGGATTTAATAAGGTAACAGAACAATTATCATTTTTTTCTTCTAAAGATATTTATAATTTCGCAGAGGAGAATAACTTGACTTGCGAAATGATTGAGCAAACTCAGAAAACCTCTAACGTATTATTCATTCTTCGAAAATGAGCAAATGAAACAAAGTATTCCTGAATATGATTTTATCATTGTTGGTAGTGGAATTGGTGGACTGATGTCGGCTGTTCTATTGGCTATGGAGAATAATTCAGTACTTGTTTTGGAAAAAAATCACCAAATAGGAGGATCTCTACAAGTTTTTAGTCGTGACAAAGTTATTTTTGATACGGGTGTTCATTACATCGGTTCATTGGATCATGGGGAAACGTTGAATAAATTATTCAAATACGTTGGCATTTTAGATGATCTTAAAATGAAACGATTGGACGATGATTGTTTCGATGCAATTCGTTTGTCTGATGGAACTACTTTTAAACATGCTCAAGGGTACGAAGGGTTTCGTTCAGGGTTAAAAGAACATTTCCCTTTAGAAGAAAAAGCCATAGATTTATTTCTTTCAAAAGTTAAATCTATTTGCCAAGAATTTCCATTGTACAACCTAGAAGTTGAAAGAGGTTTTTCTTACATTGATAAGCCAGAGGTTCTTTCGGAAAGTGCCTATAAATTTATTGAATCATTGACCGATGACAAAAAGCTTCAAGCAGTATTACTGGGAAATGGTTTACTCTACGCAGGTGAAGTTGATAAAACACCTTTTTATGTTGTAGCATTAATTTTGAACAGTTATTTGAAAGGCAGTTACCGAATGGAGAATGGAGGTTCTCAAATTGCCAAACTTCTTACGAAGAAATTACATTCTTTGGGAGGTAAAGTGTTGAAACACAAAGAGGTTGTTGATGCTGTTTATGAAGATAAAAAAATAGCTGCTGTAGTGACTTGCGATGGCGCGTTGTATAAAGCGAAGAATTATATTTCAAATATGCATCCACTAAAAACAGTGGAGGTTTTTGGAGAAGAGAATTTTAGACCAGCCTATCGAAATAGATTAAAAAAAATAGAGAATACAGTTTCTTCTTTCATGGTTTATTTTTCATTGAAGAAAGATTCATTCCCTTATATCAATCATAATATATACGCGTACACTAAGGACGAAGTATGGGAAACGGTTGATTATAACGAAGCAGAATGGCCAGAAGCATTGTTTATTTGTACCTCTGCGAAAGTTGACCAAGGAGAATTTGCAGATTCATTGTCTGTCATGGCGTACATGAATTATGATGAAGTAAAAGAATGGGAACATACCTTCAGTACGATCAAAGATCCGAACGAACGTGGAGAATCATACCTAGAGTTTAAGAAAAGAAAAGAAAAACTTGTCATTGAACGATTGGAGGAGATATTCCCCGGATTTAGTTCTTCAATAAACAATGTATATAGTTCGACTCCTTTAACATATAAAGATTATATCGGTACAAAGGACGGTTCTTTGTACGGAATAAAAAAAGATTTCAATCAAATCATGCAATCGAAAATAAATACTCGAACTCGGGTGCCAAATCTCTTCCTTACAGGGCAGAATTTGGTTTTTCATGGAATATTAGGAGCTTCAATTGGAGCTATGGTTTCTGTATTTTGCTTTATTGACGATCATGAATTGATAAATAAAATTAATAATGTGTATGAAAAATAATTTTGACGTAGTAGTTATTGGTGCAGGTCCTTCTGGAGCTATTGCATCTTCTCGATTGTTGCAAGCAGGGTTATCTGTTCTTGTAATAGAAAAAACAACTTTTCCTCGGTTTGTAATTGGGGAAAGTCTTCTTCCACAATGTATGGATTATCTTGAAAAAGCTGATTTGCTAGATTGTGTCAAGGATTTGAAATCGCAAGTTAAAACAGGTGTTATTTTTTACCATGAGAATGAAACGTGTGATTTTCTTTTCAAAGAACGGTTTTCTGAAGGTTGGGATTATACGTACCAAGTGAAAAGAGCTGATTTTGATCATGCTTTAATCAAAGAGGTTGAAAAGAAAGGTGCGACAGTTACGTTTAACTCAGAAGTGAAGGATGTAAAAACGTCAAAAGATGTTCAAACGGTATTTTATACAGATGAAAAAGGAAATGAAAATCAAATCAGTTGTCGTTTTGTAATTGACGCGAGTGGTTATGGAAGAGTTTTACCAAAATTATTTGATCTAGAACAACCTTCAGATTTAGAATCTAGAGGAGCTATATTTACACACTTAGTTGACGATAAACGAACGGATCAAGCGGCTGAGAATATTTTTGTAAATGCATTCAATAACAATAGTGCTTGGGTTTGGTCGATTCCTTTCTCAGACGGAACTTCTTCAGTTGGAGTTGTTGGTAATGACGAGTTTATTAAAGAAATAAGGGAGAATGATGGAGAAAAATTCAGTGAAATTGTTCGCTCTTTCCCTGGGTTAAACGATCGATATGCTGAATCAAAATTTTTATTTGAACCGAAAACAATTCTTGGTTATTCAATTGGAATAAAGCAATTACATGGAGAAGGTTTTGTTTTGTGCGGCAACAGTACGGAATTTTTAGATCCGATATTTAGCTCTGGTGTTATGTTTGCCTTAGCGTCGGGATACGAGGCGGCTGATTTAGTTGTGAAAGAATTGTCGGGTGAAACCGTTGATTGGGACAAAGAATATGATGCTTTCTTGTTGCACGGAGTTTCTGTATTTCGCTCTTATGTTGATGCTTGGTATAACGGAAACTTGCACACCATTATTTTTGAAAAAGATGGGAAGAAAGAGTTTAAAGAACAAATTTGTTCTGTTTTAGCAGGTTACGTTTGGGACATGAGTAATCCATTCGTAAAGAAACATAAAAATTTATTAAAAACTTTAGCGAAAGTAATTGAGATTAAAAATACGTAGAATTGTTTAATTCTTGAATGAATCCTTTATGTGTAGATCCATCTGAGGAAATGGAATAGAAATGTTGTTCTCTCGGAATTCTTTGTCAATCATACGGCGAATATCACTTGTTGTTCGACCATTTGAAAGTATTTTTTTACTGAAAAATAACAATTCAAAATTCAGTGATGAATCAGCAAAATCAACAAAACGAGCTTCGACTTCTTTTTTCTCGATAACATCGGGATGACTTTTTCCACATTTTTCAAGTATTTCTATTACTTTTTCAACCTCGCTTCCATAAGCAACACCGATTTTGATTTTAAAACGATTTCTTTTGCCTTTGTAATGGGTCAAATTGATTACTTTATCCGTTACAATTTTTGAATTTGGAATAATAATCGAAATATCATCTTTGTCATAACCTTCTGTCGTTCGTAGTCCAATGTTTGTGAGTTTGATTAAGCGACCATCGACCTCTAATATATCTCCAATTTTTGTTTTTCCCTCAAATAAGAGAATAACACCAGAAATGAAATCATTGAAAGTTTGTTGAAGCCCAAGTCCAACACCGACAAGAAGAGCCGCAGAACCCGTTAGAATGGTGGATATTTTGAAACCAAAAGATCGAATAATGTATGTAATAGCAATAACCCAAACGATGTAATTAATTATTTTAATGACTGTTAAAAGGTTTTCATTTTTTTGGACTCGTCCATTCTCTATTTTGAAAAGACTCCTTTTTAAAAGATATAAAAACAATTTTGTAACAAGAAGTATAAAAGTAATGTGTATCACTTGCTGAACAGAGAAAGAGTAATTCCCTAAATCAATTAATCGATATCCTAAAAAATCTTCAATCATCAGGTATTTATTTCATTTTTACTTTTATAATATTGACGGGACAAGCTTCAGCTGCGCGAACATTGTCGTCATAATGTCCATTGTCAACTGAACGTAGCGTATGGAAGCCTTTTTTATTCTCGCCTCCAATAAGTGTCGCTTTACCATCTTTTTTTGACATTCTCCACTGGGAGAACGCTAGTTCTACACAGTAATTACATCCAATGCATTTTTCTCGTTGATGTGTGATAATAATCATTAATCTTTTACTTCTTCAGCAGGTACAACTTTGTATAATTTATCAGATGCTCTAATTTTTTCTTCAACGACAAATGTTACTTCATCTCCACGTTTGGCAACATCAACATCTTTTTCTTCAACGCGCATCGATTTTATTTCAGATTCAATCACACCAGTTGTTGGACCTGTGATTAATATTTTATCACCAACTTTTAACTGTTGTGCTTCAATTTTAAATAAACCAATTTTAGCGTTGGAGTAGTAATGCATTCCTTTTCCTAAAAATACTTTCTTAACTGTAGCTTTAGATCCTGAAGAATCAGTCCATTCCCCTAATTCTTGTCCAAGGAAATAACCACCCCAAAAGCCACGGTTATATACTGTTTCTAGTCGAGACATCCAATCTTTCACTTTTACCTCAGAATAAGTGCCATCATTACATGCATCAATTGCTTCTCTGTAGCATTTAATTGTAGTTGCAACATATTCTGGAGCTCTTCCTCGTCCTTCAATTTTAAGAACAGATATTCCTGTATCGACCAATTGATCTAAAAAATCCACGGTACATAAATCTTTTGGAGACATGATGTATTCATTGTCAATCTCTAATTCATGACCGTCCTCTAGGTCGATAACTTTGTATTTTCTTCTGCAATTTTGAACGCATGCTCCTCTGTTTGCCGATGAATTACTTGTGTGCAAGCTAAGGTAACATTTTCCGGAAACAGCCATGCATAAAGCACCGTGACCAAATACTTCAATCTTAATAAGTTCTCCATTTGGACCTCTTACATCTTCTTCGATCACTCCATCACAAATTTCTTTCACTTGACGAAGACTTAACTCTCTAGAAAGAACCATTACATTGGCGAATAAAGAGTAAAACTTAACCGTTTCAATATTTGTAACGTTGAGTTGAGTTGAAATGTGAACATCTACGTCTTGAGATTTAGCATAGCCAATAACAGCTTGATCTGAAGCTATAATTGCAGAAATACCAGCTTCTTTCACGCGATTTACAACTGTTTTTATCAACGATAAGTCGTGGTTGTAAATAATCGCATTTAGAGTTAGGTAAGATTTCACACCTCTTTCTGCACATTTTTGTGCGATTTCTTCTAAGTCACCTAATGTGAAATTCATGGTCGCTCTTGCGCGCATGTTCAGTTGATCAACACCAAAATATATGGAATCTGCTCCATTATCTAAAGCTGCTTGCATAGCGTCAAATCCACCTGCAGGAGCCATTAATTCAATTTTATTCTTCATTATTGTCCTGTAAAATTATGCTTTGAATTTCAAAACTTCAGATCGTCCTTTCTTAAATATTTTATTACTCTCTCCTTTTCCTTTTCTGAGCTCTTTTTGAACTTCAAACGGTAGAGCATTAATTTCTTTGCATTTATCCGAGCAGCAAGTATCCATTTTTTCCTGGCAAGAAGGGCATTGAATAAATAAAAGATGACAAGCTTCGTTTGCACAATTTACGTGATCATCATTAGAATTACCGCATTGATGACAAACTGATATAACATCATCGGAAACGCGTTCGCTTCTTCTGTGATCGAATACAAAATTTTTCCCTTTGAATTTATTCTCTAAATTTTGTTCTTTTACTTGCCGAACATATTCAATAATACCGCCTTCTAATTGAAAAACATTTTTGAATCCTTTGTGTTTGTAATATGCACTTGCTTTTTCACAACGAATACCTCCAGTACAATACATGACAAGGTTTTTATCTTCCTTGTGTTCTCTTAAATCATTCTCAATAATGTCTAAGGAATCTCGAAACGTATCAACATCAGGAGTAACTGCTCCGTCAAAATGACCAATCTCACTTTCGTAATGATTTCTCATGTCAACAAGGACAGTGTCTTCTCTTGAAATAATTTCATTGAATTCAGCTGCTTTTAAATGAGTTCCAATGTTCGTGACATCAAAAGTATCATCATTTAATCCGTCAGCAACAATTTTATTTCTCACTTTGACTTTTAATTTCAAAAAAGATTTATTGTTTTGTTCAATGGCTATGTTTAAACGAACATCTTTTAAAAAATCAATACCATCTAAATGGCTTTTAAAATCGGAGAATTTTTTGGCAGAAACAGAAATTTGTGCATTTATTCCTTCAGAAGACACATAAGTTCTTCCCAAAACATCTAATTTATTCCAGTCAATAAATAAATTATTCCGGAAAAGAGTAGTGTCTTTAATGTTATGGTATTGGTAGAAAGAAATTGTAAGACGCTTGTCTCCAGCGTCATCAATTATTTTAGTCCTTTCTGCCGCACTTAATTTATTATACAGTTGCATGCTATATTAATATATAATTACGTTAAAAAGCAAAATTAGGGAAATTAATGGAGGAAAGGAAATTTAATATTTAATATAAAGTGCTTTAAATATGATTAAAGTCATAAATTGAGTTGAACAGTCTATGTATCTTTACTTAAAAAAAGAACTATGGGACAATTAATTGAAGTAAACCAAGGAGAAGTTATTGTAAAATTTACCTCACCAACTGCAGGGAAGATCTCTTTTGCTGATTTAGGAATTAAAGATGAAGATTTAGTTTTAGATGGAGGTTTTCTTCGTTTGAAATTTGATTTAGAAGGGATAGGAGAACATGATTATTATGCTGTTCCTACAATTGAAGTGGCATATAAAGAGAGTTGTGCTGAAACGCATTGGCAATGCGATTTTAATGGAGAAACTATCTTAGATAAAAAAGATCACCATGGTAATTCTACAGTTATGTTGATGAATCGAAAAAAATTGAGTGAGTTAGAACATCACCATGAAAATAAATTGGTTGTTCATGCTGAGTTCCCAGAGAAAGTTCATATTGATACATCAAACTCTTCAATTAACCTTTTTAAATAATTAGAATTAATAGAAATAAAAAAATCCATTAGGTTAACCTAATGGATTTTTTTTGTCATTATAAATGACTATTTAAAAACTACTTTTCTATAGATTATGGTCACGAAAATACTGTTCAAAGTTGCTAACATTAATAAAGCCAACATAGATACAATTGCTGTAGATTTCGCATTGTAAAAAATCTGTGGACCTTGAACCATACTGTTGTATATTTCATCTTTGGTCATGACTTCAAAGTCTTCATTTTCTGCACGTATTTTGTCTAATTCTGCAGGGTTGTCTAATAACTTTTGGATACCCATCTCAGCTTCGGAAATTTGATGCTGGTTAAAGTCAGGGTCAATTGTGTCGTAGTAGAAAAAAAGGAATAAACTAACGATGATCGCGTATGGTACACCTGATTTTAATCCATTTTTTATGTCAGACAACATACTTGATTCTTCCAGTAAAACATCAGATACGTCTAAGTTATCAATCGTTTTTGCGTCGAAATGATTTTTTATTTCTTTTCTCTTATGAAAATACAAACCAAAAGAAATGGCCATTAGCATAAATAGAATATTTAACAAGACTGAAGGAATAATTTCTTTTTCAGTAATTCCGGTAATAAAGAAAATCATTTTACTTGCAATCCAAATTGCAGCAAAAAGTAATCCCATTTTTACAGTTACTTTCATGTGTTTTTTATTAGCCGTTCATAGTTGCTAAAAACTCTTCATTGGATTTAGTGTTTTCCATACGAGTTTTTATAAATTCCATAGCTTCAATTGGGTTCATGTCAGCGATAAACTTACGAAGCAACCAAATTCTTTGCAATACATCTTTGTCAACCAATAGGTCTTCACGTCTTGTACCAGAAGAGGTAATGTCAATTGCTGGATATATTCTACGGTTAGATATTTTACGATCCAATTGTAATTCCATATTACCTGTTCCTTTAAACTCTTCAAAGATTACTTCGTCCATTTTAGAACCAGTTTCTGTTAATGCTGTAGCAATAATTGACAATGAACCACCATTTTCAATTTTACGAGCAGCACCGAAGAATCGTTTCGGTTTGTGTAATGCATTTGCATCTACACCACCAGAAAGAACTTTACCAGAAGCTGGAGAAACAGTATTGTAAGCTCTCGCAAGACGGGTAATCGAATCTAATAAGATACAAACATCATGTCCACATTCTACCATTCTTTTGGCTTTCTCTAAAACCATATTAGCCACTTTTACGTGACGATCAGCTGGCTCATCAAATGTTGAAGCAATTACTTCTGCATTTACCGATCGAGCCATATCTGTAACCTCTTCAGGTCTTTCGTCGATCAATAACACGATAAGATATGTTTCAGGATGATTAGCTGCGATTGCATTTGCAACATCCTTTAACAACATTGTTTTACCAGTCTTTGGTTGTGCGACAATCATACCACGTTGACCTTTACCAATTGGAGCAAATAAATCCATAACACGTGTTGACATCGTTTCTTGCGCATGTCCCGTTAATTTGAATTTCTCATCTGGGAAAAGTGGCGTCAAATACTGAAATGGAACTCTGTCACGGATATATGCGGGGTCACGACCATTAATTGTTTCTAACTTAACCAAAGGAAAGAATTTTTCACCTTCTCTCGGTGGACGTATTGTTCCAACAACAGTATCTCCTGTCTTTAAACCAAAAAGTTTAACTTGACTTTGCGAAACATAAACATCATCAGGAGAAGATAAGTAATTGTAATCTGACGAACGGAGAAAACCATATCCATCAGGCATTACTTCTAAAACCCCTTCAGCAGAAACTACACCAACAAGGTTGTACATTTCCTCTTCCTTTGATGGTTGATTCTTGTTCTTGTTGTGTTGATTGTTTCTATTGTTGTTGTTGTTGTTGTTGTTGTTGTTGTTGTTGTTGTTGTTGTTGTTGTT
>CAYLWS010000035.1:0-31578 GCA_964387525.1 uncultured Fluviicola sp.
TACTCATCTTTATTTTAGGAATAAAAATATCTCTTCCATTTCCGCTAGGATTGGCGTCAGTTCTTGGTTGTACAAAACTGTAGTCAACTCCTAAACCAAAACTTGGACGATTGATGTTAGTATTGCTAATTTGCCTTTGTTTTGAGGCTTCCACCTTATTGTTTAATTGATTAATCAACGGGTGACTTGCTTCAATTTTCAGTTTGAATTCCTCTAGGTTGTACTCAATACTAGCCACTTTATTCAATTCATCAGATGGAATTACGGTATTACGCATTGAAAGGTGAGCTAATTCGTTGATCTCAGCTGAGCGAACGAGAACTTCATTGTCTACCATTTTTAATTCTTGATAAAACTCCTGTAATTTGAGCTGTATACGCAATACATCAGCAGTTGTAGATTGCCCACTTTCAACTTTAGCAAGAGCTACACTTTCTATTGTTTTATAGATTTCAATATAATTTAAAATGATGTATTTTTTTTCTTTTAAAAAGTACAACTGATAATACGATACTTTCACTCGTGAGAATAACTCCAATTTTGTGGAGGCAATCATTTCATATTTTACTTTTGAAATAGAAAGCACGACATTTTTTTTTGATTTCAATGTTCCAAACCAAGGGAACATTTGTGTTGCACTTAATAAAACGACTTGTGAACCTAATCGAGTTTCCGGTCGTAGGACTGGAATTCCTGCGCCAAACTCTAAATTGGGTAATTGACTCACTTGATCAATATTCAGTTCCTCTGCTTCAAATTCTAACTGTAGTGCTTTGAGTGTTGGATTATTCTCCGTTACAAGTTGTAGAAGCGAATCTAAAGGTTGTGAAATTGAGTGATGGGAAAGTAGTAGTCCCAATAGTATAAGTGCTTTTTTGATGTATTTATGTATGTTTTTCATCGGATTATCTATTAAATTGGTTCAATTTTAGTTTCCATTCCTGCCAGAGACAATATAGAATTGGAACTGTAAACATTGTTACCATGTTCAACACCATTCCTCCAAAAGAAGGAATAGCCATTGGTAGCATGATGTCTGATCCTTTTCCGGTAGAAGAGAGGACGGGTAAGAGTGCTAGGATAGTTGTTGCGGTTGTCATCATTGCAGGTTTTACACGTCGTAAACCACCTTGTACAACAGCATTCTCGATTTCTTTTTTAGTCGTCGGTTGATTCTTTTTAAAACTATCTTGTAAGAAAGTGGCCACAAGAACACCATCATCTGTCGCAATTCCAAAAAGAGCAAGGAATCCTACCCAAACGGCAACACTAAGGTTAATGGTTCTCATTTGAAATAAGTCGCGCATATTTTCTCCGAAAAATTCAAAATTCATGAACCACTCTTGTCCGTATAGACCAATCATAATGAAACCACCTGAAAATGCTACGAATACTCCTGAAAACACAAGGAGGGATGTGGTAATGGATTTGAATTGAAAATAAAGAATCAAGAATATTAAAGCCAATGCGATTGGAACGACAATGCTCAATCGTTTATTCGCCCGTACTTGTTGTTCGTAATTTCCAGCAAACTTATAACTGATTCCAGCTGGTACTTTTAGTTTTCCATCATTGATTTTTTCCTCAAGATACTCTGAAGCTGAATTAACAACTTCGACTTCTGAATACCCATCTTCTTTGTCAAAAAGGACATAACCAATCAAGAATCCATCTTCACTTTTGATCGCTTGTGGGCCTTGTTCGTATTTTATTTCAACAACATCACCCAATGGTATTTGGGTGCCATTTGGAGAAGAAATGTAAATGTTTTCAATTTTTTCAGGGTTATTTCTCAACTCAATAGGGTAGCGCAAACGGATATCGTATCTTTCTCGCCCTTCAACAGTAGATGTCATCACCATTCCGCCGATGGCTGTTTGTATCTGGTTTTGCACATTGACTACAGATAATCCATACTTACTGAGTTCATCTCTTTTAATATCGAGAATCATGTATGGCTTTCCGACAATTCTATCCGCAAATACAGCTGAAGTTTTAACACCTTTGACTTCTTTCAAAAACATTTCTAGTTTTAGCCCAAATTCTTCAATATCTTTCAATGAATTCCCTTTCACTTTTATTCCCATCGGTGCACGCATTCCTGTTTGGAGCATGACTAACCGTGTTTCTATCGGTTGAAGTTTAGGGGCAGAAGTTAGTCCTGGTATCTTAGTGGCTTTAACAATTTCATCCCAAATGTCATTCGGAGATTTAATGTGATCACGCCATTGTCGAAAGTATTTTCCGTTCTTATCAGGAATTAACTCTTCATTCTTATCTCTGATGTATTCTCCGTCCTGAAATTTGAATCGTTTTCTATGGCCATTCTCATCTGTTTTGTATTCTGATTTATATTGAATGATATTTTCAAACATATTCATTGGGGCTGGATCAATGGAACTTTCAATTCTTCCAGCTTTACCAACAACCATTTCAACCTCAGGAATAGAGGTAACGGACATGTCGAGCAGTCTCAAGTTCATTTCATTCATTTCCATTCCTGAATGAGGCATTGATGTTGGCATTAATAAAAAAGAACCTTCATCTAAAGATGGCATGAATTCTTCTCCCGTATTTTTAAAGACCTGAAATCCAGTATAAATAATGAAAATAATGACAAGAATGAATATGTATTTTATTCTAAGTAAAAAACGAAGAATTTCCTCGTAAAAATGGATTATTACATAAAAGAAACTGATAAGAAATCCAATGATAAGGGAGACAAATATGAAGTTGATTACTAATGAACGTTCAACTCCTAATGGCATCCATATTTTAGCTAAAAGCCATGCTACTACAATTGCGTAGAGAATGTTTTTGATTAAATCAAATCGATTCTGCCATTTTTCTGTTTTATTTCCTTTAGCCCATGAAGAAATAACTCCACTTGCGCCAATGATTAAACCAAATGCCCCAAAGAATGAATAATCAGTGAATAGAAGTAATACTGCAAGAATAATTAGTGCGCCATTGGAAAAATAAGCTGAAATTTTCCCTTTACTTTTGAAACGGAACAACTGTTCAGCTAATGGAGGAATTACAGTTATTGCTAAAATAATTGAGGAGAGAAGTGCAAAAGACTTCGTAAAAGCAAGCGGTCTAAATAGTTTTCCTTCGGAAGCTTGCATCGTAAATATAGGTAAGAAACTAACGATGGTTGTTGAAACCGCTGTGATTACGGCAGAAGCAACATCAACCGTAGCAATGTATATGGTTTCTTTCAGCGGTTGGTCTTTAGGGGCAATTTTCATTTGCGTGATCATACTCTCTGTCAGTACAATCCCCATGTCCACCATTGTTCCTACTGCAATTGCAATTCCAGAAAGTGCAACAATATTTGCGTCAATTCCAAAGTAACGCATTGCGATAAAACACATCAAAACAGCTACGGGAAGTGAAGCAGAAATCAGTAAAGAAGATTTAAGGTGCAATAACATAAGAATGACTACAATAATTGTAATTAAAACTTCAAGTGTTAGGGCTTCCTCAAGTGTTCCTATCGTTTCATTGATCAATTGTGTTCTGTCGTAAAAAGGAACAATAGTAAGCTTGGATATGGTTCCGTCTGAAAGTTTTTTAGAAGGTAAACCAGCTTTTAATTCTTCTATTTTCTCTTTTACGTTATTGATTACCTCTAATGGATTTGCACCATATCGTGCAATTACAACACCTCCAACTGATGGAGCGCCAGATTTATCAAGAATACCTCTACGTGTTGCTGGTCCAAGGTGAACGACTGCGATGTCTTTTATTCGAATAGGAACATTATTTTCCACTTTTACAACACTGGATTCAATGTCTTCGATTGATTTCACGTAACCTAACCCACGGACAAAATATTCAGCTAAATTTATCTCAACAGTTTGTGCACCGATGTCAAGATTACTTTCTTTAGTTGCCTTCATTACTTGTTCTAAAGTAATGTTGTAAACTTTCATTTTGTCAGGATCTACATCGACTTGGTATTCTTTTACAAAACCACCAACCGAAGCGACTTCTGATACACCAGATGCAGATTGTAATCCATATTTTACGTAGAAATCTTGGATTGAACGTAATTCTTGTTGATCCCAACCGCCTGTTACATTTCCGTCTTTATCTCGACCTTCGAGGGTGTACCAATAAATTTGACCTAGAACTGTAGCGTCTGGCCCAAGTGACGGTTGCACATCTGCAGGAAGAAGTCCGACAGGGAGGGCATTCAGTTTTTCAAGAATACGACTTCGACTCCAATAGAATTCTATATCATCTTCAAAAATTAGTGAAATACTAGAAAAACCGAACATGGAATTACTTCTGACGCTTTTTACGCCTGGAATTCCAAGAAGAGAAGAAGTTAACGGATAAGTGATTTGATCTTCTACATCTTGAGGAGATCTTCCTGTCCATTTGGTAAATACAATTTGCTGATTTTCTCCAATATCAGGAATCGCATCAACAGAAACGGGGTCTCTAGGTAAACCTTCGACACCAAAGTCAAAAGGTGCAGTTACTATTCCCCAACCGATGAAAATACAGAGGAGAAGCCATGCTACAAGTTTATTGTCGAGAAAAAAGCGTACTATTTTATTGATCATAATTTAATTATTTGTGAGATTATAGAATCCACGAGTAATCACTGTACAGATGTACAATGAAATGGTATAATTAAAATTTTATCAAATAAGAAAGACCTGATGAAGCGAAGGAATATCTTTGCTATACAGAGGGGGGGAATACGCAGTAAAGACTACGTCATTATTTTCAGGAAAGAAAATTTGGTAAGTACTCAGAAGATAAAATGTAAAAAAAGATACTTGATCAATCGAAAAATTAGAGATATCTGCTTTTGAAACGTCATCTGTAATGTCAACAACTATTGTTTCATTGTAGCAACACTTAGATTTTTTGGCATTTTCTTCATTGTGACAGCTTTCAGTTGCTTCAACCTTTGGTTTGTGGCAGCATTCATTTTCAATGATTTCAACAATTGGTTCCATTTTCATGTCCATATCACATTCTGCAGAACCAAAAAGTTGCACTTTTTCAACTTCTCCTTTACAGAAATGAATATCCATACTAAATCCAAATGATGTAAAGAACATCATGAAAGCTAATGAAAGCGTAAGGAATCGATATGTTTTAGTATTCTTTTTCAAAAAGGAAAATTAGTTATCAATCGTAAATATAAACACGATTCTTGTGAATAAAAAGAAAATAGTCTTTTTTTAACAGAATTGAGAATGAAATTCAACCGTCCTGTTTTAAATCTATTATCTTTGCTTGAAAATTACAACAATGATACAGCGCGTACAGACGATATATCTTTCGATTGCAATTATTTTGCTTTCGATCGTAACTTTTGGAACAGAGTTATTCAGTTTTGTGAATGAAAAATCTCGTTTTTCTTTTAGTTCATATGGAATTACGGAATATTCAACATCGAATGGCGAAATTATTGAGACAACCACTTTCCCTTTTTACATAGGTACTATAGCGCTAATTTTATTGTGCTTTTTAACGATTATGTCGTATAAAAGTATGAATAGACAGTTTAAGTTAGGTCGAATGGTTTTTGGAATTTATTTTTTAATGTTAGTTTCTGTTATTCTATTGAGTTCTTTTGGAGATTACTTAATTGATACAGAAACTACTTCACGTGAGATGGGATTAGGTTTCATCTTGTTTGTTGCAGGTTTTCCTTTTACCTTTTTAGCAAATACAGGAATAAAAAGAGACAAACAATTATTAGAGTCATTAGACCGTTTAAGATAGACAATGAATTATTTATCAATAGAAAACCTTACCAAATCTTTTGGTGATCGCATCATCTTTGAAGATTTGACTTTTGGAATTGACCAAGGGCAGAAAGTAGCAATTGTTGCTAAAAATGGAAGTGGAAAAACAACACTTTTACGTTGTCTAATCGGGGAGGAGCAATACGATGAAGGTCGCATTGTGTTCCGTAAAGATCTTCGAATAATTTTCATGCAACAAAATGAAAACTTAAAGAACAGTAACACCATTCTAGAAGAAATATTCTCTCATGATTTACCGGAATTAAAGGCTGTAAAAGAATATAATTACGCTATGCGTATGGAAGATGAAGACTTAATAGGAGCATCTTTCGAAGCAATTACTGAGTTAAATGCTTGGGATATTGAAGCGAGAGTGAATCAAATCCTTTCTGTTCTTAAATTGGATGATACGTCTAAAATGGTCAGTGAATTGTCTGGTGGTCAGAAAAAACGTGTTGCATTGGCGAAAGTTTTGGTGGCTGATTGTGATTTCTTAATTCTCGATGAGCCTACCAATCATTTAGATTTGGACATGATTGAATGGTTGGAGGACTATCTTTCAAAATCAAAATCAACTATTTTAATGGTAACGCATGATCGTTATTTCTTGGAAGTTGTATGTGATACAATTCTTGAATTAGAAGATAAAACGATTTATAAATACAAAGGGAATTTTTCTTATTACTTAGAGAAAAAAGCTGAAAGAAACGAGCAAAGAGATGCTACAATTGGTAAAGCAAAGAATCAATTTCGAAAAGAATTGGATTGGATGCGCCGTCAGCCAAAAGCTAGAGGAACGAAACAGAAAGCTAGAATTGAAGCATTTCACGATACAAAGAAAGTTGCAAAACAACACATTGATCGAAGTGAATTAGAAATCCCCGTTAAAATGGAACGTTTGGGGTCTAAAATTCTTGAAATGCACCATGTTGGGAAGTCTTTCGGTGATTTAAAAATAATTGAAAATTTCACGTATACGTTTAAACGTAACGAACGATTAGGAATTGTAGGGAAAAACGGAGCAGGTAAGTCAACTTTTTTAAACATGGTTTTAGGGATAGAACCAGTAGACAGAGGGAAAGTTGTAAAGGGAGAAACGGTTGTTTTTGGTTATTACAGTCAAGAACTTTTGCAAATTGAAGATGAAACAACAAAAGTAATTGATGTAATTCGAGATATCGCAGAGTTTATTCCGTTAGAAAAAGGGCGCCAAATGTCAGCAGCTCAATTTTTAGAGAAATTCTTATTTCCCCGAGCAATGCATTATAATTTTGTGCACAAATTGAGTGGTGGAGAAAAACGACGTTTGAAATTGATGACGATTCTTATGCAGAATCCGAATTTCTTGATTTTGGATGAGCCTACAAATGATTTGGATATCTTCGTTATGAGTGTTCTAGAAGAATACTTGAGAGGATTTGAAGGTTGTTTGATTGTGGTTTCTCATGATAGGTATTTTATGGATAAAATGGTTGATCATTTGTTTGTTTTTGAAGGTGATGCTGAAATAAAAGATTTAACAGGGAATTATACTGCTTACCGTCAGCAAATGCTAAAATCGAAGAAAAATAACGCTGCTGATGCGAAAGAGAAAATAAAAGTATCCACTTTGAGTTCAGTTGTAGAGAAAAAAGAGCCAGAGAAAAAAGTTAAATTGTCCTACAAAGAAAAAGCAGAATTTGATTCTTTGGAAAAAGATATGGAAACTCTTGAGCTAGAAAAAGATAAGTTATCTGTTGTTCTTTCTGATGCGTCTTCTGATAATGATGCATTAATGGTTGCAGGAAAACGTCTTTCGATTGTTGTAAAAGAAATTGAGAAAAAAACGGATCGTTGGCTTGAGTTAAGTGAGTTTGTGTAAAAACGTAGTTTTTGTTTGCACTCTATAGAAAGAGAAGTCATATCTTTGTGTCAAGTAAATCACTTTGATTTATGCTTTAATGATAATCTACTCTACATAAATGAAGAAGTTAATAATATATTCTGTATTAATTTTTATACAAGGCTATTGTTCTTTTGCATTCAGTTCAGGTGCCCAAAATATAACCGATAGTTTAGTTGAGTTAATAGGTGGACAAGGGGGCGACACGCTACAAGTTAAGACACTCCTTGAATTGGGAGATCAATTTGAGTATACTAATCCTGATTCAGCTTTAGTATATTATCAAAATGCACTTACTTTATCCGAGAAAATAAACTCGAAAAAATATATTTCAAAATGTTCCTATTATATTGGAGTATTGTTTTTTAATCAAAATAAATACATTGAATCTTTAGCGTATTATAAAAAAGCGTTAAAAATTGACAGAAAGATAAAAAACCAAAAAGGAGAGGCAACTAACCTTGCTAATATTGGACTTATTTATTTTAATCAAAGTAATTACCTAAAAGCATTATCTTATTATCAACAAGCTCTTTTGCTAAATGAAGAAATTAATAACAGGGATGGTTTTGCTGTTAACTTAGGGAATCTAGGGACTGTATATTCTTCGATTGGGAGTTACGAGAAAGCTGTAGAATGTTATGAGAAAGCCTTGGAGATAAGCTTAGAATTAGGTGTAGAAAGTTATGAGGCATCAAATTATGAAAATATAGGAATTTTATATTCGTCTAAAAAAGAGTACAAAGTAGCATTAGAATATTATTTAAAATCATTAAGTATTAATGAAAGGTTAGGTGATAAAAATAGAATTTCAATAAGCCTTGGGAATATTGGGAATGTATATTTTGAGCTTAAAGATTATAAAATATCTTTGGAATATTTGAAAAGGGCTTTGGAATTGTCTAAAGAGACAGGAGATCAAGCTGGTGTAGCTGTTAATATGGGGAATATTGGCAGTTTGTATACGAAAATTGAAGAATATGAAATTGCGATTGATTATTGTAAAAAATCTTTATTAATAGCAAAAGAAATAGGTTTTTTGGATCAAGAACGATATAGCTATTTATTTCTTTCAGAAGCGTATAAGGGCTTGGGTAAGTATAAAAAATCATTAGAATATAGAGAGTTATGGATTGAAATTAATGACAGTATTTTTAATTTTGAAAAATCAAAAGTCATAACAGAAATGACTCTCAAATACAATTATGAGAAACGAAAGAGTATAGATAGCATTGCTAATTCTAAGCAAATTGAGATAAAAAACATTGAAGTAAAAAAAGCAAATAATGAACAACAACAGCAACAAGAACAACGAAATTTATTTATTGGAGCATTTGTTATCGTATTTATATTAGCAGGTTTTATTTTTCGATCATATTTACACAAAAAAAAGGCAATTTCTTTATTAGCCCTACAAAAATCTGAGATTATTTACCAACGAAATGAAATAGAAAAACAAAAAGAATTAGTTGAATTAATAAATAATGAAGTTTCTCAAAGTATTAATTATGCAATGAGATTACAGCAAGCTATTTTGCCAGAGCAAAGTGTTTTAGAAAATATATTAGCAGATTATTTTGTTTTATTTAAACCAAAAGATAAAGTTTCAGGAGATTTTTATTGGTGGTCCTCTGTAATGGGAAAAACTGTTATCACTGCAGCTGACAGTACAGGTCATGGGATTCCTGGTGCATTCCTAAGTATGCTTGGGTCTACATTGTTACGTGAGATTGTCCAGAAAGATAAAATTACAGAAACAGATGTAATCTTAGGTCGATTGAGAGAGGGAGTGATAGAAGCCTTAAAACAAAAAGGTAAATTGGGAGAGCAAAAAGATGGAATGGACATGTCGATAATAACTATTGATCACAAAACAAATGTTATTCAATTTTCAGGAGCAAATAATCCTATTTATATTTTAACGAATAATAAGCTCAAAAATCTAGAACCTTTAAACGACTTTAATAATTTTTACGAAATTAAGGCCAATAAAATGCCAATTGCCATTTTTGATAGAATGGATGCCTTCACTTCTCATGAGGTTCAATTAAATAAAGGAGATCAAATTTATTTATTCTCAGATGGTTTTTCTGACCAATTTGGAGGAGATAAAGGTAAAAAGTTCAAGACTAAAGAGTTTAAAAGGGTATTGTCTGAAAATAGAGATAGACCAATGAAAGAACAAAAAGAGATTTTAAATAGAATTTTTGAATCTTGGAAAGGTGATTTAGAGCAATTGGATGATGTTGTGGTTCTTGGTGTAAAGATTTAATTATGACCAATTGCTATAGTAACAACTTTAGTTAAGACATTAAATAGTATTTGTTTGGAAAAATAATTTTGTGTAAGTCGTAAATATTCAATAACTTACGAATGAACCTAAAATTATTCATTATGTATTACTCAAAAAATGAGCTCACATTCTTGTACAATAAGAATAAGGAGTTAGATCGTAAAGCGTTAGCAATGGCTCATACGCTTGGTGTTAAAATCAATCGACAAGAGCTGTCAACAGTTCGTATATCTGAATCTCTTTTTGTCCTATTCTTAGAAAAATTAGAAAAAGATCCAAAATCAATTATTGACAAATCAAATCCGTATTATCAAAAAGAATTGAAAGGAAGAAATTTTAATCTTCAAGAATGGTATCAAATAATCAAACGTAAACCTCGTCTATTAAAAGCACCATTAGCAATGTATAAAAATCGTGTAACAATCTGCCAAGCTCCAAATGACATATTAAGGTTAATGTAATTATAAAATGGCTATAAACAAACAATGCGCATAAATGCGCATTGAAAATGTTATGTTCTAAAAGAATTATGGTTTTTTCTTACAACAAGAGTGTGTTGTAGAGCCATTTGTACTTCCACAAGATTTAGTTTCTGTTTTTGTTGCACAAGACTTTTTCTTCTTCTTTTTTTTCTTTTTCTTTTTGTCGTCGTCTTGTCTAATTTCTGTATTTGTGTCAGAATTTGACGCATAAACATTAGAAGAAAATGTTCCAACAAATAACAATAAGGTAAGGGCTAAAAATACTTTTTTCATAAAGATTAATTTTTTAATGTAGTCGAAACTACAAAAATTAAACGAGTTCACCTAGTTTTGTTAATCTTCCTTGTACAATATCACCAATTTTAACATCTATTTTGGTTCCTAAAGGTAAGTAAACGTCAATTCTAGAGCCAAATTTAATGAAACCAAATTCTTCAGCGGTAGTAACTTGTTGGTTTGGTTTTACATAATAACAGATTCTTCGAGCAACTGCTCCAGCAACTTGTCGGAATAAAACTTCTTGGCCTGTAGAGTGCTCAATAACGAAAGTTGATCGTTCATTATCTGTACTACTTTTAGGATGCCAAGCAACTAAAAATAATCCTGGATGGTATTTTACATACTTAATTAATCCCGAAATTGGATTGTAATTCGCGTGAACGTTCATCGGTGACATAAAAATAGAGAGTTGAATTCTTCTATCTTTAAAATATTCTGTTTCTTCAACTTCTTCAATAACGACCACTTTTCCATCTGCAGGGCAGATAATATCGTTCAATTCAAAATTAGGTGTTCTATTTGGAATTCTAAAAAACTGAACAACTAAATAGAACATTACTACAACTCCAATAGACAAAAGAATGTATAGCCATAACCAATTTAAAATATCGTATAAAAAGTAGTTTCCAATTTGTATTGAACCTAAGATTACAGCGGCTATAAGGATGATTAAATATCCTTCTCTATGTATTTTCATTCGTTTTTAATTTTGCCAAAAATACATATAAATTAGCGTCCAAGCTAAGAAAAAAGGAATAGTAAATAAAGTTGCATCAAATCGGTCAAGAATCCCACCATGTCCAGGCATAATTGAACCTGTATCTTTCACTTTAGCATTACGTTTAAACATCGACTCCAATAAATCACCATAAATAGATGTTGGTGCTATAATTAGTGCAGAAACGATCCAGAAAACAAGTCGTTCAGAATCAAATAATGTTCCAATCACAATAGAAGAGAGGATTGTAAAGATGATTCCGCCAATTGTTCCTTCCCACGTTTTATTCGGAGAAATTCTTTCAATCAACTTTGTTTTCCCAAAGAATTTCCCAGAAAGGAATGCAAAAGTATCATTCATCCAAATTAGAATAAACATTCCTGCTAGTAAGGGGAAAGGGGAGTTGTCTTGTGAAACAACATAGACAAGTAAAATGAAAGGTAAAACAACATACAATTGACCTAGTCCAAGGACTGCAATATTGTATAATGGGTTTTTAGCTTTTCTCCAAATTTCGAAGATAAATAGCTTCATGAATAATGGAGCGATGAGGAATAAAGCAACAGTAGGTAATAAGTTAAACATTACAGCTACTGAAATACCAAAAGCCAATGTCCCGACAATTGTCCCAATCTCCCAACGTATTGAGATGTGTTCGTCTTTGTCAAAAAGTTTGTAAAACTCGATTAAACCCAAGACCATAAAAACAGTAAATACACCTGTTGCTATTTCTTTAGAAAAGAATAAAGGAATTAATATTAGTGAAACAAAAACTGCTCCCGATAAACTTCTGACTAGAATGTTATTCATTGTTATTCTCAATTAAACTTTTTGCACGCTCTTCGTTTTCAGGCAATACATTTAAATAAACATATCCAAAAGCATTGTACGATGAATCGCGTTCATCAATAAACTGCACTGTAATCCCTTCGTCTTCAAGTTTTAGCCTAAGAATACGAGCTAAAAACTCATCCGTACCTTTATAGACTGTTACTACAGTTTTTTCCGGCACTAGCTTTAACCTAAAATTAATCCACTTTGTTTTGATCTTCTCCAGCAGGTTCATTTTCGTTTATTATAGTTTCTTCACTTAAAGGTTCAGTAGCCGTTTGCTCTTTATTGTCATTGTTTTCGCTTTCTCCTTCTGTTTTTTCTTCAACAATAGGCTCTACGATCGGTTCAGTTTTTTTAAATTGAACTTCTTCTTTTTTCCAAGGACGTTCTCCAAAGATTTCAACTAAATCTTCTTTAAAAATAACTTCTTTGTCCAATAATTTCTCAGCAAGTAATGCTAATTTATCTTTATTGTCTTCCAGGATTTTTAATGCACGTTGGTATTGATTTTCAATCAGTTTACTTGCTTCTACATCAATAATCCTTGCTGTTTCTTCAGAATATGGTTTTGTAAATTGATTTCCATTGGGGTCGTAAAATGAAATATTTCCAATTTCATCGTTTAAACCATAAATTGAAACCATTGCGTATGCTTGTTTCGTAACTTTTTCTAAATCACTTAAAGCACCAGTACTGATTCTTCCAAACTTAATTCTTTCAGCAGCTCTTCCTCCTAATGCACTACACATGTCATCAAGAATTTGCTCAGTTGTTGTTATACTTCTTTCTTCGGGTAAATACCAAGCAGCTCCTAGTGATTGTCCACGAGGTACAATCGTTACTTTAACCAATGGGTGAGCGTGTTCTAAAAGCCAAGAAATAGTAGCATGTCCTGCTTCGTGGTATGCGATTGATTTTTTCTCTTCTTTAGTAATTATCTTGTTCTTCTTCTCTAAACCACCGATGATTCTATCTACAGCATCTAAGAAATCTTGTTTTTCAACTTCTTTTTTACCGTTTCTTGCTGCAATTAATGCTGCCTCATTACAAAGGTTAGCGATGTCAGCACCAGAAAATCCAGGTGTTTGTTTTGCTAAGAATTCGATGTCAATTTCATCCGTATGCTTTATTGGTTTTAAATGAACTTGGAAAATTTCTCTTCTTTCATTTAAGTCAGGCATGTCAACATAAATTTGACGGTCAAAACGACCGGCACGTGTCAAAGCTTTGTCTAATACGTCAGCTCTGTTGGTTGCCGCAAGTATAATAACTCCAGAGTTTGTTCCAAAGCCATCCATTTCTGTCAACAACTGATTCAGCGTATTTTCGCGTTCATCGTTTGAACCTAATCCATTATTTTTCCCTCTTGCTCGACCAATAGCATCAATTTCATCTATAAAAATGATGGAAGGTGATTTTTCTTTTGCTTGTTTGAAAAGATCTCTAACTCTAGAAGCACCAACTCCAACAAACATTTCAACAAAATCAGAACCTGAAAGTGAGAAAAAAGGCACTTTTGCTTCACCAGCAACTGCTTTGGCTAATAAAGTTTTCCCTGTTCCTGGAGGTCCTACGAGTAGTGCTCCTTTCGGTATTTTTGCTCCTAAATCTGTATATTTTTTTGAATTCTGAAGAAACTCAACAATTTCTTGAACTTCCTCTTTGGCGCCTTCTAATCCAGCAACATCTTTGAAAGAAATATTGGTAGTTTTCCCATTTTCATAAATTTTAGCCTTTGATTTTCCTATGTTAAAAACTTGTCCTGCTCCTCCGCCTGCTCCTCCAGACATTCTTCTCATAACAAACATGAAGATAGCCATTAGGATTATTATAGGAAGTAAAAAGCTAATGATTTGTGAAACATAATCAACTTCTTGAACGGGAACCATTTGAATAGGGTTCTTTCCATTCGCTTTTAAATCTTTGTTCAAATCATTTACACGTGTAGAAAAAGCACCAGCATCAAAAATGTCAACAGAAAAGACAGATTTACCTCCCATTCGATTCCCTTTATTAAGGGTTTCTTTCATAGAAGTAAATTCTGGTTCATCAGTAGATTTAATAAATTCAGTACCATCTGTATTCAATGAAAAATCAACTTTGATTCGATTGACCATCTTAACATCTTCCAAATAACCTTTTTCAGCCAATTCGAAAAAGGTATCTTCTAATTTAACTGTTCCAGTAGTATCATTTGACATGAATAATTGAAAACCGATAATAGCGACTCCAATTAATCCATAAATCCAATAAATAGAAAAAGGACTTTTTTTATTACTTTTCTTTTCTGCCATTTTATTTTATTAATTTCTAATTCTTTTGAAATGCTCAAAAGAATAATAGTTGTTAACCTAAATTTGGTACATCAATTCTTTTTGCGTCTGCCCACAAATCTTCTAAATCATAGAATGAACGTGTATCTTTGTAAAATACATGCGCTACAACACTAACGTAGTCGATTAAAACCCACTCGCTGTTGTGTTGACCTTCAATTTTCCAAGGTCGCTCTTTGATTTTTTCTCTGGTATAACGTACTAGGGAAGAACTTATCCCATCGACTTGTGTAGATGATTCACCTGTGCTGATGACAAAAAAGTCACATACTGCACTTTCAATTTCTCTTAAATCAAGGATAACAATATCACTTGCTTTATTCTCTTGCATTCCCTCTACAATTGTGTCGCACAGCTGTTGCGATTCACTGATGTTTATTTCTTTATTCATTTAGTCTTTTTCAATAATTACAAATCTAATGTTATAATTTAAATAAAACCGTAATTTTACCACTTGGAATGTTAAAAAAAACCAATGAAAATCGGAAATAAAATAATTCACTTAGATTCAGTTGACTCAACGAGCAATTATATTGCCAATCTGATGAAACGGAATGAAGTTGAAAATGGAACGGTTATTTTGGCAGATGACCAGTTTGACGGAAGGGGGCAGAGAGGTGCTGAATGGTCTGTGAATCCTGGGGAAAACCTGACTTTTTCTTTTTTATTAAAGAACGTCAATCTGTCAGTGAGTAATCAGTTTTTTTTGACAGAATTGGTTTCTTTGTCTCTAGTAAATTTATTGCAAAAGAATGGATTAAAAGCTGAAGTCAAATGGCCAAATGATATCTATTTGAATGGGGAGAAGATCGCAGGAGTTTTAATTGAGAATCAATTGTCACATGCTACGATTAAAAGTTCAATTGTTGGCATTGGTTTAAATGTAAATCAAGAAAGTTTTATGGGGTTTAGTGCAACAAGTATTAAGATCGCAACAGGTCAGTTTAGGACAATTAAAGATGTCCTTTTTAGTTTTATAGAATCTTTTAATAGAATTTCAGAAAAGTTTCCGAGTAGCCATTTTAATTTAATTCACGAAAAATACTTATCGAATCTCTATTTATTGAACAAAGTATCTTCTTTTTCTGATAAGGAAGGGGAGTTCACTGGTGAGATAATAAATGTATTGGAATCGGGGGAATTAGTTCTTCGTAAAGAAAATGACAATGAAGTTGAATACAATTTGAAAGAAATAGAATTCCTAAAATAATAGGTTTATTGAAATTTCTCTTTTAATTTTTTAGACATATAATTGAAGAGGTTTCCCAATGGTTTTTCGACCATCATTTTCAAGAACATATTTACTTTTCCATCAAAATGAATAAAACCTTCTGTCCCTGATTCTACATCAGTTAAATCGACAGTTAAATCAAAAGGAAAAGGAGATTTCTCACCAGCTTTAAGGAAAAGTTTATTCTCCTCAAAACCGTTTTCAATCAATGAGATAATTATTCCGCCTTGAACTTTAAAAGAACATTGGGTTTCGTCCGATTTGAAATCAGAAATATTATCTTGAGGAAGAAGATGAATTAAGTTGTTTGCGTCTTTTAAAAAGTCAATAATTTCACTTTTTGATGCATTAACGATTACTTTATCACTGTCTAATGTCATAGAATTATTTTTTCCATTCTTTTGGATTCATTCTCCATTCTTGAAGAGAAGCCAATTCATGATTTGAAATTAAATTACTTTCCAACGCTTTTTCTAACATTGTTTCATAGTTCGTAAGTGTGATATATGGGCATTCTGCGTCTGCAAAATTCTTGTGTGCCATATCAAAACCATAAGTAAAAATAGCTACAAGTCCTTTGACATCTAATTTAGCTTCTCGAAGAGCTTCGATTGCTTTTAGACTAGATCCACCTGTTGAGATTAAATCTTCAATAACCACAACTTTTTGACCTTCTTCGAAATAACCTTCAATTTGGTTACCCATTCCGTGTGCTTTAGCACCACTACGAACATAAATGAAAGGAATTCCTAATTCCTGAGCTACAAGAGCACCTTGAGCAATTCCGCCAGTTGCTACACCTGCAATTACGTCTGGCTTTCCAAAATGTTCCACTATACTCTCCGCATAACTTTGTCTTAGGAAAGTTCTAATCTGTGGATAAGAAAGAGTTACGCGATTATCACAATAAATTGGGGACTTAATTCCAGACGCCCATGTGAACGGATTCAATGGACTCAATTTAATGGCTTTGCATTGTAACAAAAATTCTGCTACTTTTAGGGCTTTATCTTCATTTAAAATCATGACGACAAATGTACAAAGTTTTTATAGATCATAAGCCAATTATCCTTGTTAAAAAGTCAAAAAGAAATGAATCTTTTTTATCTATTTCTTCAAAAGAAATAACGGATGTTTTTGCGGATACAAAAAAATATTTAAAAAAAAATTCATTAGACTCACCGTTGCAGTTGATTTGTGATAAACCATCAAAAGAATTTAAGCGTCTTTTTGCTGATTTTAAAGAAATTACAGCAGCAGGAGGATTGGTTAAAGGAGATGAGGGATATTTACTGATTTTTAGAAATGGACTTTGGGATATTCCAAAAGGTAAAATGGAGAAAGGTGAGGATGAAGAAGAGACTGCAGTTAGAGAAATTGAAGAAGAATGTGGAGTTCGTGCAGTTTTAGAAGATTTAATTGTTAAAACATACCACACCTATACTCATAAAAAGAAAAAGGTTCTTAAAACAACGTATTGGTATTTACTTTTTTATTACGGAAATAAGAAACTAATTCCTCAAACAGATGAAGGTATTACAGATGTGAAATGGGCAACTACAGATGAGTTGTTTGCAATTCGTGGCAACACTTATGGTTCTGTAAATGAAGTGTTAGATGCTTTTAGAATGGCTTATTCTGATGAGCTCTTTGGAGCGTAAAGAATCAATGCGATGAATAATATCCCTAAGTAAGCAGGAATTCTGTAACGAACAATAGCACCAAGAACAGGTGTCGTCCATCCTATAAGTAAGGACAATAAAAGGATGAAAACTGAAATTGAAAATAAAATAGCTTTTTCTTTATTGGATACTTTTTTTCTATGAAAGATTGATAGTGTTAAAAATGAAAAAAGAATAATTGTTTCAATAAAAGCAAGGTATTTCATTTTACCTCCAGGGTCTGTTGGTATAGGCCGGAATAATACATTGATGATCGATTCAGGAATGTTTTTCATTAACTGAAGAGGAGAGTTGTTGATGGGAGTTACTGTTATTAATCCTCTTGCAGGTATATTGTTGAAATAAATATACCATTTGGACCCGTTTGGGGTTAAATCGATTTTTTTACGTGTTTCAATATTGAATTCTTTACGAATTACAATTGCGTCAATTGGTTTTGTAATCCAAACTGAGTCGTCTTTTATTTTTAGGTCTTTAATCTGATTTGGTTTGAAGTAATAGAATTCATTTTTAGTTAATGCATGTAGACCACCATTACCAACATTTATAAAGTCAAATTGTTTTTTAGATATCGTATGAATTATTTTTTTAGAATTTGAAGGGAATAAGGCTAAGAGAATAAGAGTCGCTGAAGCTATAATTGTGATAGTTCCTATTATTTTAAAACGTCTCAGTGAATTAAAAATAAAGAAAGAAAGTATAGAAAATAGACTGATCAATAAAATGTAGGGCTTTATCCTTATCAGGATAAGTATGCTAATTATAAAATAAAATATTCTTTTATTCTTTAATTTTTCATCAAGTAAAGCTCTAATGAATATCGCAAACCCTAAAAGAAGAATTGGTTCTTTTAGGATACTCGAAGACCAAAACAAAAGGCTAGGAAGAAATAGCAATGAAATAAAAATAATTTTAGGAGACAGAAGTGAATATCTTATGATTGCTTTATAAAATTGTTTTAGAGCTAAGGTTGAGATTACACACATTAACATTAGATGAATGGTTATCTGTCCGTAGCTTATGAAATGTATTAAGCTATGAATCCGTATAACAAAACGATTGTCATTAATTATTTTGGATTCTCCAGAGTCCCAGTGAGTTGTATCTTGTAAGTATTGAATAGTTAATTGTTCTGTGTTTCCTGTTCCAAAAAGTAATTTAAAGTAATCAGAGGGGGATTCAGAAAAAACATGATGGAGAATCCCACTGTCTACCATGAAGAAATTAGCATCATAACTTAATTCGCCATTGCCGTAAAAAAGGGAATAGATGACTAAGAATGATACTCCAGCTATAACTTTTATCGTAAAAGCAAAAGAATAAGTCCAAACTCCTAAAGGCTGTGATTCTTTATTTCCCCCCTTACGAAATGCAAGGAAAAATAATAAAAACAAGAAAATGGAATAAAAAATCATTTTTATATAAAAATAGATGTTCTGTCATTTTGACTTTTAATTAAGACACTTTGTCACAATTCTTTCGATGGCATAGTGATTGACCACAACTAAAAATCAAAATAAAGTTCAAAAATAAATAAAGAAATATGAAAACAGGTAAAATTAATGTACAAACGGAAAATATATTTCCAATCATTAAAAAATTCTTGTATTCCGATCACGAAATTTTCTTACGTGAATTGGTTTCAAATGCAGTTGATGCATCACAAAAATTAAGATTTTTCTCTAAGAATGGTGAGTTTAAAGGGAAGCTAGGTGATCAAAAAGTTGAAGTGATTTTAGATTCTACTGAAAACACGTTGACAATTAGAGATCATGGAATTGGAATGACAGAAGACGAGATTGATAAATACATCAATCAAATTGCTTTTTCTGGTGCTGAAGAATTTGTAGAGAAGTACAAAGGGAAAGAAGGCGCAGAACAAATTATTGGTCACTTTGGTTTAGGATTTTATTCTTCTTTTATGGTTGCGGATAAAGTTCAAATTCGTTCTCTTTCTCACAAAGAAGGCTCTAAAGCTGTACAATGGGAAAGTAATGGTTCGCCAGAATTTACTTTGGAAGAAATTGAAAAAGATCATTTCGGAACAGACATTGTTTTGTTTATTTCAGAAGAATCGAAAGAGTTTTTAGAGAAAGAAAGAGTTCAAGGTATTTTAGATAAATACTGTAAGTTTCTTCCTTTTCCAGTAGTATTTGGGAATAAAACAGAATACATCGAAGATCCAAAAGGAGAAAAAGATGAAGACGGAAAAGTGAAAAGAGTTGCTGTTGATATTGAAAATCAAGTAAATAATGTTGCTCCAGCTTGGACAAAAAAACCTTCTGAATTAAGTACGGATGATTATAACTCGTTCTACCGAGAGTTGTATCCATCGACAATGGAAGATCCTCTTTTTCATATTCATTTGAACGTAGATTATCCTTTTAATTTGACAGGTATTTTATACTTTCCTAAATTAGAAGAGAATATTGAAGTTCAAAAAAATAAGATCAACCTATATTCAAATCAAGTTTTTATTACGGATAATGTTGAACAAATTGTTCCTGAATTCTTAACACTTCTTCATGGTGTAATTGATTCTCCTGATATTCCATTGAATGTTTCTCGTTCGTATTTACAAAGTGATTCAAATGTGAAGAAAATTTCTTCTCATATTACAAAGAAAGTAGCTGATAAATTAGCTTCAATGTATAAGAATGATAGAAAAGATTTTGAAGCGAAATGGGACGATTTAAAAATATTTGTTGAATATGGAGTGCTTTCTGATGAGAAATTTGGAGAGAAAGCAAAATCATTCTCATTGGTGAAAAGTACTGATGGTGAATATTTCTCTATTGAAGAATACAAAGAAAAAGTTGCTACACTTCAAACAGATAAAAACGACAAAGTAGTTTTCTTGTATACAAACGATGCTACTGAGCAATTCGGTTTTGTAAAGAAAGCAAAAGACAGAGGCTATAGTGTGTTGCAAATTGATGGACCAATAGCGTCACATTGGATTGCTAAATTAGAGCAATCTTATGAGAACATTACTTTTGCTCGAGTTGATGCAGATACATTGGATAAATTGATCCAAAAAGACGAGGAAATTCCTTCAAAACTATCAAAAGAAGACGAAGAGAAATTAATTCCACTTTTTGAATCAACTGTGAACAAAGAAAAATTTAAAGTTCAGTTTGAAAGTATGAACGCAGATGATGCGCCAATTATCATTACTCAACCAGAGTTTATTCGTAGAATGATGGAGCAACAAAAAATGGGTGGCGGAGGCTTTTTCGGAGCTTTTCCAGATACTCATAATTTGATGGTGAATTCAAATCATGCTAAAATTCAAGAAATTTTAGAAACCAAAACGGACGATTCGAAAAAGAATAAAATCAAACAATTGACTGACATTGCTTTGTTGTCACAAGGAATGTTAAAAGGGGAAGCATTGAATGCTTTCATTGAACGAAGTATTGAAAAGGTTTAATACTTTTAGGAAAGAATAATGAGAATGTCTCTCATCAATGGGTGAGAGGCATTCTTTTTTAAAATTTTTTTATTTTGAAGTGGATATTTGCAGTTGGTGGTTTCTTTTTATTTAAAGGTAGCTTTTTAGGAGCTTTCTTTGGTTTTATTATAGGTTCTTTTGTTGAGAATTATCAAAGGGTAATTGGCAATGCGAAAGCAAATGCTAATCGGGAAGGGCGTAGTTTTAATGCAGAGGATTTATTCCAATATTACCAACAACAATCGTCAACTTCTAACGATGTTCCAACAATGTTGATGGCACTTTCTGCAGCTGTAATGAAGGCGGATGGAAAAGTTTTAAAAGCTGAATTGAATTATGTAAAAACATTTTTCAATCAACAGTTTGGTCCTCAATTTTCAAGTCATCATTTACAAACATTAAAACAGTTCTTGGATTCTGGGAATATACCATTGCAACGAATTTGCAATGATATTCAAATGAGAATGCAACCTGCAGTGCGAGCTCAATTGTTGCATTATCTTTTTGGTATTGCTAAAGCGGACGGAGATGTCTCTACAGAAGAAATTAACGTTATTCACCAAATCTCTCAAATGTTGGGTGTTTCTTCAGTTGATTTTGAAAGTGCAAAAAACATGTTCTACCGTAATGTTGATTCTGATTATACAGTTTTAGGAATTGAATCTTCAGCAACAGATGAAGCCGTAAAGAAAGCGTATCGAAAAATGGCGATTAAGTTTCATCCGGATAAAGTTGCTCAAATGGGAGAGGAGTACCAAAAAGGTGCAAAAGAAAAATTCCAAAACATTCAAGAATCTTACGAAGCAATTAAGAAAAGACGAGGGATGAAATAGAAGGGAGTGTTTTATTCTAATTCTAAATTAACATCTACATCAACAAAGTCATTTTTTAACCATTTTTTCAAAGCAATTGCAGTGTTTCTTGCAATGATTTTCCTTCCTTTTTCAGCATAATGTTCAGTTGTCCAATTTTGATCGATGAATTCTTCATCTTCAACCTTGTTTAAATTATTAACAACAATAACTCCTTTGTTTTCATAATATTGAGTTAACATTTCTGCATTTATATTCATCATATTTACCAACTCATCACCAACTAATTCTTTAGCCTTTGAAGTGTTTTCTGCAAGAAGGTTAAAAACCAAGTTCCAATTTCTTTCTTTCGCTAGGTCAACAATATCATTGAAGTCTTTAATTCTCGGATTCGTTAATGTGTCAATGTGAAAAGCGTATGTTTTAACATAATGACAAGAAAGTTCTGTTTTACTTTGATCTTTTACTCCATTTGTAAATTTGGCTCCTTTAGTTGCCATCCAGTAGTCCCATTCAATAACATTTTTATAAGGATGTTCTTGTTCAAAATACAATTTGTCATTCTTCCATTTATCTTTGAATTGAACGACTCTTTCTTCTTCACTTTTGATATCATATACTTTGAATGATAATAAAAAACGATTAAAAAGTGGAGGATTTTTTTTAAGAAGAATTGTACTTTTTTGCAATGGAGTTTCAAGTCCTGAGTAGATCCATGAGGCATCAAAAGAACGTAAATTGAGTGTTACAATGATTGTGTTAACTTGATTTTTAGCGGGGATATTCTCCAACAACACTTTGTATATTCCAGCATGAGCCGCATTTTTAGTTATATCGTATGTGTTTAAATTAGGGAAATAATCGCCAATAAAATCAGAAATTCCCCTTTTGTCAATGTCATCTTCTCGTGATGTTTTATTGGAAGACTCTCCAAGGTAAATAACGTCAGCATCGTTGGGGACATCTCGAACTGTATTGATTAATTCAGAATACTTTTGAATATCATTTTCATAAAACCATTTTGTGTAAATGAAATTTATTACAATTAGTAGAAGGCATAATTGAATGGTTTTATAAAATAGTTTTTTTAGCATCGACTAGAATTGAAAATAAATGAATGGAAACTCTTCTATACTTGCAAAAGAAATAATACTAAAGAGAAGAATTCCGTAGATTGACCATCGACCAATAAAAGGCATTGAAGAAATCCATTTATCAAAACGATTATTGTACAACAAAAAGTCGCTTAAAATGAATAATAAAAAATAGACCCAAACGAAAGTAGGAATGATTAATTCAGAAGTATTCACATTACTATTCTTAAAAATAGAAGATAGAATTTGTATGGCTTCGGTTATATTTTGACTTCTGAAAAATACCCAAGCTATTGTTACGATAATAAATGTTTTTACAGCTAGGAGGAAGTGTTGGATTGAATAGGATGTATGTTGGGTTTTAATTTTAAACCATTTGTTCAATAAATGTTCTATCAAGTAAACGACACCAAATATACCTCCCCAAATGATGAAAGTCCAATTAGCACCGTGCCAAAAACCACTAATAATGAAGACTAAAAAAATGTTGATCACCCATCGACTTGTTTTGACTTTATTTCCACCCAAAGGAAAGTATAGGTAATCTCTGAACCAAGTAGAAAGAGAAATATGCCACCTCTGCCAAAATTCTGCTATATTTTTTGCTAAATAAGGTGTTTTGAAATTGTCCATGAGTTTGATCCCCATAATTAATGCACTACCTATTGCAATGATTGAATAACCGTAAAAGTCACTGTAAATTTGAAATGAATAAAAAGAAATTCCAGTTAGAATATCTAGAGAAGAAAAATTCTCAGGGGATGAATAGATTTTTTCAACAATTATGGCTAAATTATCTGCAATGACCATTTTAATGAATAAACCATATAGAATTAACCGTAAACCATTGGCTAAATTGTCGTAAGAAAAAGGATGGTTTTGTTTAAATTGAGGTGTCAAACTTGAAAAACGCTCAATCGGACCGGCAACAAGTTGAGGAAAAAATGAGACGTACAATGCGAAATATCCCAAATGCCTCTCAGCTTTCAGACGCCCAAAATAAACGTCGATAGAATAGCTAAGTGTCTGAAATGTGTAAAAAGATATCCCAACAGGTAAAAGGAAGTCCATGAGCGCAAAATCTTTTGAAATTCCAATTTGATCAAATAATAAATTTAGATTTTCAACTCCAAAATTATAGTATTTGAAGTAAAACAATAGACCTAGATTCGTTACTAGACTCAGTATTAAAAAGGGGAGCCTCTTTTTCTTTGAAGAGTATCTTTCCATCATCAGACCACTGAAGTAATCAACAAGTGTCGAGAAAATGATTAAGAAAATGTACTCAACTTTCCAACTCATGTAAAAGTAATAACTCGCTGAAAGAAGTAGTATCCATCGGTATTTATGCGGAGTTAAGTAATACAGAATAATTACAATAGGCAAAAACAAGACAAATTCAATGGAGTTAAAAATCATGAATCTATTGGTTAGGAATTAATTTTAAAGTTTTTACTCATCTTGATATGATTTAATAATCAGTTGCCCTTCTTTGTACTTTTCAAATATACTAAAATGTTGATGTTTTGGTAATTATTTTCATTAAATTAAAACATTCTTGGAAGAAAAATTTTTTCTAAAACAAGAAATATATCCTTTCAACGTTGTACATTCGTGCGGATGTCTTTTTTGCTGAAATATGGCCTAATAATTCTACTTCTTGTGCTGACCAATATCACTTGGTCACAAGAATCCAATTTGCGTGCAAAAAATATTAACTTTACTTCTGATACCATTCAATTGGACTCCCTCTCCGTTTTTCCAAACTCATTCCAACTTTGGTGTGGAGGGGATAAGTTAACGAAAGATGATTATTTACTGGATTTCGCGAAAGCACAACTAATACTAAAAAATCCTTGTTCAACAAAAATGCGTGTAGAATACCGGGTTTTACCGATAAATTTAGCGCAAAAAATGAGCGTGAGAGACACCAATTTAATTTATTCTCAAGACAAAGGGTTTAGAGATCGATTTTTGATTTCAAATTATACGCAAACAACGGATGTTTTTGGAGGTGCAACGTTGTATAAATCGGGTAGTATTTCTAGAGGAATTTCATTTGGAAATAATCAAGATCTTGGTGTCAATTCTTCACTTAACTTAGAGCTGTCGGGAAATATTACACCGAATCTAAAGTTGTTAGCTTCTGTAACCGATGATAATTTACCGATTCAGGCTGAGGGGAATACAAATAAGCTGCAAGAATTTGATCAAGTTTTTATACAAGTTTACAATGATCGATTTTCTCTCATTGCGGGTAATTTTTGGTTGAAAAAACCAACGGGGTATTTCATGAAATACAATAAAAGAGCTCAAGGTTTAACCATTGACTACCAATGGACAACTGATTCTTCTAAAGTATGGAAAACTCAGGTAAGTGGTGCGCTTTCCAAAGGAAAATTTCAACGACAAATCATTCAAGGTACAGAAGGGAATCAAGGTCCTTATCGATTGTACGGACAAGAAAATGAACCTTTTATAATTGTTCTTGCCGGAACTGAAAAGGTTTTTGTTGATGGAAAATTACTCGAACGTGGACAAGAATACGATTACATCGTCAATTATAATACATCTGAAGTAACATTCACTTCTCGGAATTTGATCACAAAAGATACAAGAATTGTTGTCGAATTTCAATATTCTGACCAAAATTATGCACGTTCACTGTTTCAAACTTCAACAACCTATTCTTCTGAAAAAGTCAAATTTTGGTTCAATGCTTATTCTGAACAAGATGCAAAAAATCAATCTTTGCAACAAGAACTCTCTAATTCTCAAAAGAAAAAATTAGCTTCCATTGGTGATACGCTTGATTTGGCAAGGGTGTCAAGTGTAGATTCTATTGGTTTTTTTGATAATCAGAATTTATATAAGATGATTGATTCCTTAGGAATTGATTCTGTTTTGGTTTATTCAATTTCGGTAGATTCTGCTTATTACAGTGCTACTTTTCAATTGGTAGGAGCAGGGAATGGCGATTATGTTTTCAGTCATTTTAATGCGTTGGGGAAAGTGTACAAATGGGTTGCTCCAATTGCAGGTGTTTCTCAAGGGGATTATGAACCTTCACGGTTAATTGTTACACCCAAACAGCGACAAATGGTTACAATGGGTATAGATGTTCAATTAAGGAAAGGATTGAATTTAGTCACCGAATTTGCATATACAAAGAATGATATCAATACTTTTTCACGTTTTGATTCTCATAATGATCAAAGCTTTGGCGGTCGTGCGAAATTGATCGGAGATGTAAGGTTGAGTAAAGATTCTATACCGAAATGGATTTTAAGAACGAAAGCAGAAATAGAAGCTCGAGATCAATTTTTTAATCCAATAGAACAATATAGAACGGTAGAGTTTGATCGAGATTGGAATACTCGAAATAAAGGATTCAAAGGGCATCAAGTAGCTTCAACACTTGGATTGAATTTCATTAAAAATGGACTTGGAAACTTAAATGTTGAAGGTCAATCTTATGTGATTGGAGGAGATTATGAAGGTTTGAGAACAGAACTGAATGGGAAGTGGAATCAGAAAGGGTTTGAAGCTGTGTGGGATGGTAGTTATCTCTCGAGCAAAACATCGGAGCAGAATGAATTTCTCCGACATAGAATGGATGTTTCTCAATCGATAGGTTTTCTTAAAATCGGGTACAAGGATGATCACGAATTGAATCGTTTCAAGAATGATATATTAAAAACGAATAGTTATCAATTCTTTGATTATCAGTTTTATATTGCCAACAGTGATAAAGTGAAAAACGAATACAGATTGTTTTACCGAGAAAGGTACGACCAGTTGTCGGATAGTACACGGTTGGTGAATACGGCAAAAGCACGATCCATTGGTGGGGAAGTGAAAATTACGCAATGGAAAAATCAATCCTTGAATATTTTAGGAAGCTACCGAGAATTACGAATTATAGATTCTGTTTTACTGAATATTGCACCAGAAAATTCAATCTTAGGTCGAATTGATCATGAGATTAGAATGTTTAAAAGTGCTCTTTCCTTGAATACTTTCTATGAAATTGGTTCTGGATTGGAATTGAAAAAAGAATTTTTGTACATCGAAGTGAACTCTGGACAAGGAATTTATACTTGGATTGATTATAACGGTGATGGAATAAAGGATTTGAATGAATTTGAAATTGCTCAATTTGTCGACCAAGCAAATTATATCCGAGTATTTACACCGAGTAATGAATATGTAAAAACGTATTCCAATGAATACAACCAGTCTATTTTTTGGCGTCCAGAACGTATTTGGGCTTCTAAAAAAGGTGTTTTAAAAGTTCTTTCTTTGTTTTCTAATCAAGCGAGAGCAAGAATAAAACGAAAAACCAATTACCTGAATGGGGCGGAGGCTTTTAATCCTTTTGACCAGTCGATAAATGACCAGAATTTAATTTCAATTACGTCGAATTTGAGGAATACATTATTTTTCAACCGAACATCGAGTATCTTCAGTGCAGATTACACTTTTAGTGATGTGCAGAGTAAAACTCTTTTGGCAAGTGGGTTTGATGCACGTTCTGTTCAATTTCATGAACTTTCTTTTCGATGGAATATTTTGAAAAAATACTCCATCAAAACGTCCGCGAAACTTGGTGATAAAGCTGCACGTGCAGATTACGTTTCGGGTAGAGATTATTCATTGAATTACTATTTCATTGAACCGAGCTTCATTTATCAACCGAATACTGTCTTTAGAATCACGTTGGATGGACGAATTTCAGAGAAGAGAAATAGTGTGCAATTGGGAGGGGAAGTTTCTTCTGTATTGGAAATTGGAACGACTTTTAAATACAATCAGATTCAAAAGGGGAGTTTGCAGGGAGGATTTAATATCATTAATATTAAATACGATGGAATTCAAAGTTCAGCCTTGGGGTTTGAAATGTTGGAAGGATTAAAGCCAGGAGTGAATTATACGTGGAATGTAGGTTATCAACGATCGATTTCAAAAAACCTACAGTTATCTATACAGTACAACGGTCGAAAGTCTGAGAATAATCGAACAATACATACCGGTGGAATGGAGGTGAGGGCGTTTTTCTAAAAGAATAAGGGGGGCTCGGCATCTCGGCATCTCGACAAGCTCGATGACCGAGTATTACGTAGTGTATCCAACGAAGTTTTCTTTAAATTCCTTTTACAAATTTTAAAAACACTTTTTTATGTAATTCTAGATCCAAGTCTGGAGAAAGAGCAACACGTGCGATGTAATCTTTATCGCCTTCTTTTGTTGTTCCTTGTGTCGATGTAGCAGGAATTGTCCAGTAGCAACCTTTCAGTTGACCGTAACTCACACAATACTTACTTTCATTTGGAATTTCAGTAATCATTAAATTAATGAGTTTCAAATTCAACGCTCTTTTATACGATTCTCTTTCTTCGTCAGTATTTCCTTTTGTTGGAAGATCCAATGAGAAAACGGAAGGAGTAAAACCTTTCTCCGCTAATTCTTCAGAAACGAAATTAATTTTTGCTTCAGGAAGTACATCGTTGATGTAGCGAACAAATTCACGCGTATTTTTGTATGCATCCGCGATTCTTTGAGTCATTGAAGGCATCTGCTTGGCCAATATTTCATATTGAAGATTGGTTGCTTCATTATCGCAAAGTAGAAGATGTTGCTCAATTTTTTCAATCAATGCATTCGTTTTTCTGTTCCCAACACAATAACCAGCAGTACATTTTCCTCCACTTGGAAATTTCGATCCACTTGCAAATGAAATTGTACGAACCGAAGATAGAATCTCATTCTCTCCAAGAAAATGAACATTTGGACAAAAAGTTTGGTCTAGAATAAAAACAGGGTCAATTGCTAAATCGCCGTTATTTGTCATACGTTCTTTGCTCAATGTTTCTCTTAAATCGATGAGATTTGGCACTTCAACTCTCGGGTTTGTAGGGATTTCAGCAATGATATAAGGAACGGCATCTTCTTTAGCAATTTTATTTAAAACAATATCTATGCTTTGAACCATATCGTTATCGCCATCAACAGGCAAGTCTACAACTTCTACGTTATCAATACAAGCTGCAACTCTTCGTGCTTGATCATTGGTTCCACCATAACAATTTGGAGGAACAACAATTTTGATTGCTTTTCCTTTGTGATTCTCCAATGCGTAGTCAACTAATCCCATTAGGATTGCGTATTGAATAGACAATCCACTTGATGCAACCAACGCTTTTGTATCAGTACCTGTTATTTTATTGATAGATGCTAAAACACTTTTTTTGTTGTTCTCTTGATTGTTTTCTACATTTTCGATGGAAGAATTTTCAACAAGTAAATTCAAGGCCGCTAGAGAATTTACGGGTGTCATTGCAATCGTTTCTCTTCTTCGGACGTGTTGAATTTCAGAGATGTATTCTTCATTTTTTTCTCCATTCACCAAGAGAATACTTCCCAATTGGGGATGAGTATTAATGAAAAAATCTACTGTTGATTTGAGTTTGAAAGTGAAAATATCATCTTCTTGTGAAATAAATACTGTACTACCTTCAAAAGTAGAATGATCGTTCATTTTTTCAATGGAAAGTAAATCAAATTTATATCCATAAACGTTCTCAAGTACTTCAGCATCAAAAGAATTAGGTAGTTTTCCTGAATAAAAGATTCGTGTATTTTTATTCTCTAATAAATTCTTTCGTAAAATGGCCAAAAGTGGAACCGTGTTCGATGAAAAACTGATTACATTGGATGAATCTATCTGGTAAGTTTTAGCAATAGTCCATTCTAAAAGACAAGATAATGGATGACCTAGACGAATGTAATCAAAAGCTGTAGGCAATTCGTTCAATGCAGTTGATTCAGAATTATTCGCTTCAACTAAGTTTTCAAATTTCTCTAAGAATTGAGTTTTAGCCAAAGATTCATTGTAAATATCTAGTCTGTGAGTCGTTAGGTTTAACCAACTCGTTGGCATATTTACCAATACATCTTTGATATAATTGAGCATTCTATTGTCTTGCATATTTTCTACTTTTTATTGGGGGACAAGATACGTTTTTACTTTTTATTTTGAAAGAAGAGAAGGGGGATTCTGAAAAAAATGATTGAATAGAGAAAGGTTATTTTCTTGCCCTTTTGAAAACAATTAATCCAATACTTATTACAACCATAGATACAAAAGCGATTATGGTTGAAAATTTGGGGTCTTCGTAAGAGTTAGTATCAAATTTACTAAATATAAATATAAAAAAACTAGAAGGAATAAAAGCCAAACTAACTAGAATTGTAAGGTATTTAGGGTTGGTGTATTTCGTTAGAGTAGAATATATTAATGGAGCGATAAGAATTTCTGAAATATTAAGAAATAGTAGAGATAAAATTAAAAACACAAGGTGGAATTCCAATGGTTGGCTAGGGATTATTAACAGAAAGGCATAGGATAAAGAAAAGGATATAAAGCCAATTGTAATTTTAAAAAGATGGCTTTTAAAGAATAAACTCCAAAGAATAATTAGGAGAATACTAAAGAAAAAACTAAATACCGAGGTTATAGATGCCCAAATTGAATAACTCGTAATGTTTAGCGATTGCATTTTGAAAAATTCTAGTTCCAATTCATGAAAATGAAAATCTCCTAAATGGTAAAGTCCCCAATATAAACCAATGAGAATTAGTATTAGTGAAATGTACTTAATTCGGTAACTGATTGTAGTGTCATTTTTAACAATGACTTCAATTTCTTTTTCTTTGGAAAAAATGATGGGTAATAGCGAGAGTAACATTGTTACACCTGCTGCTATAAAACCTATTTCCCAGCCATACATTTCCCCGAGAATAGCAATCCCCAAAACGCCTAAAAATGCCCCGATATTTACCGCTAAATAAAAAATGGTAAATGCTGCGTCTAAAAGTTTTGTTTTCTGTAAGTATAATTTCCCAATTTTTGAAATTATATTGGGTGAATATAATCCATTCCCAATTGTAAACAATACTAATCCTGTGTAAAGTCCCGTTGATGAGGGGATACATAGTGTAAACGCACCAATTGCTTGCAGTAATCCACCAATGATGATACTTTTTTTGTTACCGATCAATAAATCTCCGATAATGGCGCCAATAATTTGTGAAAGCATTATTGAAGCAGCAAACCAACCATAAATACCTAAAGCAACTTTCTCTGGCATTTTGAGCGTTTCCCCAATCATGTACAAAATAATTAAAGAACGCAAACCGTAAAAAGATGCTCTTTCCAATATTCTTGAAGTAGCAAATAAGAATATTTCTTTAGAATGTTTTTGGTTAATTTTTGAATCTATTTTCAATATTTCATAGCTTTTCTAGTTGAAAAATACGATTATTAAAGTAATTATTGTTCAAACAATTATAAACCGTCCTATGATTTAGTTCATAGAACTCAATAAATATACAAAATAACTCGAATTCAAAATAAAGTCAGAACTCTATTTCTTTCGAAAGAAAATCTTAACTGGTACACCGGTAAAATCAAATTCATCTCTCAGTCTATTTTCTATGAAACGTCTATAACTTTCAGGAATATACTGAGGTAAGTTACAAAAGAAAGCAAATGCTGGAGCATGAGAGCGTAATTGCTGAACATATTTAATACGAATGTATTTCCCCTTATTTGCTGGAGGTGGATTAGATTCAATGATTTTCAACATCACATCATTCAATACAGAAGTTGAAATTTTCTTTATTCTATTCTGGTGAACCTCCATTG
>CAYLWS010000036.1:0-31176 GCA_964387525.1 uncultured Fluviicola sp.
TGAGTCTTCTCTATAAAAATAGGTTGAAAAATTTGTTTTTTAACACGGTACCTAACTTATATAAGACATATTTCGCTCCATCATCCCAATTTTCATCACTTTTAATAAAATCAGTAAAATCATTGATTAAATAACCTGCGGATTCATTTACAAGGTTCTCCCAAAGTGTAAATATTTCAAACAATTTAAAGTCATCGGCTTTTTCCCTAATTCCTTGCGAAATAAAGTTAAGGGTATCACTTTGTTTTAAAGCCTCTACTTTATTTAAACTAAGAGTAAGAATCGGTTTGTAATCAGACAATCCATTTACAAATGCGTCATCTAAAACTTCCCGATATCGATCCTCCTTTGTACTCCAATAAATTAAAACATATTTAGTTCCAGGCTCAATAACAGCAAACAAACGCCCTGCTATGGCACCAATGATGTTTTTCACAGGTAGTGATTGACCTGTTATCAATTCTAAATCTAGAAAAACTAGTCTAACATTTTTAATCGGCTGAGTAGGTAAATCCTCCCCACCTTCATCTTGATAGTAATGATATGGAACAGAATCTTTTGATAGTGCTCCAAGTAAAGCTTGGACATCTTCATATTTATCGTCAAAAATTACAACCTTTCCGTTACGGGGTAAAATCATTTTCTTTCTTTTAAGTATTTAATTTTAAAACTGTAACTGCACCTGTTTTAAATTCTACTGGTAAATTCAATGTATCATTATCAGGAAATAACAATTCCCCCTTTTGCACTTTCATTACTTCACTAACTATATGCAAACCTAACCCCATTCCTTCTTGTTTATCGGAAATAAAAGGCTTAGATATTTTAGATGTAGGAATTCCAAAGCCAAACCCATTGTCCGCAATAATTATAAGCAAGCTATTTCCTTCTTCAACCAGTTTAATGAGAATCTTTTTTGTGAATAATTCTCCCAATTGAGAAAGCTTTTTCTCCTTTCTATCCAACCAATACAAGGAGTTATCAAAAACATTGATAATTGCCCCCATCAAAAGTCTCTTATTACAATTAATAGTGCTTTTTTCAATTTCATCGTAGTTTTTTATTAATTCTATTGAATGAGCTTTTAATCTATATTGAATATTGAATATTGAACCATTGATCAATTTGACAATATCTTCTTCACCTCCTTCGCTTTGTCTGAAAAGATCGCTGTAGCTCTCTATTACTTCATCTAAATGAACAACAAGATTCAGAATAGTTTCAGGCACATCTTCTTTCTCAACGATTAATTTTAATTCTGAAATTACTTTCTCAACCTCATGTATTCCAACTCCCATTGTCAAACCTACGCCAGCACTTGAGAGAAGTATCTCATTGATTCTATTATAATCATCCTCGATCTTTTGGAGATATTTATTAATTTCAATTTTAACAGGTTTAACCTTTACCTTATCTTCAACTAATTGCTTTAGTTTGGATAGATTATAAAGTACTGGTTCCTGCTTTTCTGTTGGATTATATTTTGCTCTAATCACATCTTTATCTTCTTTTCTTAGAACCTCAACAATATTAAGAACATAAAGTAATGCTGCCGTAAAGTCATTAAACGCTTCATTATTAATAAACCCTTCACGATTTGTTTTTTCAATAAGAGCTGTGCTATCTTCTTGATTCAAATCTACAACAGCGAGAATATTGTTATTGCTAACTCTTTTAGCGGGTACATTCACCCTTCTCGAATCTAAATTTAACCAATCATTGCCTTTCTCTCCATATTCATTAATTCGAATATTATCTCTGTAAACACGGATGCCTCCTTGCTCATTAAGATACTGTTTAAGTAGTGGTGTGCTACTCGCATTATATAATTCCAAGGTTGTTTTATCCTTGTCGAAAATATAACCTTCAAACTTAATTTCCCCCAAATGTAAAGGGTTCTCAGTCGAGCCATAATCCTTTGACAAGTTTAATATTATTTCCTTCTTTTTGTTTTCAATTGATTTAACAGTTAGAGAGGACCTATCTTGAAGATACTTATCCTCAAGGCTTACTTCTCGTTCTTCTATACCAGACATTTCATCCCAAGGTTTGAACGAATAAGCAAATTCTACTATCTCAGTTCCTTTTATTTTACACTTAAAGTGCCATAGCGAGAAGTCTCTTATCTCTTCCCAAGATGGTAAATTTCCAAGTACTCGAGGGTCATCAACAATTAGGTCAACTTTAAATTTTCCCACTTTATCGTCAAAAGGAGAATTAAGAGAAAATATTGATTTATAAAGATGCTTAATCATTTTACTATCCCAAGATTCCTTTAAGTCAGATATGATGATTTTAGTTCCTGTTTTTTGCCTTGTAAAATAGACAGGTGTTCGTTCAAATATTTCAACTTTAGCATCTTTTAAATATTTTTCTTTACCAAATTCCCGCCAATCAATCTTGACAACAACTTCTAGTTTATTTGACTGTCTTGAGATTAGCTCAATTTTATGACCAAGTTTGTGAGCTCCAAATCTTCCTATACCTTTTTCGCCAATTGGTAATCGTCCATATTTTTTAGACCTAATATTCTTTCTTGTAAGTATCTCCTTATGGTCACTACCTGGTTCCATCCATACATTTTGAATAATATCAATATCCATCCCATCTCCATCATCATTCACTTCTATGACACCAATATTTTTGGTTTCTACGTTTTTCAAAATCACCTTAACCCTTCTTGCATCAGCATCGTAGGAGTTTTTAATTAATTCGAGTAAAGCAATATTTTCATTTCGAATTAGCTTATCCCCTAATTGCAAGAGTAGCCTTGCTCTAGGTTCAAAATGTTTTCTCTCCGGAATTGTTCTCATCTATTTTTATTTTCTTAAAATTTCACCCCAAATTTCTTCAACTTCTTAACAGCTTTTTCAACTATTTGAAGTCGTCTGAGGTCAATATTTTCTTTTCTTTTTAATTTTTGCATTACCGTTTTTACAATACTAGTATCATTAAAGGATAACGTTCCTGTTTGTTCACCCAATTGAAGTATTTGATCCCAATCAGATTTTCCCAATTTAGCAAATCTATTATACAATACAGCTGGATCTACTAAGTCAACTTCTTCAAGTTGACTCAAGTTCGTAATCTCTTCAAAGTTAACCTTTTTCTCAATCAAAACATCAAGTGCTTCTACCCCTTTCGTTATATCATGATTAGTGAAGTTTCCGTTTTTATTCAATTTACGACGAATAGTAGATGCGGCATTTTGCTGGGTAGTACTGAGTACATCTGTTCTAAGCATATACAAATTCAACCCATCCCAGAAACGAACTCCTAAACCTGTAATGCGTTGAAGATTGTTGTACTTCTTGGTTTCTTCAACATTATCTTCTTTCGCCTCGTAACGTTTTTTATAAGCTGCTTCTGATATGCAATACTTCTTGATGACATCCATATCAAATGGATTTTCTTTTTTATCTATCAAGAGTTTCCATGTTTTTTCTGCTTTTGCTGCCTCACTAATTAATAGTACATTTAAGGAAATAAAGAATTGGTAGACATAGATAAGTCCCTTTTTTAATTCTCTCTCCAAATCCTCATCGACCATTTGCTTACTCCAAATAGATCCTAAACCTATCATTCCTCCAGTCAATTCATGTAGCAATGATAATGCGTATGCGACGGTGTGTGATTTTATATTTGTATCACCAATTGGATCTTGATTCTTTCTCCCGAATAATCGGTCTGCAGATTTAAATATAAGTGCATTTGCAACTATATCTTCCCATATTACTCGTGTAGGCTTCTTCTTTTTGAATTCTTTTTCTGCTTCTCTTAAGTAGAAATTATAGTTCTTTTGAGCACCTTTTGAAACATGAAAAGGAATACGTTTATAAACATTCATATATTTTGCGACCTCTGATTTTAATATTTTTTGAGAGGTTGGATATTTTAATTTAAATGCTTTTTGTTTTCCGGCAGTAGGCTCCTTGTTTAGTGACTCCTTGTACTGCCCTTTTACCCTTTCAAAGAACCAAATTGTTTGCTTATTTCGGTCTTCAGGATCAATAGCATACGTTGTTCTTGAAAGTTCTTCCAGTTTAATTAGATAAGCATTATTGGATGTTAAATCGAGTTCTGAAACTTTGTTCTGGCTATTGGCATATCGAGAGATGAAAGGTACAATTTCATTTTTTTTCTCTTCATCTTTGATCACAGTCAGTTTCATCTGAACAAAAACTTCAGAAAGATCAGCCTTGTGTTTTTTAAGCGTGTGAAAAAGCGATGCAGTTGTCTGACCCCCATTAACAATCTGGAAATCTTTTACACCGGTAATTACTAGTTGACCATTTTCCACCGCGGTAGTCACATTCATCGCTGTAGATGCGAGTCCGTTGTTGTATGGTAGGAACATGTGTGGTTCTTCTTTTATAGTATCTCTTATTCCACGATTCACTTTCCCTGTTTGTTGTAGAAATGCTCTAACATTGCTTTCAAGCAATCTAGTTCCATAATTTTTATATAAAGCCGCTAACGTGTTTCCTGGGATAATTGCTAAAAAGCATTCGTATAAATCATTTTTAGAAGGCATTTCCAAACAAGGAATAGTAACCCCTAGTGTTTCCTTAAAATCAATTTCAATTGGCTCTCTATTGTATTTAGATTGCGATAAACGATGTAACCTCTCCAAATCCCATATGTGAATATTTATCAGAAGATCATCAAATCCTTTTATAGTTATTTTCGGAGCGTCAAAAGGGATATTTCCATTTGATATTACAAAAATATTTACTCGGATAAATTCGTCCCGGTACTTCTTGATAAGACTTGCTAATCCGTAAGCTTCTGTAGAAGGTTCAATATCATCTAAATGCCCCTTTAGTGCAGCATTTAAAAATTTTGTAGACCATTTTAATAAACCATCAAAATCCGGTTTTCTCAAAGAATAGATTTCATTCGTGTCCCCATAATGTGTTATGAATAAATCAACACTTTCATATCCGTCTTCAATTGCGTACCCGTTAATTTTTAAATCGATATTCTCAAATCGATTTTCCTTAGTGTATGGGCACAAACGTATCCCTTCCGTTTCATCAGCCTCAGCTAATGTTTCCATAATATACTCAGTGAATTTATCCTCTTTTGATGCACCGTCATCATCTGAATAAGCCATAGAGTTTACTTCATGAAAAATTTCTTGAACGTATTGCTCTAACTCAAAATCGGTATGTCCTGATTTGTTTTCTATCATATCATTTCACTAATTACTTCTTCTTGAACCACTTCAAATGATTCACAAGCTGTTAAATCAATTTGATACTTCACATTATGTATTGCATCATTTGCTATTATGTCTTTTGTCAATACTGGAAAGCCAAGTGAAACTTTATATGCTCTTTGAGAACGAATAATGAATCCAATATTATTGTACAACTTTTCATCTCCCATAGGAATACCTACACAATCCAATTTCTCTTCGAATAATCTCAACAATTCACCTTGGTTGCTAATAGTTGATTTGATTTCTTTAATTAATTTCTCCAAAGTATCAACTCCGTTACTCAATTCATCTATATGTATAACATACAGAAACAAACTATCTAACTTGGTCCAATCTAACTGTAATTCACTTGCAATATTTACAGATGGTTTAGTCGCTTTTGATGATTTAACTTCAACAGCAGATAGTTCATTACTGAAATCTTGATTTGCACCCTCAGGTCCAGTCCAAGAGACAATGCACTTGATATGATCTGAGGATCTCTTTAAAAGAATTTTTAGAAAAGTTAGTTCACCATACAATCCTCGTTGTCGTTCTTTGGAAAGTAATTTTCCTTTGATTATAGCGAAAAGTTTACCCCAGTAATTTACTTTTTGATTGATAACTAAAGGCACATCATTTTCATCGGTAATTGATTCAAGGCCTTTAATTAAATCTTCTAAGAATAATACAAACACATCCAATAAATCATTATCAGAAAGAATTATAGTAATGTCTTTCTTCCCCACGATTGAATCCAAAACTCTTATTTCTACGCCATGAAATCGTTTGAGATAGTTCTTGTGAATTGACACCGAATTTGAGATTTCAAATTGGAACATTTTTGCATTTGAAGCACCAATACGTCCGGCAAAACATTTTATATCAGATTTAATTAAAAACTCATCCCTTGTTGTCAAGGATTTAGTATTATGCTCTTGACTAGTCCATATGTCTTTAAAATTAGTTTTCATCTTCTGCTGTATCATCGCTATGCTGTGGTTCATCTTCAAATTCTGCAGACAATGGACGAGCTGCATATTCGAATTTTTTCTCAGAATCTATAATTGGGAAGATTAAACCAAAACCAATAATTGGTTCTGTTGGATCAATACCTGTAAATTCTTTTGGGTTTAATGGAACAATTACAAGTAGTGGATTACCATATTCTTTTCTTAACTGTTTAATTTCCTTCTCATTTTTAGGTTCAATTGCATAATTCAAATCAACAATTTTATGCTCCTTGAATAATATTGCATTCTTCCCTCCGCCTACAATTAATTCAGATGTTTTATCTCCATCTAACTTTCTATTGGAATAGCCTGCTTGGATTGAACCATTATTCCATTTAATTTCACCAGCACTTGATGCTTTAGTGTTAATTGAAATTGCAACGGACCACTTCTTCAACAGTCCACTTTCATTTTGTTTTTCGATATATGATTTAATCACATCAAATCGAATATAATCATTACGATAAGTAGATATAAAGTCAGTTATAATGCCTGAATCTACATCCTTCCAAAGGATGGCATTTACTGCTTCACTTCTATTCTGTTTAATGATTGGATTAGACAATCTTGAAACTAAATATTTAAAATCAGTATAATTTGATTTTATGTGATTCTTCTTGAAGGCATAAGTCTGTATTAATTTACCAGAAAACCCAACTTGAATTTTTTCATGTTCTCTCATCTTCGTTAGAGAGGTGACCATCAACATTCCTGGGTGCGTTCTTACTTTTAATTGATAATCTGCAGGACGTTTATTGTTCGCAGCCATTTCATCAAAGTCATTTCGCATCTCTTCAGTAGCCATAGTAACATGTCGGTACCAGTTTACCAATTGAGAAGTTGTATATAACCTACATAAATCGACATATCCAGGACGAAACCCGAACCACCTACCCATCTGCATTAAAGAGTCATACATTCTAGTAGTTCTCAAATAATAACTAACCGACAAACCTTCTAAGGTTATACCCCTCGCCAGTTTATTACCACCTACTGCAATTACAGAAAGTCCAACATCTTTATGTGCATCATAATCAATTTCTTCAAGTCGGTGATATTCCAACGCACTTGTTTTCTTCAATCCATGTACTGATCTAACTTCAATTTTGGTTACAGCTGCTATCAATTCAGATTTAACTTCATCCCATGAGTGAATCTTAATTTTCGGGTCATTATATGAAATATTCGCCTTCACTTCTTTTGTAGTTGGTAAAAAGTCAACAATAAACATTTCCTCTAAATCATCCAGAAGATTACCTTGACCTGACTTTATTTGATTTGTATAGCTTCTAAGAATCTCATTCACTAACCAAGAAACACGATCAATCCAAAGAACTCTCAAAGCTACGTGAACGAGCATTGATGAATGCTTACTTCCTTGACCTCTCAGCCTTCTAATTGCATTCGTAAGAATGAATGCTTTAATTGCTTCTTTAAGAGTTGTAGGAATATCATCTGGTAAATCATCCGCATTTCCTTTATTTATCTTCTTTGGGATCCAAGGAACTTGGTCTTCGGCAAATCTTATTATGTCAAGCCCTTCTGATGATTCACCTGTATTTTCGTTTTCAAAACCAAAAACTTGAGCTGCACCTATGTAATTTGATGGAGGAGGGATATTTACAATGAAATCACGCGGAAATAAATCCTCACCAACCTTCAATTTTACATCCTTAACATATGTAACTAAATCCTCACTCCATGAAGATGGTATATAAAGGTTTGCATAGGGTGTAGCTGTATAACCGATGAAAGTGTTTTGATTGAATAAATTTAGTAGTGTTCTAATTAATCTATTTATTGTTCTAACATCAAACTCAGTCCCAGAATTAACTGAAGCATTGTCAGCTTCATCATCAATAACCAGCAATGGTACGTCCATCAGCTTCTTTTCACCATTTACATCAACAGCAAATTGGTTCAGCCAAAGAATCAAATTTTCAAGTATGCTTTTGTTCTTTTTAATTACAAGTACAGTTGGACTCTTACCTCCAATTGGTACATTTATTTTAGATGCAATTGAACGATTAAAATCTCCTTTGTTATCTGAAGAGGTATATGAATAGATTTCAGTATCCACATTAAAATTTCCAACACCAACTTTAACGTTTCTTTGCCGCATAATAAAGTCGGAACTCTTTCTACCTATATAGCCTTCATCGATTCTTAGCTGTGTCTGTGAGCGAAGAGTATTGTGTACTCCAGCAATTACAATGATTAACTTATACCCAGCATCAGTCGCTTTATTTATTAAGCCTGTATAATTTGCAGTTTTACCCGATTGAACATTCCCTACCACCATGCCACGTCTATCCCAACTTCCTTTAATTTTTGGATTAACACATTTATCAAGAATTTTATCTGTCATGTCATCCACGCTATCAACAGGAAAGGATCCATCTTTTGCTCTCAAATACAATTTATATCGATCCCACAACTCCCATTTCACAGAAGATTTCACATCACTTAGCCAAGGTTTTACATCTTCTTCAACCAATTCAGTAGCCTTTCCTGAATAAATATTTAAATCTGCTTCCATTTGGACAATTAAATCATCCTTATCGACTTTATCAAAGCCATTCATTTTGAAAACATTATCGACTTCCTTTTCAAGAATTTCACTGTTCTGTTGCTCTTTGCTGTATTTCGACAGGAGAACGTGAGCTATATTTCTAGCATTTTGAAATTGATCCATTAGTTAAAGTATTGTTCCAATTCGGGAAATTGATTGAAGGGTTCAATGTTAAAAATTTGTTTTGTTGCTGTCTCTTTATTCAGACCTTGCGAAATAAGTGACTCAAACATTAAGGTTGCAACCTCAATCGTACCTTGATCCAATTCTCTACTAGAATCCCTTAATTCATGACTTTCAGGTTCCTCACTATGATATTGGATAATCGACTCAACTGGAGTCGTATCACCAACAAGATTTAATACTCTTTTAAATTCTTGCTTTGAAATTGTATCTTTCTCTATAAGTTCTTTAATCAATATGTGTTCAGTATTGATATAATAGTGCCTAGCATCATCTCTGGTTTTTCTTGCTTTCCAAACAGATTGAAAATCAAAAGTCTTTATGGTATCATCAAGCATTATTTGATTCCCTCTGAATTTATGTATTGAACCAGCTTTCGATCTTGTCAATTTTCCTAAACGAACTAAATCTTTTCTAATCGAGAATGATGGAGTCGCTGTAGCTTTTTTGATGTCAATTTTCCAGTCGTGATCTAGTTTGTTCGGAATGTCAATAAGAATTCGAGCATTCTTAAAATGTTCATTCTTTGAAAATAGACCTAGCCAATCTCCGTGAAGTAATAATCGATTTTGACGGTAGATATAGAAACCTTGTAACTTATACCAATCTTCTGTTTTAGAATTCTTTCTTTCCTCAACTGATAATTTAGATATATGCGGTAAAACATAGCATTTAACATTCACTTGTCCTTTATCTAAGAGTTCACTTGCTACCAATTGCCCTCCTTCAGATTGTTTCATAAATGGATCCCATGGCTCCAATTTATTTTCATTCATAAAGATGGCAATCCTTTTTTGTTCCATGTAACGATGAAAAACAAGGGATAAATGTTCTTCAACAGAAGCAAACTCATCTAGAAATACATTCATAGCCGCTTCATTCTGCTTATTAGCATTCCCTACTAAACGATCTAATTTCTCCCAAATAACAGTAGTTCCAGAATCCAACACATCAAGTCTTGAAGCAAAAGATTTATCTGAAATAAAATCTAATAATGACCATTTCTTTGTTTTATTTACATAATCCAAATCCCAACATCGATTAATCATCTTAAATCCTTTACTTTTAGAGGCAACAGTCAATCGTTTGCATTGTGAAAAAGAAGACGTTTTTAGTCCTAACCCAAACCTCCCCAAATCGTGTTCATCTCTTTCATCTTTTGGATCTTTACTTCCAGGGGTCATTGCCAATTTAAGTTCTACAGCATTCATTCCAAGACCATCATCGGTTATTGTTACCCATGAATCTGACCCATCCCATTTGTAATCAATCCAAATATTTTCAGCCATAGCTGAAATGCTATTATCTATGATATCTGCAATAGCTGTTCTCAAATTGTAGCCAAATGCTCTGAAGGTATTTATCATCGCACTCGCCTCAGGTGGAGTTTCTTCTTGGGCTACATTTTTGAAATCGTCAATCATAGTTTATTTCTTCTTAAATATGTCGTGAACAATTTCTGCAATCTGAAAAGCTAAATATGGTGGGACAGCATTTCCTACTTGATGATACTGAGCTGTACGTGGTCCACAAAACAAATAATTATCCGGAAAAGTTTGAATTCTAGCAGCTTCTCTGACTGTTAAACTTCTGCATTGATCAGGGTCATAATGAATAAAATAATGACCATCTTTTGATATGTGACTTGTAACAGTTGTTGCTGCTACATTAGGCATTTGAACTCTAAATCTATCGGCAAATTTTCCACTTTTAGCACTTTCATGATCTGGCATTAATTGATCACTATGTTTCTCGTAATCACGTAGCCTAGGAAAGCGTTTATACTTCTCTGCATAGGTACTGGCAAAAAGGTAACGCTTGAGGTCTTCCATTAAGTGCGTCCTAGTTTCATGATTAGAGACACCATTCAAATTATGGTCTTTATACCATTCGTACAGAGGATTGTTTTTTGCCGGTGTTTCACATTTTACAAATTCTGAACCAATTCCATGTGATGAGGCTTTAACTCCTTTAGTGGAATTCTTAGATGCAAATCCATTCCATGAATGAACCTCCTTTTTTATTAACGAAATTTTATTTTCCCAATTTTTATCGGAATCTATTTCGTTCTTATAAATCCTTTTCTTTTTGCCATTTATTGTTTTACTAGATACAATTGATCTACCTAATCCGCTTCTTAATTTGGGCAAATCGCCAATGACACTTTTCAAGTCAACTTCTTGAAAGCCTTTTTTAAGTATCCTAGGGACTATATTTAAATCTTCTCGAATCCCTAGTAAAATAACTCTATGTCTCTTTTGGGGGACATTGAATTTTTCGGTTTGTATTAAAAAGCTTTTATTGTCTTTGTAGACAGGGTTCCCATCTGAATCATAATTTTCAGGAGCAGTCGATAATGAATAAACTCTATACTTTGGGCTGTTTGTTCCTTCGAAAACAGATGAAGGATTTTGTAGGTCCTTTAGGATCCAATCGAATACTTTTTCATCATTAACTTTCGCTGAGAGAAGGCCTTTTACGTTTTCCATCACAAAAACTGTAGGATGGTGGACAGCAATTATTCTTAAATACTCCTTGTATAAAAACACTCTGTGATCGTCTTCATGAATCCCCCCAACTCTAGACCTTCCTGCTAAAGAATAGGCTTGACATGGTGGGCCACCTATTAATGTCCATTTTTCAGTTCCATCTAAGGCTTCTTTAATGTTCTTATCAACAAGTTTTGATGGGAATTTATCTGATCCGAGTTCTGCTTTCCAAGCTTCAGATTTTGCAATTTTATATTGCTCAGGGTAAAGTTCGAATAGGTCCTCTTTTAATTTTTTTCTCTTAGCCAGATCAGTTTCACGCAAGACTTCATAATACTCCTTGGGCGCTTGATCTTTCTCAAATTGTCTAAAAAAGCTTCTTAGCTCCAAAGTTTTGTGAGCATTCTCATCCTTTTCAATTGAAATTCTAATGTCAAATTTTCTTTTATTTCCATCATATATAGATGAAAACCCTTCGCCCAGTCCCCCTGGGCCAGCAAATAAATCTATAATTGGAATTTGTTTTGACATAAAAATTCACCAAATATTTAATTGTTCTAAATTTAATAAAAAATATGAAATCATTCATCATTTCTAAATGAGTATTATAATTCTTAACAAGAATTAGGAAGATGTACTAAATTACTTTCTTTTGTCTACTGCATCTCTGTTAAATGCGATGAGGTTGAACATACTTCTCAGTCTCGAGCGGACTCTGTTGCCGTAGAGTTTTTCGAGTTCTTCTGCGTTGAGGTTGGTGGTGGCATGGGTGATTAGTCCTCCGTAGATTTGTAAATCGTAGCGAGAGAGGATGATTTCTGCAATGGTGTTGCATTCGTTGCCGTAGTGTTTGATGTTGTTTTCTATTCCGAGGTCGTCGAAGCAGTAGATTTTTTCTGATTTTCCGTATTTGGTGATGGTGGGATAACCGATGTTGTTGAATTCGATGGCAACGTCGCTGGCTGATTTTATGATGTAGTTGTGGTTCGAATAGACGAAGTGTTTCATGAGGTTCATTAATGTGGTTTTGCCACAGCCAATGGGACCGTTGAGGAGTATTCCTTTGTCGAGGTCTATGTTGTGTATTTTACAGTTTTCTTCGTCTCTGATGAAATAGATGAGGAGTTTGTAAATTAGGATTTTATCGGTTTTGTAGAGGGTGAATTTTGGTCCGTATTTTTGACGTCCAAGTTCTTGGAGGTAGTGCCAGGTTGTTTTGAAGTCGTAGTGGCGGATGTTGTTTTTGAGTTGGAATGGGAGCATTTTGTTTGATTTTTTATACGAAAGATTCGTGAGATAAGAGGGGTGTTTCGGCATTTCGACAGGCTCAATGACCGAAGTCGCCTTACAAGGCGACTGTACGTGTAGATGGGAATGAGCCGCTAGCATAGCGGCTTTACAATGGGATGTTGTAATCTTTGTTTTGGTTGGTGTGGAGACGATCTTGTGTTGAAGTGCTCTTCGACTTCTCGGCTCCCTTCGACAAGTTCAGGGCATCGCGTTCGAATTTTTGTGCTCTTTTTACCCAGTTTTTTGCTGCTGCTTTCCAGTCTTTCATTTTTGCTTTTCCACCAACAAGCCATCCGTTGGATTGGAAGTGATTGAAAAATTGTTCAGCTTGGTCATGGGTAGATTTTATTTCAAGAAAGAAATCTTTTACTTCTGATAATTGGGGTGGATGGAAAAAGTTCTTTTTCACTTTTTCTTTGTTTGTATGTTTAATAGTTTCTTTGTTTATATTGTTTAAACTGTTTATAGAAGGTCGCACAACCCTTACAGAACCCTTATCACTACTATTACCACTACTATTACCACTACTATTATCACAACCCTTATCAGTACTATTATCAAAATTGTACAGGTTGACCAAACTTCCCTTTAAGGGATTGTAAGATGGGAGGTACTGAATGTACCCCCACTCGTCGAGTTGTTTTAAGCAGCGTGTGTATGTGTTGGCTGAACCAATTTTGGATAGTTTCATTTGTTCTGATCTACAGATGGAAATGGGGTTGTTGAATTTTGATAGATTCCACATGTGAAATAGGCTGTAATACAGACTTAAATGAGAAGTCGTGAGACGCTCATCTTCATTGATTTTATTGAAGACTGCTTCAAGGTGCTTGATGTAATTTACTTTCATTTGAAGATTTGTTTGTTTTAAGTCGAATCATGCGATTCAATAGATGAGTCGCAAGCATTGTTAGAGATGAGTCGCAAGCATTGCGACTGTACTAGGGAATAGGTTTGTTTCGGGTGTTGTCCTCGAGCATTTTTTCGATTACTTCTTTGTCGTAGAAAAGGATTCCACCGATTTTAGAATAGGGCATGGTGCCGTTGATTCTGAGGTTTTGTAGTGTGCCTGGGGAGATGCCCAATAAGCGCTGTACTTGGTGTGATTTGAGCCATTTCTTCATCTCGACTCCGCTCGATGAACGGTTTTTGTTTTTTTCAAGGTCTTCCTCTCTTCTTTTGTCTAAGAATTCTTTAATGTCTGCTAGTAATTCCCATTTGAATTGTTCTAGGTCATCTGGTGTAATGATTGTTGTTGCCATTCGATTTGTTTTTTGTGTTCGAGGACAAATTTGGGGTGGATTGGTTTGTTTTGTTCACGAGTGGTGTCACAGGTGGGGAAAGATTTATTGGAAAATCGCCTTACAAGGCGACTGTACTTTTAGAATCACACGAAGAGTTTGTACGATAGCGTAGGTGGGAAAAAAATTTATTAGAAAATCGCATTACAAGGCGACTGTACTTTTATTTTTGAATCGTTCTGATAATTGATAAATTGAAGCTCATTTAAAATTAGAAAATAGCTCAAAAAAGGATAGTTTTTGGGTTGAAAATGGAAGAAATAGAGTCTTTTTTAGGTGTTTATTGCTTGTTTTGATTCATTTTTAAAGAAATCACAGATGTGGTTTAGATGTGATTCTATAAATTGAAGCTCAGTTTAGCATAATTATAAGCTTTATTGGTCAATTGTTTGAGCTTTAAGATTCATCTTCCCTCAGCATTCTTTCTTCCAGCGTCACGGATAGTTTATCTAAGAATTTAGTTGTTTTCGTTTTTCGCATGGTAATATCACGATAAGTACTATACACATCTTTTAATTCGAAATTGAAAATGTGTTCAAATTCTGCACAGATGGTTTTAATGTCCGTTTCTCCGTTGTTGATTGCTCCGCTTTCATTGAGTGCGTATATAAGTTCAACTAAAGAAGCTTTAGAATCTGTCCATTTGAGAAGTTTGTGTGTTTTGTTGTCTTCTATTGCTTTGTCTGAAGGGTCAAGGTATTTTAAGAATAGTTCATAGGCCAATATTACAGATGCAACATGGTCGTATGGCGTTGTAAATTCAGGGTCTCTGAATGGGTTAGAGCATTGCTGGTTTAAGGGAGTGTACTCTGAATCACGGAGAAAGTAAACTTTGTCCTGGTGTTTGTACCCACTTTTGTAATAGTTTACAAATTCTAGATTGTCGTAGGTTTGATAGCGAAATTCTTTGCGTTTTCTGTCAATGAATTTTTTTATTTGCTCCGGTGCTAGTATTGTTTTTTTCGATTCTATTTCAAAAATATGCGTATAGAAGATGAGGTAGGAGGAAACTTGTGGTTTAATGTGTTTGAAGAACTTGATTTCATCGTCTTGGTTTTCAAATCCTGTTGTACAAATCGATTTACGGAATAGTTTTAATGTGTTCCGAATTAATTGGATTGCTCTGTTGGATCTGTTGCAATGGTCCGATATGGAATACTGCAACTGCTCTAATTCAAGGTAGAGTTGTTTGGCAGTTGCAGTATAGTATTCCATGTTGTTTTTTTGTTTTTTGATGAATTGGTTGAATTCATCGATTGTCTATTTGTGTTTATTGCATATCGTAAATGCGTAACGGGACAAATATATTACTCAACAACGTAAACTATTTACGTTTAACTTGTTTTTTTTTGTTTTTCTATTTGCGTTGGTGGGTTTAATTTAGCTTTTAGAATTTGCATATCATTGCTCACTTTTTGGTCCAATACTTTGGCGTAAATTTGTGTTGTTGCCAAACGAGAATGGCCTAACATTTTAGAGACTGTTTCAATGGGTACTCCATTTGAAAGGGTAACGGTTGTGGCAAATGTATGACGGGCAATATGGGTTGTTAGACGTTTATTTATTCTGCAAAAAGCGGCAACTTCTTTGAGGTAATTATTGAACAATTGATTTGTTCTGACAGGGAGTAGTTTATTGTTCTTGTTGCATAGTTTATGTTTTTCATATTTTCGAACAATTTCTAATGCTACAGGAAGTAATGGAACGCTTTCACGTTCTCCTGTTTTTTTTCGATAGGTTGTTAACCAGTATTCACTATCAATTCCAATAGAAAGGTCATTTCTTTCAAACTTGTATACTTCTGCATAAGCAAATCCAGTGTAACAGCAAAAGACGAAAACATCTCTGACTTCATTGAGTGCATTGTTTACGAATTCTGTTTGGAGTAGGGTTTGAATTTCTTCTAATGTTAAAACTACTCTTTCTGGTGTTTTGTATGAGCATCTGAAACGAGTGAAAGGATTTACATCAATCCATTCTAAGTCTACACACATGCGCATTATTTTCTTTAAGTTTTTAATATTTTTATGTGCTGTGTTTGTATGAAGTTTTTGTGTTGTAAGCATGTAGTGTTCAAAATCTGTGATGAATTTAAATCCTACTTCTGAAAGTTGTAGATCATTTACATTGTATTTTTCTTTGAGAAAAGTTGCCACTTTTTTCTTGGTGATGAGGTATTTTCCCCAGGTAGATTTTACTACTCTATCTACTTTTACCAATTCTTCCATTTTTAGGTTATGGTATTCTATGACTTCAAGAAATGTTTTTTCTTGAGTTTTTGGTTCAATACCTAGAAATGAATCTTTGAGTTCTTTGGAGGTTGTCATTTTACCAATTGCAGCACATTTTAAGAATTCCTGCTGTATATTGTTTAGTGCTCGGTCTATATAAGCATTGATTACGGCACTATTGGGTGCGTTTAATTTTAGTCTGCTAAGTCTAGAGTCCCACTGTTTTGGATTGATGTAATGCCGAGTTGCAATTGCAGCTTTTCTACCGTCAACGTTAATGCGGATGTAGAGGGGGAAACGCCCTTCTTTTTCTTTGGGTTTGTTCAGCCACACGAGTGTGCTGAATTTTTGATTGTTTTTCATATTCATTTTAGGTTACTAATTTGCTAGATTAAGTCGTTGTTTTAAGCGTTTTTTGAACACTTTTCGCAAATTCAAATGTCAGGAACTGTATGTGTGTAAAAGGATTCCCGTTTTTTGGTAACCTAAAGGAACAAAAAAGAATTAGGTTACCAAATAGGTTACCATTTCCTTGTATTTAGATGCTTTTATTTGTGTTTGTAACTTGAATAGAAAACTCGAAAACCCTCTGTATTCCTTAAATTTAGGGCTATTTAACAAAAAAAGCCTTACATTTCTGTAAGGCTTTTGCTCTCCCTCAAGGACTCGAACCTTGGACCCTCTGATTAACAGTCAGATGCTCTAACCAACTGAGCTAAGGGAGAATTTGCGCACCTATTTGGTGTTAGCGAGTGCAAATATAGTCAAAGAAATTATTTTTCAAACACAAAAACATAAAAAAAATGCACTTTTATGCTTTTTTTTTAAAAATCAACTCTTTTTTACAATAATAGCATCTGGAAATCCACGTTTTTTAACTTGTTTCAATGCTGTTCTTGCCTCATTTTTTGTGGAAAAATCTCCCACCAAATAAATGTATTTATATACGTTATTGGTGTTTAATTTTTTTCGTTGAACATTCATTTTCAATCGATTAAATGAATTGTCTTTTTCGTCAACGGGTTGAATAGATGACATGATTTGAATTCTATAATGTTGTGTTGAAGCATTGTTTTCTTCATTTGGAACATTTTTTCGGGGAATAAAATTAATTTTTGGAAATTCTTTGACAATTGTTGTACGAAATGCTCTAAAAATGGCTGAAGCAATAATTTCCTGTCCGTATGTGCTGTTTAAATAATTGGCTTCTTTCGGATGAGTTAAAAAACCACACTCCACCAAAACACTTGTCATGTTGGTGTATTTTAAAACTTGTAAAGTATGTTTTAGATCTTTCATGTCCTTAACGCCTCTCGATTTTCGTCCAGCTCTTTTAGAAAACTGTTTCTCAATTTCAATCCCCAATTGTACAGATTTTGCCAAATTCATTGAATGAACATGTGTTTCTGTTCCTCGCACACGTTTATTGTCATTTCCATTGCAATGAATACTGATGAAATAATCTGCTTTGTTTCTATTTGCCATTGCAACTCTCTCATTAAGGCTTGGAAAAATGTCACTCGTTCGTGTATAAATTACTTTGACATTTTGTAAGTATTTTTCTAAATATCCCCCCAATTCTTTCGCAATACGTAAGTTCAGGTCTTTTTCTGGAAGTAATTGAGTATTTTGAGAAAGGTGGCCAGGATCTTTTCCTCCATGTCCTGGGTCAATAACAACAATGACCTCTTTTTTTTGTGCAAAAGCACTATTTTGTACTAAAGTGAAAAAAAAGACAAGGGATACAAGGAATAAAAATTTCATTTTGCTGTTTAATTAAAATAAGTAAAGATGATTTTTGCTTTTGCATGACCTACAATGTTCTTCAAGGTGTCCATCTTAGCCTCCTTTATTGCTTGAACTGTCTTGAAGGCTTTCATCAATTCTTCGTGTGTTTTCGGACCAATTCCTTCTATTTGCGTAATTTCTGAAGTAATGGATGCTTTACTTCGTTTATCTCTGTGATGTGTAATCCCAAAACGATGGGCTTCATTTCTTAAATATTGAACAACGCGTAAACTTTCCGATTTTTTGTCAATGTAAATTGGATATTGATCTCCTGGGAAGAAAATCTCTTCCAATCTTTTTGCAATACCTACGATGGCAATTTTACCGCGTAAATTTAACTTTTCTAAGGCTTTCAATGAAGCACTTAACTGTCCTTTTCCACCATCTATAACGATCAATTGAGGCAAAGACTGGTTTTCATCCAATAATCGTTTATATCTTCTAAAAACAGCCTCTTCCATCGAGGCAAAATCATCAGGACCTTCGACCGTTTTAATGTTGAAATGTCGGTAATCTTTCTTGCTTGGTTTTGCATTTTTAAAAACTACACAAGCAGAAACCGCATTGGTTCCTTGTAAATTAGAATTGTCAAAACATTCAATGTGTACCGGTTTATCTTTCAAACGAAAATCAACACGGATTTGTTCTAAAATTCTTTCTGTATGTCGTTCTGGATCTTTGATTTTTTCTTGTTTCAACTTGTCCAATCGGAAAAACTTAGTGTTCCGTTGAGAAAGTTCAACCAACGCCTTTTTATCCCCTCGTTGGGGAACAAAAAAGTGTATTCCATCCATTTCTAACGACAAATCTTTCGCAACAATGACTTCTTTGTTTTGGCTATTGAATCGTTCGCGCATCTCAGGCAAAACAAAACCAATGATATCTTCATCGGTTTCTTCTAATTTCTTCTTCACTTCAACAGTAAATCCATGAATAATTGAACCGTCTTGAATCACTAAATAGTTGACAAATGCAATCTTTTCATCTTGTAAAACAGTAATGACATCCAATTGGGAAATGGTAGGCGAAACAACCGTTGATTTAGCTTTATAGCGTTGAATTGTCGCTATTTTTTCTTTTACAATTTGAGCTTCTTCAAATAATAATTCTTCCGAAAGAAGCATCATTTTATCTTTCAGAGAACGTATCACTTCTCCAATATTCCCTTTTACAATGTGCTCAATTTCTTTGATGTAGATATTGTATTCTTCTTCTGTTTCATAGCCAACACAGCCTCCTTTGCAATTTCCTAAATGATATTCTAAACAGACCTTATGTTTTTGCTCTTCAATTTTCTTTTTCGATAGATCTAACGTGCAATTTCGAAGGGGATATACCTCTCGGATAAAAGACAATAAGGTATTTACAACTTTTACACTGGGATATGGTCCAAAATATTTCGATCCATCTTTAATCATTCTTCGCGTAGTAAAAACACGTGGGAAAGCTTCTTTTTTAATGCAAATCCATGGGTAGGTTTTATCGTCTTTGAGTTGAATATTGTATTTGGGTTGGTACTTTTTTATCAGGTTGTTTTCCAATAAAAGTGCGTCTAACTCAGTATCAACTATGAGGTATTTTATTTCTTCAATTTGAGCAACGAGTACTCTTGTTTTACCGTATTCTTGTTTTTTATTGAAATAAGATGTAACTCTTTTTTTAAGATTCTTAGCCTTACCAACGTAAAGAATTTTACCTTCTTTGTTGTAAAACTGGTATACGCCTGGTTTTTCAGGCAGTACTTTAAGTTTTAGCTGAATAGAAGGTTTAACATCCATTTATTGTCCAATGAGTTCATACAATTCATTCAAATTTGGAGAGATTATTATCTCAATTCTTCTGTTTTTAGATTTGTCATCCACATCTACAGGAATAAATTCTGAACGACCTGCAGCCATTAATTGTGAAGGATTAATTTCAGAATTTTCTAACATAATCTCAATCACAGATGTAGAACGAAGAACTGAAAGTTCCCAATTGTTTTTGGGGTGTTTTGTTCCAGACATTTTATCGGTATCGGTATGCCCTTCAACAATTATTTCCAATTCTTTTTCCGTTTCCAGTACTTTGGCTAAATCTATGAGAATTGTTTTTCCTTCAGCACCAATAGTTGTACTCCCCGAAGCAAATAATAATTTAGCTTCCATGCTTACGTAGATTTTACCATTTCTTTCTTCAACGGTCAATCCTTTGTCAGCAAATCCAATGAGTGCGTTGGCCACTTTATCACGTAAAAGTTGTGCCGCCATTTCTTGGTCGTGGATTATTTTTTCTAATTCATTCACACGCTGTTCTCGATCTGCCAATAAAGTTTGTTTTTCGAGTAATTGTCTTTCAAGTGCAAGTAAATCGTCTTCTTTTTTCTGTAATTCAATTTTTTTAGCTTCTAAAGCTGAATTCAATTGTGCACTTTCTTGACCACTTGTTAAACGTAGTTTTCCGTAGGTTGTCTCCAAAGATTCATTGATTTGAGCGAGTTTATCGTATTTTGCTAATAATGTTCTATAATCCAATCCTAAGCGAGTAGTGTCTACTTTTAAATCATTCACTTGTGCGGTAAGCTGCCCGTGTTTTGTTCGTAAATCTTTTGCTTCTGCTTCAAAGTTTAAAGCATTTGTTTTGTGTTTTTTCAATTCTTCACTGCATTGCTTTTCTCTTTCCAATAATTCATTGTATTTCTTTGCAGGAACACAAGAAGTAATCAATAATAAACCAATAATAAAGCTTCCGAATAATTTCATATCAAAACATTTTAAACAAAGATGCAGAGAAGTAAGATGTCAAAAACGAACGAGTTCATGTATTTATGCACATCGAAGGGTTGAAATGAGAAAAAGTATCTTAGCTTTTGATTGAACAAACGGTAGTGCGGTTGGGAATTAAAAATTTATTTAGATTTCTTAAGGAAGAATGAAAAAGTTAATTTTTACCCTAGTTTAAGGTGATCATTTTGTTTTTATTCGTGCATTCGTGGCAAATCAAATTTTTTTAAAATAATGGACAACTTGCTGTTCTTGTTTTTTTAATCTTACACGTTGAGAATCGTAAAGAAATTTCGTGCGTATTCTTTGCTACATTTTGAATTTTAGAAAGTGTATAATCGAAAGAATACACTAGAGCAAACTGACCATTTATTTTAAACGATGCAAAAGCCAAGAGAGCATCCGTATTTCGGTATCCTAAACCAAACATCAAGGTGTTTTTGTAGTCCATAAATAAGTTAATATCGACGGATGTTTTTCCTCTAACAGGTGTTCTGAGTAGAAAAGCTGGAATAATGGAAACATTTTCATTCGCCACAAACTGGTACCCACCTTTTAGTTCAATGTGCAGGCGTGTTTTAGAATCTATCCCAATTTTCTCCCATTTTGCAGGAATTAAATTATTAAAAGTAAGTCCCATAAAATACCTTTCATCTTTGAATAAAATTCCAAAAGATGCATCAGGTGCAACAATACTTCCTTCATGAAAAACGGCTGGATCGAGATCAGCTACAGTTGTTAAAGAAGGGTCGTACCCCATTTGAATAATCCCTGCATATAAACCAAAGGAAATTCTTTTGTGTTTGTCAAAGTTAAAATGTGCGGCATACGCAATATTGAATCGATTGAAACTAAAAGCACCGATTTGATCGTGTTCAAATTTAAAACCAGCACCGTGGCGAGTCGTTAGGTATGCTTTTCGTTGGGTGTACAATGGTATACTTGCAGTAACAAATCCACTTTTGGGTGATCCGTCAAATCCAACCCATTGATTTCTGTACAATGCATGAACATCAACACAACGTTTTATACCTGCATGTGCTGGATTTCCATTGAATTGATTTTGGTACCATTGCGTGTATTGGGGCAATTGTTGTGCATTTGTTGTGAAGACAACGAATAGGGAAAAGAGGAGAATAAATTGCTTCATCGAATTAGATTTATTGTTCCTTTTAAAAGCTCAGCACCATTTTGTAAGTCAATGACGTAAAAAAATACTCCTTCAGCTGCTTTTCGTGAATTAATAGATCCATCCCAAGCTTTTTCTTTTGTGTAGCCTACACTCTGGAAAACTTGTTGTCCCCATCGCGTATATATTCTTACTGTGCAATCAGGATAATTTTCAATGCCTTTTATTATCCATTTTTCATTTGTTCCGTCACCATTTGGTGAAAATGTATTGGGAATTTCTAATCCAGTATCAATCGTCAGTGTTATATAATCTGTTTGTGTGCAGCCATTTTCCGTTGCTGATAGCGTCAGTGTAACCGTTTGTGGTGAACTCACTAAAGTGGTCAAAGAATTTGGGTCAGAGAATAAATAACTGGGGGACCAAGAATAAACGGGAGCACTTGTAGTTCCGTTTATTGAATTCAATATTCCTGCTTGAGTGGTGAGGTCAAAACCAGCGTCCACATTGAAAGAATACACAGAGAATAATGTACTGTTCACGGTTACTTTCTCTGGACACACCGAATAACAATCTGTTTCAACACTTACAACATCTCCATCAGAAAGTTGAGACGTTGAAAATAAAGTATCGGTTGTTGTAGCCACAGGTGTTCCATTAATCATCCAAATGAAATCAGTATTATTTGGACAGTCAATAGGATGAACCGTAAAAAACACAGTTTCATTTAAACAAATAGTGGATGAATTTTGTTCCAAGGTTAAATTAGGTGCTGCACGAAGAACACCCGTTCCGGAAAGTTGAACATCAAAATTGACTTCTGCTGGAGAAGTAACGCCAACTCCAGTATCATTACCATCAATAACAATATAATAGGTTGTTGTGGGAAGAAGTCCAATGGCATTTAATGAAAAATTATTGGTTGCATTAGATATACAGTTTCCAATGGCAGCATAACTATTTGCACTACATGGAACACTTGCTTCGATGATTGTTGCTTGGAGTTCATTTCCTTGTCCAGCATTTGTTTGAAAAACAAGATTACTGAAATCTACTTGGACATCTCCTCCAGTTGTATTGGTTGTAAACATCAGCCAAATACTATTCTCTGAGGTGAAACAAAAATTAAAATCATCTTCACACGATGTACAAACGGTGCTTGTTGCGGCAATGTTATTGACCGAAAAAAGCGTGTTCGGACAAATTTCTAAAGCGTTACTGCATTGATTATAGGATTCTTGTGCTTTCACTTGAGTAAATGAAAGAAAGACAAAAAGAAAAAATAATATAGACTTCATAAATGAGAAAATCGATGCAATTAAATAGGCATTTAGACAAAAATAAGATAATTTTGACGAGTTATTAAAACTATTAAACGATTGCTTTTGCTTTTTTAGTATGATTTGGCATAAAATTAGAAGCAAACGCCAGCAATATTAAACGTTACCTTATGAAAAGAATCTTTACCCTCCTCTTTGTCACATTATTCATTCAAACTTCTTTTGCTCAAAAATTGGACTATGACCATGATTCAAAATGGTTTTGGACGATTAATTCTGGAGCAGCATGGAACACAACAGATGTAAAAAACAAAACAAACATTGCGTGGGGTTTAACACTTGGTCGTGCTTTCAATTATAATTACGGGAAGAAAATCAGTTTTGATTTACGTTTTCGTTACTTAGGTGGAAGATGGAGAGGACAAGATTATGACACCACTTCTTTGACGGGATACAACGCTTCAATTACAACACCAGGTGCAGTTCGAACGTATTACGATACTTTGGGGTATACCATTAATAATTTCCAAACACAAATTCATGAATTTGGATTAGAATTGGTTATTCATGCCAACAGTTTGAGAGAAAATACGGGATGGGATCCATATATTTTTGGTGGTGTAAATTTGGTGTGGAATAAAACAAAAGGAGATTTATTGTACGAAGATTCAACAGTAACGAATCCTGACATTTATTATTACTCTCCTGATGGAATATCTAAAAAAGAATGGCGAAAAATGAGGGACAAAGATTATGATCTTGCTCTTGATGGTAGTTCTTTGAGTCAATACAATGTTGATTTTATGCCTAGTTTAGGGTTTGGGTTAGCTTACCAAGCTGCTCCAAGATTTCAAATTGGTTTGGAACATAAAACAACCTTTACTTTAAATGATTTATTTGACGGTTACATTGATCCAACTGAACGCTGGGGCATGTTTCAAAATGATATTTACCATTACACTAATTTATTTTTAAAGTTTCAAATTCGACATGTAACGGAGGAGGAACGTTTGGAACAACAAGCGCAGAATACACAAACAACGCATACGAACCCAACACACACTACACCTCCACCAAATTCGGGAGGGTGTTTGTCTCCACGAATCAATGTAAGTAATCCACGTGGAAATTCTGTTACCGTATATGAAAATCAATATACTGTTCGTGCTATTGTTGAAGAAGTTTCTGGAAGAAATAACATTATTTTTGATGTAAATGGACAAGTTTCTACCAATTTCATTTACAACCCAAACAACGAACAATTTGAAGCGAAAGTTTTCTTACAACCAGGGAATAACACAATTACCATTGAAGCAGGAAATGGATGTGGAAAGGATGAAAGAATAATTACAATCAACTACATTCAATGTACTGCACCAATTGTACAATTTGTCAACCCACAAGGAAATGGAATGACGGTTACCAATGCAAATTACATTGTAAACGCAAACGTTGTGAATGCAACTTCTGTTGAATATTATGTGAATGGAAATCGGGTAAATTCTTTTTCTCACAACACTGCAACAGGAAACTTTAGTAGTAACACGGTTTTAAAAAGAGGAATTAATGCACTACGAATCGTTGCTGTGAATGATTGTGGTCGAGTTGAACAGTCAACAAGTATTGATTATACATCTTGCGTTAGTCCATTTGTAACTATTTCTTCAGGAAGTAACTCTCAAATAGTAGACAATGCCCAATTTACATTCAAAGCTACAATTACAAATACAAGCAATCAAAATGACATTAATTTCAGGTTGAATGGGATGAATAAAACATTCTCGTTTAATCCAACGACTCATCAATTCTCCACAACAATAACTTTACGAAGAGGAACGAATACGTTGGAGTTGTTTGGAAGTAATTCTTGTGGTACAGATCGTGAAACAGTTACCATAGAATACGTACCCTGTACTTTACCTACGGTTACTTTTATTTCTCCATTGAATGGAAACTCTCCGAATGCTCAAACACTCGTGAAAGTTAAGTTAACGAATATTGCAAATAGAAATCAACTTCAATTAAGAGTGAATGGTGTTTTAAATCAGACGGGGACATTTGATGTAAACACACAAATTTTTCAAGCTAGAATACCGTTGAGAAATGGAAAAAATTCTATTGTTGTAACCGCAACAAATGATTGTGGATCAGTTACTCAATCTGTAAACACGATATTTTCTCCTTGCGTGGCACCTGTTGTTTCTATCATTTTACCGAATCAAACTATGTCTACTCAGAATTCTGCAATTCTTAAGGCAAGTATTTTAAATGTTGCCAATAGAAACCAAATTAGTGTGACTATAAATGGAGCTATTTATACTGGAGGTACATTTAATGCAACAACTAAAATTTATCAAACGAATTTCATTTTAAACCCTGGTGCAAATTCTATTCAAATTAAGGCGACCAACGAATGTGGGAATGCTATTAAAACGAAAACAATTCAGTACAAACCATGCTATTCTCCAATTGTATCCATTGTAGCACCAACGGAGAATTCTACAACTCAATCCACTGTTTTATTGGAAGTCGCATTGCAAAATATTTCATTTACCAATCAAGTTCAAGTAACTGTCAATGGTCAAATTATTACAGGAGGAAACTACAATGCATCCACTAAAAGGTATGAAGCTGTTGTAACTTTAAGTGAAGGAATCAATCACATTGTTATTGTTGCAACGAACTCTTGTGGTGCCGTGAATCAATCCATTCAAATTAAAAAGGTTATAGATGTTCGAAAAGTATTAATTTGCCATGATCCACAGAAAAAAGGTCAACCTCGCGTAGAAATGTATATTTCTTTATCAGATTGGGCGGAGCATCAAGCTCACGGTGATGTTTTAGGAAAATGTGTACAAATTTCTGACCCAGTTGTAGATGAAATTACCATTTGCCATACAGACCCTAAGACAGGTGTTCAGTCTACGATTGTAGTTACTGCGAAAGAATGGGAAATACATCAAACACACGGTGACACCAAAGGAACGTGTCGTCAAATTTCTGACCCAACAACAACTTTAACCTACACCATTTGTCACACAGACCCTAAAACAGGGGAAAAGAAAACAATGAAAATAAAATCCTCTGATTGGGCAGAACATAAAGCTCATGGTGATTCTCAAGAAGCCTGTCCATCGGTTGTGAACGAGAAAATAATCACCATTTGCCATAATACACCAACAGGTACCACCAACCAAGAGGAAATGCAAATACCAGAATCTGAATGGGCAGTACATAAAGCGCATGGTGATAAATTAGGATCATGTTTACAAATAGGGACACTTGATACTGGTGGAACTGGGACGATTGTAATCTGTCATCATTTACCCGGTTCAACTGAAACAACTCAAATGGTTATTCCTCAAAACCAATGGATTATTCACCAAAGACATGGTGATACATTAGGACCTTGTGCTGATGATGGTGGTGAAAAAACACCAGAAGAGGAACAAGAGGAAGGTGCACAAAAAGATAAAAAGAAAGGCATCGTAAAACCTTAAAAAACAACAACTAAGAGTGAAAAACCCAATCGATTAATGTCGGTTGGGTTTTTGTTTTTTTACGTCAAGATTAAATGTTATCGTCAAATTAGTTGAAATAGTCGATTGATCTGACTATATTCGCAGACTTATTTAAGATACAGAAAACAAGAAAAATGGCGATAATAGGAAAAATACGAGAAAAATCATGGTTGATGCTCGTTCTAATTGGAGGAGCACTTGTAGCTTTTATTTTTACGGATTATAACAAAATGACGGGTAATGTCGAATCCAAATATGGAATTGGTACCGTTTATGGCGAAAAAGTAAATGAACAAAATTTCAACGATGATGTTGCAATGGCTCAGTTGAATGCAGACAGACAAGCTCAGCAACAGCAACAACCTGCGAAACCCGTAGATAAAGCACAAGTTTGGAAAATGTTTACGGATCGTTTGGTGTTGAACCAAGAATTTGAAGCATTGGGAATTGAAGTAAGTGATAATGAGTTTGATGCTTATTTGTATGGAGAAGACGGATTTGACGTTCTTCCTGAATTTACACAAAGCTTTACGGATTCTGTAACAGGTATGTTTGACAAGAAATTGTTACAATCTCGTATTGAAGAGATGGAATCTTCTGAAGAACCAGAAGTTCAACAACAATGGAAAGATAGTAAGCAATACTATTCAGATAAGATCATGCAAGAAAAATATTTTGCAATCATCAATCAAGGTATTTACATCACAGAATTAGAAGCACGTAATGAATATATTGCACAAAAGGAGATTAAGACAGTTTCTTTTGTTATGCAACGTTACGGTTCTATCAAGGATGAAGAAATTGAAGTAAACGATGATTTATTGAAAGCATATTACGAAGAACACAAGAACGAACCTAAATTCAATAACAAAACGGGTTCTAGAGAGGTGAAATTCTTCGATATTACTGTTTTACCTTCTGGGCAAGATTCAACTAATTTTGATACTAAAATTGCAACATTGAAAGAGAAATTTGGTGTATCATCAAATGATTCTTTGTTTGTAACGAATCAAAGAAATAGTGATTTCAACTATTATTCTAGTACACACCAAGCAACGTATAAACCAGATTCTGATGAGAAAGCTCAACAAAGAGGTTTAACTTACCCTGCTGCAATGGATAGTGTTTTTACAAATGCTCAAATTGGTGATGTTATTGGACCTTTCCAAGATAGAGGTGCAACTAGAATAGCAAAAGTATTGGATTTTAACACCAACCTTTTAAGTGTTAGACACATTTTAATTGCTGCTCAACGAATGGATACTGTTGCTGTAGCAATTGCGAAAGTAAAAGTTGACTCTTTACTTCCATTGATCAATAAAGATAACTTCTTCGAATATGTGTTGAATTATTCGGAAGATCCAGGATCTAAAAACACTGGTGGAGAATACAAAGATTTCATGGACTACGAAATGGTTCCTGAATTCAGTAACTTCGCGAAAGATGAGCCTGTTGGTAAAATAGGATACGTTCAGACTGATTATGGTTTTCACATTATTGAAGTTTTAGATAAAAAACAAGTGAAATATCCTGTTTTAGCTATCGTTCAAAAATCATTGACTGCGAGTCAAGAGACAATTGACCAAACAGACGAAGAAGTAGATAACATTATTTACTTATTGGATGAGAAAATGAGTCCAATTGAGAATGGTGCTGAGAAAGTAGCAATGTTTGATTCACTTGTTCAAGAAAATGGTTATTTCGCTCGACCTTTAACGATTCAAGATAATGGTCCAATAGTTTATGGATTCAGTTCTTCTTTTGCTGAAGATAAGATTTTAAAATTGGCTTTTCAAAATGGAGCTCAAGTTGGAGATTTAATTGACTCACCAATCAAGGAAAACAATCGATACATCATTGCTGTTGTATCTTCTATTAGAAACGAAGGGATTCTTTCGTTTGATGATGCAAAAAAGCTGGTAGAAGCAGAATACATTCAAGCAGAGAAAGTGAGAATGATTTCTGATAAAATGCTTGGAGCAAAAACTTTGGAAGAAATTAAAGGAAAATTTGAGAATGTAAGTATTAACAAAGCAGAGGTTACGTTTGCTAACCCACAAATAACTGGTGCAGGTTTTGAACCACTTGTTGTTGGAACAATATTTTCAGGATTGAAAGACGGTTCAATGACTAAAGCAATTAAAGGTAAAGCTGGTGTATATGTTGTGTTAATTGAAAAAACAGAAAAAGTACCCACTGCTGCAAATTATCAAGCAGAGAAAGATCAAATGTTAGCTTCAGCTAGAGCAAGTGTTCAAGTGAACTTAACGAAAGGTTTAAGTAAATTAGCAGATATAGTTGATAATCGTCGTTTCTACCAGTTAGGAGTTAGAAGATAGACTATAAGTTATATATTTTAAAGCCGTTCATTGATTTGAGCGGCTTTTTTTGTGGGCTAATTCCCTTGAGATTCTTCGTAAGAAATAATGTTAAAGGTAGTTGTGTGAAATAATCAAACTAGTATTTGATAAAACAAAACATACACGAGTGATGTTGGAGTGAAGGTTGTACTGTTTTTTATTGTAGAATGTGTGCTTGTAATAATTTTTGCTTATTTTTAAGAAAATAAAGAGTGAACTAAAACGTTTAATGTGTTTTATCCACTTGTTACCAACAATTCCAAAAATAAAAAATGAACGATAATATTAAAAAGCTGAAATTGATTTACAAGCCATTTATTATAATGGCTATTTTATTTATTACTGTTTACACTTTTTTAAATTGGTTAATTTTCATTGAATTAGAATTATTTTCTTTAAAAGGAATCATAATCAAGTTTGGACTGCCATTCGCTTTGCCTTGGATTCCAGTTTTAGTTTGGTTAAGACCAAAAATTAGAATTCTAAAATTAACTGGTGGAAACGGAAATCTTCCAGGACTATATCAATTTGTAGCTGCTCTTGCAATAGGAGTCCCAACAATTGTTGCTCAGGAATATATAGAAACAGCTTCTGGTGAATTAACCGAAATTCAAAGTGTAAAAGAAATAAACATTCAGAATGAAACTAAATATTATCAGATAACAGACTACTATATTGACAAAATTAATATCGGGGTTAATACAACTTTTGACGTAAGCGGAAAAAATAATGATAGGTTCAATATGCACATTTACATTGCTATGCCAATATTTGAAGGTATTAATGATACAATAAACAAAAACTGTTTGGCTTGGTATGGCAAAGAATATTCTGAAAATATTAGCAATAGACTTGATGAGGATGAAAAAGAAGAAAAATATCAAGAATTTGCAGACCAAAGTCAAATTGATTTTGACAACTTTAATCCTTCACAATTTGTTTACTTAGACCGTATTGGAAATACAGACGATAGAGATGGGTTATTAGAAGCTTCTAAGAAAAGCGTAAAATATGACCCAACCTATCAAACTATTTTGCTACCAGTAAATGAACCCTTTGAAAATCGCAATGGCAACAAACTTGAATGGATATTTGGTGGTTTAGGAATTGGAGCAATCGTTTTTCTAATTATGTTGTTTATTCCAAAGTTTGACGAGAAAGAATTAAAAAAACTGGAAAGTGGAAAACCTATTAAAGATGAAGATTTAGCAGACTTTATAGATTTTCTAAAACCAAAAGAAGGATACTTCATTACGCCAATTCTGATTTATGTAAATATTATAATTTTCATAATAATGATGATGTCAGGCTTAGGCTTTATGACTTTTAAAGGGCAAGACTTATTATTATGGGGTGCAAACTATAGACCTTCTACTATGGACGGTGAATGGTGGCGTTTATTATCAAGTACATTTTTACACGGTGGATTAATGCATTTACTTTTTAATATGTATGGACTCTTATTTGTTGGTATGTTCTTAGAACCTGTTTTGGGAAAAACAAAGTTCTTAGTGTCATATCTCACAACAGGTATATTAGCAAGTATTGCAAGTTTATGGTGGTATGACGCAACTATAAGTGTTGGTGCTTCAGGTGCTATTTTCGGAATGTATGGCTTATTTTTAGCATTTATGCTTACGAAAATATTCCACCCTGACTTTAGTAAATCATTCCTTTTAAGTACAGTCGTTTTTGTAGGCTTTAACCTGTTAATGGGACTAACTGGAGGGATTGATAATGCAGCACATATTGGAGGCTTAGTTAGCGGATTTATTGCAGGACTAATTCTTACACCAATTTTAAAAAATGAAGAACAAAAAGTTGGTAACAATGGCTAAAAAACATAGGGGCTTTGGTAGTAAATTGGAAGTTTTGAGCTTCGATTGAAAACCGCCAAACCAAAATTTTGATAATGAAAAAAGAAAATTAATTATAAAAATATTTGCTTTGGCTAAGTGCTAAATTGGAAGGGCAGAGTTTCAAACTCCCCTACGATTTCTTAGGTACCGTGTTAAAAAACAAATTTTTCAACCTATTTTTATAGAGAAGACTCA
>CAYLWS010000037.1:0-31077 GCA_964387525.1 uncultured Fluviicola sp.
TGTTGTTGTTGTTGTTGTTGTTGTTGTTGTTGTTGTTGTTGTTGTTGTTGTTAAGTCTTACATTTTTATTCACACTTTCAACCTCTCGTGTGTTATCGTTTTCACCATCCTTATCTGTAAAAATATCATTCGTATTAAGTTGTTTCATTGGAATAACATCGTTCGATAAATCATTCTTTCCTTTGTTTAACTGACTACTTTTTTCCGTTGTTGTTTCAGAAAGTAGTATTTCTCCAGTTTGATCATTGTTCGCAAAGTAAGAACCGAATAACAATAAAAGAGCAAACAATCCACCGAGAACAACATCTAAAATAAAAGCAGTATTATGAGCTGAAAATAACGCCTTATCAATACCTATTTTCACATCATTAGGCGGAGTAACTTTATCCTCCGAGAAAGTTGAAGAAAATAATTTTTCTATGGCATCTTTTTGTTTCATGAGGTAACTTTTTGATTTTCAATCATTCTCTTTATCATAGACTTTGCTTTAGAATATTGAGATTTTGAAGTCCCTTCTTTTATACCTAAGTAGTCTGCAATTTCTTTATGGGTTAAATTTTCAATAGCAAAAAGCTGAAAAACAACCCTATACCCATCAGGTAAATTTTCTAATGCTTTTTTTAAAATATCTTTCATAGAATTAGACTCCTCTTCTACAACAGGGTTTGAAAATGCATCAAACTGTGTTTCATCTTCTATCAAGACCATTTTATAATTTTTTTTAATATAATTGAGTGCCGTTCGAATAGTGATTGTTTTTATCCATGCTCCAATACTTCTCGAAGTATCAAAACTCTCTCTTGCTTCATAGATTTTGATAAAAGTCTCTTGTAAAACTTCTTTGGCATCATCATCACATCTTAAATAACGTAGACAAATAGAGTACATACCAGAAGAGTAGGCTTTGTAAACTAAATCAAAACCTACTCTATCTCCTTGAACAAACTTCTCTATTATTTTTATGCCTATCACTAAAAATAGTTAAACAATTGTGAGATAAAAGTACAATTTTATGGGTTCCAATTCAATGAATCTGTATTATTCCCTCCACCAGTTGTATCAGTTGGGTTTCCAGTTCCTCCACCTGTGTTTCCTCCTCCGAGTGTATCAGTTGGGTTTCCAGTTCCACCACCTAATGTATCATTTGGATTTCCTCCAGTTGAATCATTCGTATTCCATGTTGGTGTTGTTCCTGCGTTTGGATCATTTGGCGAAACAGTTTCTGGTTGACAAGAATTCAATAAGAATAAAGTTCCTGCGACTCCAAAATAAGCAATAGTCAAAATATTTTTTTTCATAACCTAAGATTTTAAATTCATCCTAAGTACAAAAGCAAAAATCAATAGGTTGCCTGAGCTAAAAAAAAATTATGCGATAACCTTACCATACAAGTCATAATGATCAGCTTTGGTGATTTCTACCATTGCAAAATCTCCCAGTCGTACAAAGAATTCATCTTTCCGAACCAACACTTCATTGTCCACATCTGGTGAATCGAATTCTGTTCGACCAACAAAGTAATCCCCTTCAACTTTATCAAAAAGAACTTTGTAAGTATCCCCTATTCGTTCTTGATTCAATTCATAGCTTATTTGGGACTGTAATTCCATGATTTTATCCGCTCTTTCTTTTTTCAATTCTTCCGAAACATCGTCGTCAAAATTATAAGCATGTGTATTTTCTTCATGAGAATATGTAAAAATCCCTAAACGTTCAAAACGAGAACGTTCAACAAAATCATACATTTCTTGAAAATCTTCTTCCGTTTCTCCTGGATATCCAGAAATCAAAGTCGTTCTTAAAGCAATTCCAGGAACTTTAGCCCTTAAATCTTTAATCAATTGTTCCGTTTTATCACGTGTAATTCCACGTCTCATTGCTTTCAACATTTTTGTTGAACCGTGCTGAAGAGGAATGTCTAAATAATTACAAACATTGTCTCTTTTATTCATCACATCTAAAACGTCCATTGGGAAATTATTTGGAAATGCATAGTGTAACTTTATCCATTCAATTCCTTCAACGTCTGCAATTTTGTCGACCAACTCGGCCAAAGCTCTTTTCTTGTATAAATCTAAACCGTAATACGTTAAATCTTGGGCGATTAGCATTAATTCTTTCACTCCTTTTGCTGCTAAACCTTTAGCTTGCTCAACCAAATCTTCCATTGGTGTAGATTTATGTCCACCACGCATAATTGGGATGGCACAAAATGAGCAAGGACGATCACAACCTTCCGCAATTTTGAAATAAGCATAATGAGTCGGAGTAGTTAACAAACGTTCTCCAATCAGTTCATGTTTATAATCTGCATTCAACGTTTTTAGCAAATGCGGTAATTCTTTTGTTCCAAAAAACGCATCCACTTCAGGAATTTCAGCTTCCAAATCATCTTTATACCTTTGAGAAAGACAGCCGGTAACATAAACCTTATCTACCAAACCTGCTTTTTTAGCATCCGCAAATCCTAATATAGTATCAATCGATTCTTGTTTTGCACTGTCAATAAAACCACAGGTATTAATAATTACAATCTCACTGTCTTCACTTTGAGATTCATGCTCAACTTCAAAGTCATTCCCCTTGAGTTGCGCCATTAATACTTCAGAATCGAATAAGTTTTTAGAGCAACCTAAAGTCACTACATTTACTTTATTCTTTTTGAGGGTTTTTGTTTTCATAGTACAAAGATAGGTATTCAAGAATGTTTTCAACTTTGATTCGTCTTTTTATTTAATTGGTATTATATTTGAATAATCAAATGAAACTAGAAATTATGAAATTATACATCCCAATTGTATTCTCTGCCTTATTATTATCATGTGGAAACACTAAAGAAGTTACAGAATCTACCTCTACAGAAGTGAAAGAAAACACAGAAGCAACAGTTATAGAACACAAAGATGAAATTGAAGAAAGAGTCGATGAAGTTAAAGCTGAAGATTTAAAATCAGAGAAAGACATTGAAATCAAAGCACATTTTGGTGAATTCGTTGAATCAGATGAATTATCGATAAACTCTGTCATTATTTCTGGAAACATACTAATTATAAATGTAACCTACTCGGGTGGTTGTAACGAACATTCTTTTGACATGGTCGGTAGCCAGATGGTCGCTAAATCATTGCCTCCAATTCGTCAAATAAAATTAATCCACAAGAACAATGGTGATCTTTGTAAATCTTTGGTAACAAAAACAATTATTGTAGACATTCGAGAAATGGCAGACATTCAAGAAAGTGGGTCTGAAATTATCCTTAACCTTCAAGGATATCAGGGTAGAATCAGTTATATTTTTCAATAATGAAAATCGGCGTATTATTATCCGGAAATGGTGTTTACGATGGTGTTGAAATTCAAGAAGCCGTTTTAACGCTTTTAGCAATTGATGAAATTGGTGCAGAAGCTGTTTGTATTTCTATCGACAGAAACCAGCACCACGTTATCAATCACCTGAATGGTGAAGAGATGGACGAAAACCGAAACATGCTCATTGAAAGTGCTCGAATTGCTAGAGGAAATGTGCAAGAAATTTCATCAATCTCTCCTGCTGATATTGATGCATTGATAATTCCTGGAGGATTTGGAAGTGCAAAAAACTTCACTCAATGGGCATTTGATGGAGCTGACGGTCAAATTTTACCCGAAGTTAAATTACTATTAGTCAACTTAGTAAACATTGGAAAGCCAATTGCTGCACTTTGTGTCAGTCCAATTGTATTGTCCAAAGCCTTAGAGGGTTCCTCTATAAAACCCAAGATGACAATTGGAAACGACGTTGAGAAATCACCTTACGATATCGCTTCATTTGTGGAAGGTTTGAATAAATGTGGAACAGAAACGAGCATGAAATCGGTTCGTGAAATTGAAATAGATCGTGAACATAAAATTATTTCAGCTCCATGTTATATGATGGAAGCAACAATTTCTGAAGTTCGGAAAAATATTCGTTCTGCAGTTGAAGCATTAAGAGATTTGATGTAAAAATAGAATATATGTCATTCTTTTAAAAATACATTTCAACAAATTTCATCCTTAAATTGTTAGAAACTCATCGGAATTTTAACAGTTTTGTGTTCATATTCCCTTAACTTTGCCTTGTTAATAAAAGCGGAAGCTAAAAAACTAAAAAAAATGGACGTATTTGGTAAAAAAGGTAAAAATGCCAATTTAAACGAAACAATTGGATTAACTAATCTTGGGAATCAGTTTTGGAATTTATCACCATCTGATTTAATTGAAGACACTATCATCAATGGACAAGGTGTTTTAACAGACACAGGAGCTATTGCTATTGAAACCGGAGAATTTACTGGACGTTCACCTAAAGACAGATTCATCGTTTGTGATGAAAAAACAGAAGATGCTGTTTGGTGGGGAGACATTAACATCAAATTCACTCCAGAAAAATTTGATGCGCTTTACAACAGAATGAAAGCGTATTTAATGGAGAAAGATGTTTATGTTCGTGACGCCTTTGCTTGTGCTGATGAAAATCACCGTTTAAGTTTAAGAGTTACAACTGAATTTCCATGGTCTAATCATTTTGCTCACAATATGTTTATCCGTCCAACGGATGAAGAAATTGAGAATTTTGATGCTGAATGGAATGTAGTTTGCGCACCAGGATTCATGGCTGATCCAGAGATTGATGGAACACGTCAACACAACTTTGCAATTTTAAATTTCTCTCGTAAAATGGCTATCATTGGTGGTACAGGTTACACAGGAGAGATCAAAAAAGGAATTTTCTCTGTATTGAATTTCATTCTTCCTCATGAGAAAAATGTTCTTTCCATGCATTGTTCTGCAAACATTGGAAAAGATGGAGATACTGCTGTATTCTTTGGCCTTTCAGGTACAGGAAAAACAACATTGTCTTCGGATGAAAATAGACGTTTAATTGGTGACGATGAACACGGTTGGTCAAATGACACTGTCTTCAATTTTGAAGGTGGATGTTACGCGAAAACAATTGATTTATCGCAAGAAAAAGAGCCTCAAATTTACGATGCGATTAAATACGGAGCAATTTTAGAAAACATCGGATTTGTTGATGGTACTTCTACTCCGGATTATGAAAACACTGAAATCACACAAAATACACGTGTTTCATATCCTATTCATCACATCGATAACATTGTTACACCTTCTATCGGTGGAGCACCTAAAAATATTTTCTTTTTAACAGCAGATGCATTTGGAGTTTTACCTCCGATCTCTAAGTTAACAAGAGAACAAGCAATGTATCATTTCATGTCAGGTTACACAGCGAAAGTTGCTGGAACTGAAATGGGAGTTACAGAGCCTCAAACAACTTTTTCAGCTTGTTTCGGTGCAGCATTCTTACCGCTACACCCAGCAAAATACGCTGAATTGTTAGGAGAAAAATTAGACGGAACAGACATCAATGTATGGTTAATCAATACAGGATGGTCTGGTGGATCTTACGGAGTTGGAAACAGAATGAAATTGTCTTACACAAGAGCAATGATTACTGCAGCAATGGATGGAAAATTAGACAATGTTGAATTTAAAACTCAACCAATCTTTGACCTTTCAATGCCAACTGAAGTTCCAGGAGTACCTTCTGAAATTTTAAATCCAAAAGACACTTGGGAAGATAAAGCGAATTTTGACAAAACTGCGAATCATTTAGCAGAACAATTTGTGAAAAATTTCGAAATCTTCGCCAATGAAACGAGTGAAGCAATTTTATCTGCTGCTCCAAAAGTTATGGCTTAAAAGCAAATTCAACCAATAATTTAAAAGGCGATTCGAAAGAGTCGCCTTTTTTGATTTCAATACCCTTCTTATTTTAGTACATTTGGTAAGAATCAATAAAATCAACTATGAATTACATCAAGTTCTTTTCCGTATTACTCCTTCTATCCTTAATCAGCTGTAATTCTCAACAAGAAGCAATTGAAAAGGAAACAGTACCTGTTATTCATGAAACAGAACAGGTGGAAGAAGTTATAGTTGAAGAGAAGATTTCTTCACAAGAATTAAATGATTCTTCCGAATTTGATTACACGACAACAGAATTACCTTATTCTTTCGTTGAAAGTTCAACTCACTTTTTTTCCACAACTCAAGAAAAAGATGTTTTTACCTTCTATGTCCCTCAAGGGAGTATTATGGATGGGAATTGTTTGTTTTTAATTCAAAACAAGAAAGGAGATACACTTTGGAGAAAAGAATTTAAGACTCAATATCTTATTGCAACTTATGCTTTGGATGAATATAATTCTACCGAAGATATAATTCACGCAATAAAAGAAAGAATCAAACACAACCTAAGTAACGAAGCATTTATTTATGCAGACAATGAAAGTTTTACTCTTTTCCGAACAACTCCTCCAGAAGATTTTGAAAACTATGGAACGTATGTTTATACTGAAAAGAACAATTTGCCTATTTATAATTTTCGCTTAGGAAATGAATCGCATGATTTTGTAGGATATTCATTGTTTAATAAACGTGGCGAAATCATCATGTATTGCTGTTAATTTTTCTTTTTTTGTATACATTTTTATGACTGAAAAATAAACTTCCAACTACTTAATCGTTTAAATAATATTTTTATTCTCCGAATGAATGAGATGTGATTTTTTTCCATTATTTTTATAGAAATCAATCAACAATACAATGAAAATTTCTTTTTTCTTATCATTCATTCTAATAATTTCTTCGCTTTCTGCACAACAATCCTATTACGACAATGTTGACCTAACGCTTTCAGGAATTGCTTTGAAAAATGAGTTAGCCAATAAAATTACCGTTACACACACCAACAATTTATCATACACACAAGTTAAAGCTGTATTAAAAATTATTGATTTGGATACAATTAACACTTCTAATGTGCTTCTTGTGTACGGATTTGACGATACCGACAATGATGTTACAACGGACGTTACAAGAGATAAAAACAACTTTGGAGGTGGAGTCGGACAATGGAACAGAGAACACACTTATCCAAAATCATTGGGAACTCCAAACTTAGGAACTTCTGGTCCTGGAGCTGATGCACACATGTTAAGAGCTTCTGACGTTCAACGAAATGGTTCACGAGGAAGTAAAAAATTCACCGATGGAACGGGGAATTCAGCAATCATTAATTCAAATTTTTGGTATCCTGGAGATGAATGGAAAGGAGATATCGCACGAATGATGATGTACATGTATTTACGTTACGGAAATCAATGTCTCCCAATCAATGTTGGGGAAGGCGTTTCTGTTGCAATTGATCAAAATATGATTGAATTGTTTCTCGAATGGAATGCAGAAGATTCTGTTTCTTCCGTAGAATTGGAACGAAATAATTATTTAGAGAATACATCCAACACAAATGGACAAGGGAATAGAAATCCATTCATCGATAATCCATACCTTGCGACTCGTATTTGGGGAGGAGTTGACGCTGAAGATACTTGGGATTTTTACAATGTTTCTATTCAAGAGGTTGATTTAAGTCAATACGTTTCCATTTACCCGAATCCATCTTCAGAGAATGTTAGCATTACAGTAAGTAACGATGTTCACCTTGAAACAATTGTTGTTTACACAATGAATGGACAAATTGTAAGAACAATTGATGCAAAAGAAAATTCAATCATTTCAATTAATGATTTAGAAAGTGGTGTGTATTTTATTCAAACTATTCTTCAAGAAGGGATTTACACAGAACAGTTAATTATAGAGTAATTTAATCAATTCCTACTAATTATTTTTTTTAGTTTGTGTACAACTTGTCAAGATTGCAACTAGAATTAATGATATATCGAAAAATCGCCCAGTTCATTAACGGTTAATGTAAAATGTGTTCTAATGCAATTTCACATAGTGTTATAGTTTTTTTAATCTAAATATATAGGGATACCTTGATACGTTAATTTAATCCTTTCTATTGTCTGTTTATTGAAGAAGTTATCCTTTAGATGCAAGTCTGAAAAGAATTTAAAGTCAAAGAAACTCTCAGGTAAATCTGTCAAACTGTTTTCTTCAATAGATAAACCTCTTATATTTTCTAAAGCACCAAATTTTACAGGTAAATGACTGAGTAAGTTTTTATTTAAGGATAGATAATATAGTTGAGATAGATTAACAAAGGAACTAGGTAACTCTTGAATCTTATTACCGTCTAAGTACAACCAAGTTAATTCCTTCAAAGAACCAATTTCTTTAGGTAACGAATAAATTTTATTTGAAGAGGCTTTGATTGTTACAATACTTTCACAAGCACTTAGTGATTCAGGAAATCTAGAAATATTATTACCAATTATATCTAAATAATATAGCTTTTTAAGGTTCCCTATTGACTCGGGTAATTCTTCTAGTTTATTTGCATTTACTTTTAATTCTTTTAGTTCTTGAAGGTTCCCAATTTCTTTTGGAAGGTAAACTAAATTGTTTAGAGCTATATCGAGTGATATTAACTTCGATAAGTTTTTCAATGAATTAGGAAGTTCTGTTAATTCATTTCCATAAATAATTAACACTTCAAGATTTATCATTTTATTACCAAAATCATCAGGTAGCTCAAGTAGCTTATTCATTGATAGATTTAACCATTTTAGATTTTTTAGCTCATAAATTCGTTCATCAAAAATGAATATTGAATCGCTTGATAAATCTAGTTTTATTACTTCATTTGAATTTTCAAGAGCCTCATCAAGTGAGTTATATATCTCTTTATCTAGATAATTAGGGATATGCGGTCCCATTTGCGAAAACAAGAAGTTCGCATTAAGAATTAAAGCTAAAATAAAAAGTGTTTCTTTCATTTTCATCATTACCACTAACAACCCGCTAAACTCCATTTACCTTCGACAAACTCAGGTAAGCAACGATTTAGCAGATTTCTATAAAAATAAGAAAAATTCTACAAAAGCTAAAACTAGATCATTGTTAAAAAAAGAAATTCAACAAGTAATCGTTCGTTTTCCCCATAGAGAGTTTTTGAAACGAGTTTACCTTCGGTAAGCGCGCGAATTCGGTTGTCAACACGTAAGATAAACTTGGCTTTTTATTCCATAGTTAGCTGAAGTATCGGCAGTTCGAATGCTTAGTTATTGTAGTTCGTTTTTAATTTCTTTTTTCAACTTTTATAACCATGTCATTTTTAAATGTAAGGTCAAGAACTTCAACAGGACTTTGTGTCACCAAATTTCTTTTAGGTTTACCAATTATAAACATCCAATTCGTATCGGAGTATTTAAATTTCTTAATACCTATAGTATCCAGAAGAACAACTATTTCTCCTTTTGATTTGCCTACTAGAATATCCGATTCAACAAGGTCCGAAAGCATCTGAAATTGTTCTTCATTATTTTCTTTCCATGTATCTGAGTCAAATTTTTTATTCCTGCATCCAATCAAGACAATTAAAATTGTAAGTATTAAAACTAATCTATTCATTTAATTATTAAAATTGACGGTTTAACGGTTTTGGTATGATTTCGTTGCTTGGTTTAGCGACTAATTTAGTGAAAAATCACTGACTAATGGAATGAATGCGGAGATTTCCAAATAGGAAAATCAGTAGCAATAAATTATACCAGTTATTGTACCTAGTTTTTATTTTCAGATATAGTCGCTATCAGTCCAAATCAGCCAATTATTTCCAATTCCCCAGATTTCTATAAAATTCAAATCGAAATTATCTTCGTAAGATCCTTTTTCCGTTTGCTTTAAATTTCCACACGTTGTCCATGTCAAATATAAAGTCCCGATTGGATATTCAGTCCATTCTGTTTCGTATTCCACTTCTTTACATTCCGAACTGTTCCGCACAGTAATTCGTTTAATTCCGTTATTTATTAATTCAGTCGATAAATATTGTTCCAAATCGGATGGGTAAATTCCTTTCCCCAAATTTGATTTAACAAACTTATTTTCTAAAATTTGATTTGTCAAATTTTTCCATTCCACTTGTTTTTCCGAAAACTGGTCAATTTTTTCAGACACGATTTCTTTTCTTTTTTCTCTATTGTCTTTACAAGATATAAGGCTAAAAGTCAATAAAAAAATCAGAATTATAGTTTTTATACGAGTCATTTTTTTAATTGATTACAACAACCCGCTAAATTCCATTTACCTCCGATAAACTCAGGTGAGTAACAGTTTAGCAGATTTCTATAAAAATAAGAAATAATTCTACAAAAAGCTAAAACTAGACTAATTACTCGAAATTCAATCTTACCCTCATAAAAACTTGCTATCAAAAAAAAATGCAACCTCTCGATTGCATTTTTTTTATAAAAGTATTTTACTTACTCTTCTCCGAATTTTTCGATAACAGCTTCTGTTACTCCTGTATTGGAGAAACCACCGTCATGGAAGAGATTTTGCATGGTTACATATTTTGTAAGGTCAGAGAACAATGAAATACAATAATCCGCACAAGCCAATGCAGAAGCATTTCCAAGCGGCGACATTTTCTCTGAATAATTGATAAACTCACTGAATCCTTTTACACCTGAACCTGCTGTGGTCATTGTTGGTGATTGAGAGATTGTATTTACACGAACTTTCTTTGCCATTCCATAATGGTATCCAAAACTACGGGCAATGGATTCTAAATAAGATTTATTATCCGCCATATCATTATAATCTGGGAAAGTTCTTTGGGCAGCAATATAAGTTAAAGCCAAAATAGAACCCCAATCATTCATTGCGTCTAATTTCATTGCACTTTGCATCACTTTGTGAAACGACAATGCAGAAACATCTAATCCTTTATGCGTGAAATCATAATTTTGATCCGTATAGTGACGTCCTTTACGAACATTGATAGACATACCAATAGAATGTAAAATGAAATCTATTTTTCCACCTAAAATTTCCATTGATTGAGAAATCAAATTCTCAATATCTTCAACACTTGTTGCATCAGCAGGAATAACTTGACTTCCTGTTTCTTCTGCTAACTTATTAATCTCACCCATTCTCATGGCAATCGGAGCATTTGTTAAAACAAATGTAGCACCTTCTTCGTGTGCTCTTTGAGCAACTTTCCAAGCGATTGACTGCTCATTTAACGCTCCGAAAATGATTCCTCTTTTTCCTTTAAGAATATTATTTGACATAGTTTAATTTATTGAACCACAAATATAATTGAATTATCGATTACAAAGTAATTTCATTAATTTATAACAACTATTTCATTCTAATTGACTGTCAACTTCATTCCATCAAATGCTACAAACACATTTTTGGGTAAAAGAGACTCAATATCATCTTGTTTTCCAAACAAGTGAGAAATATGTGTTAAATATGTTTTCTCAGGTTGAATTTCTTCAATTAACGCCAGTGCTTGTGCTAAGTTGAAATGAGAAATATGTTCTTCTTTCCTCAATGCGTTAAGAATTAAAACCTTTACCCCTTTTAATTTGATTTTTTCATTTTCAGTAATTGTTTTAGCATCCGTGATGTACGCGAAACCACCAATTCGAAATCCTAAAACAGGCATTTTATAATGCATTACTTCAATTGGAATAACAGCTAATTCTTTCGTTAAACTAAATTCTTTTTCTTTTGAAATTAATTGAATGTTAACACTTGGCACTCCAGGATATTTCACTGCTTCAAAAACATAGTGAAATTCACGGTGAAGTGCTTTTTCTACATTTTCAGAACAATAAATCTGCATGTCCTTCTTTTCAATGAAATTAAATGCGCGAACGTCATCCATTCCAGCGACATGATCTTTATGCTCATGCGTGTAGATTATTGCATCCAACGTAGTTACATTCTCTCTCAGCATTTGTTGGCGAAAATCTGGACCAGAATCAATGACGTAATTTCTTCCGTTTACGGTCAACATAATCGAACTCCTTAAACGCTTATCTTTTGCATCAGTTGAAGTACAAACAGCACATTTACAAGCAATAACCGGAACTCCTTGCGAAGTTCCTGATCCTAAAACGGTGATTTTAAACGGTTCCATTTTCTTTCTGTTTTATAATTCTAAAAAGAAGAAACAACCAACCGGCAATCATTAATACTCCGCCAATTGGAGTAATTGGTCCAAAGAACTTCATTGAAACATGCAAAGGCTCTTGCATTGCTAATCCATAAATTGAACCACTGAAAAGCACTACGCCAGCCAGAATAAGTCGAAAAACTGTTCGTAAATCAAAATTAAATGATTTCGCATTTAAACCAAGAATTAAAAATGCTATCCCATGGTACATTTGATATCGAACACCAACTTCAAATGAGTTTAAACTTTTTGTAGACAAAATATCCTTCAAAGCATGTGCGCCAAATGCACCCAAAATGATTGCAGTCACAATTAAAACAATTCCACTAATTACAATTCTTTTATTCATCTCCTAAATTTAACGTAAATTCCAATACACTACTCCATTCTTCCCATTTTTGGTAATCGCCAATTGTTTCATTGTGCCAAAGAAAAACAAAATCTCCACCAAATTGGAGCACTTCATTGTACAATTCTTTGATTCTAATTTTACTTTCATCAATTGACAATTGCATGTACTCATTTAACGTTCCGTCCATATAAACAAAAGGATGTATCGTTAAATTACTGATTCTATTTTGTTCAAGATCAAACCATAAGTGCTCGTGTGCTGTACTGCTTCTAAATCCAATTTTCTCAGCAAATCCCATAGAATACTCATCCCTAAATCCAACTTTTTCTAGCAAACGAAAAGAATCGGGCAATTGAAACCTCAAAAAATGCTGACGAGAAGCTGTTATTTTTCTATGAATTGTTTCTTCTAAATTCTGTTTTTCTTTCTGTAAACGCTCAAGGCTTAAAAATGAAGCATAACTAGGGTGAAGATTAACCGATGAAGTCGCATTGATTTCGCGGATCAAATCCTGATGTTCTACATTGAAAATTGATATATTCCTATCCTTTTCTGCCAACTCCCCGACCAACCAAAATACTTTTGTAGCAGGAAATCGCTGAGCTATTCCTTTTATTTTATCAAAAGTATCGTAGGGATCTTTCAATTCTCCATTCAAAACAGATTTCCTTTCTTTTAATCGAGAAAAATTCAATTGAAATAAGTCTTTACAAACAGACATTATTTTCTGTTTTCCAGATTTCAATTGATAAGCAAATGTATTGTCAATGTCAAAGGTTGGAATTATTTCAATGTTTTTTGGGGGTTGAACGTCTACACCAATAAACAATAAAATCTCCTTTGCCAAACGGTCACACATTGCTTTCTCAATCCAATTGAATTTATTCAATAAACTTTCAATGAATGGAAAACGATTGTGTTCATCTTTATTGAGACAAACGTATTCTTCGTAGCGAGATAATAAATAAAATATTGAGGCTATTGGATCGGTTACCTCATCAAACGCAAGACATTCCTCATTTTGAAAATTACTTTTTGAAATTTGATGATTTTCAATCTTCTTCGATGTCATAATAGGTGCAGCAAGAATCGTGTTTTTTCCTGTTTCTTTTTCAGAATACACTAAAACAGAATGTGCTGCTTTCTCTTCCTTAGACTCATTTGTTGTAAGCGCAAACTCAATCCCTCGTGATTTAAAAATAAAATCAAAAGTATACGATATTCGCTCGTTTATTTCATCTACAACAACTAAAATCATTGACCATTTATCATTTCAACTATTTTCTCACAAATGAATTCAGATGCTTTTCCATCTCCATAAAAATTAGGATAAGTGAAGTTCTCAACGGTTACTAATTCGTTGAAAGCATCTATAATTCGATTATAATCGGCATCAGCTAAAAGTGCATTTCCATTGTTTACAATTTCAACCCACTCTGTTTGAGGACGGAGAATAATGCACGGTTTTTCAAAGAAAAAAGACTCTTTTTGCAATCCTCCACTGTCCGTAATTAACATTCTTGCATTTTTTTCTAACGCTATAATGTCAAGAAATCCAGCAGGCGGAATAATTTCCATCATTTCAGATTCCGCAATGTTTTCGAACAATTCTGTAGAGAGTTGTTCTTTCATTTTATGTTTTGTTCTAGGGTGTAATGGAAGTATAATTTTCAATCCTGAATTCTCTCCGACATCCAATAAAGCTTGGAAAATGTTTTCCATGTTTTCTTTGACATCTGTATTTGAATCACGATGTACAGTGCATAAAATATATGATTCGGGCGACAGGTTTAATTCATTCAAAATAGTTGATTTTTCCTCAGATACACTGGAGAAGTATAAACTATTATCGTACATGATATCGCCACAATGGTGAACATTTGGATTGTCCGCAGTCGCCTCTCCTTTTAAACGTGTATCAAACCCCTCTTTTTCTAAGTTTTCGATTCCAGTAACTGTTGGTGTAAAAAGCAACGACGACATATGGTCACAAGCAATGCGATTGACTTCTTCCGGCATTGACTTATTGAATGAACGCAAACCAGCTTCGATATGAACGACTGGAATATGGATTTTAGTTGCCGCTAATGCTCCTGCAATGGTTGAATTTGTATCTCCATAAACCACAACAGCTGAAGGTTTCTCTTTCAAGAAAATTTCTTCTAAACCATCGATCATTTTAGCGGTTTGTTTTCCATGAGAACCACTACCAACACTCAAGTTATAATTTGGAAAAGGTATTTTCATCTCATCAAAAAACACTTTTGACATATTATCGTCGTAATGCTGTCCTGTATGCACAATAATTTCTTCTAACTCATCGTTAAAAAACTTACGAATAGCACGACTCAATGCTGAAGACTTGATAATTTGAGGTCTCGCCCCAACAATTGTAATTATTTTCTTTTTCAAATTCTTTAATTTTCAGATTAAACCTTCATCTGCAAAGCTAAAGTAGTTATTATCTGAGAATATTAAGTGATCTAGTATTTGTAAATCGATAAATTTTCCAAATTGTATTAAATCCTTCGTTAATCTTTTATCAGCTTCAGAAGGTTTCAGTTGTCCACTGGGATGATTATGTGCGAGAATAATTGCACTTGCTTTCTTTTCCAACGCTGCATTGAAAATTATTTTCCCATCCGCGACAGTCCCTGCAATACCTCCTTTTGAAATTTGCTTCTTCCCTATCACTTCATTGGCTCTGTTGAGTAATAGAATATAAAATTCCTCGTGAGACAATCCACTGAACTCTACTCTTAGCTCATTAAAAACGGCTAAAGACGATGTTATCTTCGTTTTCTTTTTTTCAGAAGTAGACTCTCTTCTTCTAGCCAATTCCATTGCTGCAAATATGCTGATTGCTTTTGCTTCTCCAATTCCTTTAAATTGCATCAATTGCTCAATGGAGAATCTAGCGAGTACATGCAAACTATTCTCTGCTTTTGATAAAATTTGTTGCGCCAATTGTACCGCAGATAACTCTCGGTTTCCAGAACCGATGAGAATGGCAATTAATTCCGCATCAGAAAGAGCTCCTCTACCTTTTAGTAACATTTTTTCGCGTGGACGATCGTCTTCTGCCCACATTTTTATTGAATGAGTTTCGATAATTTTCATAGTGATTAAGTTATTCCCCATATAAGTTAAGAAAAAAATTGGAATGTTGAAGTGACCGATGACAGAAATACTTGGAACTCAGAACTGTATTTTTTCCTTAGTTTTACCCTACAATAAAAAAAATGGATTCTTTAACACAAATTATACTTGGTGCAGCGGTTGGAGAGGCTGTTGCAGGGAAGAAAATGGGCAATAAAGCTGCTTTATGGGGAGCAATTGCTGGAACAATTCCAGATTTAGATGTTTTTTTTCGACTCATCGTTCACCCGATTGATGGTGCTCTCATGCACCGAGGTTTTTCTCATTCCATTGTTTTTGCTTTAATCCTCTCTCCTATTATCGCTTGGATTGTACATCGATTGTATAAAAAAAGATACGACTTTAAACTTTTATGGAAATTGTTTTTCTTCGGAATTGTAACGCATCCGATGCTGGACGTTTTCACCAATTACGGCACTGAATTATTTTGGCCATTTAAGCTTCGTTGGACGTTTAACAGTGTTTTTGTCATTGACCCACTTTATACAATTCCTTTTGGTTTACTTTTACTCATTACTCTATTTTTGAAGCGTGAAAGTTCCCTTCGAAGAAAGCTCAATTATAGTGGAATTATCTATTCTTCGTTGTATTTACTTTGGGGAGTTGTCGTAAAATTAACGATCCTCTCTCATTCTGCTGGTTATTTTGAAGAACAACAGGTTGAAAACTCTCGGACAATTGTCACCCCCATGCCTTTTACTTCATTTTATTGGTTAATTCTCACCGAAAATGAAGACAATTTCTATTTTGGATACAAATCTCTCTTTTATTCTTTTCATCAAGATGAAGTCGTCACTGTTCCTAAAAATCAGGAAGCATTGGAGCATATTCAATGGTCAGGAAAAGAATATACAGAACAACTAAAATTCATTACCAACAATTATTATTCAACAGAAAAAAAGGGCGATACTTTATTCTGTTACGATTTACGTTTTGGCGAATCTTCTCCATTCACTGACGGTCAAGTAAAAACGCCATTTATGGGTTACGGTATGGTTATTGACAACGGAATTGTGAACAAAACCTTTGGAGTCAGTCCACGGCGCTTCTGGGATAAAGTTAACTTTGACACATATTTTGAACGAATATTCAACGAACCAACACTAAAATGATCAAACAATTCCTTTTTTTTGCCTTCCATTTAATTTTACTAAGTGCTTGTGCACAAGAATCAAATCAATTGAACATCGACGCTGAAAAAGAAGTTGAAGTGCCTAAAATTGAAATCAACATCGATGCTTATTTACAAGAAGTTCCTGAATTGGATGCGAAAGTAGATTCAATTCTAGCAACAATGAGTGATGAAGCAATTGTTGCTCAATTAATCATGCCTGCTGTCGGTCGATTTGGACAAAAAGAAGACACCATTAAAGCACTTATTGAAGCGCATTTAATCGGCGGTGTACTTTTACTGAACGGAACGATGGAGCAGTGTTCTGATTGGACTTCAACTTTTAATGCAATGAATAAGGAATATAACAATTTACCATTTCTTTATTCTGCTGATGCAGAGCCTAGTCTTGTAAACCGTAAAATTAAGGGGTCAACAATTGTACCGCGTGCTAACCAAATCAAGGATTCTTTGGAAGCCGTTTCTGTTTCTAAAACAATTTCTACTGATTTAAATGCCATAGGAATAAACTATAATTTTTCTCCAGTAGTTGATTTAGCGAAAAATTCAACGGTTGGATATCGTGGATTTGCGGCCAACCCAAAAAATGTCATTCCTTTTTCACAAGCATTTATTCTTCAGTCTCAATCTCAAAACATTATTTCTACTGCAAAACATTTCCCTGGACATGGACTCGTTTCTGGCGACACACACAAATCATTGCAAGTCATTGATGGAGAATTGAAAGAGTTGAAGTACTATCCACCATTGATTGAAACAGGGGTTTTATCTATAATGGTTGCTCACATTGCAATACAGAACAATGTATTATTCGATACAAAAGGGATGCCTTCTACTATTTCTGAAGTCATTGTTCAAGACTTACTTCGTGACAGCTTGAATTTCAAAGGATTAATCGTTACAGACGCGATGAATATGGGAGGAGTTTCTAAAATTAAAAACGCTTCATCTTTAGCTATTAGTGCCGGTTGTGATATACTTTTAATGCCTTTGAATGCACGAAAAGCACACCACGAAATTCTTTTGAAATACCAAACGGATGAAATTTTTAATGCTAAAGTTATTCTAGCTGCAAAACGTATTATTCGTATGAAGATTTGTATTGAAATGAATTGTATGAATAAATTACTTTAGATTACTTCCCAAGTTATTCAAGAAAAATTATACTTCATATTTTTCATCCATTACCTTTCTTTTTCCATAGTTTCTGTTAATTTTGCTAAGAATGTCTATAGATAAAATACAAAAAATAGCAGAAACTTTTGATCCGATCACATTATCCGAAATGGATACAGTGCAATTGATGAATCGTGTCGACACTAAATTTGTATTTACTTTAGAGAAACTTACTGAAATCCTCGCGCAACTTAAGTCAAGTTATTTCCTTCTCAACGTTGAAGGCGTATTACTTTCTGATTATGAAAGTCTTTATTTTGATGGAGACGATTTTAAATTTTACTTTGATCACCACAACAAAAAAGTAAGTCGATACAAAGTTCGTTATAGGAAATACGTCCATTCAAATCTTTCTTTCCTTGAGATTAAACACAAAAACAAAGGTCGTACAGATAAAAGTAGAATTAGAGTTGATGATATTCCTTCAGAAATGTCTGATAATGATTTCGATTTTGTTAAAACAACGGGAATTGAAGGAGAAAAATTAGTACCTTCGTTGTTGAACAATTTTAGCCGTTTGACTTTTGTAAACAAAGCAATGAATGAACGACTAACCATCGATTTAAATTTAACATTTAAATGGAAGGATAAAGTAGAAAAAGTCGATGACATTGTTATTGCTGAGTTGAAGCAAGGCAAAGCAATGCGAAATTCTCCTTTTTATCAACTGATGAAAAAAAATGGCATTCGACCACTTAAAATCAGTAAGTACACTGTTGGAGTCATTATGCTTTACGGACAAAAAAATATAAAATACAATCGATTCAAAAAGAAACTATTAAAACTACAAAAACTACAAAATGAGACTTCTTAGCATTATTCTTGACCCAATTTCTGATTTTTTCAACCTTACTTGGTTTGATGAAGATTTATATACTTTACTTCTTCGTTTGTCAATTAACTTAATTGTCATAACAATTATAATCCGTTACTTATACTATCCTATTACAAAGCGAAAAGATTATCTTTTTACTTATTATCTAATTGGATTAACTACTTTTTTCTTACTCTTCAGTCTGAAGAAACTAGACATTGATACAGGTATGGGGTTAGGACTTTTTGCCATTTTCGGTATCATTCGATACAGAACAGATGCCATTGAGATTAAAGAAATGACCTATCTCTTCCTCGTTATTGGAGTCAGTGTTGTGAATTCTTTGGCTTCGAATAAAATTAGTATCATTGAAATGGCCGTTATTAACATTACGGTTGTTGTTGTAACCTACATTATTGAATACAAGTGGCTTGTAAAACATTTAACTCGAAAAACAATTGTTTACGAGAGAATTGACTTAATCACTCCGGATAAATACCGTGAAATGAAAGATGACATTGAATTAAGAACGGGATTAACACTACACCATTTTGACATTGGAAAAATCAACTTTCTAGACGACACAGCCAATGTGAGAATTTTCTATTATGCTGAAGAACAAACAATGTCGGACTATCACAATGAATAGTATTTTTCTCAATGAACAGCAGTTTTAATTTTCGTATACTTTTACTTCCATTCAGTTGGATTTATGGTAGTGTTGTTTTTATTCGAAATAAATGCTTTGATTTTGGTATTTTCAAATCTTATAAAATTCCTCCAAAATCAATTTGCGTTGGAAACCTATCTACAGGTGGAACTGGAAAAACACCGCATGTCGATTTATTGATTGAACTAATTCTCCATCAAAATAAAAGAGTCGCAACACTTAGTCGTGGTTACGGAAGAACGACAAAAGGTTTACGTGAAGTTTACGTAAACTCTAAAGCAATAGATGTTGGCGATGAACCACTTTTCTACAAGTGTAAATACGAGGAAAAAATTCATGTAATCGTTGCCGAAAAAAGAAAAATTGGAATTGATTTCATACTTCAGAAGAAACCGGTAACAGATGTTATTATTCTGGACGATGCTTTTCAACATAGAGCTGTTCAGGCTGGGTTATCAATCGTGATTTCTGACTACAATCACCCTTTTTATTTAGACCATATCCTTCCAGCTGGAAATTTACGCGAAAGTAGAAAAAGTATAAATCGTGCTGATTGTATTATCATCAGTAAATGTCCCGCTAATCTAAGTGTGGAAAAGATGAGAGAAATCAAGACCAATATAAAATTTAATCCAAATCGAGTTTTCTTCTCTAAAATTGAATATGCACCATTGAAGGCATTTCAATTTGACATTAAAACAAAAGTAGAAAATGTTTTATTGGTTGCAGGGATAGGAAATCCGACCCCACTTGTTGAATACTTGAGTAAAGACTTTAATGTTAATCTTTTACAATTTAACGATCATCATGTATTCAAAGCATCAGATATAGTGAAAATTCATCAAAAATTTGATACATTTGCTAACGGTAATAAAATCATTGTTACAACCGAAAAGGATTTCATGCGATTGAAGAATTTTAAAGAAACACTTGGAGAGAACTACCCTTGGTTTTACCAACCCATTAGGACAATAATTAACGAAGAAGAACAATTTAACCTATATATAAACGAGTATGTTAACTAAATTTAAAGAATCCGCAGATTATATAAAATCTCGCACAAACGTAAAGCCATCCATCGGTATTATTTTAGGAACTGGACTTGGTGGTCTTGTGAACGAAATTAATATCATTGATGAAATTCCTTACGAAGACATTCCAAACTTTCCTGTTTCTACAGTTGAAAGTCATTCTGGTAAATTAATTTTTGGAGAACTCGGAGGAAAACAAGTTGTAGCTATGCAAGGCCGTTTTCATTTTTATGAAGGTTACACAATGAAAGAAGTTACTTTCCCCGTTCGTGTAATGAAATTTTTAGAAATTGAGCGTTTATTTGTAAGTAACGCATCCGGTGGTGTGAATCCTGATTTCGAAGTTGGTGAAATTATGATTTTAGATGATCACATTGACCTCTTCCCTGCTCACCCACTTATTGGTAAAAACATCGATGAATTAGGACCTCGTTTCCCTGACATGATGAAAACCTATGATGCAACAATGATTGAGTTGGCAAAAACAATTGCGAAAGAAAACAACATTAAAGTTTCTCAAGGAACTTATGCAGGTCTAACAGGTCCAACATTGGAAACTCCTGCAGAATACAAATATGTTCGTGCAATTGGTGCTGATGCAGTTGGAATGTCAACTGTTCCTGAAGTAATTGTTGCTCGTCACATGAATATTCCTTGCTTTGCAATATCAATTGTTACAGATCTAGGAGTCCCTGGTATGATACAGGAAACAAGTTTACAAGATGTTATTGAAGTAGCCAACAGACAAGAGCCGAAAATGACAATTATAATGAAAGAACTTATATCTCGCGTTTAAGATGACTGAAGAAATTCGATCAAAATATCAAGCTGTAATTGGATTGGAAGTCCATGCACAAATGTTAACCAAGAGTAAAGCTTATTCTTCGGACAAAAATGAATTTGGGTCTAATCCTAATTCTAATGTAAGTGTTATTTCATTAGGGCATCCTGGGACCTTACCTAAAATGAATAAAAAAACCATAGAGTACGCCATTAAAATGGGACTTGCCTGTGGTGCTGACATTACTCCTTTTCAGAAATTTGATAGAAAAAATTATTTCTACCCCGATTTACCAAAAGGGTATCAAATAACTCAAGATCATACGCCAATTTGTACAAATGGACAAATTTTCATCAAAGACGATGAAGGGAATGAGAAGTCGATCAAATTAACCCGTATCCACATGGAAGAGGATGCAGGAAAAAGTATTCACGATGTAGATGTACACGATACTTTAGTCGATTTAAATCGTGCTGGAGTACCTTTGATTGAAATCGTATCTGAACCAGACATTAGAAGTTCAAAAGAAGCCTACAACTATGTTACAGAAGTTCGTAAACTAGTTCGTTACCTCGATATTTGTGATGGAAACATGGAAGAATCATCGTTACGTTGTGATGCCAACATTTCTGTGATGCTCAAAGGAGCAGATACATTCGGACGTCGTGTGGAGGTAAAAAACATGAACTCTATTCGAAATGTGCAGAAAGCAATCGAATTTGAGATTGAACGACAAATTGAACTTGTTGAAAAAGGTGAAATTGTTGAACAAGATACTCGTTCTTATGATGCTTTAAAGAATACAACAATCTCTATGCGTTCAAAAGAAGCAGCGAATGATTATCGTTTTTTTCCTGAACCAGATTTATTGCCAATCACAGTAGATGAGAAGCAAATCGCAGCAATTAAAGCTGAGATGCCTGCTTTACCGCGTGACTTATTCTTGAAATACACCAATGATTTTGGTCTTTCTGAATATGACGCAACAAATATTACAGATTCTAAAGAAATTGCTCTTTTTTACGATGAAATGATTTCATTTACAAAAAATTACAAAGGTGCAGCAAATCTTTTAATGGGCGATGTTAAGTCGCATTTGAATGAAAAAGGACTCGAAATGCATGAGTTTCCTATTTCTCCAAAAACATTATGTGCGTTAATTTCAATTATTGATGAAGGTAAAATCTCTTCAACAGTTTCTTCCCAAAAAGTATTTCCTGCATTGCTTGAAAGTCCGGAAAAATCACCGTTATCAATTGCGGAAGAATTGAACTTGATTCAAGATTCAAACGAAGATTCAATTCTTGGTTATATCAACGAAGTAATTGAAAATCATCCTGACGAAGTAGAGCGCTATAAAAATGGAGACAAGAAATTAACTGGTTTCTTTATGGGACAATTAATGAAAATTTCAAAAGGAAAAGCTGATCCAAAAGCTTCAAATCAATTGATGCGCAAAACATTGGATAATTTATAAAAAAATGTCGCAAGACAAAATCAATAAAAAAATGATGATTAACCGAATATTAGGATTCTTATTTATTTCACTCCTACTCGTTTCATGTGGAAATGATGATAAAAGTGTTGAAAATATCCCATTAGAGAATGGTGATAATTTTGCAATTCAAGGAACGATAAAAGGTGCAGAAAATAAAACTTTTTATTTAGAAGCATTGACTGAAAAAGGTCAAGTTAGTATTGCTAAAAATAAGGCTGACGCTAATGGATTCTTCAAAATTATTGGAAACATACCTGGTTTTGGAATGTACCAATTGAGAATTGATGACATACAAGGTAAAATAATTCCGTTAACGCTTGTACCACAAGATAGAATTGAAATTTCTGGAGATTTAGCATCCTATGAAACAAATCCGATTGTTAAAGGAACTAAATGGGGTGATGTTATGACTGAATACATGGCGAAATATGCCGTTTTCCATAAAGATCAAGGCGATTTAATCAAACTACAAGGAACAATTAGTGACACAGAGCTCACAGAAAGATACCTCGTTTTAAAAGGGAAAGTTGATGACTTTGCTATTTCAAAAATGAATGAAGACCCTTCCAACCCTTTTAACCTTGTTCTTTCCTCATCTGCAACTCCAACGATGGGCTTTGAATATTGGAATCCAGAGAATTTAACTGTATTGAGAAAAGTAAGTTCTGCATTTGAAAAAGAATTCCCTGATTCTCCTTTAACAATGACATTAGCGAATCAAGTTTATCAAATTGAAACAGGTTACAATCAATTCATTGAAGTTAATTCTGGTGATAAAATTGCTCCTGAGATTGCATTGAATAATCCTGATGGAAAAGTAATCAAACTTTCTTCATTGAAAGGGCAGTATGTATTGATTGACTTTTGGGCATCATGGTGTGGACCTTGTCGTAGAGAAAATCCAAATTTAGTACGTTTATATGAAGCGTATAAAAACAAAGGCTTTACGGTCTATTCTGTTTCTTTGGATAAAAAACACGATGCTTGGGTTAAAGCCATCAAAAAAGATAATCTTTCTTGGCCAAATCACGTGAGTGACCTAATGCAATGGGAATCTCCAATGATTCAATTGTATGGTTTTAATTCTATACCGTATACAGTTCTTATTGACAAAGAAGGTAAAATTATAGCAACTGGTCTTAGAGGTTCATCTTTGGAACAAAAATTGAAAGAGCTGATGCCAAATTAAATTATTATGAAAATAACTTTATTATTTATTCTTACATTTTTCTCTTTACAAACGTGGAGTCAAATAAATGTGACTATTACTGGAAATATTTTTAATTCAGGAATAGACTCCGTTTATTTAATTCAAAACATTAATGGGAAAACAATCACTCACATGAGTGCTCCTATGAATGATGACGGTACTTTTGCATTAAAAGGCAGTGTTCCTACTCCTGACTATTATTCAGTTGTTGTAAAAGGATATCCTGTACACATCATCTTACGTCAGAACAGTGTGTTTCAAATTTATGGTGATGGTTCTAACCTTGATCAATTTCTAAATATTGTCAATTCAGTTGAATCAAACAATATGCACAAATTCATTCGCGAACAAGATCAATGGGCTGGTAAAATTGCATTAGCTCAAGAGGAATTGAAAATGGATCCTTCTAAAAAAGCAGAGATCAATAAAAACATGGGGTTATTTTCTGAACGTTTTCAAAACAATCAAAAAAACTACATTAGATCAAATGCTAATTCTGCAGCACTGTATCCAGTACTGAACTCAATAGATATCAATTCAGACTTTGCGACGTATGAGTCAATTGTGAATCAGTTATCGAGAAGTTTTGGAGAGTCACCGACCATACAGAAACTTTTAAAACAATTCAACGCATACAAGCTACAACTTCAAGCAAATGATAAATTTGCACCAGGAAAACCAGCGCCAGACTTTGAAGAAAAGAAAATAGATGGTACAACAATGAAACTTTCTGATTTGAAAGGAAAAGTTGTTTTAATTGATTTTTGGGCATCTTGGTGTGGACCTTGTCGTAGAGAAAATCCAGCTGTAGTTGCATTATACAATAAATACAAAGACGATGGTTTTACAATCATCAGTGTGTCATTGGATAAAGACAAAGCTAAATGGATGGCTGCCATTGAAAAAGATGGTTTAATATGGCCAAATCATGTAAGTGATTTAAAATTTTGGCAAGCAAAAGTCGCTAGATTGTACGGTGTAGGATCAATTCCTTATACTGTTTTAGTAGATAAGGACGGGAACATTATCCGTACAAAACTACGCAGTCATGATTTAGCTGCTGAGTTAGAACGTATATTTGGTCACTAGATAATGGAAGCTGTTCAAAAGAAAATATATTTTGCTTCTGACTTTCATCTTGGTGCGCCAGATTTTGAAACAAGTCTAATCCGTGAAAAAAAGATTGTTGATTGGTTGAATCATATTGAACCTACCGCAAAGGAAATTTACTTAGTTGGAGATATTTTTGATTTCTGGTTTGAATACAAACGTGCTGTACCAAAAGGTTTCATTCGATTACTTGGTAAAATTGCTGATTTAACGGACAAAGGTATTCCTGTGATTATTTTCACTGGAAACCATGACATGTGGATATTCGATTATTTACCCAAAGAAATTGGTGTTCAAATTTACCGTGAACCAATAACGAAAGAATACTTCGGCAAGAAATACTTTATTGGTCATGGAGATGGTTTAGGACCTGGTGATAAAGGCTATAAATTTCTAAAAAAAGTTTTTGCAAATAAATTTTGTCAATGGTCATTTGCCCGCCTTCACCCCAATTTTGGAATATGGCTTGCAGATAAATCTTCCAAAACAAGTAGAGCGAAAACTGGTTCAGATGATGAAAAATTCTTAGGTGAAGAAAACGAATGGTTGATTCAATTCTGTAAAGAAGAACTCACTAAGCAACACATCGATTATTTTGTGTTTGGTCATCGACATTTGCCTTTAGAATTTGATTTGGGTCAGAATTCAACGTATTACAACCTCGGCGAATGGATTAATTACTGTACTTATTTAGAAGTCGGAGAAGATGGTGTGGAATTGAAGGTGTGGAAATGATTTAGCTTTAGATTATTATTCTGAAACAGTACTCATTTTATTTACAAACTTCCCTGCAATCCAAGCCATTGGAATATAAGCAAAAACAAGGTCAACAACAATGAACCAAGTTGGAGCTGGAAGCATAAAGCTAATCATTACACCACCTACGAAAAATAGAATACCAATCGTCCATACAAAATTCATTTTATGCGTTGCTGCGATCATTCCTGCAAACGTTGCCCCCACCAAAGTACCTAAAGCATGAGCTAGAAAAGGAAAGATAAAAAATTCTCCAGACAACGTTGGCATTACAGCTGCTAAACCTTCAAGGTCTCCTGGAATCACTCCCATTGGATAAAAATTAGCTCCCATATCGATTAAACTCAAGTTTACAAAACTTCCAATCAACCATCCTGTAATGACTGCAATAATATTTCTAACTATTTTCATGATTTAAAAATACGTTTTTTTGTTGAGATGTGGTGTCTCAAATATTTACTTAAAAAAAAACGGGCAGACAATGTCTACCCGTTTTAACTTAAAAATTAAGTTTATTAACTTTCTAAAGCAGCTTCTGCTTCTGCAGCTTCTTTTTTAGCAATTGCTTTTTCTTTATCTTCTCTTAATTTCTTACTTGAGAAATCAATTAGGACAGGTGTTGCAATACATAATGAAGAATATGTACCAACGATAACACCAATCATTAACGCAAAGATGAATCCTTTAATTGCGGCACCACCGAATAAGAATACAATTAATAACACGATGAAAGTAGTCATCGAAGTATTGATTGTTCTAGACAATGTAGAGTTCAATGATTTATTAATCTCTTCCTCTTCACCTCTGTGTTTGTGCAAACCTAAATCCTCACGAATTCTATCGAAAACAACCACGGTATCATTGATTGAGTAACCAATTACCGTAAGAATTGCTGCGACAAACGCTTGATCGATATCCATGTTGAATGGTAAGATACCATGTAACAAAGCAAATACACCTAACACAATAATAACATCATGTAACATGGCGATGATTGCTCCAGTAGAGTATTGCCATTTACCAAATCTCATCAAGATGTATGCAAATATGATAATCATTGAAAGGATAATCGCTAGAGATGACGAAGAAACTAATTCTTTCGAAACCGTAGAAGAAACACTTCTAGATTCCAGAATCTCATACGAACCAACTAAATCTTTCGAATTATTCAATCCTTCTTTCAATTTTATCTTCACTTCTTCATTACCATTCTCATGAGACAATAAGTAATTTGTTGTGATATCTAAATAGTAACTGTTTGTTTTTGTTTTCAAAGCAACAGAAGCTTTACTTCCATCTTCACTTATAAATACAGATTCTAAGTTTGCTTTAATTTCATCGATATGCTCTCCTGCACTTTTCTCGAATTTAACACCGAAAGAACGACCACCAGAGAATTCAACACTTTTATTTAATCCTCTTGTAAATATTGCCCCTAAAGAAATAGCAACAATAATTCCAGAAACAATGTAGAACATTTTACGTTTCCCAACAAAGTTGAAGTTTAAATTTTTGAATGCTCCTTTTGTCATTTTCGTTTCGAAGTTGATATCTCCTTTACTCAACCACCACAACATCAATAGACGAGTGATCACTAATGCAGCAAATACTGATGTAAAAATACCAATGATTAAAGTAGTTGCAAAAGATTCAATTGGTCCTGAACCAAAAGACTTCAAGACAATCGCTGTCAACATTGTAGTAACATTCGCATCGATAATTGAAGAAAGAGCTTTCTTAAAACCAGTATCAATAGCAGACTTAAGATCTTTCCCATTTGCTTGTTCCTCACGGATACGCTCAAAGATAAGTACATTCGCATCAACCGCCATACCAATTGTAAGAACGATACCTGCGATACCTGCTAACGTTAATACAGCTCCAAACGAAGCCAAAGAACCAAAGATGAATAAGATATTTGCAAATAATGCGATATCAGCAATGATACCAGCTTTACCGTAATAGAAAACCATGTAAACAAACACCAATAAAAGTGCAAATCCAAAAGAGATTAATCCTGAACTAGAATTCTCAGCACCAATTGTTGGTCCAACTTTAGTTTGTTCTTTAATTACACAAGGAGCAGGTAATGAACCTCCGTTCAATAAACCTGATAAATCTTTTGCTTCATTGATTGAAAAACTTCCTGAAATCTGAGTTCTACCACCTGTAATTGGTCCATTCACATGAGGAGCAGAGAATACAACATCATCCATTGTAATGGAAACAATTTTATCTGTATTGTCAGCTGTCATCTGCGCCCACTTATCACCACCTTCAACGGTCATCTCTAAGTCAACTGTAATTTTCCCTTCTTGTTGATCGTATCCTGTAGAAGCACTTTTAATGTCAGTTCCACCTACTCTAGGCTTACCATTAGAAGGTACTTTTATAGCATATAATAAATAACCTTTTTCTTTTGTTTCATAATTCACAGTCTCTAAATTCGCAGACCACATAAATTTCACATTATCAGGGAATATATTTTGAATATCTTCTCTGTTTAAAATTTGATCAACAGCAGCTCTATTTTCAGAAGTTGCTCCCATCGCATATTGATACACGTTGATTAATAAGCCTCCCAAACCTGTTGAGTTGTTACTTAAATCATCCAGTGATAAATCATTCAATGAAGTTTCTGTAGAATCATTTGCTTCAACTTCTGTTTCTTCAACATTATTTTCTGCTTGTTGAGAAAGAATAACAGCTTGTTGAAAATATTGTCCTATTTCGTTGTAAGTATAATTTTCAAAGAATTGAAGATTTGCAGTTGATTGTAATTTCTCAGCAACTGTTGCTTCATCTTGCACACCCGGTAACTCGATGTATAAACGATTTGTTGTTGGGTCTTTTTGAATATTTGGTTGAGCTACTCCGAATTGGTTAATTCTTCTACTCATAATTTCAGCAACACCATCCATAGAAACGGACTCTTTCGTTCGCAAAAACTCTTCAACTTTTTCGTCTGTAGATTTCATTCCTAACTCATCAATGTCAGAAATAGCAAACAAACGCACTAAAGGAATGTCTTTATTTAATTCATTGTGTTTAGCAATAAAAATTGAGATAAAATCTCCACCATTAGAATTGTAATCTTTTAATGCTGCTTTGAAGACTTTTTTAAATTTTGCATCGTTTTTATTTCTCGCATAGTTTTCTACCAACTCTGGAATAGAAATTTCCATTGTTACAGACATACCACCCACTAAATCCAATCCAAAAGCTAAACTTCTTTGTTTAACATCTTTAAAAACAGAACCAATCACTGGATAAACAGGCGTTTCTGCTTTATCTCTCAAAATTTGATTAATAAATGCAGCTTTTGCTAATTCTTCAGCTTCTGGATCGTTAAAGTCAACCTCCACACTATTTGGTAGAATTGCTTTATTATCTGTAGCTGCAGCTTTCTCTTTCAAATCAGCAACTTTCTGTATTGCTTCTTTTTCTGCTTTCTTTTCAACTCCTGTAGAAACAAAAGTAAATGATAGTTGATACACACAAATGATAGTCAACAAAATGGTTAAAAACCAAAAAAATCCTTTATTACGCATTTTCGTAAATTAATTTATAATTATTATAAGCTCGCAAATATAGATTATTGCTTTGTTAATGTCAATAATATAAGGAGGTATTTTTATAAAAATTGAGATAAAAATGATGAATTCAGAAAAATGAACATTGTATTTTTCCTTTTTTTAGAGAAATCATGTATCAAATGAGATTTTTCAGTCATTCAACGACTATCATGTAAACTTTAAATCAGCTTTCGTTTCTTTTAAGAAAGACGAATTAAACCTAAACAATCTAAGAGGGGCATATTTTCAATTTAAAAAAAAGATTTTTTACTTCTTCTCAAATTTCTTAATCTTAATCCCCAAGTAACCATAAACAATGGTCATTACAGGACTGATTAGATTAAAGAAGCAATACATCCAATATTCTCCCGTTGAAACTGAAAGGACTACAGATTGTGTTGCCCCACAGGTATTCCAAGGAAATAAAACAGAAGTAACTGTTCCTGCATCCTCTAGTGTACGACTAAGATTTTCAGGAGCCAATCCTCTTTCTGGGTAAACGTCTTCAAACATTTTTCCAGGAACAACAATTGCTAGATATTGATCTGAAGCCGTTGCATTAAAGAAAATACAAGTTCCAGCAGTAGTAGCAATCAGTGAACCTGTTGTTTTAGCGAAACGAATCACCGATTGAGTTATTTTATGTAATAAACCTGCTGCTTCCATTACTCCTCCAAAACACATTGCACACAGAATCAACCAAATTGTATTGAGCATCCCTTGCATTCCACTCGTACCTAGTAAATCATTCACTTCTGGACTACCCGTAACAATTTCATTGGACATAGACATGGAAACCATTGCTGCACGATAAGAAGCTTCAAAATAATTCTCTCTTGTCCCTCCTACTTCCATGATGATTTCAGGTTGAAAAACAATCGCTGCAACAGCTCCTAACAATGTGCCGATAAATAATGCAGGAATTGCACTGACCTTTTTTACAATTAGAAAAATTACAACCGCAGGGACAATGAATAATATTGGAGAAATAAAGAATTTTTGGTCAATTGCATTCATCATTTCACCAACACCTTTACTTGTTTCATGTGTATCCAGAGTAAAACCAATCACAAGAAAAATAACCAATGTGATTAAAATAGATGGAACAGTAGTTAAGGCCATGTAGCGAATATGTGTAACCAAATCTGTTCCTGCCATTGCCGGTGCTAAGTTTGTCGTATCAGAAAGTGGCGACATTTTATCTCCAAAATAAGCTCCTGAAATTATAGCTCCAGCTACTAATCCTTGTCCAATCCCTAGTGCCGTTCCTATTCCAATCAACGCAACACCAACAGTTGCAATGGTTGTCCAAGAAGAACCTGTAGCCAAAGCTACGATAGCACTAACAATACAAGCCGCAACAAGAAAAATTGTTGGATTCAATATTTCTAATCCATAATAAATCATGGTTGGAACAATTCCCGAAATCATCCAAGTACCCGCCAAAGCACCAATTAGCAGAAGGATTAGTATCGCTGGTAACGCTGAATTGATGCTTGATACAATTCCTTTTTGTAATTCTTCCCATTTAAACCCTAAACGATTCGCAACAACTACCGCCACCATTGCTGAAATTAATAAAGCAATTTGATTCGGCCCACCAGTTGCGTCATCTTCGAATATTAACACATTAAAAATGAGTAATACAATTAAAAAAAGAATAGGCACAAAAGCCAGAATAAATGACGGTGATTTAGTTTTCATAAAAGTTTATTTTTTCTTAATTCGAATTTGTTCATTACGTGGCTTTGGATGATAAAACAAAAACAGTAGAACAGGCAAAATAGTAATGTCTGCAATCAATGCGACAAAAAGTGTAATACA
>CAYLWS010000038.1:0-30896 GCA_964387525.1 uncultured Fluviicola sp.
GATTGTTAGAATCTTATTTGCTTGAAATGGATAAAGGTTTTTAGCCTCGTAAAGTTCTTTATATATCATGATGTGTCTAGCAAAAAGCGGCTACAAAATTACGTTTCTTTTAGTGAAAAACAAAGTATCAGCACTATTAATTTAGTTTTTTATTCATTTTTATAGAATCACATTTTTCGAAAAGAGTTTTTTCTTAATCATTTTATCTGTTTTTATTTCTGATTGAATTCAAGATTATAGGAAAAGTAAGAAGTATTTCTACCGTTAGAAAAACAATAATATTGGTTTTATTTATCCTAAAATAAAATTTTTCTATTAGAAAAGATGACCTTAAAAGATTGAAACGATTATTTTTGTAGTGAAAACATTAAATAAACCATTAAACAATATACAGATGAGTGAAATTCAAAAAACAAAATGCCTGATCATTGGTTCAGGTCCTGCAGGTTATACTGCTGCGATTTATGCTGCTAGAGCTGACATGAGCCCAGTTCTTTACCAAGGAATGCAACCAGGGGGTCAATTGACAACGACTAATGAAGTTGAAAATTTCCCAGGATACCCTGAAGGAATAACAGGCCCAGATATGATGGTCCAACTAGAAGCTCAAGCAAAAAGATTTGAAACAGATGTTCGTTTTGGATTCATTAATAAAGTTGACTTTTCTGGAGATGTTCATAAATGTTGGGCAGACGACGGTACAGAGATACATGCTGATACAGTTATCATTTCTACTGGTGCTTCTGCGAAATACTTAGGATTAGAAAGTGAACAAAAATACCTTAAAATGGGTGGAGGAGTTTCTGCTTGTGCTGTTTGTGATGGTTTTTTCTACCGTGGACAAGAAACAATTATTGTTGGAGCTGGAGATTCTGCTTGTGAAGAGGCACACTATCTGTCTAAATTATGTTCTAAAGTTACAATGCTAGTTCGTCGTGATGAATTTAGAGCTTCTAGAATAATGGCTGAAAGAGTAAAAAATACCGACAACATTGAAATCCTTTTCAATACTGATACAATCGAAGTGTTAGGTGATGGTCAAGGTGTTACTGGTGCTTTGGTGAAGAATAATAAAACAGGCGAAGAGAAAACAGTTAATGCAACTGGCTTTTTCGTAGCTATTGGACATAAGCCAAATACAGATATCTTCAAAGGTCAAATTAACCTTGACGAAACAGGATATATTGAGTACGAACAAGCAGGAACTTCAAAAACAAATGTTGCTGGAGTTTTTGTTGCAGGTGATGCTGCTGACAAAACATACCGTCAAGCAATTACTGCTGCAGGAACAGGATGTATGGCTGCTTTAGATGCAGAGAGATATTTAGCTGCAAAAGGACATTAAACAATAACTATTCTTTAAAAAATGCGAAAACTTAGTTTTCGCATTTTTTATTTCACTTTTCTTTCTAACATTGGTACAAAACTAAATACACCGAATTCTTCAGTAGTCGTTTCGTTCTCAGCTGTTTTTATAATTTTCAACATTTGCTGCTTCTCTCCTTCTCCAACCGGAATTATCATTATCCCACCTATTTTCAGCTGTTTAACTAACTCTACCGGAACAAAAGGTGCACCGCAAGTAATGATGATTTTATCAAAAGGAGCGTAAGTCGGTAAACCTTTAAAACCATCCCCAAAAGAAAGACGGACATTGAATTTTAATTGTTGAATAATATTTTTAGCTTTCAAATGTAAAGCCTTATGTCGTTCAATACTAAAAACTTTCATTCCGAGTTGTGCAAGAATACAAGTTTGGTATCCTGAACCAGTTCCAATTTCTAAAACCTTCTCCCCTTTTTTCAATGCGAGCAATTCCGTCTGAAAAGCGACCGTAAATGGATGAGAAATGGTTTGACCAGAACCAATTTGAAAAGGCATATTTGAATAGGCCTGCTCAGCAAAGGCACTGTCCAGAAAAAAATGTCGTGGAACTGCATCAAATGCTTCTAAGATAGATTCATCTTTAATCCCTTTTTCGCGAAGTTCCTGAATTAACTTCTTCCGCATTCCTTTGTATTTAAATGAATCTTGCATTCCACAAAATTAAAAGAATTCACTTGAAAATTGAGGTTAAAGTACCAACAATAAAATGTCGATAAGTCATTTCAAGAAAAATCAACAATCACAATAATGAATTCATGATAATTTATTCTTTCAATAGTTCAAAAATCTCAATCATTCTCCCAAACAATTCATTATATTTGAGGGAATAATTTTTAATACAAGTTAATGGCAATCTCAAGTAAACAACTATCATTCAATAAGAATGATGATAAAATGCGATTAAAAATATCGGCTCTTGAACGTAAATTGGAGAAAATTTATGAAGGTGGCGGAAAGAAAAGAATAGAAAAATTACACTCTCAAGGCAAGCTATCAGCTAGAGAAAGAATAAATCTCTTGGTTGATAAAGGTGCTGAGCAAATTGAAATTGGTGCTATTGCTGGATATAAAATGTATGAAGAGCATGGTGGAAGTCCTGCTGGAGGAGTTGTAACTGTTATTTCTTACGTTTCGGGAAAACAATGTATAATTGTAGCAAATGATGCAACTGTTAAAGCAGGTGCATGGTTTCCGATTACGGGCAAGAAGAATCTTAGAGCGCAAGAAATTGCCATGGACAATAGACTTCCTATTATATACCTAGTTGATTCTGCGGGTGTTTATCTCCCTCTGCAAGATGAAATTTTTCCTGACAAAGAACATTTCGGACGTATTTTTAGAAACAATGCTGTAATGAGTTCAATGGGCATAACTCAAATAGCCGCTGTGATGGGGTCATGTGTTGCAGGAGGTGCTTACTTACCAATAATGTCGGATGAGTCATTGATTGTAAATAAAACAGGGACAATTTTCCTTGCAGGTTCTTATTTAGTTAAAGCCGCAATTGGTGAATCAATTGACAATGAAACTCTTGGTGGTGCAACAACGCATACTGAACTTTCTGGTGTGTGTGATTACAAATCTGAATCTGATGAAGATTGCCTTTTAACGATTAGAGATTTAATGGACGGCATTGGTCAACCAGAAAACGCAGGTTTTGACAGAAAAGAATCCAAACTCCCTAAACGTGATTTAAAAGATGTTTACGGAATTCTACCTGAAGATCGTTCAAAACCGTATAACGTTAAAGAAATTATAGAATGTATCGCTGATGATTCGAAATTCACTGAATACAAAGCTGATTACGGAAAGTCAATCGTCTGTGCTTATGCTCGAGTTGATGGCTGGAGCATTGGAATCGTTGCCAACCAACGAGAGATTGTAAAGAACGCTAAAGGTGAAATGCAATTTGGAGGAGTTATTTATTCTGATTCTGCCGACAAATCAGCTCGATTTATCATGAATTGTAACCAGAAAAATATTCCATTGGTTTTCTTGCAAGATGTGACTGGGTTTATGGTAGGCTCTAAAAGTGAACATGGCGGAATTATTAAGGACGGTGCTAAAATGGTGAGTGCAATGGCAAATTCTGTTGTACCTAAATTTACGATTATCACTGGGAACTCATACGGCGCAGGTAATTACGCCATGTGTGGAAAAGCTTACGACCCAAGATTAATTGTCAGCTGGCCAACAGCAGAACTCGCGGTTATGGGTGGTTCAGCTGCTGCAAAAGTACTTTTACAAATAGAGGTTTCTTCGCTTAAAAAAAGAGGAGAAGAAATTACACCAGAACGAGAAAAAGAAATCTTTGATAAAATTAAAAATCGCTACGACGAACAAATTTCGCCTTATTATGCGGCAAGCCGTTTATGGGTAGACGCAATCATAAACCCTATTGAAACTAGAAAAATCATTTCTATGGGAATTGAAATGGCAAATCATAAAAAAGCTGAAAAACCATATAACGTTGGTGTTATTCAAACTTAAAAACAAATAATATGAATTTAAATTGGCAAATAAAACATTATACGGAACTAACGACGACTGAATTTCATGATTTAATCGCTCTGAGAATAAAAGTTTTTGTAGTTGAACAAAATTGTTCTTACCAAGAACTTGATGGTAAAGACAAGAAATCATACCATATTATATGTAGAAATGGAAAAGGTGATATTGTTGCAACGGGGAGAATTCTCCCTCCAGGCATTTCATATACCACTCCTTCTATCGGTAGAGTTGTGATAGAAAAAGATACAAGAGGTAAAAATATCGGCCATGAATTGATGAGTAAGTGTGTAGACTTTTCCCTTCTTGAGTTCGGGAATGACATAATTACTATATCAGCTCAAAAACACCTTGAAAAATATTACAATCATCACGGATTTAAGTCGACAGGAAAAGAATACCATGAAGATGGAATTCCACATATTGAGATGACTTATTCCCCAAATAAATAACCATGAAAAAAATTATTTTACCAATATCACTTCTTATTGCAATGACAAGTTGTGATTCTGCAAAAAATGCGGAAACTAGTTCTTCGCAAGAAAATACAACAACATCTTCATCTGTATCTAAAAAAAGTGAAACAATTGATTTAGATTATTTGAACACAGCTGTTCGCCCACAAGATGACTTTTTTGAATTCGCTAACGGAACGTGGATAAAAAACAATCCTGTACCTCCTTCTGAGTCAAGATGGGGAAGCTTTAACGAATTACAGCAAGCAAACGTTAAGAAACTAACGAAACTTCTTAATGAATCTGTTGCGCTTGATGCAAAAACAGGATCCACGGAACAGATTCTTGCAGATTACTATACTTCATTCATGAATATGCAAAGTAGAAACCTTCTTTCTGTGAATGCAATTATGGCTGACATCGATCTTGTAATAAACATTAATTCTAAGAAAGAAATCCCTAGAATCATTGCACTACATCACAAACAAGGAATAGGTTCTTTGTTTTCTTTCGGAGTCGGTCAAGATTTGAAAGATGTGGATAACCATATTCTCTATTTTGGACAAGGCGGAATTGGTTTACCCAATAAAGATTATTATTCATCTCCAGAGAAGGCCGATATTCTCACAGAATATAAGGATCACATTAACAAAATCATGCGTTTAGCAGGTTTCCCTTCACAAGAATGTGTTCGAATAGCTGAGTCTACGATAAAATTTGAAATAGATCTTGCTAAATTTATGATGGGACCAGCTGAATTGAGAGTTCCAGAAAATACGTACAATAAATATCCTGTTAGTGTTTTAGAAAACAAAGAGAGATCTTTTGACTTTCAAGCTTATATTGGGGAAATTGGAATTGATTCTTTTGATACTTTAATTTTATCTCAACCTACTTATTTCAAGAATTTAAGTGGACTAACAGATCAAAAAAGCTTAACTGAGTGGAAGGATTATTTATTATGGTCTGTTGTCAATCATTATGCGGGACATTTAGATGAAAAAATGGTTCAAGCAAATTTTGAGTTCTATGCTGGTGTTCTTTCGGGAAAATCAGAACAGAAACCTTTAAATGAACAAGCTATAAGTGAAATCACAAATCAAGTTTTTGCTGAATTGTTAGGGAAAAAATTTGTCGGTCGTTATTTTTCTGATGCTGCGAATGCAAAAGTAAATACGATGGTGGATAATCTTTTGGTTGTTTTCGAACAGAGAATTGAAAAATTAGATTGGATGACACCTGAGACAAAGAATCAAGCGCTTCACAAACTTCATTCTATTAAAAGAAAACTGGGTTACCCCCAAGTTTGGGAAGATTTCAGTGGGTTGAAATTCACAAAAAATGATTACGTAAGAAACTTAAAAGAAGCATCTTTATTTGCGCATGAAAAGAACATGGCAAAATTAAATATACCAGTAAATAAGGATGAATGGCACATGCCAGCACATATGGTGAATGCATATTATCATCCTCTTTTGAATGAAATTGTTTTTCCAGCAGGAATTATGCAAGCACCATTTTTTGACGAAAATTATGAAGATGCTGTAAATTACGGACGTATTGGAATGGTAATCGGGCATGAATTTACACATGGATTTGATGATATGGGGTCTAAGTTTGCTGCAGATGGTTCATTTACGGATTGGTGGACAGCAGAAGACAAGAAATCATTCGAAGAAAGAACAGGTAAATTAGGAGCTACTTTTGATCACTTCTGCCCTATTGAAGGTTCTTGTGTTAATTCACAATTAACAATGGGAGAAAATATTGCCGATTTAGGTGGACTTACGATGGCGTATCATGCTTATGAAATGACGGATGAATTCAAGAATAACGAGAAAAGAAAAGGCTATACTCCAGCCCAACGTTTTTTCATTGCCTATGCTCAATTGTGGAAAATCAATTATACAGATGAGGAATTAAAGAATCGTATAGCAAATGACCCACATTCTCCTGGAATGTATCGTGTTAATGGTCCTTTAATGAATTGTCCAGAGTTTTTCGCAGCATTCATGGTGGAAACAAGTGACCCAATGAGAAACGATGAATCTAAGATTGCACGTATTTGGTAATCATTAAAAATCAATTCAAAAAAAACCGATTCAATTTGAATCGGTTTTTTTTGAATTAAACTCAGTGGATAATTAATTTTATTGTTCTTCAAATAGCAACAAAACATTAGGATCTAAAATAAAATGATCTAACTTTTTATTCGTTTTGAAAAAAGTTAAAAGTACTTCTTCGCTTAAGCAGTATTTTTTCAATTCTTTAGTACCATCTTTATAAATAAATAAAACCTCAATAGGAAACGAATAATTTTGTCCTTTTTGAACTTGATTTAATTCAATATTAATCTTCTTTCCTTTCTGCTTAATCTCCGCTTTTAATTTCGGTTGTCCACTCCTTTTCAACCATTGATTGAAAAATGAAGAATAATCTTTCTCCGTAATTTCATTAACAATTTCAATGAAATCTGTTGAACTTGCATTGCTGAATTGATACTTTTCGTAATACGATCGAACAATCTTCCAAAAGTCATTCTCCCCTACTTCATTTCTTAGCATATGAAGTACCCAAGCACCTTTCTGGTAGGAATTAGGATTGAGTAAATGTAATAAGTTCGTGTAATTTGTATCAATTACTGCATGGTTGTATTGTTTAGAAAAACGGATGACTTTTACGCGTTCTTTCGATAAGCGCTTATTCATTTCACCTGTACCATATTTACTCTCCCAATACAAATCGGTGAAATACGTTACAAACCCTTCACTCAGCCACAGATGTTGCCAGTCGGATTCACTTGCAGAATTACCAAACCATTGATGTGCAATTTCATGTGCAATTAATGCTTCCATCGTTCCATTTCCCGAGAAAGCATTCTCATCGTAGAAAATATTACCCGCATTTTCCATTCCTCCATAACGAGTTGTAGATTGAACGTTTGCTAATTTTTCAAAAGGATAATTGCCAATATTCTCAATGAAAAAAGATAGAATTTCATCTGCTGATGATAAATCACTGAAAGAACTTACATTTTCTTGTTGGTAAATCCACGAACTCAATGGGAAATCGAATTCCACCTCTTCTTCCTGAACCTGAAAGTCGGCTGCACCAAACACCATAACTTTTGTAGGGAGTTGAATATCCGAATTAAAAGTATGTGAAATATCTCCGTTTTTATTTTTCACATTGGCAACATTCTCTCCAGTTGCAACCACCTCGTAATGAGCTGGAGCTGTGATTTTAAAGTGAACACTTGCCTTGTCAGATGGATGATCTACACAAGCAAACCAATTGTGCGCTCGATTTGGCCAATTGTCCCCGAAAAATGTACGTTTTCCGTATTTATTTTCACCAATAACCAATCCATCTATAGGAATCCCACTGTAAACAATCGCAAATAATGATGTATCTTTTTCTTCATTTTTTCTTTCATCCTTATCTAAAGTAATCCATAGTTTTTCTTGAGAATGGTAAAAAGGAATTTTAAAATTATTCTGCGAAAGATTCATTACTTCAGTTACAATCATCCCTCGACCATTCTCGTTCAATGAAGAAAAATCTAAAGAAAAAGAATCGCAATCATTATTGTAGATCAAAGTAATAAATTCTGTAGCATATATAACATCAGATGAATCATTGATGGAAATGTCTAAATTATAACGAAGAACATCAATACTATCCTTTCTAGTGCCTTGAGCAAAAGAGAATGATGAACATAAAACAAAAGCAGCTAAAAGAAATTTCATGGCAATTATTTTATGGTATAATTAAGGTTCAGTGCATCTAATTTCTTAAACAATTGGTCACTCAGTTCAACTTTAATTGTTTTCGAAGGCATTTCAACCTTAACATTGTCCACACTGTCAAAAATACTGAAATGGACTTTTATTTTACCAGGATGCTCTATAAATGCCGTATTTAAATCTGTTATAATTATTTGATCTAATTCTTTAGCGGGAATAGATATTTTGATGACATTGGCTTTATTTTCTAATAAATCATGCAATCTTTCGATTGAATTTATCTTAAATTCATATTCTTTTCCAAATCGATTCATGTCAATTCTTCCATTCAATGCGACATACATGTTCGGCATTAAAAAATGTTTAAATTTCAAATAATCTTCACGCCAAAGAAAAACTTTAAAAGAATCGTTGTAATCTTCAATGATAATTGTTCCAAATGGATCTCCTTTTCTGGTTGTACGATGCTCTGCTTCGGTTATTACTCCTGCAATAAGTACATCTTTTGATTTATTCGCTTCCATGTCATGCAACATTGCGACATTTCCATTGCAAAACGCTTCAATTTCAACTTTAAAATCATTCAATGGATGGCCTGATATAAATACACCTACAACTTCTTTCTCTTTGTTTAGTTTGTATATATTATTCCATTCTTCTGCAATTGGAATAAGCGGCTCAGGTAATTTTGCACCAGTATCTTCACCAAACAATGAAGCTTGATTAGAATTCTCACTGTCTTGAAAACCTGATCCAAATTTTATAACATTCTCAAGAAAAGATCTCCCGTTCATGTCTTCATGGAAATACTGGGCGCGATGAACTTTTGGAAACGAATCAAATCCACCAGCATAAGCCAAACTATCCAACGCTTTTTTATTACACACCCTTAAACTCACTCTTTTTACAAAGTCAAAAATATTGATAAACCCTCCATCTTCTGTTCTTTTTAAGATGATTTCCTCCACAGGCCCTTGTCCTAGACCTTTAACAGCACCTAGTCCAAAGCGAATTTGCCCATTTTTATTGACCGTAAAGCGATAAACAGATTCATTTACATCAGGACCAAGAACGTCAATCCCCATTCTTCGGCATTCTTCCATGAAAAATGTAACCGATTTAATGTCGTTCATGTTATTACTCAAAACGGACGCCATATATTCTGCGGGGTAATTCGCTTTTAGATAAGCTGTTTGATAAGCAATCCAAGCGTAGCAAGTTGAGTGAGACTTATTAAATGCATACGAAGCAAAAGCTTCCCAATCTTTCCATATTTTCTCTAATTTCTCTTCATTATGCCCTTTACCTGTACCATTTTTAAGAAAAAGTGGCTTCATTTTATCCAGAACAGCAATTTGCTTTTTCCCCATTGCCTTACGAAGTGTATCCGCTTGACCTTTAGTGAAATCGGCTAATTTCTGTGACAAAAGCATTACTTGCTCTTGGTAAACCGTAATTCCATAAGTCTCTGCTAAATGCTCTTCACAATCGTCTATATCGTAAACAATTTCTTCATCACCGTGTTTACGTTTAATAAATGTTGGAATATATTCTAACGGTCCTGGACGATACAAGGCATTCATCGCAATTAAATCGGCAAAAACAGTTGGTTTTAGCTCTTTCAAGTACTTCTGCATTCCATCTGATTCATACTGAAAAACACCAACAGTTTCTCCTTTCTGAAAGAGCTCGTAAGTTGTTTTGTCGTCAATTGGGAAATCATCCGGAATTAAATCAACATTGTGACGAATTTTAACATTTTCGACAGCATGTTTGATGAGTGAAAGTGTTTTTAATCCCAAGAAATCCATTTTCAATAATCCTGCATCTTCTGCTACGGAGTTATCAAATTGGGTACAATACATTTCAGAATCTTTTGCCAGAGCAACAGGAACATAATTTGTTATATCGTCAGGCGTAATAATAACTCCACAGGCGTGAATTCCAGTATTCCGAACGGAACCTTCTAGTTTTCTTGCTTGATTTACTACCGTTGCTGATAAATCATTTCCATCGGCTATGTTTTTCAATTCCAATGCACGATTGATATCGTCTTGGTTGTTTAACTTTTCTTTTAATTCGAGATCTGAAAGTCCAAATAACTTCTTTAATTTTATATCAGGCACGAGTTTGGCAATCCTATCTGCATCTGCTAAGGGAAGATCGAGTACTCTTGAAACATCGCGTATAGATGACTTTGCGGCCATTGTTCCGTACGTAATAATTTGTGCTACTTGATTCGACCCATATTTATCGATTACATATTGCATGACTTTCCCACGACCTTCATCGTCAAAATCAATGTCAATATCAGGCATAGAAACACGTTCTGGATTCAAAAAACGCTCAAAAAGTAGATTATACTCCATCGGATCAATGTTTGTAATCCAAGTACAGTACGCTACCACAGAACCTGCAGCAGAACCACGACCAGGCCCAACTGATACATCCATTTTTCGAGCCGCTCTAATAAAATCTTCAACAATTAAAAAGTACCCTGGATATCCAGTGTTTTCAATCACCGACAATTCAAAGTCAAGCCTTTCGACAACTTCATTACTTAATTCATCACCGTACCTTTTCTTTGCACCTACGTAAGTAATGTGTCTTAAGAAATTATTCTCTCCTCTTTTACCTCCATCTTCGCTATCTTTTGCATCTTGAAATTCTTTAGGAATATCAAAAGCAGGCAATAATACATCTCTAGCTAAAGCATAATGCTCGCATTGTTCTATCAGTCCGTCAATATTTTTAATTGCATCTGGAACGTCTAAAAAAAGAGACTTCATTTCGTCTTGAGACTTGAAATAATACTCGTCATTGTCTAGCGCATATCGAAAACCTCGTCCTCTTCCCTTTGGTGTACTTACAAGTTCACCATCCTTAACGCAAAGCAATAAGTCATGAGATTCAGCATCCTGTTTATCAATATAATAAGTGCTATTTGCTGCGACTAATTTAATTTTATGTTTTCGAGCTAATTTTATCAAGACTTCATTGACAGTATCTTCATTTTCCTGTCCGTGTCTTATTAATTCGATGTAAAGGTTCTCTTTAAAAACACTTTTCCACCACAGTAATGATTCTTCCGCTTGTTTCTCGCCAATGTTTAGAATCATGTTAGAAATTTCTCCGTACAAATTCCCCGTAAGAACGAAAATATCTTCTGAATACTTTTCAATTATATTTTTATCAATTCTAGGAACGTAATATTTCCCTTCCGTAAAGGCGATTGAAGCAAGTTTGATTAAATTATGGTATCCTTTTTTATTCTTTGCAAGAAAAACAACTTGATAACCATTGTCTTTGTTCTTTTTATCGTTTAAATCTCGGCACACATTGAATTCACAACCAATAATAGGCATTAATTCATTGTGTTCATAAACCTCTCCTTTCTCAATAGCTTCTTCTTTTTTTGCTCGAATAGACTTGTTAAAATTGGAAACGGCACGCTCAAAATGAAAAGCTGCCATCATATTCCCTGTATCAGTAAGGGCAACAGCTTTCATATTCATTTCTCCAGCCTTTGCAACGAGAGAATTAATATCAATGGTGGATTGTAGAATTGAAAATTGAGAATGGTTATGAAGATGCGCATAAGAAAAGTCTTTCAACTCATTCAAAGCATCATTTTCATTGATATTAGGTCCTTTTTCTACAACTTTTAATTTCTTTAACTTTTTACTTTCCTCTTTAAGATTTAAATGATCCAACCCGATTAAATCAATTGGGGTAGGATTGAATTTTTGAAAAGATTCGATGTAGCTTTCTTCTTGCTGAAGCTGTTCTGCAGCATAAGAACCACGTCGAATTAATTCAAAGAAACAACGTGTAGTAGCCTCAACATCTGCTGTTGCGTTGTGTGCTTCTGCAAAATTTTGTTGAAAAAGATGGGTGTATAATTCTGATAAAGTCGGTAATTTAAATCGACCACCTCTACCTCCAGGTAACTGGCAAAGGTTTGCCGTAATTTCTGTACATGTATCTAGAGTAGGCATATTTGCCATTCTATTCTCAATTCCAATACGATGGTATTCACACCCCCAAACGTTTAAATCAAATTTAACATTTTGTCCTACGACAAAGTCAGCTCCTTTTAAAGCTGTATTAAATTCTTCCAAAACATCTTTAAGCAAGACACCTTGTTCAACTGCTAATTCTGTAGAAATTCCATGAATTTGCTCCGCATCATACGGAATATTGTAACCTTCTGGACGAATAAGGTAATCTTTACTTTCGATCAACTCCCCCATGTCATCGTGCAATTGCCAAGCAATTTGAATGACGCGTGGCCAATTATCAGTATCGGTTATTGGCGCATTCCAATTACGAGGAAGTCCAGTTGTTTCAGTATCAAATATAATATACATGCGTCGTGTGAATTGAGAGAGCTAAAAATAGTGAAAAATCATTTTAATTTTAAGTTATTTTGAATTAAATATTAACAATTTCCGAATAGTATTTAAAATAAATATCCCATTTACATCTAAATAAAAAATGTCCATTTTTGTTAAAAAAATGTCAAAAAAGCAGTCAGAAAGAACAAGTTAAAATAAAAGCCTATTTTTACATCGTGAACTTAAAGAACATCATATTGGCTTATTTTTTAATTCTTAGCTATACGCTAAGTTTTGCTCACAGTCTTATTCCTCATTCTGAAGGTCTTATTGATGGTCAACACATTCACGATTTATCTCACGAGCACAATCATTCTCATTCTAAAGTTCATTCTCACTCAACTGATGACCACGTCATACATGCTGATCATTTTGATGAAAATATTTACGATTATCTTATTTGTATTTTCAGTGATTTAGAACACGGAGAAAGTGAATGTTCTATTGAACACGAAGCACCAACACAAGAAGTCAATGTTTCTTTCTTGTTTGTGGCCGTGTTTTATGCTGTCAGCAATTATCACACGATTGATGACGTTCTTGAGCAAGAGAAAAAAGAACGAAGGGTTATCCAAAAAACCTTCTATTCTCCACCGCAACAAAATGCATATTCTCTTCGCGGCCCTCCTTCTTTGATTTAACACCAAAGAAAACAATGCCTATTCATTAGGCAAATCATTTACATTTTTAAACTATTTTTTGATTATGATTAATAAAATCATTTCATTTTCAATTAAGAATAAACTCATTGTTATTTTAATGATGATCGCTTGGATTGCTGGCGGAATTTATTCGATGAAAAAAGTACCTATTGATGCCTTACCTGACATCACAAACAATCAAATTCAGGTAATTACAACTTCCCCAAACCTTGGAACGACTGATATTGAACAGTTTATAACTTACCCGATTGAATTAGCGATGGCCAATTTACCCGGAGTGACTGAAATTCGATCTGTTTCGCGTTTTGGGCTATCAGTGGTGACCATTGTTTTTAACGACGACGAAGGAACGTTCATTCCCCGCCAATTAGTCGCCGAAAAACTGATAGAAGTGAAAGAATCTATCCCTAAAGGCTTTGGCGAACCATTCATGGGGCCAATCTCTACTGGGTTAGGAGAAATCTATCAATACACACTTGTGGTTGATGAGGAACATATCGAAGAATATTCTGGAGCAGATTTAAGAACCTATCAAGACTGGATTGTAAAGCGACAAATGGCGATGATGCCTGGCGTTATTGAAATAAACAGTTTTGGTGGAAGAATAAAACAGTACGAGGTTGCTGTTTCTCCAGACAAGTTAAGGAGTATGAACATTAGTATCATTGAAGTTTTTCAAGCTTTGGAAGATAATAATGAGAATACTGGAGGCGCATACATTGTCAAAGACCATAAAGCCAATTTCATTAAAGGAGAGGGTTTATTGACTTCTCTTGAAGATATTGAGAATGTCGTGATAAAAAATGAAAATGGATTCCCAATTCTAGTGAAAGATGTAGCAAATGTTCAATTTGGAGAAGCCATTCGGTATGGATCTGTTACCAAAGACGGAAAGGGCGATGCAGTTGGAGGAATGATTATGATGTTAAAAGGCGCCAACTCAAATGAAGTCATTGCTTCTGTGAAAGAAAGAATGACTGAAATTGAAAAATCTTTACCCGATGGAATTACGATTGAACCATTTCTTGATAGATCTTCATTAATTGATCGAACAACCAGCACGGTTTCCAATAACTTACTGGAAGGCGGATTGATCGTTGTTTTAGTACTCGTTCTTTTCTTAGGAAATTTCCGTGGTGGACTTATTGTTGCCTCTACTATTCCACTCTCTCTCTTATTCGCATACATCATGATGAATATATTTGGTGTTTGGTCAAATTTGATGAGTTTAGGCGCGATAGATTTTGGAATCATTGTAGATGGAGCAGTTATCATTGTTGAAAGTGTGGTATTCTACACGGTAATGCACGTTAAAAAAGAAGTTAAAACAAAACTATCTCAAGAAGAATTGGATGAAATATCAACCAAATCCTCTTCTAAGATGATGAATGCCGCTTTTTTTGGACAACTGATAATTTTGATCACTTTCATTCCTATTCTAACTCTTCATGGCATAGAAGGTAAAATGTTCACCCCAATGGCGTTGACATTTAGTTTTGCAGTTATTGGTGCTATGATTCTTTGCTTAACTTATGTACCAATGATTTCTGCTCTATTCATGAGTAAGAAACCGAGTACTAAAAAATATTTTGGTGATAAATTTGTTGATTGGCTTCGTAAAATTTACACACCTATTTTAGAAATCGCATTAAAACGAAAAGCTGTTGTATTGGTCGTATCTTTTGGACTTCTAGGTCTTTCAATTTTCACATTCTCCAGAATGGGTGGTGAATTTGTCCCTGATTTAGACGAAGGAGACATTGCAATGCACGCCATTTTAAAACCCGGAAGTTCATTGGAAGAAACGGAAAAAGTGTGTACAATGATCGAATCCACTATTCTAGCAAAATTCCCTGAAGTAAAAACAGTTGTTTCTAAAATTGGCGTTTCAGAGATCCCTACCGATCCAATGCCGCTTGATTTAGCGGATATGTTTCTCATCATGAAACCAAATGATGAATGGACCTCTGCAGACAATAAAGAAGATTTAATTCAGCTTATTCAAAAAGAATTGGCATACATACCTGGGGTTAATTATGAATTCTCACAACCTGTTCAAATGCGATTCAATGAATTGATGACTGGCGTTCGAGAAGATGTAGCGGTTAAGTTATTCGGAGACGATTTAGATGTTCTGAATAACTACGCCCACCAAATTGCAAGTCTTGTTGGAACTGTTGACGGTGTTGCTGACTTTAAAGTCGAAGCGACAAATGGTCTACCTCAAATGACGGTACAATACGAAAGGAAGAAAATTGCTCAATATGGACTAAATATCAAAGAATTGAACACTATTATTCGAACAGCATTTAGCGGTGAAACAGCAGGGATTATTTTTGAAGGTGAAAAACGATTTGATTTAGTTGTTCGATTAAAAAAAGAAGCCAAGAAAAGTATCGAAGATTTGAAAAGTATTTTCATTACCCTTCCTAGTGGACAACAAATTCCCTTGAGTCAAGTAGCGACGATTGATTATATCCCTGGTCCTATGCAAATTTCTCGAGAAGGCACGAACCGAAGAACCTACATTGGTGTGAACGTTCGAGGAAGAGATGTAGAATCTGTAGTTCATGATATTCAAGAGAAAATTGAAGCTAATATCAAGTTACCAACTGGTTATTACATTAAGTATGGCGGTTCATTTGAAAATTTACAGAAAGCAAAAGACCGATTGATGGTTGTTGTACCGATAGCCTTGATTCTCATTTTCGTCATGCTTTACTTCGCTTTAAAATCATTAAGTCAAACCTTGATTATTTACATGACCATACCTTTATCAATTATTGGTGGAATTTTTTCACTTTGGCTCAGAGGAATGCCTTTCAGTATTTCTGCAGGAATTGGCTTCATCGTTTTGTTTGGTGTATCTGTTCTCAATGGATTGGTCCTCATTTCAAGCATGAATGATTTAAAAAAAGAAGGCTATGGATTAAAAGAACGAATTTTCAAAGGAACGAAAGAACGAATTCGTCCAATTTTCTTAACAGCATCGACGGATATTTTAGGTTTTTTACCAATGGCTATCTCATCGTCTGCTGGAGCAGAAGTTCAACGTCCTCTGGCAACAGTTGTAATTGGTGGATTATTAACTGCCTCTCTACTTACACTGATTGTAATCCCAATTGTTTATGAAATGGTAGAAAGTAGAAAGGAAAAATCTAGAAAAATGAGTTTTCAAATCGCCAGCTTTAATTCTCCGATAATTCTTATTCCTCTTTTAGGAATTCTAATTGGTTGGACGAGCTTTTCTCATTCTCAATCAAATGATACACTTTTCACTTCGTTGGAAAATACAATTGAATATGGATTAGAACACAATAAAAGTATAGAGGCGTCCAATCTCAAGATTGAACAAGCTACACTGATGAAAAGAACTTCTTTTGACATTGCTAAAACGGACTTTGGTGTTCAATACGGTAAATTCAATAGTTTAGAAAATGATTTTGCTTTCTCCATCAATCAAAAGTTTGAATTCCCTACAGTCTATACGAAACAAAGTAAATTGGCTAAAGTACAGATTCAAAATGCTGAAATTCGTCAAAAAATCGTTGAGAATGAATTGATTAAAAACATAAAAATCACATGGTACCAGTTACAATATTTGTATTCTTATCAAAACTCACTTCATTTTCAGGACAGTATTTACAGTGATTTTGTTCGCGCTGCTGAATTGAAATACGAAACCGGTGCCGGAACAATTTTAGAGAAAGCAACAGCAATTTCTAAAGTCAGTGATATTAAAGTTCAACAAACTCAAAATAAAGCAACGATAAAAACGGTTGAACGGCGATTGCAATTCCTAATTGGATCAAATAAAAGTGTGGGGATTTTGGAGAAAAAAGAAAGTAAAAGAGTTCTTACCTCGACTTTAACACCTGAAATGATCAGTAATAATCCACAATTACAATTACTAAACAATACAATTGACTTGAGTGCAGAACAAACGAAAGTCAACCAATCAAAAGCGTTTCCTGAGTTCTCCGTTGGCTACTACAACCAATCAATGATTGGTTATTTTGATGTAAATGGAACACCAACCTACTACAGCTCATCCAATCGTCTGCATAGTTTTCAAGCAGGAATTTCAATTCCAATTTTCGCACGACATGAAGTTGCGCAAATAAAAGCTTCAAAAATCAATCAGAAAATTGCCGCTGCAAACGCTTCCTACTATCAAGATGAATTAAGCAGTGAATACGAGCGTGTTTTGCAAGATTATTTAAAATACCAAGCAACACTAGAGTACTACGAAGCAACTGCCCTACCGCAAGCGACGATCATCATTGAGCACTCTATCAAGAGCTTTGAAAACGGCGCAATAAACTACGTAGAATATACACAAGGACTGAATACTGGAATTGAAATCCAGAAGAAATACTTTGATCTTTTACATCAATACAATTTAAGCGTAATTGCAATAGAATATTTAAGAGGAAATAATAATTGAGAGATTTAATCTATTTTGAATACCTCAATACAATCAAAAAACAATGAAAAATACAATCAAAACAATAATTACCCTCCTGTTTTTAGGATTAAGTTTGGTGTCTTGTAACGATAGCCAATCAAAAAACATTGAGCCCGATGCTCATGAAGATCACGGACCAGAAGGATCTGTTTCGTTAAATGAGCTTCAGATGACAACACTTGATTTAAAAATAATTCATTTAGAAAAACGAAACATGAGTCAAGAAATTCAAGTGAACGGAAATTTAGAACTTCCTCCACAAGAAAAAGCTGACGTTAGCCCGTTGATGGGAGGAATTGTTAAGCAAATCTATGTAATTGAAGGCGATAAAGTTAAAAAAGGAAAAGTTTTAGCAACAATGCAACATCCTGATTTCATTCAATTGCAAGAAGATTATGTTATTGCGATTCAAGATTACAACTACTTGAAGGAAGAATACATTCGAAACAAGAAATTACACGAAGAAAAGGTCACTTCTACGAATCAATTTCAAAAAATCACTTCAGAATACAACAAGAAAAAAATGATTCTACAATCTTTTGAAATCAAATTAAAAATGATTGGAATGAACCCTGAGAGAATTAAAAATGGACATATTTACCCATTGATCAATATCACCTCTCCTTTTAACGGTACAGTGAGTTTGGTTGAAACAAACGTTGGAGCTTTTGCCGCACCGATGACGAAATTATTTGAAGTTGTCAATAACAGTAAGTTACATGCCGATTTTATGGTGTACGAAAAAGACATCAATAAAATTAAAGTTGGACAAAAAATATTTTTCCATACATCAAGTGTTGAAGGACATGAATTTGAAGCTGAAATTCACAACATCAGTCCAGTTTTTGAAGAAAACCCTAAGGCACTTCACATTCATGCTGACATTGTAAATAAAACCAATGAATTAATCCCGGGAATGTATATAAACGGACGTATTTTAGCCAATGATTCTGAAGAAACCGTCGTTCCTAATGACGCAATCGTTGCAGAAGGTGAAAAGTATTACATTTTTGTAAAAACAAAAGATCATGCACATTCTGAAAATGCGGAGAATCACGTTAAAAAAACTACTTTCGTAATGGTTGAGATTATTAAAGGAGTTACCAATGCCGGTTTTACAGCAATTCGATTGTTAAATGATTTCCCTTCGGAAATTGAAATCGCAGGCAATGCAGCCTACTTTTTATTGGCAGAAATGAAGAAAGAAGAAAACGAACACCATCATTAATTATACAAACCATTGAGCACACCCATTTCTTTATTTTAGGTGTGCTCAATTTTTAAAAAGATATGAGCGAAGAATGTACAGATGGAGCTTGTGCGGTTGATTATACCAAAGAAGATGAACCAAAAAATAAATTCAATCGAGAATACATTACCCCTACTTTAGGGCTTGTATTTTTATTATGTGGAATTTCATTTAACTTCTTCGATGTTGTATTTTTCACCGATCCAGTTCCTTTAATTTGGTTCAGTCTCATTTACTTTACAATTGGTGGACCAATAGTTCTAAAAGCGATTAAACTTATTTTCAAAGGAGATATTTACAATGAATTTGTATTGATGTCAGTGGCAACTCTTGGCGCTTTTGGAATTGGTGCTTTTGAAGAAGGTGTTGCAGTAATGATTTTTTATGTCATTGGAGAATTGTTTCAAGAATCAGCAGTTAAAAAAGCGAAAAGATCAATTGAAGCACTACTAAAGGTTCAGGCAGATGAAGTCACTGTAAAAGAAGGGAATACATTTGTAATTAAAACACCTAAAAATATTAAAATTGGACAAATAATTCAAATCAAAGCAGGAGAAAAAATTGCGCTAGACGGTATTTTAGCAACTGATTTCGCTCAAATAAACACTGCTGCTTTAACGGGAGAATCGGTTCCTCAAAGTCTTAAAAAAGGAGAAAGTGTTTTAGCTGGCATGATAAATCTTGGTGCTGTTATTGAAGTTGAAGTCACACACAGTTTTGAGGACACCAAGCTTTCTAAAATACTACAAATGGTACAAGAAGCTGTTGGTAGAAAAGCAAAAACACAACAATTGATCAGCCGTTTAGCAAAAGTTTACACTCCTATTGTATTCTGGTTGGCATTTTCTTTGGTTTTACTTCCTTTCTTCTTTCTTGGTGAAGATTATCAATTCCAGACTTGGTTTCAACGCGCACTTATTTTTCTTGTAATTTCTTGTCCTTGTGCTTTAGTTATTTCTATTCCATTAGGCTATTTTGGTGGGATTGGCGCAGGTTCTCGCAACGGTATTCTTTTCAAAGGCTCCAACTATCTAGATTTAATCACGAACGTAGACACAATCGTGATGGACAAAACGGGGACTTTAACAGAAGGTGTTTTTGAAGTGCAAGAAGTTCATTCTCCGACAATGGATGCAACTGATTTAATCAATTTGGTTGGTGAATTAGAAAAAAATTCAACCCACCCTATTGCCGAAGCCATTGTTAGAAACATCACAAAAAAAACAAATGGCTTTACCGTTGAAAAGGTTGAAGAAATTGCTGGTCTTGGTTTAAAAGGAACTGTAGATGGCAAAGAGCTTTTAGCAGGGAATATGAAGTTGATGAAGGAATTCAATATTTCAGTAGACGAAAAACTGGACGACATCAATGACACTATTGTATTTATTGCACTGGGAGAAAAATTTATTGGTTACATTACCATTGCTGATAAAATAAAAAAAGACGCCAAAGAAGCTATTTTACGCTTACACGGCTTCAAGAATATCAAAGAAATCATAATGCTTTCTGGGGACAAACAAAGCGTTGTAGATCAGGTTTCCAAAGAAATTGGAATTGACAGGGCAATTGGAGAACTTCTTCCTGAAGGAAAAATGAAAAAAGTGGAAGAATTGAAAGCTAAAGGAAGAATCATAGCTTTCACAGGAGACGGAATAAACGATGCTCCAGTGATTACTCTTTCTGATGTTGGAATTGCCATGGGTGGACTTGGAAGCGATGCAGCGATAGAATCTGCAGATATTATTATTCAAACGGACCAACCTTCTAAAATTGCAACTGCCATTCAGATTGGAAATGCAACAAAGAGAATAATATGGCAAAATATTTATTTGGCTCTAGGAGTTAAAATACTTGTTTTAATACTTGGTGCTTTTGGAATGGCAACTATGTGGGAAGCGGTAATTGCTGATGTAGGTGTTGCTCTTTTAGCTATCCTGAATGCTGTTAGAATACAACGAATGAAGTTTTGATTTAATTTTCTTAATGATAATTTGGATACGAATGTGAATTGGTTAAATATAAACTACTCGAGTATTTTTAACCATAATCACAATTAATGAACAGGTTCTAATTTTGTGATTACTTATGAATGCCGATTCAAAAAAATGTAAAAATATTTTTATAAATTCACTGTTCTTATTACAAACTCTTCAACCTCTCCTTTATATTCTCCAGAAGGAACGATAAAAACACTTAATTCAAAAGGGTGATTTGTTTCTGGTATTTTAAAAGTAAATTCGTAATCGTTCACTTCTCCGTCTCTACTTATTGGCGTAAACAATCGAAAACTTTTTTCTTTCAACACATGTTCCGAATACATTTTACAATTGATAAAGCTACTCGACATCCCTACAGATGATTTAATCTTCGCTTTAACAATTAGCCACTTATTTTTAGCTCCTTTCGAATCGAATTCCTCTTTCACTAGAAAGCCAATACTATCGTATCTACTTACAATTTCCATCGGAGCTTCTAAATTAAATACAATTTTATCCTTTGAAGTCGAACGGGCAGATAAAGGCAATATTTCATCGGTATCCAAAAGGCTCATATCCAAAGGCGTTGGATTGGAATCAAGGTAGATTGCTGAATAATACTGTCGATTCATATCCCGAGAATGTAAAATTGTTTTACCGTATTGATTTATTTGAAAGAAGTTCACAAAAACAAGGTAGAAACCAAGAGAAATAAATACATATTTCCATTTTCTGGACGAAATAGAATGTATAAATCCTCCTAAGGCTAATGCTAGCACAGGGTAACTTTGTACAAGTGCGCGAGTCGAATACGTTGAACCATATTTCCAATCCGACCAAGCAATCACAATCCAAATATTCAGCAAACAAAAAACGATGACCGATTTTTTAAAAGGAAATGATTTTATATAAAACATTCCAACGGCAAAGAAAATTGTAATTGGCGTATAAACAAACCATCCATTCTCAAAGCCAAAAAGAACCCTGAACCAAGGGTTTAGAAAAAACCATTTACTTCCAACATCATAAATAAATGAACCCGCTGCAATTTTCCAATAAATCAATTGAGGAAGAATTCCGATTATACCAAAAAGAATCGCCATCAATAACATTTGTTTATTCTCTTTCACCAACGTCCATTTTTGTTGCTTTAAAACTTTCGTTTGTGTTCCCCACAAAATTGGAATAAAAACCATAATAGCTTCTGTTGGGCGTGCTATCGTAGCGAGACCAATCGTTAACCCAATCACTCCAGACCAAAAATAACTAGGTCTATCATGCCACTTCATAGTTGCATAGAGAATTAAAGCGTACAAAGGAAAAATATAGGCATGACTTTGTCCTCCATCAATTGCGATGTATTGAATGAAATTAGTAGCCAATGTCATTAAAAGTAGCGTTAATACAACTGTCGTATCATTAAAATAACGCAACAATACCAATCGAAGCAATAACAGCCCTAAAAAAGCATACATCAATGCGCCAAATGCAATTGAGTATTGGTATGGGGCAGAAAAACCATCTGCTTTATAAGAAGAATTAAGTGCAATTAAATGTCCAACAGCAAAAAAAGGAGATTCTAGAACAGCTATACCTCCGAGGTATTTAAATACATAATTCCCATTTGAATGTACATTTGCTTGATAAAGAAATCCACCGGTCAGTGAATATTCTTTCTCAACTTCATCCAGCCATTTTAATTCTGTTACATCATTGTAAATAAATGTACCGGGTAAATACATGTAGTAACCAAACGCATCCCAAGTCGTCACTTTTAAATCATCTCCATTTTTTAAATCCGGAGAATTAAAACGAAAGATAACCAATACGGTCATAACAACAAAAATGGACAATAGAGAGAATCTGTTTTTCAAATTTTTTTTCTCAAATATAAGGAGATAGATTACTTCCTCTATTATTTCCCTGTCTTTTAAAGTACACTTACATAGATAAAAGAATATTCGAAAGTGCTGAATTAATAAAACTAGGATGATTCCTACATGAAATACAGGAAAATATATTTATTTAACATTATGACACCTCATTATCTAAATGGATACTTTTAGTATATTTTTTCAATTTTATTTAACGGATTACGCTTATGTTCTCTGATTTTTAATTTATATTTGAAGTCAAGACATTAAAAATGAAAAAATCAATTCTTCTTCTCTTTTTAACATTCGCTTTAGGTTCTTCATTTGCGCAGCCATACAAGACAATTAAAGTTTTCAAACCATACAAATGGATGATTGGGGTAAGTTGGTCTGCCATTGACGATGATGGAAGACCGTTTACCGGATTGTTTGATGTAGGAAATAGTTGGAATTATTTACTTTACCCTACAAAAATTTCCGTTGATCGTTATTTTAAATACGGTTGGAGCATTGAAGCTTCGGCAACCTATTCTCAGTATCTAGCTGGTCGATTGATTAATAACACAACTAATACAGCAAGTACATTTGCTTGTGTTGATCTCAATGGGAAATATTCATTTTACAACCATTATGCACCTAGAATGCGATGGTTTGATCCTTATTTTACATTTGGAATTGGTTATACTTACCGAAGTAACGCAAACGTAGCACAACATGTTCCAACTGTAAATCTTGGATTCGGAATGAATTTTTGGATCGTGAATAATTTTGGTATTCGTTTACATTCTAACGCCAAATTTGGTGTTTATCCAGGTTTTTGGAATACCGGAACAAACTACCTTCAACATTCTGCTGGACTTGTTTTTAGATGGGGAGAAAGAAAACATAAAAACGGAGATTTCGGGAAAAAGAAAAACAAATGGATTCACGGTAAAAAACGCTATAAAAGCAAAAAAGGCCATTAACTATAACATTCTTACATTGTCACAAAAATACATACGTATAAAGGGTGCAAGAATGCACAATTTAAAGAACATTGACGTTAAAATTCCGCATGGGAAATTTACTGTAATTACAGGATTATCTGGGTCCGGGAAATCATCTTTAGCCTTTGACACACTATACGCCGAAGGACAAAGAAGGTACATTGAAAGTCTTTCGTCTTATGCGCGACAATTCTTAGGAAAGCTTAATAAACCTGAAGCGGATTACATCAAGGGAATCGCTCCTGCGATTGCAATTGAGCAGAAAGTTACAACAAATAACCCGCGTTCAACTGTTGGGACAACTACAGAAATTTACGATTACCTCAAAGTCTTATTCTCAAGAATAGGTCAGACAATCTCCCCTATTTCTGGAGAAGTTGTAAAAAAGAATACCGTTGCAGATGTCATTGATTTTCTACAATCGATGAAAAAAGGAACAAAATGTCTGATTCTATCTCCGCTAAGTGGTTTTGAAAAATACGGCATTGAAAAACAATTGGATTTGTTGAAAAAACAAGGTTACGTCCGTTTGTTTATTGACAATGAATTTGTCTTAATTGAGGATGCAATTGAAAAAAAACCAAAAAAAATAAAAGATGCTTTTTTAGTCATTGACCGAATTCGCATCGATTTTTCAGACGAAGATTCTGTTTCTAGGTATGGAGATTCTATTGCTTTAGCTTTCACTGAAGGAGATGGAAATTGTACAATATACAATAATGACGAACTTATTTCTACTCCTTTTTCCAATCTTTTTGAATTGGATGGAATGACTTTTCAAGAACCAAATGAACATTTCTTTACATTTAATAATCCTTACGGTGCTTGTAAAAAGTGTGAAGGATTTGGAATGGTCATCGGTATTGATCCAAATTTAGTAATTTCCAATAAGAACCTTAGCTTGTTTGAGGATGCTGTTCTTCCATGGAGAGGTGAAAAAATGAGCCGTTACAAAAACCAGTTCATTGAAAAAGCGAAAGATTTCCCAATTCACCGACCGATCAACAATTTAACGGATGAAGAACTTGATCTTTTATGGAATGGAGCCAAAGGAATTAAAGGAATCAATTCTTTTTTCGATTTTGTAGAAAGTAAAGCATACAAGATTCAATACCGAGTCATGCTTTCTCGTTATCGAGGTAAAACAGATTGTCACGATTGTCGTGGAACGCGTCTTAGAAAAGACACTTCTTATGTGAAAATCAATGGCAAGTCTATCATCGACATTGTTTTAATGTCTATTGATGAAGCGCATGCTTTCTTTTCTGATTTAGAAATAAACGCCAATGAGAACAACATAACTAAACGAATTCTACCAGAAATCACCAGTCGCTTGTATTTCTTAAAGAATGTTGGGTTGGGATATTTATCCATCAATCGAGCATCCAACTCATTATCAGGAGGAGAATCTCAACGAATTCATTTAGCTACGTCACTTGGAAGTAGTTTGGTTGGAGCGATGTACATCTTAGATGAGCCTTCTATTGGATTACACCCTCGTGACACTGAAAAACTCATCGATGTTTTACTTGCTTTGCGTGACATTGGAAACACAGTCATTGTTGTTGAACATGAGGAAGATTTAATGATCAAAGCGGATGAAATTCTTGACATCGGACCTTTTGCGGGAGCTTTTGGAGGAGAAATAGTCTTTCAAGGAACTCATTCTCAGTTAAAGAAAGCAAAGAATAGCTTAACAGCTGACTACCTTACAGGGAAAAAAGAAATTGAGGTTCCAAAACGGAGAAGAAAATCGAAGAATAAACTTACCCTAAAAGGTGCACGACAATTTAATTTAAAGAACGTAGATGTTTCTTTTCCATTGCACAGTTTAGTGTGTGTGACAGGCGTTAGTGGTTCAGGTAAATCTACTTTAGTCAAAGAAATATTATTACCTGCAGTAAAGAAAGAATTAGGAATTTTCGGTGACAAACAAGGAGAGTTCAAATCTTTTTCGGGCGACATGAAACACGTCAAAGCGGTAGAGTTTGTGAACCAGAACCCAATTGGTAAATCTTCACGAAGTAATCCAATCACGTATGTGAAAGCATTTGATGATATTCGTGATTTATATTCTCGCCTACCTTTATCAAAAGTTAGAGCATATAAACCAGGATTTTTTAGTTTCAATGTTGATGGAGGAAGATGCGAAGTCTGTGAAGGAGAAGGAGAAATTACTGTAAGTATGCAATTCATGGCTGACGTCCACTTAACTTGTGAACAATGCAATGGAAGTCGCTACAAAACGGAAACACTCGAGATACTATTTCACGAAAAGTCTATTTCAGATTTATTGAACATGGACATTGCTTCTGCGTATGAATTCTTTCGTGAGAAAAATGATCGTTTGGAACAAAAGATAGCAGACAAAATTGAACCTTTGGTTAAAGTTGGTTTGGGCTATCTTAAGCTTGGACAAGCATCAAGTACTTTAAGCGGTGGTGAAGCACAGCGTATTAAACTTGCGTCATTTTTAGCAAAGGGAACAAAAAATCCAGCTACATTATTCATTTTTGATGAACCAACAACTGGATTACATTTTCACGATGTTCAAAAATTACTCATTGCATTCAATGAATTGATCAACACTGGACATTCAGTTATAGTCATTGAACACAATTTAGATGTTATAAAGTGCGCTGATTACATTATTGACATTGGTCCTGAAGGAGGAGATAAAGGAGGGGACATTGTTTTCTCTGGTACACCTGAAGAAATTGTTAATTGTAAAGAAAGCTATACTGGAAAATATTTGAAAGAAAAAATACAGTAAAATTAAAATAGTACGGACAAATCAAGAACTGCCCGTACTATTGTAAATCTTTTATCTAATTTTCACTGGATTTTTATGCTCATCGATTGCCACGAAAGTAAATTCTCCTGAAATGGCTTTTTCTCTACCTTCTTGGTACATTTCTTCAATAAAAATGTCAACTCGGACTTTTATACTCGTATTTCCAATATACGAAACTCTACCTTTCAACTCGATAATAGTCCCTGCTGGAATTGGTTTTTTAAAATCAATTTTATCACTGCTAACCGTCACCATTCGTAGTCTTGAAAAACGAGTTGCAGTAATAAATGCTGTTTCATCCATTAATTGCATGGCAGTACCGCCAAATAAAGTGTCGTAATGGTTCGTTGTATTTGGAAATACAGCTTTAAAAATAGATGTTTTTGAAAATTCAATTTTTTCGTCGATGGTCATTCTGTTCGTTTTAAAATTTATAAAAATATGGGAGAAAACGATAGAATTAGACACACCAATCCTACGTTAACTTTTATCCCGAAAATTAACAACATCCAGCGGGCAGGTATCTGACTCAAAAAGAATACAGTTGACGTATTCATTCTCTTACAGTTGCGGGAACAGTTTTGGTATCTAACCAAATTCCCTTTTAATTCATCCGAAGACGAAACCATGATAGACGATGCAAAGATAAATTTAAAATCGGTTTAGTAGACGCAATTAGAACATTAGACCATCAAAAGCTCCTACATTCATCTAAAGGTTACTTTTTCACAAAAGAAATGACCACTCTAAATCCTACATTTGAAGAAGGTTTCACGTTTCCTTTGTTTGGATCTTTGTAATCAATGTCTAAAGCATCAATATTAGATTGCCATCCTCCACCTTTAACGCCTATTGCATTATTAGGAAGGTAATACACCAATTCAGCAACATTTCCAAAAAGATTATACACACCGAATTTATTTGGTAAATACGTTTTGGTTTTAGCCGTATAAACTGCACCATCATCAGCTATTTCTTGTTTAAAGTTAGCCAAATAACAACCCGCTTCGTTTTGTAAACCTTCACTACTCCATTGGTGTTTGATTTCTCCTCCACCTTCATTGGCCACATACATCCATTCAACATCTGATGGTATTCTCACTTTTATCCAAGTATCTTCATATCGGTTTTTTGGATAATAAGCAATGACTTCTTGCGTCAACCATTCACAATATAATTCTGCACCTTTTTGTGAAATACCAACTACTGGATAATCATCGTATGCTGGATGGGAGAAATATACTTTATTCAACGGTTCACCTGTTGTAGTTTCACCTTCGTTTGTCCAGACGTCTAATTGGGGACTAGCTACACTGTATTTTTCTTTTTGCCCCATTTGAACTAAATCCATTAAAAAAGTTCTGTATTGAATATTGGTTACTTCAGCACTCCCTATATAAAACGAATTGATACTTTTCTCACCATCTTCAGTAATCAAGCTACCAGAAGGAACGAATGAATATTCTTTCTTGTTGAATTTAACAAGATTTTTCATCATTCTTCTTTTTCTCTTTTGATTCTCTATTTCTTCTTTTGGGGTTAAAATCGGGAATCGATAAACAGTTTCATAATTAGGAGTCTCTTTCTTTATTTCAGAAAACAAACTTTCCTCCTTAACTGCAGAAGACTTCTTTTCTATCTTAATTTCAATCGGTTTCTTTTTCTGTGAAGTTTTATTTTTTAATTTATCTTCATTTAATTCAATTGAAGAATTATTCATTGTATTGAATGTGTTATCACTCAATTCTTCATTTACTTGATCAAGTTGGATCACTGTCTCAATTTCATTTTCTGAAACGACTTGATTTTGATTCACTTGAACAATTGTTACAATTGCTAATGCACTAATTAGGGTTATCATAATTCCATTTTTTAGGTTAAATAAACTTCTCTTTTTTGAAAAACCAACACTAGAATGAACAGATGATGTAAAATTCTTTTTTGTATCTTCAAAAGAAGTATGTACAGGTTCAACCTTTGCTTGACTGAATAAGTCATTCAATTTTTTTTCATTGTTTTCAACCATGATTTACCTCCTTTTGGTTCACTGATTCATAATTCAGAATTTCAATCAATTTTTCCCGACCTCTTTTCAATCGTTGCTTCACTGCTGATTCAGAAGCATCTTGAATTTTCATTATTTCTTTAATTGAAAATCCTGTTATTTCAAATAAAATGATGGCTTCTTTTTGAACGTCCGGCAACTCAGAAAGTGCTTGATGAAGAAAATAAACTTCAGTATTCAAAGATGTTTTTGCATTTACATCTTCCCAACCTTGGTTTTCATCTTCAAAAATTGATACTTCTTTTCTTTTTTTGTGTTGATTGGATAAAATCCGAACACTAATTCCAATTAAAAACGAAAGGAATGCTTTTTCAGATCTCAAAGAAGCAAACTTATCAAACGCCAACAAAAGGGTATCGTTCATCAAATCTTGATAATCGTTTCTCCCATAAACTCTCGCCCTGCAGAAGCGTTCGAACCTTTCATGAATAGGCTCGTAAAGTTGAAGAAAATCCTCTTGTTTCTTTTTTCTCATTCTTAATTATCTGTGTTCTATTGAGTAAGTGTACTTCATCCAAGAAAAGTTACAGGATGAAAATATTTTTTTTACAAACGAAATTAGGAAAACCTTGGCACAAAAAAAGGATACTAAATATTTAGTATCCTTTTCAATAATTTAAAGAAGAGTTAAGAATTCATTCTACCAACAGCACAACTCACGAATGATTTAGCTTTTTGGCCAATTGAATTAGCATCTCCATCTGCGGGATATCCCATTTGTGCCAGTTTATCATGTACAAATTCAAGGTTATCTAATTCGGTATTGAATGAAACTGATGATGAGTCAACATCTACTGTAACTTCACTTATCCCTTCCAATGAATCAACACCTTTTGTGATTGTTGAAGCACAACCTCCACATTTTAAATTCTGAACTATTATTTGTTTTTTCATATTGATTTTATTTGGGTACTCTAAATTATGAAATATAAAATCAACGTACCATTTTATCTACGTTTTTTTTTATTTCCACTTTTATTTCCATTGTTGTTATTTCTACGATTTGCTTGTCCTTTCTTACGGTTCTGATTTTGACTTTCGTAAGATTTTTTCAATTCTTCGTATTCTTTTACGGCATCATCGGTAATCGGAAAAGGATGGTCATGGTTTACTTTAATTTTCTTTTTGACCAATTTCTCGATATCTTTCAAATATGGTTTTTCATCCACATCACAGAAAGAAATCGATAAACCACTCGCCCCTGCTCGTCCTGTTCTACCAATTCGATGCACATAAGTTTCTGGTTCGTTCGGTAAATCATAATTAAGAACAAACGCCAAAGAATCAATATCAATTCCACGTGCAGCAATATCTGTAGCGACTAAAACGCGTATTTTTCCTGATTTAAAATTCGCCAATGCTCTTTCTCTCGCTCCTTGGCTTTTATCTCCATGAATTGCAGCAGCAGCAATGTTAGCTTTATCTAAAACTTTAGCTAAACGGTCTGCACCACGTTTTGTGCGAGAAAAGACAAGCATACTGTCAATTTTCTCATCTTGAAGAATGTGTCTTAACAAATCCTTTTTCTTTGGTTTTAAGACATGGTAAACAACTTGTTTTACTTTTTCTGCGGTTGAAGATACTGGATCAACGCTGATGTGTTTAGGATTATGTAAAATCTTTTTCGCTAAATCAGCAATAGCCAATGGCATTGTTGCAGAAAAGAATAAAGTTTGTTTTTTATTGGGTAATTTTGGTAGAATTTTTTTAATATCATGAATGAATCCCATGTCGAGCATGCGATCAGCTTCATCTAATACAAAGAATTCTATTTTATCCAAATGAATATACCCTTGATTCATCAAATCAAGTAAACGTCCAGGAGTTGCAATTAAAACATCGACACCATCATGTAGTCGTTGTACTTGAGGTCCTTGAGAAACTCCCCCAAAAATCACTACATGCTTCAAACCTAATCCTTTTCCATAATCTCTTACACTTTCTGCAATTTGAGCCGCTAGCTCACGCGTTGGCGTTAAGATTAAAGCTTTTATTGGTCGTTTTCTAGAATTATCGGCCTTATTCTTATACAAATTCTGAAGAATAGGAATAGAAAAAGCAGCTGTTTTCCCAGTTCCAGTTTGAGCACATCCTAATATATCTTTACCATCCAAAGCTAAAGGAATGGCTTGTTGTTGAATCGGTGTTGGTTCAGAATAACCTAATTTCTCAAGGTTACTCATTATTTCGGGCAAAAGCCCTATTTCATTAAATTTCATAACTACAAATGTAAAAGTAAAAAACGACAACCTATCAGATTGTCGTTTATATTCTCAATTGGTAGATTCAACTAGCTAATGCAAGTTTTTTATTTTCTAGGTTAAACATAG
>CAYLWS010000039.1:0-30303 GCA_964387525.1 uncultured Fluviicola sp.
TGGTTGTGGTTAAATAGGTTGAGAATGTACGCGATGAAATCGCGCACAAGCATGGGGATTGTTGATAATAAGACAGGTAATTTTAGAATTAAAGACAAAGAAGGTTATCATCTAGGTTCTGACGGAGAGAGAGTTCAAGCCCCATCGGGAATGACTGAAGGAGATGCTAGTAATTATGTTAAAGAAAATACACATTTTAAAAACTCAGATGGATAATGTTGAATACTAGGCTTCCAGCGATTCTAGTTCCTAAAAATGAAGAGGGACTTAAAAAAATATGTGAAGGATACAGAGGTGATGATGAAAGTTATTTTACTTTTTCTTTCTCTAGAGTTGATTTAGAGAATATTTTTATAACAGATTTTTTTACGTTAATCAATGCAGAGTTCTCACTTGAAATAGATGAGTATGAGGAGGTAATTATTTTGGACAGTAATCTTATCAAGTCTATTTGGAATTATTTATTATTAGTTTCCAAGGATGATGATGATAGTGTTTTTTTATTTTACTTAGAGAAAATTATTTTATGCTTTAAAAAAGCTTTAGAATTTAATAGTGGTATTGCTTTTTTCTTTTAAAAACTTTCGCTTTTTAGATTAAGAAAACTAGACCTACCTTTTTTTATAGCCCTTTCATCAATCCCCTCGATAGTCCACGAATGACAAACCAAACCGCTAGTTCGAGATTTTATCTCGGACTTTTCTTATTCCATCTCAGCCATTCTTATTTTCTCTAGTTCAAGATTATATTTCGAGAGGTTAATTTCAAAAATATAACTATATTCACAATAATCCAGTCAATGAAGGTTTGGTTTTTAAACCTGAATATTATCAGTACAGTAGTGCTATTGATTATTTTGGAAAAAAAAGAATGATAGAGGAGTGGTTGTGGTTAAATAGGTTGAGAATGTACGCGATGAAATCGCGCACAAGCATGGAGGTATCGATATCAACTCCATAAACATTCCATTAATGGAAGTTCTAAGGTGCCTCATATTAATATGGGGTATGAAGGGAAATACCACATCATGCTTAATCAAGAAGGGGCTAATATTAATGGATGGATATGGAAAAAATAAAGTAGAATGCAGCTAGATAGAAATAAGTGTTTAATTACTCAGAATTTGTTAATTAAATCTGTTGAAGGAATAATAACTAAAGGAAATGTTCCGTATTTGAAAGAAGACACAGGTGGGGATATTCTTTTTATCTTGTATGAAAATGATATAAATAAATTTACAGTTGAAATTTGTCTAGAATATGCTGAGTTTTATCAATTGCCTCAAAGACATAAAATATTTGATGCTTTTGACGAGGGGTATATTGAGAATGTATTGAGATATTTTGAAGAGTTAATTAATAAGGGTAATGTATAGAAAGTGTGGTGCTATCTCCCCCGCTAATGAGCCCCAAAGCTGGCGCACGAAGAATAAACTAACGCTACCTCGCGAACCTTTCGCGGGGTTTACTTTTCCAAAAGCCCTTTCATCAACTCTTTAATTTCTTTATCTGTCACGGTATCTTTTTCTCCCTTGCTATTCCGCGAATAACAAACTAAACCCGGACTGTTCAATTCATATTCTTTCTTTCCATTTCTCATCATCTTGAGAGGTATGAAGAACAGAAATAATAGTAATAGTTTTGTCTTCTAATCTAAAATGCACACCAAATGGGAATCGTTTCAAAAAAGCAACTCTAATTTCGGCGTATCTAATCTGTATCTTTTTAGGATGTTTCTGAATATATTTTCTAGTTGCTTTTAGTTCAATTAGAAAGTTTTTAGCAAGCTGTATTTTGATGTCTTTGTAATAAATAATAGCTTTTTCAATATCTTGCTGTGCCCCTCGATAGTCCGCGAATGACAAACTAAACCGCTAGTTCGAGATTTTATCTCGGACTTTTCTTATTCCATCTCAGCCATTCTTATTTTCTCTAGTTCAAGATTATATTTCGAGAGGTTAATTTCAAAAATATAACTATATTCACAATAATCCAGTCAATGAAGGTTTGGTTTTTAAACCTGAATATTATCAGTACAGTAGTGCTATTGATTATTTTGGAAAAAAAAGAATGATAGAGGAGTGGTTGTGGTTAAATAGGTTGAGAATGTACGCGATGAAATCGCGCACAAGAATGGGGGCGACAAATTTTTATAGTTAGTACGACAAAAAATCCTATTTCAAAACAATAATTGTATTAACTTGTAATTCGAAATATGTTTAAACTGTATAATATTTTTTATCTTTTTAGTTTAAGTCTTTTATTTAGCTGTGGAACAAAAGTGGAAGTGACAAATGGTTTTGAAATAAAAACTGAAACAAAAAAAAGAATAAAAGTAATTGGAGTTGCTGAGGAAGCGAAAGGTGGAGCAATTATAGTTACAGAGAAAGATTCAGTTTATTATGTAGGTAACCACAAGGATTGGAAGAAGAAATTTTTAAATAACAAGGTTGTGGTATCTGGAAGATTAGTGATAGTGACATATAAGAAGCTTGATAGCACGAGAATAGTACAAGAGATTAGAAGGAAGCCTTGGATTAAGAATCCTATTTATAAGCTTGTAAGGTAGAAGGTAAGGTCTCCTTTCAACACTATCCAAACTGCGAATCTAGCCTTTTGAATAGTATTAAGAATCATTTTTTTTCAACAAATTTCCTACTTTATACTTTTTTAAAATACCTGCGATTCATCTAAAAACATTAATTATCTTTACAACGAAATAAAATACAAGGAAAATGATATTAGCAATAAACTGGGACGCAAGTGCACAATTGATTGATGGTTGGAGTACACCGAACCTGTACGGATTACTTTTCGTTACTGGATTAATACTCGGTTACCTAGTTGTTGCTCGAATGTATAAAAAAGAAGGGATTGACGAGAAGTACTTGGATAAATTAGTTTTATTCGTTGTTTTGGCAACCATCATTGGAGCACGTTTAGGGCATGTTTTATTCTACGGACCATATTTCGATACAGTACACCCAAATGGGTGGATTGAAGAAGGTTATTTTTCGCATCCATTGTCTATTTTTAAAATTTGGGAAGGTGGATTGGCTAGTCACGGAGGAGCAATTGCGATTCTCTTGGCATTGATTTATTATGCTAAAAAAGTAATTCACAAACCTTTATTATGGATTTTAGATCGTATTTCTGCACCAATAGCCGTTGCAGCAATGTTTATTCGTCTAGGAAACTTAGTGAACCATGAGATTGTGGGGGATGAAACGACAGTTCCTTGGGGATTCCGTTTTTTACACCACGATTGTAATCCGCCGTATGCGTGTGATTGGGCTGATATTCCGGTTAGACATCCAGCTCAATTGTATGAGTCAATGAGTTACTTTTTACTCTTTGCATTACTCATGTTTCTTTTCTGGAAAAGAGATGCTTGGAAAAAACCAGGGATTATGTTTGGAACTTTTTTAATTGGTTTGTTTGGTGCTCGTTTCTTTATCGAGTTTGTAAAACTAGAACAAACTGCTCGAGATTTTGACTTGTTTATCAATACAGGGCAGATGTTGAGTATTCCTTTTGTTATTGCAGGTGTTGTTATTTTAGTTCGGGCACTTCGGTCGAAGCCAGCTCCTAAACACTAGTTTTTGTGAAATTTATATAGAATTAGTATTCCTCTTTCTAGTAAAGTAGGGAGAAATTTATTTCCCGTGAATATGTCCAAGATGAAATATCTAACGTATTATTTTGATTTTATTTTCTCCCAAGTTTCAACTAATTTCTCCTGAGAAGGTCTATTCTTTTCAATCTCAGTCAAAGGTTCGCATTCTATCAAAGAATTGAAGCAATCCTGAGGCAATGTTTGGTATAATGCAGTTCCTTTTGTTTTCCATTCCATCATTTTATCATTGACTTGCTTTATCACACGGGCAGGATTCCCAACAATTAAACTTCGTTTTGCATAAGTTGTTTTCGCAGGGACAAAACTCAATGCGCCAACAATACACTCGTCTTCTAGGACAACATCATCCATGAGAACACTGTTCATCCCGATAAGACAATTTTCACCGATGGTTCCACCGTGAATTATTGCACCATGACCAACATGAGCTCCTTTTTTTAATAAAACGGTTGTGCCAGGGAACATGTGAATTGTGCAGTTTTCTTGAACATTGCAACCGTCTTCAATTACAATCTTTCCCCAATCACCTCTGATAGCAGCTCCAGGTCCGATGTATACGTCCTCACCTATGATCACATTTCCCGTAACACTGGCTTTGGGGTGAATAAAACTACTTGGTTTAACAACTGGGATAAAACCATTGAAAGAATATACAGACATTATTTCTATTTTTGTTGAGTAAAGATAGTAAAATTGATTGTAGAGCATTATTTTTAAAATTCTTTTAAAATCAAAAAACAAACACGATGAGTTATTGCGAATACTGCAAACAAGAAAAAACCAAAGAAGTTCACATTGTGTATCATGATAATTGGTATGGATTCCCAATAGACGATGACAATCAATTGTTTGGACGTTTAATCATGGAAATCAATCAGGCAGGTTTATCTTGGGAGACTATTCTCAATAAAGAAGATAATTTTAAAATGGCTTATTCAAACTTTGATATTGCAACAATTGCACAGTATGATGAAGGGCAAAGAGAGCGTTTACTCAATGATGCTGGAATAATTCGCAATAAATTAAAAGTAAATGCCGCAATCTACAATGCACAACAAATTATGCAGATAAAAGAAGCTTTTGGGAGTTTCAAACAATGGTTAGATAAAAAACACCCATTATCTTTAGAAGAATGGACTAAATTGTTTAAATTAACGTTTAAATTTGTAGGCGGTGAAATTGTCAACGAATTTTTAATGAGTACAGGATATCTTTCTGGTTCTCATGATGAGAATTGCCCGATTTTTGCTAAAATTGCAAAAGTCAACCCAAAATGGATGGAAATATGAGAAATATAATTTTAGTTATTGCGTTATTTATTGGAGGTTCAACCTTTGCACAATTCAGCCTGTCAGGTGGAGCAAGTTTCTTAAAAGGATTTAGAAAGGATACAAAACCTTGGTTTGGTTTTCATGTCAGTGGTGAAATCCCCCGAGATGATCAAGTTTCTTTTTTCTTAAGGTATAGCTACTATTTTAAACAAACATCTAGAGATACAAGTGCAGCATTGATTTATCCAATAAATCCAGCAAATCCTGTTCCATTGAGTATTGGAGTTAGAACTTCAATGGATTATCATATCATCGAAGGTGGTACACGTTATTACCTAGGTGATGGTTTTGATTTTGGATGGTCTGCGTACGGGGGTACAAATTTCATGTTGGTGTTTAATTCTGTTAAAACAGCCTACAATGATTTTGACGAAAGTATCTACAAAGCCGATGACGATAACAGTCGAAATGGGTTGATCTTTGGTCTTGGAGCTGGTTTAAGTGGTGGTGTGAAGTATACGGCACCAATTTATGGAACTTTTTATTTAGATGCAGGTTTGAACTACATGCTTTTTGCTCAAAAAAACAATGCAACTGTATCTAGTGATTTGTTTAGTTCGCTGATCTTTAGCTTGAATATTGGTTACCGTCGCGATCTTATTTGGTAAAATAAAGGCTTAATTTTCTCGAAATCTTTCTTTACTTCGGTTAAACTAGCATAACGCTCACTCATACCTTGTGTCAATAATTCTCGTACTTCTTCTTTATTTAGCCGATTTGGTGGGACTGAAAACGGATGTTTTTTCGTCATTTTAAAAAGGATACGATAAATTTTCCGAGGTAATTTTGAATGTTCAGGCAAAGGGTGAGTAATCTGTAAGTTAGTAAATATACTCGGATTTTTATGTGATAAAGGGATCTCTCCAGTGTATAATTTCCAAAGTAGAATTCCTAAAGAAAACTGATCTGTTCTATGATCGAGAATGGGTAAGTGATTCAGTGTGAGCTCTGGAGCTGCATATCCTAAAGGGAATAACACATTTCTTTGAGTGTTTTTTCGAGCAGCCATCCCAAAATCTATTAAATGCACTTTAAACCCTGTGTCCTTCTCTTCAATAATTACATTGCCAGGTTTTATGTCGCAGTGAACAATTTGTTGGGCAGTTAAACAATTGAATATTGGAATCAATTGATGGATGAATTCTTTTAAAAATACCAAACGGTTTTTTCGCTTTATTTTATTCCAGAATTGGTCAATTGGTATTCCTTCTTTATAGGCTAGAACCAATAACGAAATGTTTTTATTGACAGAATAATCGATAACTTTTGGTAGACCATATTCTTTAAAGTCAAAAGTGGATTCTAACTGTACCTGCTTGAATAAATGGACATTGTCTTTGCTTTGAATGAATTTTTTTAAAACAACTTTGCGTTGAGATATAGTATCAATGGCTAAGTAGGTTGTGCCAAATTTTCGAATTTTTTGGTCCCCTAATTCTTTTATTATTCGGTATCGTTCTTCCATTTTGAAGTTGAAAAATACACAATTAATTCTACATTGAAATTCAAATTGATCAATATTTCAAGATTTTGAATTCAAAATTAAATAGTAATTTAGAGCTGTGAAACAATACTTAATAGCAGATAGCGGTGGAACTAAGACAGATTGGTGTTTGATTGATCGGAATGATCGTAAAGAATTCTTTACATCTGAAAGTTATCATCCTGTCCACTGGGATAAAGATTTTTTCAATAGAAACCGTATGTATTGGGAGAAAATTAAAGGTAAAGAAGATATTACGGTATGTTTTTTTGGTGCAGGTTGTTTTCATACAGAGAATTGCCTGGAAATTTCCCGTTTTTTTGAAACTATCGGTTTTCGTTCAGTTGAAATCTATTCAGACTTGCACAGTGCTGCGATTTCTAGTTATGGCGAAAACAATGGTCGAGTTGCAATCCTTGGAACCGGTTCTGTTTTATTTGATTGGAATAATGGAGAAATAGTTCATAGGATAGGAGGGAAGGGGCATTTGTATGGAGACGAAGGAAGCGGGTATTATTTTGGGAAATTAATTATTGAAAGATTTCGGAATAATTTACTCAACGAATACCAAATAAAATGCATCAAAAAATTAAACATTGATCAAATCGATCTGAACGACAAATTCAAGGTGGCAAACATTTCAAAATTGTTGTCGAATGAAAAAAAGGGATTTTCAATAGTTCACAGACAAAATATCGAGGTATTCATTGTGTCACATGATCTCCTACTCTCTAAAGATAAACTTTCTATTGTGGGAAGTTATGGTTTTCATCATCAAGAGATTATACGTAGTGTTTTTGAGAGAAATGGTCTTACAGTTTCTCTATTTATTGAAAAACCAATTTTTTGTCTCGTTGAGTATAGAGCTGTTTTCATTGATTGAAACGTGTTTGTGGTCTATTATTTTGCTTGACGGTTAAAAATGTGTATTCATCCTGAGAATATTATCGTTGGTAGAAAATTTAAAAAAAATCCATTTATTTTTACGAAATTGCAGTAGTAATAGAAAAGATATATGGAAGGATTACATATCGAAGCAACACCGCAGACACCTCTAATTAATTTTTTTCCTCACAATGGAAAAATGGTGATTAAAGGGCGTGCAATTCCAGACGATGCTGATGCATTTTGGATGCCAGTTCTGAATTGGTTCGAATCTTATCTTTCGAATCCGCATAAAGAAACCATTTTTTCAATTCATTTAGAATATTTTAATATTTCCTCTTCTAAACGAATTTTATTTTTATTGTATAAATTGAATGAATTGTTAGAAAGTGGAAACAATGTACGCGTAGAATGGGTGCACAGAGAAGACGATGAAGATATGTATGAAGTTGGCCAAGATTATGCGTATATGGTCAAAGTTCCCTTTGAATTTAAAGAAATTAAGGGCGAGGAATTATTAACTGCATAATCTCTCTAACTAGAATACAAAAGCGCCTTTCCCCTTTGGCGTTTTTTTTATGAAAAAAAGTGAAGTTTGACATCAATTCTATTATTTTTGTCAAAAATTAAATGAGAGTACTCAGAGATATACCACATGAATTGTATAAAATTCAAATTTTCCAATACAACGAGAAGTATATTGTTAAAATTGAGTTAGATCAATTTGAGCAAACTTTTAAGATTGGTGAATTAGATGTGACTTCTCTCGATGAGGTTGAGAATATGATTACGGACCAATTACTATCAAATTCACTTCAACGTTTTGTTGAGATGAGGAAAGATTGGCAATCTGCTTTCGCAAATAAAAATAGATAAAATGATGAAAATGAAATTAGGAATAGCAATTGTAGGAGTTTTTGCACTTTTAACTTCTTGTGGAGAAAGTGGAAGTAAAAAAGAAAATCAACCCGTTGAAATTATTGAAAACATCAATATTTCAGGAAATGGTTCAAATGTAATTATTGCATACTATAATCAAGATTCATTAAAATCTCATTACAACTACTATAGAGAACAAGATTCTATAATGGTGATCAAAGGAACTGCTTTCCAAAATGAATTAGCTCGTCGAAATAAAGATCTTGAGAATTATATCTCTGTCAACGATGCAAAAGCACAACAAGGTTTATTGAGTCAGAATGATATCGCAATGATTCAACAAAAAATACAGCAAAAACAAAATACTTTGATGCAATACCAACAATCTGCTGGTGGTCGATTAGAAGAAGAAACGTATGGTATTCTTAATATAATTGGCAACAGAATTGATACATTTGGTAAAGAGTATTGTGATGAAAAAGGTGTTCAGGTTCTGTTTTCTTATTCAAAAGGTGGTCAAATTACCTACATCAATAATTCTTTAGATGTAACGAGTGATTTTATTGAGTACTTGAATAAAAAACAAGAAGAATTAGAAAGTGAAATTGAATCTGGTAAAGAGTAAGAAATGCTAGTAGCAGAACAGAAACAAAAATCGAATATTGCTGAGTACGTATTGTACATGTATCAAATTGAAGATCTTATTAGGGCTTGTAAGTTTGATTTAGAAGTGATCATTAATAATATTGTGAAGCCACAATTGCCTGATGCATCATTTTTACCACAGTACGAAAAATGGTATTCAGGCTTGATTGCTCAAATGAAAAGTCAACGCATTGAGAAAATTGGTCATTTAATGTCAACTCAAGAGGTGATTGTTGAGCTTTCGTACTTGCACTCGTCGTTATTGAATTTTCCCGATAATATAAAGTATAAAGCAATTGTTGATACGGCAACTCCTCATATTGAAGAATTCAAAGCGAAGTCAAATTTAAAGGAGAAAAATGAAGTTGAGATTGTGTTTCACGCAATGTATATGAAACTACTCTTACGTTTGCAGAAAAAAGAAATTAGCCCTGCTTCTGAGGAATCTTTTGATGCGATGCGAATTATGATTGCCTATTTAAGTAGATCATACGTTAAAATGAAGGCTGGGGAAACAGATTTCCTTAATCCGTAGTTTTTCTAAATTGTAATGGAGTAGGTATTCGAATACTTAAAAATTTATTTTTGAGAAATTTAAATCTACTTCTCCTTTTATTCCCGGAACTTTACCGTTGTCGCTGTATTGCCAGTATAAAATTGCGACATCTTTAAAACGATATTCTTTTTTACTGTAATTCGCAACCCAGAATTTATACGTAGGAAAGTTCTTTTTTAAAAGATCTCGGTATAAAATATAGGAAGTGTAAATAATTGGTCTTCTACCAGTTTGTTTCTCTACAATAGATAACCATTCTTTCATTCCTTCAATTAATACCTCCTTGCTTTCACCTTCAATTTCTGCATCTAAAACTGGAGGTAAATCATCAGGGTGCACGGTATAGTGATTTAAAAAATGCTTTGCTTGCTGAGTTGGAGAAATTGTAGGAAGGTAAAAATGATAAGCTCCGTGCGCTTTGTTTCGAGATAACAATTCTTTTCTATTGGTTTTCCATTGTGTGTCAATGTGACTTTCTCCTTCAGTTGCCTTACAGTAGACGAAAGAAATTAGCGTGTCTGGTGCTTGAAAAACAAGATCCCAATTAATTTCAGCTTGATGGTGTGAAACATCTATACCGTAACTCTTAAAGTTTTCAGGCAATGGAATAAATTTTTGAGGAGCTTTAAAAGGTTTTATTTTTTGATACAAAAAATAAGTGCTTGGAATAGAAAAAAGAATCAATACAGTAAATGCAAAGACCTTTCGACTTGTTTTCTTTTTTCTTTTTTTAGCCAAGGGATGCTTTTTGAAAGTAAGGTACAAAAAAAAGCCTTTTCAAAACAATAAATGTTGAAAAGGCTTTCGGTATTTTAAAAACGCTTGTTTGATTAAACGATAGTTCTTTTTTCTTTAATACGAGCTGATTTACCAGTTCTTTCTCTAAAGTAAAAGATACGTGCACGACGTACTTGACCTCTTTTAGTTACTTTAATAGCATCAATGAATGGAGAAGAAATTGGGAAGATACGCTCAACTCCTACATTTCCAGACATTTTACGAACAGTAAATGTTCCAGTCGCTTCACCTCTTCGTTGTAATACAACTCCTTGAAACTGCTGAATACGCTCTTTGTTACCCTCTTTAATTTTGTATGAAACAATAATCGTATCTCCACTCTTAAAAGATGGAAGTTCGTTTGCTCCAATTAACTCGTTTTCGATTTCTTTAATAATATCCATGTCGCTAAATTTCTTAATTCTCCGCTTAAAACGGGGTGCAATATTACGAATATTTTCTGAAATAAGAATCCATTCGCATCTTTTTTTTACAAAAATATTCTTTTTTTTCTGTAATGGTAGAATTTGGCGTGAAAAGTTGCTGTTTGAAGCTTAAAAATCATTCAGTCTTGAATACTTTTTTTTGATTCCATCACTGTAAATGTATATGAGAAGAGTAGTTTATTTTTCTTCAACTTATGGTCACTTTGTATTGATGCAGGAAATAAGTTCATGTTCTTAGTATTTAATTCTTTCTGTACACCCGTCAGTTATTTGAGCATATGTAGTTATTTGTAATGAAAGTAGAATAATATTGAATAGATATATTTTACGATGATTCTAGATTCCCCCTTACAATTGAGAAATGATATTGATTTGAAATCATCCAACTTCATCTTTTTTATTCTTAAACTCAAACTAAATAATACCATTTACTTTTAGATATAGCCTATTGTCTATTAATATCCTTTTACTAAATTTGACAAAAAATAAAATATGTCCATTCATAAAGATGTAAAAAAAGTAACAACTCACGTTCTTCAGACAATGAAAGATGAAGGCGAGAAAATAAGTATGTTAACAGGTTATGATTTTTCCATGGCGAAAATTATAGATACAGCTGGAATTGATGTGATTCTCGTAGGAGATTCTGCTTCAAATGTTATGGCTGGTCATGAGACTACATTACCGATTACGTTAGATCAAATGATTTACCATGCTTCTTCTGTCGTTCGTGCTGTTAAAAGAGCTTTAGTCGTTGTTGATATGCCTTTCGGTTCTTACCAAGGGAATTCTAAAGAGGCATTGTCAAGTGCGATCCGTATAATGAAAGAATCTGGTGGTCACGCAATAAAAATGGAAGGTGGACAAGAGATTATTGAATCCATTAACCGAATTCTTACAGCTGGAATCCCTGTAATGGGACATCTTGGATTAACTCCTCAGTCAATCTATAAATTCGGGACTTATGTCGTTCGAGCGAAAGAGGAAGAAGAAGCAGAACAGTTAATAGCTGATGCTAAAGCTTTGGAAGCAGCTGGTTGTTTTGCCATTGTTCTTGAAAAAATACCGGCCGATTTAGCACGTAAAGTTGCAAAAGAAATACGCGTTCCTATTATCGGTATTGGTGCCGGTGGTGGCGTTGATGGACAAGTATTGGTTGTACACGATATGTTAGGAATTAACAATGAATTTAATCCTCGTTTTTTAAGAAAATACCATAACCTCTTTCAAGAAATGTTAGGTGCGTTTGGAAACTATATCGAAGATGTGAAATCAGGAGATTTCCCGAACGAAAGCGAACAATATTAATTCTAATTTTGAACTGAACGCTGCATGTATAAAAATAATCAATTGAGTATTCTTCATCTTGATAATCACACTGTTGTTGTCAATAAGAAATCTTCAGACATTGTTCAGGGAGATAAAACAGGTGATGAACCTCTGGTTGATAAGGTGAAAACGTTTCTTAAAATTGAATTCAATAAGCCTGGAAACGTTTTTTGCGGTGTAGTCCATCGTCTTGATCGTCCTACGAGTGGAGCTTTAATTTTTGCGAGAACAAGTAAAGCTTTGTCTCGATTGAATGAGCAGTTTCGTGAGAAAACAACAGAGAAAATTTATTGGGCGGTTGTGGAAACTAAACCTGCGCAGAATAAAGGAAGATTGGTTCATTTTCTTAAAAAGAACGAAAAACAGAATAAATCGTATGCTTCAGAGCTTGAAAGTAATGGCTCCAAAAAAGCGATTCTTTCGTATGAACTATTAGCTTCGTCAGATAAGTACCATCTCCTGAAAATAGAATTAGAAACAGGAAGACATCATCAAATTCGCTGTCAACTAGGTACAATTGGATGCATCATTAAAGGCGATGTGAAATATGGAGCAAAACGTTCCAATAAAGATGCTTCCATTCATTTGCATGCGCGACAATTGACGTTTATTCACCCAACAACTAAAGAGAGTATTCAAGTGATTGCTCCTGTTCCATCCGATCCTCTTTGGCAATTCTTTGAAAAAGAATTGAAGTAATAACGAAGAAATAACCTCTATGACTCAAACTTTGATCATTACCGTATTGGTACTCTATTTTTTAGTATTGATTGCGATTTCTTATTTCACCTCTCGAAAAGCAAACAATGATAGTTTCTTTTTAGGGGAAAGAAAGTCTCCGTGGTATATTGTTTCTTTTGGAATGATTGGAGCTTCGTTAAGCGGAGTTACTTTTATTTCAATTCCTGGTTGGGTTGGGAATGAAAGTAATCAATTCAGTTACATGCAAGCAGTCTTGGGTTATCTCGTGGGTTATTTCATTGTGGCTTATGTGTTGATTCCGTTGTATTATAGACTAAACGTAACTTCAATTTATGAATACCTCAACCAACGTTTTGGATATTGGTCCTACAAAACGGGTGCTTCTTTTTTCTTAGTTTCTAGAATTATTGGTGCATCTGTTCGATTATTACTGGTCGCAAATGTTCTTCAGTCAATATTGTTTGACGAATGGGGAATTCCTTTTGAATTTACGGTTGTCATTTCTGTGTTGATGATCTGGCTATACACCAATCGAGGAGGTATAAAGACAATAATATGGACAGACACTTTACAAACTGCATTTATGCTAGCATCAGTTTTGTTGACGGTTTGGTTCATCAGTGATGCGCTTGATTTGTCCGCAAAAGAAGGAATGGTCAATGCGGTATCGAACAGCTCTTATTCTAAAATATTTTTCTTTGACGATATCAACAACAGTAACCATTTCTTGAAACATTTTTTAGGAGGGATTTTCATTACGATTGGAATGACGGGCTTAGATCAAGATATGATGCAGAAAAATCTCAGTTGTAAAAACACCAAAGAAGCGCAAAAGAATATGATTTCAATGGCATTTGTTCTTGTTGCTGTGAATCTCGTTTTTCTTGGTTTGGGTGCTTTATTATATATGTATGCTGCTCAAAATAATGTTGCTGTTGAAAGTTCTGATTTATTATTTTCTAGTGTTGCAATGAGTGATTCGGCAGGACCAATTATAGGAGTTTTATTTCTTTTGGGGCTAATTGCTGCAGCCTATTCGAGTGCTGATTCTGCATTGACGTCATTGACGACTTCTTTTTCCATTGATTTCTTAGGAGTAAAGGAAGCGACTCAAAACGATAAAGCCGACAATGAAAGAAAAAGAAAAATAGTACACCTTGCGATGTCTTTTGTAATTATTCTAACGGTAATTCTTTTAAAAAAATTCACGGATGAGTCTGCAATAGGCTTGTTGATGAAATTTGCTGGTTTTACGTATGGACCGTTGATTGGAATTTTCTTCTTCGGAATCCTTTTCAAAAGAAATGTAAAGGATGAAAAAGTGCCTTTTTTAAGTATCATTTCTATTGGAATTACATTTGTGTTGTGGTATTTTTCAGCAGGAGCTCCAGGAGGAGAAGTTGTGAACGGCCAAAGTTTGGGGATTTTTGGAGTATATAAATTTGGATTTGAAATCATCATACTAAATGCTATGACGACATTGTTTGCGTTATTTATTTTTTCTAAAAAAGAAGTGAAATAATCAACTGAATCCATTTTATTATTATCTTCATAGTATGAGAATACAATTGCATGATAATGGTAAGCATTTAGATTTTGCTCCATTGACTTTAACTCGACCGGTAGGTAACCTTAGAATTGGTATTATGACCAACGATGAGAGATGGAAATTACTTTTACCTAAAGTCGAAGTTACCTATGAAACAGAAGATTATCTTTCAGAGAAATTCCCTTTTAGTTCCAATGTAATTACAGTCAATGCTTGTATTATTCCTACACAAGAAATTGCAGCTGAAGTTGCAATGCTTCGTGGAAATGAAGAGCTCTATATGGAAGGAGGGTGGATTGCACGTTCTGGAACCGGAGATGTTTTGAAAAAATTCAAAGGAGAAAATCCTGTAGTATTGCAATACAGGTGGGATTTATATCAAAAAAATGACCAAGTTCTTAAGAGTGATTTTGAATTAATAACCAAAAGTAGAACAACTGTACAACTCTCTTCAACAAATACGATTATTGGTGACCCTAATTTGATTTTTTTAGAGAAAGGAGCTAAAGTTGAAGCAGCAATATTAAATACAAACGATGGTCCAATATATTTGGGTGAAAATTCCGAAATAATGGAAGGTAGTATCGTTCGGGGTGGATTAGCAATGTGTGCACACAGTGTTTTGAAATTGGGAACAAAAGTGTACGGTGCAACAACACTCGGTCCTCATTGTAAAATAGGAGGGGAAGTGAATAATGTGATTTTCTACGCTTATTCTAATAAAGGTCATGATGGATTTTTAGGGAATTCAGTTATTGGGGAATGGTGTAATTTAGGAGCAGATACAAATACGTCTAACCTTAAAAATAATTACAGCTTAGTAAAAGCTTATTCCTATCATTCGAAGGAAATTGAAAGTACAGATGTTCAATTCATGGGGTTATTCATGGGCGATCATTCTAAATCTGGAATAAATACGATGTTCAATACTGCAACAGTTGTTGGAGTGTCAAGTAATGTGTATGGAGCTGAATTTCCACCAAAATACATTCCTTCTTTCTCTTGGGGACAGAAAGGAAATCAATATGATTTTCAAAAAGCAATTGTGAGTGCAAACAACATGATGAACCGTCGTGGTTTGCAAATAACAAAAGCTGAGAATAAATTGTTGAAACACATTTTTGACAATAAATAAGACAAAATAGCAGTAAATTTTCATTGGCACATACTTTGAAATAGTGTGTGAGCTGAGTCAAAAACAATCGATTTCAATAAGGAATTCGATTTGCTGACACTTTGGCGTATAAATAAGAACTATGAGTAATTTTTTTGATAAGAAAACAATAAATTTTGCAGGCCTTGACCAAGATGCAGAATTCATTCCACTAATTACAGCTGAGGATGAGAAGAATATGAATAATGCATCTTATCCCGATGAATTATCTTTACTTCCACTAAGAAATAATGTATTATTCCCTGGAGTTGTAATTCCAATTACCGTTGGTCGCGATAAATCAATAAAACTAATTAAAGAGGCAAATAAAGGGTCTAAAATTATAGGTGTTGTTTCTCAAAAAAACCAAGAAGTAGAAACGCCTGAGTTTACAGATTTACATTCTGTGGGGACGGTTGCTCAAATTATTCGCTTGTTTAAAATGCCTGATGGGTCTTCAACTGTTATTATTCAAGGGAAAAGACGTTTTGAAATAGTGCAACCTATTCAGACAGTTCCATTCATGAAATCAAAAGTTAAAATGCTGGAAGAGGAAGAGGTGGATGAAAAGGATGAAGAATTGAAAGTAATGTTTTCTACAATCAAGGATTTAGCTTTGCAAATCATTCAAGAAAGTCCAAACATTCCTTCTGAAGCTTCTTTTGCAATAGGTAACATTGATAGTCCTACTTTTTTAGTCAATTTTATATCTTCAAATATGAATGCTGATGTTTCTAAAAAACAAGAAATGTTGCGCGAAATGGATCTTAAAAAACGAGTAACACTTGTTTTGGAGCACTTAACTCTTGAGATTCAAATGCTAGAGATGAAGAATGAAATTCAATCGAAAGTAAGAAAAGACATTGATCAACAACAAAGAGAATACTTTCTTCATCAACAGATGAAAACGATTCAGGATGAACTTGGAGGGAACCCACAAGATCAGGATGTTATCGAAATGCGTGAAAAATCGAAGAAGAAAAAATGGTCGAAAGAAGTTGGTGAAACTTTCCAAAAAGAATTAATGAAATTGGAAAGAATGAATCCGCAAGGAGCTGAGTATACTGTTCAAATGAATTATTTGGACACAATGCTAGAGTTGCCTTGGGGTGAATTTTCGAAAGATAACTTAGATTTAAAAAGAGCTGAAAAAATTCTCGAAAGAGATCATTATGGTTTAGAGAAAGTAAAAGAAAGAATTCTTGAATACCTAGCAGTTTTAAAGCTGAAAGGAAATATGAAATCTCCGATTCTTTGTTTTTACGGACCTCCAGGTGTTGGTAAAACGTCTTTAGGAAAATCAATAGCGGAAGCACTTGGAAGAAAGTATGTCCGAATGTCGCTCGGTGGTTTACACGATGAATCAGAAATAAGAGGACATAGAAAAACGTATATCGGAGCAATGCCTGGACGTGTTATTCATAATATTAAAAAAGCAGGAATCAGTAACCCTGTTTTTGTGTTGGATGAAATTGATAAATTAGGCAGAAGTAATCATGGAGATCCTTCTTCTGCTTTGTTGGAAGTTCTAGATCCTGAACAAAATTCTGCATTTCATGACAATTATATTGAAACAGAATATGATTTGTCACGCGTGATGTTTATTGCTACGGCGAATAACTTAGGTGAAATTCAAGGGCCATTACGCGATAGAATGGAATTGATTGAAGTAAATGGTTATACCGTTGAAGAAAAAATAGAAATTGCCAAAAGACATTTGATGCCTAAACAGATAAAGGCACATGGAATTACAAAGAAAGACATTCAAATTGAAAAAAAGGCACTAGAGAAAATTGTAGAAGAATATACAAGTGAATCTGGAGTACGTGGATTAGATAAAGTTGTTGCTAAAATTGTTCGAAACCGTGCACGACAAATCGCTATGGAAGAAGAGTTTGAAGTAAAGGTGACGGCGAATGATTTATTTGATATACTTGGGTCGGGTAGAGGACGAACAAAATACGATAACAATGAGGTTGCCGGAGTTGTAACAGGTCTTGCTTGGACAAGTGTTGGTGGTGATATTCTTTTCATCGAATCTTCTATTACAAAAGGAAAAGGTAAACTAACGTTAACAGGAAACCTAGGGGATGTAATGAAAGAATCTGCAGTAATTGCACTCGAATATTTGAAATCTCATAGTGACTTGATTGGTTTAGAACAAGAAGTTTTCGATCATCATAATATACATGTCCATGTTCCAGAAGGTGCAACGCCTAAAGATGGTCCAAGTGCAGGGATAACAATGTTGACTTCTCTTGCGTCAAGTTATTCTCAAAGAAAAGTAAAGAAAAACCTTGCCATGACAGGAGAAATTACACTTCGAGGGGATGTTTTACCTGTTGGAGGAATCAAGGAGAAAATTCTTGCTGCAAAAAGAGCGAAAATTAAAGAAATTATCCTTTGTGAAAAAAATAGAAAAGACATTGATGAAATCAAAGCTGATTATTTAAAAGGCTTAACGTTTCATTATGTAAATAAAATGGATGAAGTACTCGAAATTGCTTTAACGAAAACAAAAGTTAAAAAAGCGAAGGTGATTGGAGTATAATCACACGCTGATGTAACCTTTTGAAGGTTTTTTCGATATAATATAATTGGGTATGAATTTTGGTTCTGCCCAATTTTTTAATTTTATATTGATATCAATGACTAAATATATATTTCTATTCTTTTCTTTTTGTATCATCTTTAATTCAGGTGCTCAAGAAGAATACGAAGCTTGTGTTGCTCCTTCAAAAAAAGTGTTGAAATACTTGAAAGCTGCAAATCAAGCAAAAGATGCTAGAACGGCTGTCGAGAATTTTAATGCGGCAATAAAACTTGATGAAGAAAATGCAACCGCGTATTATGAATATGCAATGTATGCATACGAATCAGGGTTGAAATATTATAAAACATATCCTAACCCAGCAAGAGGGGATAAAAGCTTTCAGAAAGCAGAAGAAATGTTTCGAATTTCTTTGGATAATTGTGAAGATTTTCATGCCAACTGTTCATATTATTTGGGGGTGATTAATTATTCTCAGAAAGATATGCAGGAAGCCATTAAATGGTTCAAAGTTTTTAAAAATTACAAACACAATGATACGGATCGCTATCCCGAAGATTATTCAAAGAAATTGTCGGATGTAAATGAAGTACTGGAAGATTTGGAACGAGATCAGAAAGTCAAAGAATCTAAAGTGCCTTTTGAACCGAGTATTGTGCGTAATGTTAGTTCTGAAAATAACGAGTACTTTCCAATGATATCACCAGACAATGAGTTGATTTTCTATACTCGAAAACTAAACCGACAAAAACTAGGTGATATTCAATCAAATGTTGTCGAAGAAATTACTTTTTCAAGACGAGCATCTGTACAGTCTGATTTTGATGGCGGAGCTCCGTTAAAAAACCCGTTCAATGATGGAACTTTTCAAAGCTATGGAGCATCTACCTTATCTGTTGATAATAAAGAAATGATTGTTTGTGCTTGCCAAAAAACAGAAGTTTATGGACAATCATACATGAATTGTGATTTGTACATGACAAAATATAAACGAATAGGGGAAGAAGGAAGAGAGTTTGCGTGGACACCGTTAGAGAATTTAGGATCAAAGATCAATACTCCTGACGGATGGGAGGGACAACCTTCGCTTTCTGCGGATGGAAACACCTTATATTTCACCGTGAATCGTCCGACTTCTAGAAATAATGATATTTATGTTGCTGAGCGCGATGAAAATGGAGAATGGAGTTCGGTTCGACCGTTTGATGTAATCAATACTGCAGGGAAAGATAAATCTCCTTTTCTACATCAAGACAGTGAAACACTTTATTTTGTTTCAGAATCTTCTAAAGATAGACCTGGGGTTGGTGGCTTGGATATTTTTTATATTCGTAAAGAAAATGGAAAATGGACTGAACCTAAAAATATTGGATACCCAATTAATTCTGCTGAAGATGAGTTAGGTTTATTTGTGTCAATAGATGGGGAAGTCGCTTATTTCTCTTCGCATAAAGGAGGGAAATGGAATATTTATTCGTTTGAACTTTACGAAGAAGCTCGTCCGCAATCTGTGGCAATTATCAAAGGTGAATTAACAGATCATTTTGGTGAACCGGTTGAAAATGCAACGATTGAAATTACTTACGAAAACTCAGATGAGGTAACGAAGATTAAAGTAAATGGAGATGATGGAAAGTATGCTGCAATTGTTAAAACAGATACAAAACAAGACATCATGGTCACGGTGAAGAAAGAGGGTTCTGCATTTGATTCAAAAGTAATAGAAAAAGAAGAAATTGAGAGAATAGCTCTTACTCCAAGTACGGATGGTAAACAAAAGTCTGTAGAGATTAAAGGGAAAGACTTGGAAGTAAAAGAACTGAAAGTTGGAGCGGCTTATACAATTAATGATATTTTATTTGCAACCAGTTCATCTTTCTTGAATAATCGTTCGAAATTTATACTTCGAGGGTTTGCACGATTTCTTTTAGAGAATGAAAGTATTTTTGTCGGAATACAAGGGCATACAGATGATTTAGGAGATGACGGAGAAAATTTAGTTCTTTCGGAAGAAAGAGCACAGGGGGTAAAAGAGTACTTAATCAGTTTGGGTGTGGAAGAAAGTCGATTGACGTCAAAAGGTTACGGGGAAACAATGCCTAAAGTTGAGAATTCATCTTCTAGTAACCGAGCGCAAAATAGAAGAACGGATTTCGTAATTGAAGGTCTATAAAATTCTACTTATTCCGATTTCTTTCTATCTTTACTCTTCAATAAATTAAAGATATCGATTTTCAATGACTAAAAAAACACGCTTCAAAATTTGGACTATTTTAACCGTAATTGGCTGTACATTTTTTGTCGTATTTGGTCAACCTTTTGAAATTGTTAAAAGCAAACAAAAACTTTCTACCAAAAAAGTATCTATCCTAACCGAATCTGAAAGGAAAACGATTAATTGGGTCGATAATCAATTGGAATCGTTAACACTTCGCCAGAAGATTGGTCAATTCTTTATGGTGGCTGCTTATTCGAATAAAAGTGAAGCGCATTTCAAAAAAATAGATTCTCTCATCTTAAAAGATGAAATAGGGGGATTGATTTTTTTTCAAGGTGAACGAGAGAATTTATTGAGTGCCATTGATCGATTTCAACAGAAAAGTAACATTCCTTTATTGATTGGGATGGATGCAGAATGGGGAGTGAGTATGCGCCTTTTTGGAGAGCAAAGATTTCCATATAATTACACACTAGGTGCTGCAAATCAACCAAAACTAACGGAAAGAATTGCAATGATGATGGGAGAAGAATGCCGAGAATTAGGCATTCACCTGAATTTCGCTCCCGTTGCAGACGTGAACAGTAATCCAAATAACCCGATCATTGGGTTTCGATCGTTTGGTGAATCTCCTAAAAATGTTGCCGATCATGTTGCCGCTTCTGTAAAAGGAATGGAAAGGCAAGGTGTGATGACGAGTATTAAGCATTTTCCAGGTCATGGTGATACAGATGTAGATTCTCACAAAGATTTACCCATTGTAAACAATACATACCAACACATTAATGCAATAGACTTTTTTCCATTCCGCGCTGGTATTATGGCAGGAGCATCAACAGTAATGATTGGACATTTAAATGTTCCGGCTCTCGATCCTTCGGGAACACCGAGTAGTCTTTCTAAGGTAATCATTGGTGATTATTTAAAAGGTGAGCTAGGGTTTAAAGGTCTCGTTGTGAGTGATGCTTTAGGAATGAAAGCAGTTGCAGATAAATACGGTAAAACTGAAGTTGTAGTGAAGGCTTTTCAAGCAGGATGTGATATTCTACTCTTTCCGAAAAGTGTTTCAGAAGCAATTGACGCCATCGTTCAAAAGGTTGAAAATGGTGAAATTACCATGACTGAAATTGACGAAAGGTGTGGAAAAGTATTGCGTGCGAAGTATAAGAACATTATTCATCCTAAAAAAATGACCTCATTTACTGAAGGAGAAGTAGAGTGGTCGAAAAAAGAAGTGTATGAAAGTGCAATCACTGTTTTGAGGAATGAAGATGAATTTCTGCCGATAAAACGCTTTGATCAAAAAATCCTTCATGTAAGTATTGGCTTGTATGATGCTCCTTTAGTTCAGTCGATGAACTTGGTGCATAAAGTGGATTATGTACATTATTTTACGGGAGAAGAGGCTCTTCGGAGAATAGGAGACAGACTGCAAGATTATGACATTATTCTAACATCTATACATGCTAAACGGGTTTCGAAAAGAGGGGACTACGGTATGCCAAAAGGATGGAGGTCTTGGTTGAGTCAATTGCCAATGGAAAAAAAATGTAATTTAACTCTGTTTGGGAATCCTTATGTCTTAGATGATGAGGTGAATTTGAATAAACTAGAATCAATTGTAATTGCATACGAAAACAGTGAGTTGGCTAATGATAGAGCTGGTCAATTTTTAATGGGGACTTTTGCAAGTAAAGGGCATTTACCTGTTCGAATTAGCGAAGAATTCAAAAGGGGTGCAGGAATAATTGTTCCATCTGGTAATCGTTTGAAAGAGTCTCAGCCTGAAGAATTTGGTATCAATCCTCAAAAATTAGCTCAAATCGATAGCATTGTGTTTAATGGAATTCAAAATGGCGCTTTTCCAGGTTGCCAAATCGTAGTTGCAGTAAAAGGAAGTGTGATTTACCGAAAGTCGTTTGGGAGCCAGACTTATGATTCTATTTTACCTATTTCGAATACGGACGTATATGACATTGCTTCAATCACTAAGATTGCAGCGTCAACGTTGTCTTTGATGCATTATAATTCTACGGAATCATTGAATTTAAACATGAAATTGGGCGATTTTATTCCTGAAATCACACAAGGTACACCTTACAATTCGATGCAACTAAGGAAAATGTTGGCGCACCAAGCGGGACTTAAGCCATGGATACCATTCTATGTAAAAACAATGAAAAATGGTCAGCCAGATGGGGTGATTTACGCACATGATTCTACACAGTTGTATAATACACCTGTTGCGGATCATTTATGGATATTAGGCTCGTTTACAGATTCAATTTATGCAAGAATTTTATCAACTCCATTAAGGAGATCGAAAAAATACAAGTACTCAGATTTGGGATATTATTTCATCAAAAAAATCATTGAAAAAAAATCAGGATCATCTTTGGATCAATATGTAACGAACGAGTTCTATGAACCAATGGGGTTGGATAATTTACGGTATTTACCACGTAATTATTTTCCGTTGAAAAGAATCGTTCCAACGGAGAATGATACAATCTTTAGAAAGTCATTAATTCACGGTTATGTACATGATCAAGGAGCAGCAATGATGGGAGGAGTTGGTGGACATGCAGGACTTTTTTCTAATGCAGGCGATCTCGCTCAATTGATGCAGGTATTTTTGAATAAAGGTTCTATTGGTGGAGTTCAGTACGTTTCACCTCAAGTTATTGAAGAATATACGAGTTGTCAATTTTGCCCCAAAAATAGAAGAGGTGCTGGTTTCGATAAGCCAACGAGAAATTTAAATGGAGGACCTACTTGTAATTTAGTATCATTGAAAAGTTTTGGTCATTCAGGTTTTACGGGAACTATCGTTTGGGCAGATCCCAAAAATGAAATTAATTATGTTTTTTTATCTAACCGCGTTTATCCTGATGCTGAGAATTGGAAATTAATCCGAATGAATATCCGTACAGACATTCAAAGGGTTATTTATAATGCTGTAAATTCTGCGAATAAGCTGTAAGGAATCCAATGATGTACCGTCAAAAGGTGAGCTTTAAATAAGAAAAATATTTAATTTTGAAAAATAATATAATGTAAATGAAAATAGGTATAGTATTGTACCCAACGTATGGTGGGAGTGGTATTGTTGCTACTGAACTAGGGAAAGCATTGGCGAAAAGAGGGCATGAGATTCATTTCATCACCTATTCTCATCCTGTTCGATTGGGGATGTTTACGGAGAATGTTTTTTACCATGAAGTGAAAGTTTCTGACTATCCCCTGTTTGAATATGAACCTTACGAGACAGTTTTAGCAAGTAAAATTGTTGATGTGACAAAGCATGAAGGACTTGATTTACTACATGTTCATTATGCTATTCCTCATGCGTCAGCTGCATTTATGGCGAGACAAATTCTAGAAACTCAAGGGATTTATATTCCGTTTGTTACAACATTACACGGGACTGATATTACGTTGGTTGGTAAAGATTCATCATTTGAACCTGTAATTACTTTTTGTTTGAATCAATCTGATGCTGTTACTGCAGTTTCTGAAGATTTAAAAAAAGATACTTATTTACATTTTGATACTGAAAAGGAAATTCATGTAATTCCAAACTTTATTCCTGTACCTAAAGATAAAACAATCATTGCACAATCAGTCAGAAGGAGATATGCGGAAGATGACGAACCTATCCTTTGCCATGTTTCAAATTTTAGAAAAGTTAAAAGGGTGCAGGATGTGATGAAGGTTTTTGCAAAAGTGAATCAAAAAAAGAAATCTAATCTACTATTGGTAGGGGATGGCCCGGAACGACATCGAATTGAAGAGTTGTGCCGAGAATTTGATTTGTGTGACCGAGTAAAGTTTTTAGGAAAGATTAGAGATACTCGTCATGTGTTGGAGATTGCAGACTTGTTTTTACTGCCTTCGGAAACAGAAAGCTTTGGATTGGCTGCTCTAGAAGCAATGGCGGTTGGTGTGCCAGTTGTTTCTTCAAATACAGGCGGAATTCCCGAAGTTAACCTTCATGGTTATTCAGGCTTACTTTCTAATGTTGGGGATGTTGATGATATGGCTAAAAATGCACTTGAAATTTTAGCTACCAAAAAATCTTTAACGAAGTACAAAGAGAATGCTGTTGAGAGAGCTCGCCAATTTGATATTCATAAGATCGTCAGTGAATACGAAGGCTTGTACGAGAGAGTTTTATTGAGTAAAGGGTTAAAGTGTTAAGCCAAAACAGTCACGTAATTCAATCAATTCTTCTACTTTTTTAGAACTTCCAGATTGTTGGAATGATGCAATTAAATTCGTAATCATTCGAATTATTATAGCAGAATTTGAACAAGGTTCGTAAAATTCTCGAGTTTTGTTCTTGTCTAAATTTTCTAAAAAAGCATCAATTTCATATTTGTCAAAGATCCCCCCTTTTGAGAATGGGTTAATGTAGAATAAAACACCATGTTGACTTTCTTTTTTATCTTTTGGAATACTATTGTTTTCATCAAGGTAAGCCAATACAAAATGATTGGGTAAATTAATGCCGTATATAGGTAAATCAAGAGATTGAGCAATAATTGAATAGATCAACGATAAAGAAAGAGGATTTCCTTTTTTTGTTTCAAAAACTTTATTGATAAAAGAATTGTTTGGGGAGTGATAGTTTTTTGAATTTCCTTTGAATTGGTGTTTTTCAAAGAAAATACGATTAAAAATTCGAACTTTTTCGAAGGAAGTTTGCGTGTTGTTCATCTCTAACCAGATGTCTTGACGAATTATTGCTATTTTTTCTCTGATTGTATCTTCATTAAGAGAAGGGTATTGGTATTTAGCAATAATCAAGGCTCCTTCAAGAAGATCTTTCTTTGTTGAGTTAGTCCATAAGACCAATTCATCTTTTACAACATTGAATTGAATGTCATGGATAATGGTTTCTATCCGAGATTGAAAAACAAGTCCATAATCATCCGTTTCCCAAGAGTTTTCGAGAAAAGAAATAACTTTTGTACCATGCGACATCAATTGATCTCTTACATGTTCAAAAATATGCTCATCTGGATCGTCGATCAGTTGGATGAGTGCTTTAATAGAGTTTTCGTTTTTCACTTCTACAAAGATATTTTACAATGTCGTGCAAATCAGAAGGATAGAAAATACTTTTTAAGTAAGGAATGTTAATAGCTTTAAAGAGAGCGTAAACTTATCAATCTAATATATGAATGTACCGTTTTGATTATCAATGTATTCTGGTGTAAATGAAACCTTTTTATAGAACTTACGTTAATATATGCACGGATCAATTATTAACACTTACAGGTTAAGAAAAAAGAAGGAGTTACTTAGGTAGCTCCTTTTTTTGTTGAGATAAGATATTTGTTTATTGTATAAGTTTTAAAAATGAAGCAGGAGGCTGGGTAGGTCGCATGTTTTCTTTGGCAACAAAAACGAGTGTTGTTGTTGCTATTGCAATCAATTGTTGCTCGTCGTTTGTTATTTCATAGGAAAAATAAATACGTGCTCCTTTTACTTCTGTTATGGTTGTTTTAATGGTGAGTAGGTCATCGTACAGTGCTGGTTTTTTGTATTGAATGTTTAGTTCTGAAACAGGTAGCATGTAACCATCTTCTTCAAGTTGTTTATAACTCATGCCTATGGATCTCAATGTTTCGACACGACCTACCTCAAAATATTGAGCGTAATTACCATAATAGCAATACCCCATTTGGTCTGTTTCTCCATATCTTACTCTGAGTTGAATGTTGTGTGAAAATTCCATCTAATTTGTTTATAAGTATATGATTCAAAATTAATTAATCATTCTATAGCGCAAAGGTTTTACTTGATTTTTTCTTATATTTGTTTAGGTAATGTGTTAAGTAAATATATCTATTCAGTTGATTACTAAATAATTGTTTTGTGAATACATATTTTCGTGCCAAAATGCATTGATAAAAGTTTTTTCTTATACTGTAAAACTTTCCGTAAAGTCAACCCCTATTTCACTTTTTTTTTAACTTTATTATGTAAATATTTGTACTGTCGATTTGATGAATGAATTACTGTGCTATTTTAACTGACTAAAAATTCTTTTTTCGATACAATTATTTATTAAAACAAACTAACTAACATGAGTAAAAATCACGAGGGAATCTGGGAATCTTGTTTAAAAGTTATTAAAGATAATGTTTCTTTGCAAGCTTATAAAACATGGTTCAATCCTATCGTTCCGGTAAAGCTGGAAGATAATGTATTGACGATTCAAGTTCCTTCTCATTTTTTTTATGAATGGTTAGAGGAGAATTACATTCTTTTATTAAAGAAGGTAATCCAAAAAGAAATGGGCAAAGAAGGCCGATTGGAGTACAGTATTATTATGGAAAATAATACAACAAAGTCGACACCTTACACAATAAAATTACCAGCATTAAATAATAAGAATTTGAAGAATGCGCCTGTCTCAATGCCTTTGGACATTAATGAAAAGCAAATCAGAAACCCTTTCATTATTCCAGGATTGAAAAAAGTGAATGTTGATTCTAATTTGAATCCTGCGTATTCTTTTGATAATTTTGTTGAAGGAGATTGTAACCGATTGGCAAGAGCTTCAGGTTATGCCGTTGCAAATAAACCAGGAGGGACTGCTTTTAATCCATTATTGATATATGGTGGTGTTGGATTGGGTAAATCTCATTTAGTTCATGCAATTGGAATTTCAATAAAAGAGCAATATCCAAATAAAACGGTTCTTTATGTTGGTTCTGAAAAATTCGCTCACCAATTTATTGACGCGATAAAAAATCAAACAACAAATGATTTTATTCATTTTTATCAAATGATAGATGTTTTAATCATTGAAGATGTGCAATTCTTTTCTGGTAAAGAGAAGACTCAGGATGTTTTCTTCCATGTATTCAACCACTTACATCAAAACGGTAAACAAATCATTCTTACGAGTGATAAACCGCCTGTTGAAATGAAAGGAATGGAGCAAAGGTTGTTGTCTCGTTTCAAATGGGGATTGTCTGCTGATTTGTCAGCACCTGATTTGGAGACAAGAATGGCTATTCTTGAAAAGAAAATGTATGGAAATGGTATTGAGTTACCTAAAAATATTACTGAATACTTGGCGTATTCAATCAATACAAATGTAAGAGAAATGGAGGGAGCGCTGAATACTTTGTTGGCTCAAGCTTCATTGAACAAAAAAGAAATTACAATTGAGCTTGCAAAGCAAATGGTAGATAAATTTGTGAAAAATACTGCAAGAGAAGTTTCTATTGAATATATTCAAAAAGTAGTTTGTGATTATTTTGATTTAGAATTAGAAATTTTAAAATCGAAAACTAGAAAAAGAGAAGTGGTTCAGGCACGTCAAATTTCAATGTATTTTTCTAAGAAAATGACGAAATCATCTTTGGCAAATATTGGAGCTCATTCAGGAGGAAAAGATCACGCGACTGTTTTACATGCTTGTAGAACCGTTACTAATTTATCCGAAACAGATAAGCAATTCAGAGCTTATCTAGAAGATCTAGAAAAAAAATTAACAATACAATAAATATTTACTCCAATTGATTCTTTCAGTTGGAGTTTTTTTATCACCTAATTTATTTTTTAAAAATCATCGTTATGCAAGAAAATGTAATTATACCAATTGTTATTGTAGCAATTATTTTAATCCTATTATTAAAATCTATTTTAATTGTCAAAGAACAATCTTCGTATGTCATTGAACGTTTTGGAAAGTTTGTGAAAATCGCTACATCAGGTTTAGGGTTTATCATCCCATTTATTGATGTGAAAGCTGCATCTGTTAACCTTCGGGTGCAACAGTTAGATGTGACGATTGAAACAAAAACGCACGATGATGTTTTTGTTAACCTTCAGGTATCTGTACAATATGCTGTGAAAAGAGATATGGTGAAAGAAGCTTTTTATTCTTTGGAGAATCCGAAAAATCAAATCGCATCGTATATTTTTGATGATGTACGTGCTGAGGTTCCAAAATTGGAGCTGGACGATGTTTTTGCTAAGAAGGACGATATTGCGGTTGCTGTGCAACAAAATATTGCGAATAGTATGGGGAAATACGGTTATAATATCATTAAAGCTTTAATTACAGACATTGATCCTGATCATAAGGTAAAAGAATCAATGAATAGAATCAATGCGGCTAAGCGAGAAAAAGAAGCAGCATTTGAAGAAGCTGAAGCGAATAAAATTAGAATTGTGAAAAAAGCGGAAGCGGAAGCTGAAGCAAAAAGATTATCTGGAGAAGGGATAGCACAGCAACGTCTCGAAATTGTTCGTGGATTCAAAGAGTCTGTTGAAGATTTTAAGAAAACAATGAAAACAGTGACGCATGAAGAAATTATGCAATTCGTATTGATGACACAATATTTTGATACAATTAAAGATATTGGTGCTAATTCAAAAAACTCTTCTATTCTATTGCCACATTCTCCTGGAGGGATGAAAGATGTGCAAGATCAAATTATCAGCGGAACTTTTGTTGGTAATAAATTGATGAGTGACGTGAACAATACTCCGTCAGTAGAATCTCCTGGAGAGTAATTTTTATTAAGGATGGATGTGAATACTTTTTCTAAGAGAATAGAAGAAGTGTGTTCTCCTCTTCTGGGGTCAATTCCTGAGACAATTATTTTTAAATTGTCTGTCAAACTAAAATTTCATGGAGTTACATTGTTAGACATGTATACTTCACTTTTTCCGCATCAGTCAAGGGAGAAGTGGTTGGCAAAAATCAATGAAGGTACTCTAACAGTAAACAATGAGAAATCGAATCCGGATTGCATTTTAAAGGCAGGTTGGATTACTCAAAATAGAGTTGATGATCGTGTTGAACCAAATGTAAACTACTCAATACAACTATTGTTTGAAAACGATGATTTTATTGTAATAGATAAGCCTTCTCCGCTTCCAATTCATCCAGCTGGCAGGTATAATCGCAATAGTTTAACGCACATTCTTTCGTTGGCGTTTCCAGAATGGAATTTAAAAATTGTTCACCGTATTGACGCGAATACTACAGGACTTGTAGTTTTAGCAAAAAATAAAGAAACGGCACATGAAATTGCAAAACAGTTTGAGTCACACTCTTTGAGTAAAGAGTACCTTGCTTTGGTTCGTGGGGTTGTTTTGGAAGATGATTCTTCTATTCAAGAAGTTATTTCAAAACATAAAACAAATGCAGGTGGGAGAGAGGTTTGCAGTGATGGTGTAGAGGCTAGTACTACAATAAAAGTAGTGCAACGGTTTGAAAAAACAACATTGCTTTCTGTTCGACCTAAAAGTGGTAGGACGAATCAGATTCGATTGCATTTAGCTTCTATTGGCCATCCAATTATTGGGGATTTAGGGTATATGGATGTAGATTATTTCAAAACGAATCCTTTGACGTATCCAAATGATTCATTGTACCTACATGCGCATCGTTTATCTTTCGTGAGTAAAGGTGTGTCGTATAATTTTAAAGCGAATGTCCCAGGTAAGTTTAAATAAAAAAAGCTCCAATTCCGAAGAAAAGGAGCTTTTGAATAAAATTTCTATTTTCTATCGAATGACTAATTTTTCAGTGTATACTTTTTTGTCAGTAATGACAATTACAAAGTAAACACCTTTATCTTGTTCTGAAAGATCGACGTTGATGTGGTTTCCACCTTGCTTTGTTTCGATTGGTGTATTGATGATTGTTTGACCGTCCATTTTTACCAATTTTAAGATGGCTCCATTGTCATCGTAGGAATTGAAAATAACTTCTGTTATTTGGTCAGCAGGATTTGGAAAAACAGACATCATGTCGTAAACGTTGTCTAAAATGTTTACAGACTTAACTTCTGAATATTTAGAGTTCCCATCAAAATCAACTTGTTTTAATCTGTAGTAATTAATCCCTACAAAAGGATTTGGGTCTTCGACATAATATTGAGTCTGTAATTGAGTACTCCCTACACCTTTTACTTTATTGATTACTTCGTAATCAACTCCGTTTACAGAACGTTCAACTAAAAAGTAGTCATTGTTTCTTTCGCTTTCAGTTACCCAAAGAACATCTACAACATCCAGTTCAGGGTTGTATTCAGTATTGAACTCAGATAGCTCAACAGGTAGTATAATGCAATCAAGAGATGCAGTACTCCCTCCCCAAGATAAAGTGTATCCGCCTGCAGAATTTG
>CAYLWS010000040.1:0-17035 GCA_964387525.1 uncultured Fluviicola sp.
TAAAGAATACGTTGAAAATAACTTTATTGTTATGGCAACGAAAAATGGAGTCATCAAGAAAACTTCTTTAGCAGCTTATTCTCGTCCACGTTCTAATGGTATTAATGCAATTACTATTCGTGACAACGATGAGTTATTAGAAGCTAAATTAACAAATGGTTCAAATGAAATCGTTCTTGCAACTTCTTCAGGTCGTGCTATCCGTTTCAACGAAGAAAAAGTTCGTTCAATGGGTCGTAATGCTGCCGGAGTTAGAGGTGTGAAATTATCAAGTGACACAGATGCTGTTATCGGAATGATTTGCGTTGAAGATATTCACTCTACAATACTCGTTGTTTCGAAAAGAGGTTACGGTAAACGTACTTACTTGAATGATCCAACTGACGATGAACCAATCTACAGAGTTACAAACCGTGGTGGTAAAGGTGTTAAAACATTGAATATTACTGAAAAAACGGGCGCTTTATTGTCTATCAAAAATGTAGTTGACGAAGATGACTTAATGATTATCACTAAATCTGGTGTTGCAATTAGAATGCACATTGACTCTATCCGTACTATGGGTAGAAATGCACAAGGAGTTAGATTGATTAATCTTAAAGGTAAATCAGAAATTGCTGCAGTTGCAAAAGTACCAAGAAGTGAAGAGGAAGAAGAGGAAACAGACGCTTCTGACGAATTAGACAATGGCACGGATATTGAAAACGGAAATGTGGAATAATCCAAAAATTGCATCTATTAAATAAAAGAATATGAAAACAATAATTAAAAGTTCCATTTTAGCGATTGGGATACTCTCCCTTTCAAGCATTGCTTTTGGACAAAAAAAGAACGAAACAAGTGCTGCAGTTGTTTACAACAAATTATCACCAGCATTAGCGAAAGGTCAAATGGACAATGCAAAGCATCTACTTCTGGAAGCGAAAGAGTTTATAGACTTAGCAGCAGCAAATCCAGACACGAAGAACAACCAAAAAACACTTTTCTTAAAGGGTGAAATTTACGGTAGTTTTTTAATGGTCGCAGGTGCTTCACAAGATTCTAACTTCTTTAAACTCGGCGGAGACGATCCTATCAACACTTCTATTGAAGCCTACAAAAAAGGTTTTCCTTTAGGGAAAAAATACAAGAGTGACATCAAAAATGCTGTAACAATGCAAGTAATTAGCATGAGTAACATGGGTTCTACAATGTATTCTTCTGAGAATTACAAAGAAGCAGCTGAAGCTTTTGATTACCAAGCAAGGTACAGCGATGCAATTGGAGTTCTAGATACATCTGCTATTTTCAATTCAGCTTTATGCAATGAAAACATCGAGAATTACCTCGCAGCTGCTAAAGGATATGAAAAAGTAGCTAAAGTGAACTTTAGAGGAACTTCTTCTGCTGTTAGAGCTTCTGTTTGTTACCGTAAAGCGGGTGAAATAGAAAAAGCTAAAGCAATTATTACGGAAGCAAGAATTAAAAATCCAACAGACAAAGATTTATTGTTAGAATTAGTGAATACAAATATTGAAGCAGGCGATGCTGCAGGTGCAGAGAAAGCTCTTTCTGATGCAATCGCTACTGATCCAAACAATAAACAATTGTATTACACGATTGGAACAATTTACAATGACCTTGGAGATAACGAAAAGGCAGAAGCAGCTTTAAATAAAGCTTTAGAAATTGATCCAAATTATGCTGATGCACAATATCAATTAGGTGCGATTTTAGTTACATGGGCTGGTGATTTAAAAACTGAAGCCAACCAAATGAAGCTAGGTGATCCAAACTATGATAATACACTGAAACAAAGTAACGAGACTTATGAAAGAGCTTTAGTTCCTTTAGAAGCATACATTCAAAATTATCCGAATGACAAAGCTGTTTTGAACATTTTATTTCAAATCAACAGAAGTATTGGGGATTCAGCAAAAGCATTGGAGTACAAAAAACGTGCTGACGCTTTATAGAACAATCACACTTTACATTACTGTAAACTAAAAACGAGGTATTCAAATTGAATACCTCGTTTTTTTGGTTTACAAAAAACTATCTTCTTTTATTCTTTATACGGCAGTCTACTTAGAATCTTTTCAATCACTTCAATTCGAGCGAACGATTTTTTATTCGCATCTACAACTTCCCAAGGAGAGATTTCAGTATTCGTCTTCTCAAACATAGCCAGCTTAAATTTTGTGTATTCTCCCCAAAGCTCTTGTGCTCTTTCATCAACAGGTGTAATTTTCCAACGCTTCAATGGATTCTTTTTAATCTCACTAAACCTCGAAGCTTGCTCTTCTTTTGTTATTGAAAAATAAAATTTAATTAAATACGTATCTGAATCAATTAACATTTTCTCAAACTCATTGACATGTGACATGAAAACTGAATATTCTTTTTCTGTACAGAAACCATTCACCGGCTCTACAACTGCACGATTGTACCAACTTCTGTCAAAAAATACGATTTCCCCCGGGCGTGGCAATTGATTTGCATACCTCTGGAAAAACCATTGATGCCTTTCGTCTTCGGTAGGAATACCAAGTGCAACTGTTCTGAAGAAACGAGGATTAATGTGTTCCGTGATTCGTCGTATCGCTCCACCTTTCCCCGCAGAATCTCTTCCCTCAAAAATAACAACCACTTTTTTATTGTTATCGATTACCCAATGCTGCAAAAGAATTAATTCCTCTTGCAATTCTTTCAACCTAGTTTCATAAATTGTTTTGTCCAACGCTTTTTTCAAGTTCACTTTCTTCCCTCTCAATAAAGCCCTCATGCCATTTTTAGAATTCAGTAATTCCAATTGGTCAGCAGTTAACTCATTTGATATATCTAAAATGTTCATTATTCCTCTTTATTAAATGTCTATTTGTTTTGAACTTCTATGGTATTTTGAAATCACATTTGGATCAGGCAATAATTCAACACCCGATTCTCCTTTTCCATCGTAATCAAACATTGATAACAAATACCTGATACTTTCCAAGCGTGCTTCTTTTTTATCATTTGTCTTAACGATCACCCATGGACTGTAGTTCGTATGTGTTTTATTGAACATTAATTCGCGGTAATGAGAATATTCACCCCACATTTCTTGGCCTTTCTTATCCACAGGACTAAATTTCCATCGCTTCAATGGATTCTCTAACCTAGCTTCAAAACGTTTATTCTGTTCATCCTTAGAAATGGAGAACCAAAACTTAACAATGATAACATTATCCTCGTACAATAAATGCTCAAATTCTGGAGCCTGTACCATAAACTTGTCGTATTGCTCTGTTGAACAAAAGCCCATTACAGGTTCAACAACCGCTCTATTGTACCAACTTCTATCAAAGAAAACCAATTCTCCAGGATTTGGCAATTCCTTGATGTACCTTCTAAAGTACCATTGCCCCTGCTCTACTTCAGTTGGCTTATTTAACGCAACAACTCTATAAGATCGAGGATTAAGATGTTCTTTGAAACGTTTTATTGAACCACCTTTTCCGGCAGCATCACGACCTTCAAAAATCACAACGACACGCATTTTATTCTTTACGATCCACTGTTGAAGGTTCACCAATTCAGCCTGGAGATTACTTAATTCAATCTCGTACCTTAAATTCTTTAACGACTTACCAATATTGATTTTACTTTCTTTAGCTAAACCAATTAATTCTTCCCTATTCTTTACAGATAATAGTTGTTCTGAATTAAATTTCATTTTTATACATTTATAGAGTAAAACATCCCTTATTACCCTTCTAAATTAAGCAATAAAATGAAGATAAAAAAGAAGATTGAATAAAAAAGAATCAACTATTTTTCACAAAGGAAAATCACCTTAAAAAAGGTGAGAATTCATTACCAATAGACGACTACACTACATCGGGTAGAATTTATCTCACATTAAGTAGAAAGAATTTATTAAAATAATGGTGGATTAATTAATCTTTAAATTTCTCAATATTAACGACTATTCCCTCTTTACATTTAGGGCAATCAATTCTCATTTTAGGTGTATCTTTTGCCTGATAGCGTACACCACCAATCTCCCAAACTGAAGTAAATTCATTGCATTGAGGACATTCAAAGCCCCATTCCAAAGATTCATTTCTAATGTCATTGAATCTTTTTTCTGTTGAAAAAAACTTCATTATTTTTTGAGATCGACTTAATTTCATATCCATTTACTTTAACTCAAAATTAGCGTTATTTCTCTTTAATATCATTCAAAACAATGGCTTTTTTCAATTCTTTCATTCTTTCATTTAAACGGCTGAATTACAAGCCTTAAAAAGATTATTATTTATCTCTAAAAACAAGCTTGTATAAAATTAAATGCTTATCTTTGCACTCTGAATACAAGGGTATTTGGACAAAAGGGTTGCAAATCTATCTATATGCAGCTTACAACTTATAATCTTTCGAGGTTGATAGATAACTCGAAATACAAATTATTGAGCCAAAATGGCAAACGAAATTAAAGCGCAGGGAACTGCAGATTTTGACTGGGATGCATTAGCATTAGACGGTTACACAGCTACTGAACGTTCTGAGTTATCAGATGTTTACTTAGGTACATTGAAATCTATCGAAGAACAAGCTGTTATTGAAGGGATAGTTATTGCGATTACAGATCGTGAGGTTATCGTGAACATCGGTTCTAAATCAGAAGGTGTTATTTCAAGAAGTGAATTCGGTTACAACAAGGAATTAGCTGTTGGAGACACTGTTGATGTTTATGTTGAAACACAAGAAGACAAATACGGTCAATTGGTTGTTTCTCATAGAATCGCTCGTGTACACAGTGCTTGGAACAAAGTAAACGAAGTTCTTAAAACAGGTGAAATCATCACTGGTTTTGTTAAGTGCAGAACTAAAGGTGGTTTAATCGTTGATGTTTTTGGATTAGAAGCTTTCTTACCAGGATCACAAATCGATGTTAAGCCAATTAGAGATTACGATGTTTACGTTGGTAAAAACATGGAATTCAAAGTGGTTAAAATTAACCAAGAATTCAAAAATGTTGTTGTTTCACACAAAGCTCTTATTGAAGCTGAGTTGGAAGAGCAGAAAAAACAAATTATCTCTGGTCTTGAGAAAGGTCAAGTATTGGAAGGAACTGTTAAAAACATTACATCTTACGGTGTATTCATCGATTTAGGTGGTGTTGATGGTTTGGTTCACATTACTGATTTATCTTGGGGACGTGTTAATCACCCAGAAGAGATTGTTGAATTAGATCAAAAAATCAATGTTGTAATTTTGGACTTCGATAACGAGAAGAAAAGAATTGCATTAGGATTGAAACAATTACAAGCTCACCCTTGGGATGCTCTTAGCGGAGAATTAAATGTTGGTGATAAAGTAAAAGGTAAAGTTGTTGTTATGGCTGATTATGGTGCGTTTGTTGAAATCGCTCCAGGAATTGAAGGTCTTATCCACGTTTCAGAAATGAGCTGGTCTCAACACTTACGTTCAGCGCAAGATTTCTTGAAAGTTGGAGATTCTGTTGAAGCAGTTATCTTGACTTTGGATCGTGAAGACCGAAAAATGTCTTTGGGAATCAAGCAATTGATGCCAGATCCATGGGAAGCAATCGAAGGTAAATTCGCTGTTGGAACACAACACACTGCAAAAGTGAGAAACTTTACAAACTTTGGTGTTTTTGTTGAATTAGAAGAAGGAATTGATGGATTAATCCATATCTCTGATCTTTCTTGGCAAAAGAAAATCAAGCATCCATCTGAATTCTGTAAAGTAGGTGAAGAAATCGAAGTATTGGTTCTTGAAATTGATAGAGACAACCGTCGTATTTCTTTAGGTCACAAACAATTGGAAGAAAATCCATGGGAAGTATTCTCTGAGACTTTCAAAGAAGGATCTAGACATCAAGGAACAATTATCGAAAATAAAGATAAATCTGGAATCGTTTCTTTACCTTACGGTTTAGAAGGAATCTGTCCTGCTCGTCACATGAGAAAAGAAGATGGTTCAAACGCGCAAGTTGATGAAACAATTGAATTTGAAATCATTGAATTCAACAAGGATGCACGTAAAATCGTTGTTTCTCATACGAAAACTTTCGAAGACATCGAAGATAATCGCCCGAACAAAGGTGGTGGTAAGTCTGGTGGTGGATCAGGAGGAAACTCTAACTCTGCTGTTAAGAAAGTGAATCAAAGCAATGAGAAATCTACATTAGGTGACTTAGATGCATTGACTCAATTGAAAAACAAAATGGAAGGAAAATAATCCAACCCTTTTAACATAATGAAAACGGCTTCGATTTATCGAAGCCGTTTTTTTTGTGTAAAGAAATAGACGAAATACATTCCTGCGAAACTATAGCCAGTAATGTTAATTAAGTTTTTACAAAAAATAAACTCAAAAACAATCAAATCTATTCGAGTCTTCATGTTTTTGAACCTTACTCAATACTAAAACAGTAAGACAATAACAGTACATCATTGATTTTAAAAAAAGACGAAGTAAACTCACACAACTCAGTTACAACAATAGAATTAGTTGTTTTTTGATTACAATTACAGGTAGGACAAATAAGGACACCTTAAAGAGTTTGAATTTTAAATGAATAAAATGGTGCAACTTTGTAGTGCAAATCAATTAATAATAAATTTTATGATTATGATAAAAAAAATAATTATCGGCGCTCTACTTCTAAATAGTATAAGCAGTAATGCACAAGTGTTTTTTTCGGAAGATTTTAGTTCTGGGCTAAATAGCTGGACAAATGTCGACGATGACTCTGACCCTTCTATACCAGGTCCAAATGGAAGTGATTATGATTTATGGTACGTTTCGTCGCAATACGCTTCTTTAGTTGCGGGGTCAGATGGTGCTGCGGCAATTTCACATTCAAACGCCCCCAACGGTGCAGTTTGGGTAGCAATGACGCCAAACAATTTTTTAATCTCTCCATTAATTGATTTAAGTGGCGCTTCAGCAAGTAACTTAAAACTTAAGTTTGATGCAGGAAGTGGTCAGTTAGCTGGTGGTCATGAAGAACACTATGCTGTTTATGTAACAACTTCTAATATTCCTGCAAGCATTATCACTTCAACACCTATTTTTGAAGAAACATTACCAACAACATCGGCTTCAGCAATGGAATCTCATGTAATTGATATCTCCAGTTACGCAGGACAAAGTGTTTACATTACAATTCGTCACTACAATTGTACAAATCAATTTAATTTATTATTTGATAACATCATAATTGAACAAGTACTCGATAATAACGCATCAATCGAAAGTTTAGAATTGAATAGATATTCTTTAACAAATACAAACAACACTTTAGATTTAAACATAACGAATGAGGGAACTGTTGCCATTACTTCAATTACAATTGATTGGAATGATGGAGCTTCAAATTCTTCTGTAATTACAGGATTAAACATCGCTCCTTTTACAAGTGATTTAGTTTCTCATCCTGTTGCAATAAGCTACCCTACAGTCTTAGAAAAGACAATTGACGTGACAATTACGGAAGTAAATGGCGTAAATGATACTGACCCAATAGGAAACACTGCAAATACTCAATTCAATACTATTAGTACACATGTAAACAAAAATGTTGTATACGAAGAAGGAACAGGGACATGGTGCCAATCTTGTCCTGGAGGAGCAGTAATGATGGAAACAATGCTAGCTGATCATCCAGACAATTTTATTGCAATAGCTGTTCATGATAATGACCCAATGGCTGTTCAAGAATACAGAGATAGTTCACATTATGTTTCTCTACCAAAATTTCATGCAGACAGAGTAATAAAAGAACAACAAATTCAATTTCCTGAGCCTCCTTTTCTGAAATTAGCACAATTAGAAGTGCCTGCTTCATTATCAATTATGGCTACCTCTGCAGCAAATAGCATAACTATTAATGTTACTGCGACTTTTAACACCGTATTTTCTGCGGCTAATTTTAGATTAGGTGCTATCATTGTTGAAGACGATGTTACAGGAACAACTTCTGATTACGATCAAGCAAATGTTTATTCTGGAGGATCTTACGGACCAATGGGAGGTTATGAAAATTTATCCGACCCAGTTCCTGCTAGCCAGATGGTATATAATCATGTGGGAAGAGCATTGATTGGAGGATATAACGGACAAGCAAATAGTGTTCCTGCAACTATTACAGATGGACAAACAGTGAATTATACTTTTAATTATACTGTACCATCAGATAATGACATTTCAAAAACACATGTAGTTCTTGTATTGATTGATCAAACAACAGGGGGAATTGTACACGCTGTAAAAAGTGACATAACTGTTGGTATTAATGAATTATCTTCTTTTTCTACAGAAATATATCCAAATCCATCAAATGGATACCTAAACATTGAATTCATTGGAACAAATGAAGACTATGTAATTACAATGTTTGATGTTACAGGTAAAAAAGTTTTAACAGATGAAATTTCTAATGCAAATGGAAAAACAATTAAAACTATAAATACTAAAGCATTGAAAAATGGTGTGTATTTTGTTAATGTTGCGACAAATGGTGTCTCAACAACAACAAAAGTTTTGGTTCAATAGTTAATTCTAGCAATAAAACAAAAACGGCTTCGATTACTCGGAGCCGTTTTTTTATTACTATTTCTCCTGTCTATACAGAAGATTTCACCAATTCATGTAGAGTAATATCGATGAAAGTGACTTTTTGAATTATAATACTCCATTACCGAGAATATAGCAACTTCTTATTCCAGTTCAAGTTCGTTCTCTAAAATCAAGGTTGGGGTTCTCGTTACAAAAACATTAAATTAAGAATATTAAAAAAAATAGGAGAAGTTCTTGTAAAATCAGGTTATCTCCTTACTTTTCAGGAAGAGACAATCCAAAAGTAATTTAATTACAAACTATTAAATTTTTAGCACATCGTCTTTACCTTTATTTAAGATTCAATAAAAAGTAGAAATATTATTTACTCTTCACAAACAAAGATACTTTACCATCTACCCAAAGAGTGTATGTTCCTTCTGGTAAAAGAGAAATGTCAAGTCTATAAATCGTTTCATTAATTTTAGATAAACTCACTTGATTCATTAAATCTTCACCTATAGTATTGTAAATTTTAATTTCTGACTCATTTCCAACTACTTTATCTGCCACAAAATTAATTGTATTTTCAGCTGGATTAGGATATATTCTAAGTTGTTGGATTTCAGCAACTCCTATACTAACAACATTTGAGTAGTTATATCCCCCATTAAAATCAACTTGTTTCAATCTATAATAGGACTGTTCTCTTAAAGGACTTTTATCCGTAAAGTTGTATTCCAACTCTTCCATAGAATTACCAGCACCAGTTACACTCCCAATGGATTCCCATTTAGATAAATCATTAGAACGCAACACATCAAAATAATCATTGTTCATTTCCGAGACTGTATTCCATTTTAAGTTTACAACTCCATTTTCTAATTCACCATTAAAGTTCATCAATTCAACAGGCAAGGGTGTAACTGAATTTAGTGAAACGATTGTAATGTAGGTGTCTGTATTATTTGAAACAGTTAATCCCGAAACAGTTAAAACACCTCCACTAAAGGTAATTGTAGCAGGAGTTAAAAAAATTGCATTTGTAAAATCACCATCGGAGTCAACTAAAACTCTAATGTGACTTGGATCAATTGGACTGGTTGCTAATTTAAAGTCTAAAGAAAATGTTTCCGTAAAATTAGTAGCTGTTATTTTCCATTCTCGATCTATTCTACTAAAAATCCCTAAACCTGTTGGGAATTCTGAAGACGTTACATGTTTCATTGCTTCACCGTTATCTCCCATTACTAAAGATTGTAAATCTCCTGAAAAAATACCCGAGTTTAAAGCATTCGTTGTAGTTAATGTCGATAAATAAAGCCTAATTGAATCTCCAATTGAGTGTGATTGCTTTTGAAGTAACCCTCCACTATTGTCATCCTTCTCAAGGCCTACAATATGATTGTTATAGGTAGATACATTATAAATACTTGTACCTGCAGAATTCGTATAATTAGTAGACAGTGTTATTCCGTATTTTATAGCCAAATAACTCTCAATACTTTGCCTTTCAGCGGCTGTGTTTCCTGCGCTATAGCTTACAATTTCGGCAATGTTCCCTCGCCAAACTCTAGCTAAATCATTACTAATAGCTCCTCTATCTGAACCAATATATATCGCTTCAGTAGAAGGTGCATTAAAATCACCACTTATTATATGTTGATTAGCTATTGGACTTAAATCAAGAGAATTAGTACCGTCTATATACCGTGTACCAGAACGTATACTACTTCCTCCATTATACCAAGAAGAAGTCGCATTCCCCCCTAAAAAAAGAAATACTTGTCCAGAAGTCGCGGTAGTAACTAAGCCATCATATCCATTAAAGGTTACCCCACTGTTATTATTAGCTACACAATAAAAATCTTGGTTCGTGAAACTTGGTGTTAAATAAGTTAAATCATAATTATCTGCATCAATTTCTAATGTTGGATTATAATTAAAAACACTACCTTTATATTTAGCTCCTGTCACTGCAATTGCATCATTTCCTGAACCACTTTTATCTGACCAAGTTGGTACAAGTTGATCTTGTATAGTTGTTCCTGCATCGTCAGCTCTAAGCCATAATGAAATGTTTGCTGAAACTCCTCCAGGCTTAGGTGTCTTCATCGTTGCCAATGTAATATATCGAGTAGCATTTAAAGGAAAGTCAGCACTAGTTAATCCAGATACAGTTACTACTCCACCAGAAATAGAAATGGTAGGATTTAAAACAGTAGCATCTGAAAAATCACCATCTGAATCAACCAATAATCTCAATAACGATTCATCAGTTGGGATAGATGCTAATTTAAAATCCAATGAAAATGTTTCTGCAAAATTAGTATTAGTAATTTTCCATTCTCGATCTATTCTACTTTCAAGACCTTGCGATGTTGGAAATTCTACAGATCCAGAACTAGATAAGGCATTGTTATCGTTACCGACCATTAAAAACGAAAAATTAGTACTTATTGCTCCTAAATTGGAAGTGTTTCCAGCTGCCAAAGCGTCAATATAAATACGTAAATCATCATTCGTAGAGCGTGATTGTTTTTGCATCAAAGCACTGGAACCATCTCTCCCTATCCCAATAATATCATTTTGATATGTTGGTGTACTGTAGCATCCCAAAATTTTGTATTGTCTGAAGCAGTATAATCGCCAAACAAAGAAATTGAATACTTTACACCTAAATAACTTTCTACCTTATTTATTTCTGTAGCACTGAGTTGTCTATTGTAAATAATCACCTCTCCTATTCTTGAATCTGAGTTTTCAGCTGTGTTAGCTCCTGTATTTATATCTACACGAACGCCTAATGCGCTATTACTACTACCATAAGTCTGTAAGCTTTCTCCATCTGCTCGAGCTTCTAATTCTCCTGCTACTGCTCTTGCATAAGAGTGCAAGTGTAAATTTTCTATTCCTAAAGTCGTCGTAAAAGAACCTACATGATCTGCAGGGCTACCATTTATGTATATACCATTTCTCCTACTCCCCCAATATCCCCATAGATAATTAGTTATGTTACCATCAAATAGCCTCCCATCGTTATCTGATGCTAATTTTTTTGACACAAAAAACAAAGAATAATCTGCAGTTAAAGCTGCAGCTATTGGAGCATCAAATCCTCCGGATAAAATCTCTACTCCATCATTATAGTTTAAAACATTAGTTTGTACGGTTGGACCTATAAGGGTGATATAATTTCTATTGTTCCCACTTTGATCTAGCCAAAATGTTCCTATTGCTCCTGTTCCAGCATTTGATTTTAACCAAACAGATATATTTGCTGTAACTCCTCCTGGAGCGACTTGCCCTGAAAGATTCAACGATGACAACAGAACCAAACTCAACAGAACTGTTGTCGAAAAATAAAATTTCAACTTCATATTTACATTTTTTAAACTAGTAATAGTATATCAAAATACTTATATTCAAGCTACTCTATATAATCTTTTAATAGAGTAAAATGAAATAGCAATTCAAACAAAAAAAGTAGTGGTATGTGTGTCAGTGTAAATCTATTCAATAGATATTTTGTGTAAAATTACGCTTTTTTTTTAAAAAAATAAAATCCATAATTAAATAATAAACTATGGAGATTTAACACTTCCCTTTCACAGTCAATGAGCATTAAAAAAAAGTTCTTAAATAAGTATATCTAACTTTTTTAAATTGACACCTAGATTTTAATTCAGTAAAAAAAGATGATAACTGTATCAGTATAATTTTGATATTAGCTAGGTGATAAATTTCTAAAACAACAGGAGAAACTTCAACGAATAAAGTAAAACGACTTCGATTAATCGAAGTCGTTTTACTTTATTCTATTTTCAAGATTCTCTTCTTCTACTCTTCCGTCTTTGCTAGATGCAATAACCCATCAACACTTTGCATCCCGAGAACTTTTTTAATCAACTTACCTTCCCCATTAATAATCAATAAAGTTGGGTAAGCATTGATTCTGTATTTCATTGCAATTTCTTTCCTATCAAGATCTTTTTCCATTTCAATTTTCAAATTAATGAAGTTACCATTGAATGCATTTCCAACACGTTCATCTTTGAATGATGTTTTAGCCATTCGTCGACAAGGTCCACACCAATCAGTGTAGCAATCAATAAAAATAAGTTTTCCCGTTTTTATCGCCTCAACTTTAGCGTCAGCCAAAGACATATGGTCGAAATTGATTCCTTTTTCAACATCACTACTCATTAATGATGTCATTACAAATACGGAGAGTACTGCAACAAATAAAATTCCAATTTTTTTTTTCATTTCCTTAATTTTTATACAATATGAACGTAAATAATACACAAAACTTACAAAGCGTTTAAAATAGAACATTTTTCGATGAATAATCAATAATTTAGTTTTTGCTCATTTCTCTGAAAGTTGTTACCTTTAAACCAAATTCCATTCCACAAATAGCATGAGATTTATTTTCAAGACAAAAGACCAAAAAACCATCGATGGTGTTAATGAATTCATTGATGAATGGAACAATGATTCCTTGACAATTTCGACGCAAACATCTGGCTCAACGGGAAAACCAAAAAACATTTCTATTTTAAAAGAACACATGATTGTTTCTGCAAAAATGACGGGTAGTTTTTTAGCGTTATCCAGCAATCAAAATGCATTAATGTGCTTGCCTATTTCTTCAATTGGCGGGAAAATGATGGTCATTCGAGCAATTGTTTTAGACTTAAATCTAATTGTTGTTCATCCGTCTAAAAAACCATTGGAGTATTTAATTGAAAAAATACATTTCGCAGCAATGACACCAATGCAAGTTGAAGGATCATTGAATTCATCCCGGACGGAAATAGAAAATATCAAAACATTAATCATTGGTGGCGGTGTTATTTCAGCTGAATTGGAAAAGAAAATAATTGAATTACCCATTTCTATTTTTCAAACATTTGGAATGACGGAAACCATTTCTCATGTTGCGATGCGAAATGTTTCGGAAAGAGAAATGATGTACGAAGCACTGCCCAATATTCACTTTTCAATTCAGGATGCTCTGTTGGTTATTCATGCGCCTCAATTAGGAGTTGAACGATTGCAAACAAATGATATCGTTAAATTAATTGGCGATTCAAAATTCATTTGGTTTGGCCGGAACGATCACGCCATTAATAGTGGTGGAATAAAAATTCACCCGGAAGAAATTGAAGAAAAAATATCGTCTGTAATTCCTTTTAAATTCTTTTCAACAAGTCTAAAAGACAATGAACTCGGTGAGAAACATGTTTTATTCATTGAATCCAAAGAAATTAATCGATTCAATAAAAATGATTTTTCAAAATTTCTCAGTCGATACGAATTGCCCAAAGAAATTTATTACATTGGAGAATTCACGTATACTCATTCAGGTAAAATTGATCCAATAGAAACAAAAAAAAGAAGGTCAGATGCCCAAAAGCAGGTATTATAAAATATTAGGTCTCCCTTCTTATTCAACTGAGAAAGAAGTAAAGAAGCAATACCGTATTTTGGTGATGAAATATCATCCAGATCGGAATTCAGATCCAAAAGCGCAGGAATTATTCATTCGAATAACAGAAGCTTATGACATAATACAAGATAATAGCTATACTCCAAAGGCAGTACCACAATCAAATAAAACAACATCCGACAAAAAGAAGGAACGAGAAGAGCGAATGAACAAAGCTCGAGAAAGGTACAAGCAACAAGAAATTAATGAAAAACTAGACAACATTCGCTTTTTTCATGCACTCACAAATGGAAAAAAATGGAAACGACTTAAAATTATATCAATCGTCTGTTCAATCATCGCTTTACTTTTAATTTTAGATCATTTTCTTCCTCACCACACTACCGAAGATGAATTAAGTAGCTATTCAACCAATGTTGCAAAATCAGGATCTGGTACTTTAATCGGTGCAATTTACACCAAGAATGGCGATATTCATTTCATCAATGATTTAGACTATGCACTTTTTGGTGAAACACGTTATATTGATGTTGAATCCAGTTGGATTTTCCATAATCCTATTTATGTTATTGGAAAGCAAAAAACAAGAATTAACTACTATACACTGAGTTTCACTGTATATAACGCAACTTATTTATTGATTTTTATTTTCCTACTTCCTCTGTTTACACTATGGTACAAAAGAATGAACATTCTTTTTACTGTCCTTTTTTACATGAGTTATTATGGAGTTACAGGTCTATCGATTCTCTTTTTAATGTTGGGAAATCGTTTTGTTCACCTTTTAACAATTGGATTCTATTAGAATCGTTTCATAGCTCGGTCCATGTCACGCTTATCGTCTTTATCTTTAAGATCTTGACGCTTATCGTGCAGTTTTTTCCCTTGTGCTGTACCTATATTTAATTTTGCCCATCCCTTGTCGTTGATGAACATTTTCATTGGAATAAGAGCATTTCCTTTTACTTTTAAGAATTTTTCAATCTTACCAATTTCCTTTTTATTCAGTAAAAGTTTCCGATCGTGCCGAGGTTTATGGTTATAGAATGAACCATTTTCATAGGCATTTATATACATATTCCTAATCCACACTTCTCCATTTTCAAAAACACAATAAGATTCCAGAATACTAGCTTTACTGTTTCTGATACTTTTAATTTCAGTACCAGAAAGCACCATTCCTGCGACAAAAGTATCGATGATATGGTATTCAAATCGAGCTTTTTTATTCTTTATGTTTATTTGTTTCTGCACTTTTCAATATTGTGTTTTGTAAAAGTACTATTTCTTTCTAACAAAATGCGAAGAATTATAAATACCTTTACACTGTGAAAATTCCATCCAAACACATTGAAAATGCTGTAGACCAAATTGCCTCTCTTCCAGGGATTGGTAGGAAGACTGCTTTACGCTTGGTTTTACAACTCCTTAGTCGTTCAGAATCTGAGATACATGACTTCTCCACCGCCTTTACGCAAATGAAGAAACATGTTCTTTTCTGTTCAAACTGCGGCAATATTTCGGATTCTCCTATTTGTTCAATTTGTTCAAATGAGAACAGGGATCATTCTACAGTCTGTATTGTTGAAGACATTCGAGATGTTTTAGCCATTGAAGGAACACAATCTTTCAAAGGAGTTTACCATGTTTTGGGTGGTGTAATATCTCCTATGGACGGAATTGGTCCATCAGATTTGAATATTAACCTTCTATTGAGTCGTATTGAATCCGGAAATATCTCCGAAATAATTTTTGCACTCAGTCCAACCATGGAAGGTGATACAACAAATTTCTACATTTACAAAAAGTTAAAATCCTACGACTCTCTTGAATTCTCTACACTGTCTCGTGGAGTTGCAATTGGTTCTGAATTACAATATGCCGATGACGTGACACTAAGTCGTTCAATCGTCAACCGTCAACCATTTATATTATAGCACTTTTTTTTAATCAATTAATTTTCTGTATGTTTGAGCCTACGTACTAATTAAAAACAAATATTTATGTTAAAAGAGTTCAAAGCTTTCATCATGACAGGGAATGTCATTGATTTAGCAATCGCAGTTATCCTTGCAGGTGCTGTTAGTGGAGTTGTCAAAGGATTTGTCAACCTAATTATGATGCCATTGATTGGTCATTTTTCTGGCGGAATGGATTTCGCGTCAATGAAAGTTGTTTTATCCGAAGCAATCATTGATGCAGAAGGAGTAGTTACAACTCCAGAAAATGCAATCATGTATGGTTCATGGATTAATACTATTATCAACTTAGTAATTGTTGGTTTTGTATTATTCATGATAGTAAAAGCATACAATAAATCAAAGAAAAAAGAAGAGATGAAATCTACACCACCTCCAGCACCAACAAAAGAAGAAGTTCTTTTGGGAGAGATCAGAGATTTATTAAAAAAATAACCCATTTTTTTAACTTTTATGCCTATTTGTCATTGTACAAGTAGGCATTTTTTGTTTTTTTTTATTTTTCTTACTTCGGTACATTTTTTGTTACCTTTGTATTAGTTCTTTGGGGTCGTATTGGATTTGACAGCGATAGCAGTTGTTTAGTGCAAGCATGTCGAGCAATGTGGTGAAGCTCGTTAATCTCTAGTCACAAACTATAATTGACAACACGTCATACAGACTTGCTGCCTAATTCGTTAGACGAATTAAGCTTAATCTAGTGGAAGTATAGTACACAGACAAGTTCCTTCTCCCACGCCTCCGCTTGTTAGGTAGGGATCAAGAAGGATAAACTCTTTCAAGATAGAATCAGTGATACTTCTAAGTTGGTTCGAGATTCAGAAGATAAGTGTAATTTTTGGGTGTCTTTGTCCAAGATTACATCGAAAATTAACCGAAGAATAAGCATGTAGAAAGCTAGATTTCTCGTCGTTTGGACGAGGGTTCGAAACCCTCCGACTCCACCAAATTAGAAACCTCAACATTCCCAATAATGTTGAGGTTTTGTTTTTTTAAAGAATTTAACTTCGGATTTATCGAAACATTCCTTCCTGTATTTGAACTTACCGTT
>CAYLWS010000040.1:17135-29851 GCA_964387525.1 uncultured Fluviicola sp.
CAACACTCAGTCTTCGAAAGCCAGACTTTCTCTTGACTCCACCAAATTAGAAGCCTCAACATTCCCAATAATGTTGAGGCTTTGTTTTTTTAAAGAATTTAACTTCGGGTTTATCGAAACATTTCTATCTGTATTTGAACTTACCGTTCAACACTCAGTCTTCGAAAGCCAGACTTTCTCTTGACTCCACCAAATTAGAAGCCATAATCTATCATTTTTTCTTTCTCAAGTCTAGGTTATAAACCATTTGAAATTTCAATGTATGGTTACTTTCAATGTGAAGATTGTCTGCTTTTATCAAATATTGATTCATGTAGCCAAGGTTTAATGCTAGTTTTTTATTGACTTTATACCCAACACCTGTATACATCCAATTTTGATGAAAAATAGGTCCATGAATTCCTTTTCCAAACCCGATGAACATTTCATCAAAAGCAGAAATGTAAAAAGTTTTAGCTTCTATGTTCTTTTTACCCAAAGGAATACTAAATCCAATACGGTATCGAAAACGGTTAATCATTGCATTATGCTCTATAAATCGTTGAGAAAAACGAAAACGATGTTTTACATATAGACTACCTACTCTATTTTTCAGAATTGCTTGTTGAAATATTCGTTGTTCATTTACTTTTTGTGCAACAGGTTGTGCTCCATACGGAAAAGTAACAATCCAATCGTACCCAACCGTTAGTTTAAAATTTTTCGTAAAATTATAATTCACTCCAGCCCTTGTTAAAGACTGTTGCCAATTCTTCACAAAATCATTTCTTCGGAAAGAATAAAGCGTATGAACACCCCATTTATCTGAAATTTTATGGTCACCAGCATATGCCCACCACGAATTAAATTCCTGAGCAGTTTGCGCTTTTCCTTCCAAGGAGAACATTGAAAGGAAAAGCATTAAAACTATTTTATTCATCTCTTATTTATTTAAAATTTTCACAATTTTCTGAGACATTTCAATCAATTCTTTTAGTTCTTCCGTTTTTAACAAATTAACTTTCAAATAGAAAACAAGGTCTTTACCATTCCCTGCAAAAGAAACATTATTTGAAGCTGTGAAGAATTCAAGTAATTCATCTTTAAAGAATTTTCTCACAATTTTCTCATCTTCATCAGATCTTAATACATATTTATCCGAAAACTCTGGAAATTTTTCAAAATCAATGTCTTCATTTCCTAATGATTCTTTGATTCGATCTAAGAAGTCCGTTTTATGCATAAAGAAACGTGGGACATTATTCAACCCTGAAATTTTTGCAACCGTTATTTTTTCAGAATCACTAGTTGTCTGTGCACCTTCTAATGTATGCATATCTGCAACTTGTATCTCAATATTATCCTGATGAATTGATAGTATATTCTCTATTGCCGTTATTTTTCTTCGAATGGATAAATTATAGAATCTCCAAGTTTCAACATCAACTACTTTATTTGAAAATTGATAGTTTTTTGAATGCGCATAAGAAAGTAAATCAATCGTTCTTGCAGGTAAATTCGCCGTTGCAATAGAATTATTTTTATTTCTCATTCTTGCAGCCAACTCATGTTCTGTTTCTGGATATAACCCATCCATATTCACCAATTCAATGTCTTTTCCTGCTAATTTTGCATTTCTTTCATAATCTTCAATGTGATGAATTACAGTATGATCGATAAAGACTACGTTTGAAAAATCCATGGTAAGTTTCCCCGTTTCATTGATGATCGTATCCATTTTCTTTTTAAAAGAAAGGTAATTTGAGAATGTTAAATAGCCTTCTAAATTTAATAGATCCCCTTCTCTTTCACCTTTTGCTTTGAATAGGTTATTCAATGGATTCCCTTTTACTAAAACAAAGATGTAAGTCACCAAAATACCGATAAGAATACCGATAATTAAATCTGTAGCGAGTACTGCTACAAGTGTCACAATGAAAACTATGATTTCTGTTTTTCCAATTTTAGCCATGTGTTTAAACTCTCTTGGATGCGCTAATTTGAATCCTGTATACACCAACATTGAAGCTAAAGCAGCATTTGGAATCATTTCAATAATAGAAACACCAATAATTACATAGATTAAAAGGAAGACGCCATGAAAAAAGTTAGCCCATTGTGTTTTTGCACCGTTATTCACATTTGCAGAAGAACGAACAATTTCTGAAATCATAGGAAGTCCACCTAAAGCAGCCGCTAAAGAAGAACCAGCCCCCATTGAGATTAAATCCTTGTCTAAATTTGATTTTCTTTTGTATGGATCAAGAGTATCTACAGCTTTAGCACTTAATAAACTTTCAATTGCAGAAACGAGTGCTACTCCAACAACAGCAACCCAGAAAACAGAAGTACCAATTTTCTCAAAAGAAGGAAGTTGTAATCCTCCCCCATTTAGAAGTCCCCCATCAAGGTTGACCATTTTCAACGCAAAATCAGTCGCATCTGCATCGTAAAAAAGATGATGACTGTTAATATAAGACGCTAAAGGAATTGTAAAAATAAGGACCCACATCGGTGCTGGAACCAACTTTATAAACTTTATTTTGATCATTGGATGCACAATCAATGTTCCGATAGAAACCAATGTAATAATTAAAGCATTGTAATGTAACACAATGAATGCATGAGGAATTTCAGTCATTACTTCCAGAATTTCTCCTTTCGGTTTTGCTACTCCAAGTGCCGGAAACAAAAGTTTCACCATAATAATTACACCAATTGCAGCTAACATTCCATGCACAGCAGCAGAAGGGAAATAATCCCCGACTTTCCCGACCTTTAAAAGACCAAATCCAGCCATAATTAAACCACCTACTATAATTGCACCTAATGCATGTGGGTAACCTGCGAATCCATGCTCCGCAAATACTCCGCCCATACTTTCTGCAGCACCTAATGTAATAACAATTAACCCTGCTGCAGGTCCACTAATCGTCATAAAAGTTCCAGAAACTCTAGAAGCTAAAATTCCACCAACAATCGCAGTGATAATTCCAGCTAAGGGTGGTACTCCAGATGCCATTGCAATACCTAAACAAAGCGGTAGAGCAATTAATGAAACACTAAATCCGGAAATAAAATCTTCTTTGAAATGCGCTTTTAATCCCGCAAATCCTTTTTTTGGTATGTTATTCATAATTGTATTTTTTAAAATTTTAATATTTACTTTTAAGCAGAACGTCTTGCTTCAGCTCTAGACCATTTATGGTTAGGGCCAAGAAAAACACGTGCATAAATTCTCAGGATAGAAATTCCTGCAATCATAAAGTTGACAGAAACAAGTGTCATTAATAGCACTTGATCAATGTGAATGTGTGAAAAGAGAAGGTCCTCCCCTAAAAATGTAGTTGTAATTGGAAATCCCATCAATGCCAATGCACTAATCAAGAATAGGATTGCGTGCTTTTTATGTTCAATTGCATGACCGTAATAATCATCTAAACAGAAATATTCTTTCTTCTCTAAACTAGACAACGTTAAGAAACCTACGATTGCTGCAATGACAACCCCACCGAGATAGTATACAATTTCCCAATAACTAAAATGATCATTGAATGAAACAGCTAACGCAATCCAAAAATGGTTAAGAACCAAAAGAATCCATGCGCCAAAAGGATGTTTTCGAATCGTAAATGCTCTTAAAACAAAGATCAAAGCAATGAAACCAATTACATCTGGAATGTATTCGTGGTACTTCCAACTTTCATACGTATTTCCACTTAAAAGGTAAGCAGAAATGACCAATGTGATTCCTGAAATAATAATTCCAAGTCGAGTGCTTAGAAATGAAACTTTTCCTCCCCATTTTTTAGCTGGGAACCACAGGTATTTATAGATATAATTATCCATATTGAATTCTTTCAACGACAATACGTACAGAGTTTTCGCCCATTTCTTCTTGTATTTAAACAACATACTTGCTTCTCTTGGTGAATAATTGAAGAATTGATTTCTCAGTTTATACGTTACAATAGAAGAACTGATGAGTAGTTGGTATGAGCGTAAAAAGGCATTTCCTGTAAGATGAATCAATGCAAGTGTCTCCAACCCTAATGCAACCTCTACCATCATAATTCCAATTTGTGCAATCGAAGAATAACCAATTTGAGCTTTTATGGAGAATTGAACCTTCGCAATTGAACTTGCCATGAACCCAGAAACCAATCCAATAACAATCACCGTAATCTTTACTGCAAGAATTTCACCCCAAAAAGGGTAAGTTCTCAACAAAAGATAAATTCCAATATGCACAGCAATTGAACCGTAGAATATTGAACTTGAAGGCGTAGGCCCTTCCATCGCTCTTGGCAACCATGAAGAAAAAGGAAATTGTGCCGATTTCACTAATGCAGCAAGAATAATAAATGCAGAAGTTAAAACACCGATCCAATAATGTTCTGAAATATGTTCCGTAACATCCGCTACATCTTTCATGTGTAAAAACGTAATGTTCTCATGAAAGAGATGGTGCAACAACCACATCGAAAGTAAAATTCCAATATCTGCAATTCTATACATGGAAAAAACTTTAAATCCGTTTCTCACAGGCAAGTATCGTTCTCTATAGTATGCGATCAATAAAAATGAAGAAACTCCTAAGATTTCCCAACCAATGAATAATGTTTCAAAATTTCCAGAAAATATAATGACTTGAATTCCGAAGAAATACAAAATCATATTATTGAAATAACGTTTATAGCCAGGGTCTTTATGCATGTATCCTCGACTAAACATTGCAATCATAAACGTTAGTATACTTGACATGATTAGATAAGTCGCCGTAATTTTATCAAAGAATAGATCAATGAAAAATTGATAATGTTCAGAACTATACAGTGTTATTTCTTTAATATTTAAAGGTGTTTGAATAAAAACGGCCCAATAAACAGTAAAACTAATTCCGAAAACAACTTGAATAAGTGAAGGTATTGCCATTGATAAAAAAATGGCTCTTTCATTTCTTTGAGGAAAAAAAAGATTGAAAATAAATCCCAAAAATGGAATCAATAAAAATATAGGTAGTATCGTTTCCATCTTAATTCAATTTAAATACGGGTAAATTCTTGTAATTATGCTCAAAAAGAGTTTCAAAATTGTCCATTTTTTTAATTTCATCCGTGATCGATTGATAAGGGACAAATTCCCCCTTTTTAAGAATGAATACTTCCTTTTTGTATGGATCATAAACTGAAAGTCTCATCCAGTTTTTTCTATACCAATCAAATGTTGAAGGATTTCGATTCAGTACTTCCATGACAAATTCTGGTGTATTCTCTACCACTGTTAAAATCCGCACAGGATCATGAACATCAATCATTTGCCAAGGAAGCCCAGGTCTCAAGTCTCCTTTCACACCATTAGCAACGGCATAAAGTCCTACAACATTTTGAGGTAATTTAGAACCCGCCCCTAATTTCTCATTATCTACAGATGAAAAGAAGTATTCTAAGTTAATCCCACCGCAAACACCTGTTCCTGCATTCAAAATGTTTTCTAAATACTTTCCATCTTTATCTTGTCTATAATCATATGAATTCAAGAATGCGCGTTGATCTAAGAATAAATTTTTTGTCAATGAACGATTCCCTACGATGAATAATGCATTATTGGAATGGTTATATTCCGGTCGTGGTTCAAAAAGAGAATACGATCGATTGATTACATCTTTGTGTACATTTTTCGCAGGACGTTTAATATTCTCCAATCGAAATTGTCTTGCTCTTTCTTTTGCATTCATATCCAGTGCATCAGAAAATTTTACTTTATTTTTTTCGTGCAAGGAATAGAAATCTTTTGGAATTACATCTTCATCGAAATAAGCAAAAGTATCAACGGTTGTATCATGGTATGCTCCTACAAAGTGAGTTGTATTAGGAATATCAATTCCTTTCTCTCTCACCCCACTTCGAACATCATTCCTATTGGCCATAATAGCGAAAAGTCGCGCATTGACAGTACTCGGTCTTCCCGAACAAGCCCCACAATTATACCCTGCAAAATAGGGATTATTTGTACTTGACCCTCCATGTCCAAAATGATAAACTATGGAGGCAAATTTTGTTGTTAACCCTGTGTTTTGAAGTTCAACAGTAACAATATCAATCATCTCCGAAACGGTGAATCCAATCTGATGTCCATCCTCTTTTTCTCCATTTTTATTTTCATAAATTAAAGTAGAATCATAATCCATATGATCTTTTGTTGCATTGTATTGCGGATTACTTTCTTTCGGTCTAAAAATATTCCCCAACAATTTCAGGGAAGAAATAAACCCTAAAGACTGGGAAAGAACAAAGCCTTTAAAAAAGGTATGTGAAGAATTATCGAAGTGAAAATCTTTTTTTGGTCTATTTTTACGATTCGTTTCTTTGATTACATGAACTGGCGTAAAAGGACCTGGACATATTTGCGTTGAAAACTTTGCGCCTTCAGGTTTAAAACGAGCGACAATATTAAAATGAGCAGGTGTACCAAAAGTTTGACAATCTGGGGCGAACATTTCTATATTTCTACGAATAGATTCTTCCCTATCATCGATACAAAAGAAAGCTTGAGAAGTGTATTTTATTTCAGTATTAGGAATCGTCTCTGTTAAACCTTTTAAAACTTGATCATGATACATCGCTTCAAAAGATTCTTGCCAAAGTTCAATTACTTCCCAATAATTATTTGTTTCAACTTTATCAAAGATATTCTCTGGTTCATATTTTACGCCAATTGTTAAAGGTTTGAAGTTTCTGTTTACATATTTCTCCAATGCTTCTAATTCGAATAATAATTCGAGGTAAATTGCATCAAAAAGAGTTACCGGTCTATTGGCATAGACAGAATCTGGTTTTGCTTCAATGGCGCAAATCATTCCGGAAAGCCCTGGGTGAGAATACTGTTGATCAATGAGATATTGCTCATAAAAACGTTGATCACCAACAACTAATTCTAGTAATTCTGACAGGTTTTTATCTTCTTTAAAAAGAAATTCAATGGCACGTTTTGACTTAAAAAACTTTACATAGCTTTCTTTTTGAATTCGTTGAACGGCATCAAGTAAAGGGATTCTACGTAAAGGAAACCCATCAAATGCAATTCCTTGATCGAGGTACGAATTGATAATTCGCACAAAATTTGGTCGAACCATTCCGTCTATATCGAGACTGTAATCGTTTTCCCAATGCTTTCTTAAACGACCAATTTTAGAATCAAATTTCACAGAATCATTGATCGAGAACATCAATTTTTTCCATTGAGAGAATTCTTTTTCGGGTTTCAAGTCGAGGATAATGGAGTCAATTACCTTATCTGTAATTTCACCATTCTTGTACTTCTCTTTAAAAACACTGAGCGACAGTGTAGTTCTATTCCCGAAAATTACCGCAGACTTCCGAAGTGCTTCGTAAAAATCTAAATCTTGAAATGCGTGCAATGTATTGTGATGCACAAAGTCTTTCAAAGGAGCTTGTGCTGGAAGAAAGTGTTTGAGTTTTGTCAAACAAGCTTCTTCGTCAAATATTTTTGACATAAAAAAATGTTAATTATTGGATTTCATGTAAAAGCTATCTAATAGCCTTTTGAGATCAATAATTAACAGATGTATACCTTGGAATTACAGTATTTGATGTACAGAGGAACGTGAAAGCTTTCATTAGAGAATTCATCTATACTGAATGATTCCCTAAGAACTTGCGGAAAACTAAAGGATAATTCTTCAATAAAAATAATTTCACTTGAAATATTATTTCCACCGTCTGTGATTAAATTATCTTGGTATTCATTTGAGTTAGAATGAAAAAAATTATCTTCTTCCTCTTCTTCTATCTCAATTTGAAAAATATTATTCCCGTCTTTAAAAACATCAGAAGAATACGACACATTAGAAACCATCAACGATAAGAAGATGATAAAGAATGATTTAAACGATATTTTTATAGATGTATTCATTTTACCAGAACAAATGTAAAAAAATTATTAGCTTTCTTCTTCTGTTAACACTTTTTTAACACTGAATAAATTAATTCCATCTTCTTTCCCTCGAAGAATAATATTCCCTTTGAATTCAGTTTTGTACGCATTCTCTAGAGTCAGTTCTTTTAATAAACATTCAGAAAGAAGTAGTTTTGCATTAAACCGATTGCATTCGCCTTCAATTCTAGCTGTTGTATTCACAGTATCACCTAGGTAAGCAATCTCTCTTTTCAATTCTCCAACTTCCGCTATTGTTACTTCTCCTTTATAAAGTCCTGCTTTAAATTCAGGAACAATACCGTACTCTTTAGAATAATAATCCTTTCGTCTTTTCAATTCATCATCAAAAGAAAAGAAAGCCTTGATGCAATTTAGATTTTGAAGTCCATCCTCCACATTCCAAACCAAGATAACTTCATCTCCCACATATTTATAGACTTCAGCTTTGTAATTGTCGACAACTGCTAAGTCATAAAAACAATCTTGTATTAAACGACTATATTTAATGTGCCCGAGTTTTTCTGCGTGGGTTGTTGAACTTTTCAAATCGAGAAACATAAAAACTCTAGAATCTTGATAGGGTTTATAAAACTTCCCTCTTATTATACTTTTTAAAATCCCTTTCCCTAAAATTAGATTCACTTCTAACATTATAGAAATGATAAAGTTGACAAAAAAAGCATACACTAAAGAGATGTGAATTGAAGTCAATAATAGAACATCTATCAATGAATTTTGGAAACCCATTACTTTTATTAGTGGAAACATTAGAATCACAACGAAAAACCCAACTAAGGTTTGTAAAAATAATGTTAGTACTAATAGTTTTCCATAAGCTATTTTTTTTCGAAAAAACTGAACAACAATAAAATGAAGAGTTCCGAATAAAATTCCCTCTAACAACCATGAAAACAAGAAAAATATAAATTGAACAGATAATTGAGTTTCATTTGATTTTAAATCTGTTTTTCGTAAAAACTCAAATACAATCCCCGCGATAAGCCAGCCTATAAGGTAATTTTTAATTATATGTTTGAATTTTCTGTAAACCATTTAAGTAAATTAATATTTTGAAGTTAAACGAAACATTAAACCTCCACCAAAATTAAGTTGGTAAAAAGACGATGAAGTTGATACTCCTAGCCCTGACCCACCACTTCCAAACGTAGCAAAAATGGAAACATCTTGAATTGTAGAAATCATTTCAGCTTGTAATTTTGCACCAAATCGTTCTGTGAACCAATAATTTACTCCAGCATTTACTCCCCAAGCAATGTGCCCAAAGGTTGATGATTTAGCATATAACGGGCTTTTGAGTTCGAACCAAGCAGCGCCAATATTCAGTCCAACATATGCCTCAAGGTGATCAACATCGTCAAAAAACATTCCTTTAGGATTCAGTAGAATATAATTCATTGAAACATCAAAATTCGGGTAATTCACTGTTCCATTTTCATAATGAGTAATTGGAGCTTTTGCGTCACCGTGTAAATATTTTATTTCAACATTTAATCCTTCGGTAGCTAATTCTAGACCTGCTCCCCATAAATAAGTGCTTTTTATTCTACCGTCATAGTATTCTAACAAAGATTTGTGCCCATTTATTCTATTCGATAAAGTATAGCTCGCATAGGTATTTATTCTTAACTCTTGTGCATTAGAATTCACAGAGCATAAAAGTAGAATTCCTAAAATTATTTTTTTCATCATTTTCATCTTATTTTTATTTAATTATTAAATACTTAAAAGGCTTCAGTAAAACCGATACTAAAAGTTGTTGCACCTCTTTCTCCGTATCCTAAGTCAAACCTTAAGTTTGCCTTATTTTTCTTATCAACCATAATTCTTAACCCTATTCCACCAGCATATCTCAAATCAGCCAAATCTAACGATTGATAATCGGCAGCAACTCTACCAGCACTTAAAAAACCAGTAATTCCAAAAATTTTCCATATTGGCATTCTATACTCAACTTGCGCATCAATGAGCACTTGATCCCTTAAAGCCCCTTTGTAATAGCCTCTCATCCTAGATTCCCCACCTAATTGTGCAAGTGAATAGAATGGAGTTTGTCCGATTGCACTTTCTGTAGTTGCTTGAATAGCAAAAACATGTTTAAACCAAGGGTTATAAAATTTCCTTACATCAAGTGTAAACGCGTTATAGTTGTAATTACTAAAAATAGACTCATCGAATACTTTCATTCCTGCATAAATGTACATTCCTTTACTTGGATTATATCTATTGTCTCTCGTATTGTATATCAACGAAAGTCCTAATCCTGAAGTAACACCACCATCTATTCCTGGATACTCGTTTTCAACTAAAAAACTTGAATCTTCATGTTGTACTTGAATAAAATTTTTGTATTCTTGGTCAATACCGATGTAAAGTGTTTTCTTTTTATCTAAAGCATAAAGGAATGTATTTTTAAATTCAAAAGACTGAGTAGTAATACTTTCAACATCATTTTTTGATGGATCATTCCCTACTCCTAAGAAAAAATAGGGAAAATTGATGAATGCTACTTGTCCAATTAGGTTGATTTTATTCTCTTTTAAAAGAATATTACTTGAGAAAACAAATTTATATTGTCCTTCTGTCGAAATAGTTGCTAATTCACTGAAACTAGAAGCATCTGAAATTGAATCGCTTTTTACCATATCTATTAAGTTGTATTTTGCCAACCCCATAACCAATCCTGTTTCGGATGTATATGCAAAAATAGGAACAGGTAATATTTTAAATAGATTCTCTCCTTTGACCATCATTCTCTCCATTTTAGAAAGAGTATCCGTTGAATTATCGACATTACTTGAATCACTTTGTCCAAAGGAACAAAAAGAAAGTACTAAAAATAGGAGTGTTATTTTAATAGAATTCATTTAATTTGAATTAATATGTTTTTGATTAATATATTTACCCACTACAATTGCAGTAATAATCATTAGATAGAATTGGCCCGCCAAACCGATAAGAATTGATGCTTTTTGAGCCAATGCAGTAAAAGGTGTAATGTCACCATAGCCAATTGTCATTAACGTCACGTAACTAAAATACATTAATCGATCATTCATTTCATTGTTTGGTCCAAAATCTCCATAGAGTCCTTGAAAAGAATTGGGGTGATATATTTCAATTGTTAAACACACAAAAAAGCCAACAAGTCCGAGAGAGATATATCCACTAATAACTCCATAAATCACTTTTTTACTTACAACATTTGCTTTCCATACTTCAAGAATCAGCCGGTACGCAACATAGGATTGGAAGATGAAAAGTGTAAATAATTTCAATGTATTGAACAATTCTTTGTGCTTATGATCCACTGAAGCAAGTATAAATATTGATGCAATAAATAAGAGAAGTAATATAATTGCTATTCCATGCGCTTTCAATGTGTTGAAACTAAAGAAAAGACTTCCTGCAATAATATTTACAAAAAACAAAATTGGAGAAATTATGATAAAAATACTGTTGGGCATCACTAAAGACCCAAACAGAATAATTATTTGAGATAAAAAAAGAATTTCAATTTTTTTATTTTGAAGTTTAACGAGCATTTTAATCAATCAATTTATCATCAAATTTATACGTTGAATAATCAACTTTGTATAAGACACTATAGAAAGCTGGAATAAACAATAACGTAATCACAGTACCGAATAATAGGCCAATCATAATCGTTACAGCCATTGGTTGCCACATGTCACCACCACTAATGTATAACGGAATCAAGCCAAATACAGTGGTGAAAGTAGCCAATACAATTGGTCTAAAACGTTGAAGGCAAGCGACAATTATTGCATCTTGAATATTTCGTTTTTCTTCTTTTTCTTCAATTTCAATTCTGTCAATTAAAACAATTGCATTATTAATTACAATACCTGCCAGAGAAATAACGCCTAAAAACGCCATAAAACCAAAAGGAACATTGAAAACTAATAGTCCTATAACCATTCCAATAACTCCTAGAGGTATCGTCAAAAAGATCATGACCGTTTTTCGAATTGAATTGAATTGAATAATGAGCAACATCACAATTATAAATCCTGAGAGAGGTAGATACTTGATTACTGCGCCCATATTCTCCGCACTACTTTCAGCATCTCCACCTAAGCTATAATCATATCCTTTACCCCATTCTTTTTTCTGTTCATCTAGCCAAGGTTGTATAATTGCTGCGATTGTGTTTGCATTTCCATCTTCCGTCAATTCACTTTGGACATTAATCGTTTTGGTCAAATTATACCGTTGAATTTTAGCATATTGCCATTCTGGAGTAATTTTAGCAATCTGTAATAAAGGAACACTTTTTCCAGAACTTTGGCTGTATATACTCATCGTTTCTAATGATGCAAAAGACTGATCTTTACTTTTATCACTCAGCATTATGATTGGGATAGAATTGTCATCCTCACGGAATTCACCTGCTTTAAACCCTTCCAAAACAGTTTGCATAGATGTAGCAACGTCTTGATTTGTTATTCCCGCAAGTTGTGCTTTGTCTTGATCGATATCAATTACAAACTTTTTCCCTTTTGGTCCCCAATCATCCCGAATATTTTTAGTTCCATTTATCCCAAAGAGTTTCAATTTAATTGAAGAAGATATTTCCGCTAATTTATCAGGATCATCACCCGAAACTTTAACTTCAATCGGAGTACCACCTCCTCCAGAACCTAAAAACTTAACTTTTACTTCTGCATTAGGGAATTTATTAAAGCAATAAGCATCCAATCGATTAATTAAAGGTCTATTCATTTGAAAACTCGAAG
>CAYLWS010000041.1:0-29488 GCA_964387525.1 uncultured Fluviicola sp.
TAGCGAAAGTTAAAGGTGTTACCGCATAATTTATTGAAAGATGAGTCAAAAAATCAGAATCAAATTGAAATCATACGATCACAACTTAGTAGACAAGTCTGCTGAAAAGATCGTAAAAACAGTGAAATCTACAGGTGCGGTAGTTAGTGGGCCAATTCCACTTCCAACGCATAAAAGAATCTACACAGTTTTGAAATCACCACACGTTAATAAAAAAGCGCGTGAGCAGTTTCAATTGTGTTCTTACAAACGTTTATTGGACATCTACAGTTCTTCTTCGAAGACAGTTGATGCCTTGATGCGATTGGAATTACCAAGTGGAGTAGACGTAGAAATCAAAGTATAAGGAAGTATTGGACAATACGGACTTCACATGAGTGAGGTCCGTACCCAATGATTTAATAATTAATACAAGTAGAAACAATGCCAGGGATTATTGGTAAAAAAGTCGGAATGACTAGCATCTACAGTGCCGAGGGTAAAGCAATGCCATGCACGGTGATAGAAGCAGGTCCTTGTGTTGTAACTCAAGTTAAAACACAAGACAGAGATGGTTACGAGGCTGTTCAGTTAGGATTCGGAGATCGCAAAGAAAAAAGCACTCCAAATTCAATGAAAGGTCACTTTAAGAAAGCTAAAACCGATCCAAAATCGAAGTTAGTTGAGTTTAAAGGTTTCGCAGACAAAAATCTCGGAGACATTATTAACGTTGAAATCTTTGAAGAAGGTGAATTCGTTAGTGTAGTAGGAACTTCAAAAGGTAAAGGATTCCAAGGGGTTGTAAAAAGACATGGCTTCGGCGGTGTTGGACAAGCAACTCACGGTCAGCACAACAGATTGCGTGCTCCAGGATCAATTGGTGCAGCTTCTTACCCCGCACGTGTATTCAAAGGAATGAGAATGGCAGGTCAAATGGGTAACGAACGTGTAACAATGGAAAACTTACAAGTTCTTAAAATTCTTGCTGACAAGAATTTAATAGTAGTGAAAGGGTCTGTACCTGGACATAAAGGTTCAACCGTAATAATCGAAAGTAATGAAAATTAAAGTAACTAGTGCAAAAGGTGCAGCTACTTCAAAAGAAGTTAGCTTATCAAAAGATGTTTTCGGTATTGAACCAAATGATCACGCTATCTATCTTGATGTTAAGCAACATTTGGCTAACAAACGCCAAGGGACGCATAAAGCAAAAGAAAGAGCTGAAATCACTGGGTCTACTAAAAAGATCAAGAAACAAAAAGGAACGGGTGGTGCTCGTGCTGGTAGTATTAAATCGGGTACGCGTATTGGTGGTGGACGTATTTTTGGACCTCGTCCAAGAAACTATCACTTCAAATTGAACGTGAAAACGAAAAGATTAGCACGTAGATCAGCATTTTCATATAAAGTTAAATCGAATGATCTTATGATCATCGATAATCCTAAATTTGATGCAATCAAAACGAAGGATTTTGTAGCTTTAATTTCTAACCTTAAACTTGATACAACTAAAGTATTGATGATTATAGGAGAGAAAAATGATAATGTTTATTTATCATCTCGTAACCTTAAGAAAGTAAAAGTTGTTACAGCTGATTCAGTGAACACATATGACGTATTGAACGCTCAGAAAGTGATCATGACTAAAAGTTCAGTTGAAGCAATCGAAAATATTCTAAACTAATATTAGGATGAAGACAATAATTAAAAAGCCGATCATTTCGGAAAAAGCAACAGGTTTAAGCGAAACGTTTAACCGTTTCTCTTTCGTTGTTGATCCAAAGGCAAATAAAATTGAAATTAAAAATGCTGTCGAGAACATGTATGGAGTTCAGGTAACTGAAGTTCGTACTATGAATTATGGCGGTGGAAAATCCTCTACGAAGTATACAAATAGAGGTATCGTTGAGCAAAAAAGTAAAAAATGGAAAAAAGCCATTGTTACTGTTGCAGATGGAGAGACGATTGATTTATTTAATAACTTTTAATCATTTAAGATGGGTCTTAAAAAATTCAAGCCTACAACTCCAGGGCAAAGACACAAGATTGTCAGTGATTATTCTGAAATAACAAAAAGTACTCCAGAAAAGAGTCTTGTTAAAGGAAAGAGTAAGAACGGCGGTCGTAACAATGACGGTAGAATGACCATGAGATATATTGGTGGTGGTCATAAACAAAAATACCGTGTCATTGATTTCAAAAGAGAAAAGCATGGTGTTCCTGCTACGGTTAAGTCGATCGAATACGATCCAAACCGTACTGCAAGAATAGCATTGTTATTCTATGCTGATGGTGAAAAACGTTACATTATTGCTCCTGACGGATTGAAAGTCGGAGACAATGTAATGTCTGGAACTGAAGCTGCTCCTAATGTTGGAAATGCGCTATTTTTAGCGGATATTCCATTAGGTACTGTAATTCATAATATTGAATTAAAACCTGGTAAAGGTGGTGCTATTGCTCGTGGAGCTGGTACTTACGCACAATTGAACGCTCGTGATGGTCGTTATGCAATCGTTAAAATGCCTTCTGGTGAAACTAGAATGATTTTAATTACTTGTATAGCAACAATTGGAGCTGTTTCAAATTCTGAGCACAACTTGACTGTTTCTGGTAAAGCAGGACGTTCAAGATGGTTGGGTAGACGTCCACGTGTACGTGGTGTGGTAATGAATCCTGTCGATCACCCAATGGGTGGTGGTGAAGGGAAGAATTCCGGAGGTCACCCAAGATCACGTAATGGTATTCCTGCGAAAGGATACAAAACGCGTGCTAAGAAGAAGTATTCAGATAAGTTTATCATCGAAAGAAGAAAAAAATAATTAGGATATGAGTCGTTCGTTGAAGAAACCACCGTTTATACACTATAAGTTATTAAAAAGAGTGGATGATGCACAGGCATCAGGAAGTAAGTCAGTTATTAAAACATGGTCTAGAGCTAGTACAATCTCTCCAGATTTTGTTGGATTAACTTTCGCAGTACATAATGGTAATAAATTTATTCCTGTTTTTGTTACAGAGAATATGGTAGGACACAAGTTAGGAGAATTTTCTCCAACTCGTAACTTCCGTGGTCACGCTGGGAATAAAAAAGATAAGAAAAGATAGTTATGGGCGCTAGAAAAAGACTAAGAGCTGATAAAAGAAAAGAAGAGAACAAATCAATAGCTTTTGCTAAATTGAGAAACTCTTCTATTACACCTAGAAAAATGAGATTAGTTGCAGATCTTATTAGAGGGTTAGAAGTTAATAAAGCTCTAAATATATTGCAACATGATTCTAAAGATGCTTCTGTAAGCCTTAGTAAATTATTAAGATCTGCTGTTGCCAACTGGGAACAAAAGAATGAAGATAAAAATATTGAGGAAGTTACTTTGGTTGTTAAATCAATCGAAGTAGGATCTGCAGGTATGTTGAAAAGAATTCAAGCAGCTCCACAAGGTAGAGCACACAGAATTAGAAAAAGATCAAACCACGTTACTATCGTCATAGACGGTAAAGACGCAGAATAATTTTAGATAAATGGGACAAAAAACAAATCCAATAGGAAATAGATTAGGTTTCATCCAAGGATGGGAATCTAATTGGTATGGAGGTCGTAATTACAGAGATAAAATCATCGAAGATGATAAAATCCGTAAATACCTTCAAGCTCGTTTATCTAGAGCTAGTCTTTCAAAAATTATCATCGAGAGAACGCTTAAGTTAGTAACCGTTACTATTAACACAGCAAGACCAGGTGTAATTATTGGAAAAGGTGGACAGGAAGTCGATAAGTTGAAAGAAGAGCTTAAAAAATTGACAAAAAAAGATATTCAAATCAACATCTTCGAGGTGAAACGTCCAGAGTTGGATGCTCGTTTAGTTGCTGACAGTATCGCACGTCAATTGGAAGCAAGAATTTCTTTCAGAAGAGCGATTAAAATGTCTATTGCGAGTACAATGCGTATGGGAGCAGAAGGAATCAAAGTTAAGATTTCTGGACGTTTGAATGGCGCAGAGATGGCTCGATCAGAGATGTACAAAGATGGACGTACTCCGTTACATACGTTCAGAGCTGACATCGATTATGCTTTAGCAGAAGCTCAAACTACATATGGTAAACTTGGAATTAAAGTTTGGATATGTAAAGGTGAGGTTTATGGTAAAAGAGATCTTTCTCCAAATGTAGGTATGACTTCAGGCCAAAAAGGTGGAAGAAAGCCAGGAGGAAAAAGAAGAAAAAAGTAAAATTTTCGTGAAAACGAAATGATGAACATTAAATTATTTTAAAATGTTACAGCCAAAAAGAACCAAATTTAGAAAAGCTCAGAAGGGTAGAAACAGAGGATTAGCTCATAGAGGTAGTACTGTTGACTTCGGGTCTTTTGGACTTAAGACACTAGAGCCAGGATGGCTTACTGCCCGTCAGATTGAAGCTGCACGTATCGCCGTTACTCGATACATGAAGCGTGAAGGGAAAGTATGGATCCGAATTTTCCCAGACAAACCAGTTACTGCTAAACCAGCAGAGGTGAGAATGGGTAAGGGTAAAGGTGCTCCAAGTCACTTCGTCGCAGTTATTAGACCAGGTAGAATCTTGTTCGAATGCGACGGTGTACCTCACGAAGTTGCTAAAGAAGCAATGCGTTTGGCAGCACAAAAATTGCCAGTTAAATGTAAGTTCGTTACTCGTAACGACTTTGTTATACCTGCATAATAGAATTGAATATGAAGCAGAAAGAAATCACAGGAATGTCTATAGAAGATGTGAAAGATCAAATTGAAAACCTTTCGGAACAACTTGCTAAAATGAAATTAGCTCACACAGTTGCTCCAATGGAAAATCCAATTCAGATTAGATTTATCAGAAGATCAATCGCAAGACTTAAGACAGAATTAACTAATCGTGAAGCACAAGCTTAGAGCTTGTCTTATTTAAAAAGCTTGAAATGGAAAAGCGTAATTTAAGAAAAGAACGTATCGGGATTGTTACTAGCAATAAGATGGAAAAATCTATTGTTATCTCTGTAGAGAGAAAAGTAAAACACCCTAAATATGGTAAGTTCGTAAAAAAAACTACTAAATTTGTCGCACACGATGAAAAAAATGACTGTAACGAAGGCGATACAGTTAGAATCATGGAGACAAGACCCCTTTCGAAATCGAAAAATTGGAGGTTAGTAGAAATTATTGAACGAGCTAAATAATCTTTAGTAATGATACAACAGGAATCAAGACTTAAAGTAGCTGACAATTCTGGAGCCAAAGAAGTTCTATGTATCCGCGTACTAGGCGGAACTAAACGTAGATATGCTTCTGTAGGAGACAAAATTGTAGTTACTGTTAAGAGTGCAATGCCCTCTGGAGCTGTTAAAAAAGGAACAGTTGCCACGGCAGTAATAGTAAGAACGAAAAAAGAAGTACGTCGTGCTGATGGATCTTATATCAGATTTGATGATAACGCTTGCGTTATCTTAAATCAAGCTGGTGAGATGAGAGGAACTCGTATTTTTGGACCAGTAGCCCGAGAGCTTCGTGATGCAGACTTTATGAAAGTCGTTTCACTTGCTCCAGAGGTACTTTAACAATGGAAGTTATGCAACATAAATTACACATTAAAGTTGGAGACACCGTTAAAGTATTAACAGGTGAATCAAACGGTCAAGAAGGAAAGATTCTTTCGATCGATAAGAAGAAAATGCGTGCAATCGTTGAAGGTGTTAATATTATAAAAAAACACACTAAACCTAGTGCAGCAGACCCTCAAGGAGGAATTGTAGAAACCGAAGCTGGGATCCACATTTCTAACTTAATGATTGTTCACAACGGAGTTGCTTCTCGCATCGGTCGTAAAGAGGACAAAGAAGGAAAATTAGTACGTTATTCAAAAAAGTCAGGGGAGGAGATTAAATAATGAATTATACACCAAGACTTAAGGAAAAGTATAGCGCTGAAATTATTTCAGAGCTTACTGAAAAGTTCGGTTACAAAACTGTAATGAGAGTGCCGAAACTTCAAAAAATTGTTATTAGCCAAGGTATCGGAGATGCTGTAGCTGACAAAAAGTTGATTGATAATGCTGTTGATGATGTAACACGTATCACTGGTCAAAAAGCTGTCGCTACAATTTCAAAGAAAGATATCTCTAACTTCAAGTTGAGAAAAGGAATGCCAATTGGAACAAAAGTTACGCTTAGAGGAGATCGTATGTACGATTTCTTAGATCGTCTTTTGTCTGTTGCAATTCCAAGAACTCGTGATTTTAGAGGAATCAGTCCTAAAGGTTTTGACGGAAGAGGTAATTTTAACATGGGTGTTAAAGAACACATTATCTTTCCAGAAATTGATATTGATAAAGTGAGTCGTATCATGGGTATGGACATAACTTTTGTTACTTCAGCTGATAGTGATGAAGAAGGTATGGCCTTATTAGATGCATTCGGTTTCCCTTTTATTAAAAAATAAAGAGATGGCAAAAGAATCAATGAAAGCGCGTGAGCGTAAAAGAGAAAGAATGGCGGCACAATATGCTGAAAGGCGTGCTGAATTAACCAAAATCTTAAAATCAACTGACGATTCAGAAGAAATGCAAGAAGCAAAATGGGATGCAATGATCGCATTACAAAAACTTCCTGCTAACTCTTCTAAAGTTAGAGTTCACAATAGATGTGGATTAACTGGTCGTCCTAGAGGATATATGCGTCAATTTGGTATTTCAAGGGTAACATTCCGTGAAATGGCATTGTCAGGTAAGATCCCAGGTGTTAAAAAAGCAAGTTGGTAAACTATTATTTTTAGAAATTATGAACACAGATCCAATAGCAGATTATCTTACGAGAATTCGTAACGCAAGTGCAGCTAAATTAAAAACGGTTGAGATTCCAGCTTCTAATGTAAAGAAAGCAATGACTCAAATCTTATTTGATCAAGGTTACATTACTGATTACAAATTCCAAGAGGATAACAAACAAGGAAGTATCAAAATCGCTTTGAAATACAACCCATCTACAAGAGTTCCAGCAATTACTAAATTGGAAAGAGCTTCTCGTCCAGGTTTAAGAAAATACAGCAGTTCAACAGAAATGCCACGTGTTTTAAACGGATTAGGTATAGCGATTGTTTCAACAAGTAAAGGTGTTGTAACAGGTAAACAAGCAAAAAGAGAAAACGTAGGTGGAGAAGTTCTTTGCTACGTATATTAATTAAATCTAACAGAAATGTCAAGGATAGGTAAATCCCCAGTAACAATCCCGAGTGGAGTTGAAGTGAAAGTTGACGGTAATTCAGTTATCGTTAAGGGTCCTAAAGGCGAATTAATTCAAGAAATAGATTCTTGTATTTCTTTGTCTATCGAGGATGGAAAGGTATCTTTCACCCGCGAATCAGAATCACCTGATCAAAGAGCTAAACATGGTTTATACCGTGCTTTGGTTAATAATATGATTATCGGTGTAACGGAAGGGTATAAATTGCAATTAGAAGTAGTTGGAGTTGGATATAGAGCTAAATCTAATGGTCAAACATTAGACTTGTCTCTTGGTTATTCACATCCATTCGTAATGGAAATTGCAAAAGAAGTTAAGGTATCTACAGAATCAGCTAAAGGGAAGGCTCCAGTGATTACATTGGAATCTTCAGATAAACAATTAGTTGGTCAGGTCGCTGCCAAAATTCGTTCCCTCCGTAAACCAGAACCATATAAAGGAAAAGGTGTTAGATTCTTAGGAGAAGAAATCAGAAGAAAAGCTGGTAAAACAGCAGCGAAATAATAATTAGATATCATTAAATTATGGCATTTAGTAAAGTAAATAGAAGAGCAAAAATCAAAAGAAGAATCAGAAAGAAAATTACTGGTACTTCTGCGATGCCTCGTTTATCTGTTTTTAGAAGTAATAAACAGATTTACGCTCAAATTATTGATGACTCATGTGGAAAAACATTAGTTTCTGCATCATCATTCAATAACAAAGGTGCAAAAGGTACAAAGAAAGAACAAGCTGCATTTGTTGGTAAAGAAGTTGCAGAATTAGCAAAAAAAGCCGGTATCGAAACAGTAGTTTTCGATCGTAATGGATACTTATACCACGGTAGAGTTAAATCACTAGCTGACTCAGCAAGAGAAAGCGGACTAAAATTATAATTATGGCACAAGGAGTTAACAGAGTAAAATCTGCAGACATCGAGCTTAAAGATAAGCTTGTTGCCGTGAACCGTGTAACGAAAGTTACAAAAGGTGGACGTACGTTTAGTTTTTCTGCAATTGTTGTTGTAGGTGATGAAAACGGTATCGTTGGACACGGATTAGGTAAAGCAAAAGAAGTTGTTGAAGCAATTTCTAAAGGTATTGATGATGCAAAAAAGAACTTGATTAGAGTTCCTATTCTTCATGGAACAGTACCTCATATTCAAAAAGGTAAATTTAGTGGTGCTAGAGTTTTATTGAGACCAGCTTCTGAAGGTACAGGTGTTATTGCCGGTGGTGCAATGCGTGCTGTTCTTGAAAGCGTTGGAATTCATAACGTCTTAGCAAAATCACAAGGTTCATCAAATCCTCACAATGTTGTTAAAGCAACTATTGACGCTCTTTCTCAAATGAGAGATGCTGTTCAAGTTTCTAGACAAAGAGGAATTGACCTTGAGAAAGTTTTTAACGGTTAATATAGAGCATTATGGCGAAAATTAAAATTAAGCAAGTAAGAAGCGCTATTAATCGTCCTGCTAGACAGAAAGCTACGATTAAAGCATTAGGTTTGAAAAAATTGCATCAAGTAATTGAAAAAGAAGCAACTCCTCAAATCCTAGGTATGGTTAAAAAAGTTCAACACTTAGTTGAAGTAGTTGAATAAACTTTAAAACATTAGAAACATGAATTTACATAATTTAACTCCTGCAAAGGGTTCTACTAAAAATAGAAAGAGAATTGCGCGTGGTCAAGGATCAGGTCGTGGTGGTACTTCTACTAGAGGACATAAAGGAGCAAAATCAAGATCAGGTTACTCTCGTAAAATTGGTTTTGAAGGTGGACAAATGCCACTACAAAGAAGAGTTCCTAAATTTGGCTTTAAAAACATCAACAGAGTTGAGTATAAAGCAATTAATTTAGATATTATTCAGTCATTAATCGAAAGAAAAAATGTAACTGAAATCAACCCGGAAATCTTACAAGAAAACGGGTTAGTATCTAGAAATGAACTTGTTAAAGTTTTAGGTCGAGGTGAATTAAAAACTAAAATTAACGTTACTGCTCATAAGTTTTCTTCAACTGCGAAAGAAGCAATTGAAGGACAAGGTGGTAATTGTAACGAAATTTAATTAACTTCGCCAACATTTTATATTAGATGAAACGACTAATTACAAATCTTAAGAATATCTGGAAGGTAGAGGAACTAAGAAAGAGAATCATTTTGACTCTCTCTCTTATTCTTATTTATCGTATTGGATCTTTCATTATTTTACCAGGTGTAAATTATACAGCTCTTGCTGCAGCACAGGAAAGTGAAGGACAAAATATGTTAGAAACTCTACTTTCACTGTTTTCCGGTGGTGGATTTTCAAACGCATCAGTTATGGCATTAGGTATTATGCCATATATTAGTGCTTCGATTATCATGCAACTACTTGGAATGGCAGTACCTGCTGTTCAGAAGATGCAAAATGAAGGTGAGTCTGGAAGAAAGCAAATTAATAACATCACGCGAATCTTGACCATCATCATCTGTGCACTTCAGGCACCTAGTTATCTTGCTCTCTATGTTGAGAGTAAAGGAGCAATGCCAACAGAAGCAGGAACTTTTTGGTGGACACAAACAATTATTGTTCTTGTAGCTGGTGCTATGTTTGCTGTTTGGTTAGGTGAAAGAATTACAGACAAAGGAATTGGTAATGGAATATCATTATTAATTACTGTCGGTATTTTATCTCGTCTACCTGAGGCTTTTATGGCTGAATTTGGTTTTGCTGTTGAATCAGGAAATCTAATCAAAATTGTTATAGAAATATTTGTTTTCATGGTGGTTGTTCTCGGAACTGTTTTAATTGTTCAAGGTGTACGTAAAGTTCCTTTGAATACTGCAAAAAGAGTTGTTGGAGCACGTGCTGTTGAAGAACAAGGAGCTCGTAATTACTTACCTATTAAAGTAAATGCATCTGGTGTTATGCCAATCATTTTTGCACAAGCTATTATGACTGTGCCAATGATGATATTTGCTGGTGGTAATGGAGAAGGTGGAGGTTTTATTGCTAGAAATTTTAGTGATATCTACGGTTTAGGTTATAATGCATTATTAGCATTACTTATTATCGTATTTACTTATTTCTACACTGCAATAATGATTAACCCACGTAAGATTGCTGATGAGTTGAAAAGAAGTGGTGGTTTTATCCCTGGTATTAGACCGGGTGAAGAAACAGCTAGTTATATTGATTCATTAGTGTCTAGAATTACTTTACCAGGATCTATCTTTTTAGCATTTATTGCTATCATTCCTGCAATTGCTAAAATTGCTGGTGTAAATGATGCATTTGCTATGTTTTTTGGAGGTACATCATTATTGATTATGGTAGGTGTTGTTTTAGATACATTGCAACAAGTTGAATCTTATCTTTTAAATCGTCACATGGATAGTTTAATGGATGGATCAAGAATTCAAGGTAGAAGATCACAAAACGAAATGTCAGGAATGTAATTATGGCAAAACAAGCATCAATAGAACAAGACGGAGTTATCATTGAAGCATTATCTAATGCAATGTTTAGAGTTGAGTTAGATAACGGCCACGTGATAACGGCACATATTTCAGGGAAAATGAGAATGTATTACATTAAAATTCTTCCAGGTGATAAAGTGAAAGTAGAAATGTCTCCTTATGATTTAACAAAAGGTAGAATAACATTTAGATATAAATAATCTTAAACTTCATTTTAGAAGTTATATTAATTAGAAAAGATGAAAGTAAGAGCATCAGTAAAAAAACGTTCTGCAGATTGCAAGATCGTTAAGAGAAAAGGAAGGGTTTACGTTATTAACAAGAAGAATCCTAAGTTTAAACAAAGACAAGGGTAAATAAAGAATAATATGGCACGTATTGCAGGTATTGATTTACCAAAAAATAAAAGAGGTGTAATCGGATTGACATACATCTACGGAATCGGAAGAAGCAGATCTAAACAAATTTTAGATAAAGCTGGAATTGATCACAATATCAAAGTACAAGATTGGTCAGATGATCAATTGTCTGATATTCGTAACGAAATGAATGAAATCAAAGTCGAAGGATCTTTGCGTTCTGAAGTTCAGTTGAATATTAAACGTTTGATGGATATTGGATGTCAACGTGGAATTCGTCACAGATCTGGTTTACCATTAAGAGGTCAGAGAACTAAAAATAATTCTCGTACTCGTAAAGGAAGAAGAAAAACAGTTGCAAACAAGAAAAAATAATTTTCTGTTTGAGTGTATTTTTATAAAATTTGTGCTCCTATTAAGGTGTGCAAATTTTATTTTATTCATTCATGAGAGAATTGTTCTATCTTTGTCAACATTACGCAAAACAGAATAAATAAATAAAGCTAATTTAAAATGGCAAAATCGAATCAAAAGAAGAAGAAAAAAGTCAAAGTAGATGCAATGGGTGAAGCGCACGTTCAAGCTACCTTCAACAATGTTATTATTTCTTTGACTAACAACTCTGGACAAGTAATATCTTGGTCCTCAGCTGGTAAAATGGGTTTCAGAGGTTCTAAAAAGAACACGCCTTACGCTGCACAAATTGCTGCGGAAGATGCTGCAAAAGAAGCACATGACTTCGGATTACGTAAAGTTAAAGTATTTGTAAAAGGACCAGGTTCTGGTCGTGAATCTGCTATCAGATCTTTACATAATGCAGGAATTGAAGTGACAGAAATTATTGATGTTACTCCAATGCCACATAACGGATGTCGTCCACCGAAAAGAAGAAGAGTTTAATTTTAATTTAATAATCAAGGGAATATAGAGTTTCGAAGGAAGAAGCCTTAATTCAAATTCTCCCTTAAATCAATAGAAAATGGCAAGATATACAGGACCAACTTCAAAAATTGCACGTCGATTTCAAGATCCAATTTTTGGACCAGACAAATCGTTAGAAAAAAGACAATACGGACCAGGTCAACATGGACCAAACCGTCGTCGTGGTAAACAATCAGAATACGCAATTCAGTTAGCTGAAAAACAAAAAGCGAAATATACTTATGGTATTTTAGAACGTCAGTTCTCTAATATGTTTAAGAAAGCTTCAAGAATGAAAGGAATTACAGGTGAAAACTTGTTACAACTTTGTGAAGCTCGTTTAGATAACATGGTATTCCGTTTAGGAGTTTCTCCTACTCGTAGAGGTGCACGTCAATTAGTTACACATAAACATATCACTGTAAATGGTGAGTTGGTAAATATACCATCTTATTCAATGAAAGTTGGTGATATTATTAGTGTTCGTGAAAAATCTAAATCTTTAGAAGCGATTTCTAATTCATTAGGAGCGAATACAAATTCTTTCGATTGGTTAGATTGGAATCCATCTTCTTTACAAGGTAAAGTTGTAGGTGTACCAACAAGAGAAATGATTCCTGAAAATATCAAGGAACAATTAATCGTTGAATTGTACTCTAAATAATAAATAAAAGTATTTAACATGGCAATATTAGACTTCCAAAAACCAGACAAGGTAATCATGATCAATTCAGATGAGCATGAAGGACAATTTGAATTCCGTCCTTTAGAGCCTGGATATGGTATCACTGTAGGTAATGCATTAAGACGTATTTTACTTTCTTCTTTAGAAGGTTATGCGATCTCTTCTGTACGTATCGAAGGTGCTGATCATGAATTTACTACTCTTAAAGGTGTGGTAGAAGATGTTACTGAAATCATTTTGAATCTTAAACAAGTTCGTTTTAAACAACAAATTGAAGATACAGATACTGAAACAGTTATCATTTCTATTGCTGGTCAAGATAAATTAACAGCTGGAGATCTCGGAAAATTTACTTCCGCGTTTCAAGTTCTTAATCCTGATCTTGTTATTTGTAATATGGAACCTTCTGTGAAAATGGAAATGGAACTAACGATTATTAAAGGTCGTGGTTACTATCAAGCAGAAGAAAATAAAGATACTAATGCTCCTTTTGGAACAATCTTTATTGACTCAATCTTTACACCAATCAAGAATGTAAAGTATGCAGTTGAAAATTTCCGTGTTGAACAAAAAACAGATTACGAAAAATTAGTTTTTAACATCACTACAGATGGATCTATCCATCCTAAAGAAGCTTTAAAAGAAGCTGCAACAATTTTAATTCACCACTTTATGTTATTCTCAGATGAGAGAATAACTTTAGATAGTGACGTTAAATCTGAAATAGAAGAATTTGATGAGACTTCATTACACATGCGTCAGTTATTGAAAACCAAATTGGTTGATATGGACTTGTCAGTACGTGCATTGAATTGCTTGAAAGCTGCAGATGTTGAAACATTAGGAGACCTCGTTTCTTACAATAAGAATGATTTATTGAAATTTAGAAATTTCGGCAAAAAATCTCTTACTGAACTAGAAGATTTAGTTGATAATAAAGGTCTTTCTTTCGGAATGAATGTTTCTAAATATAAATTAGATAAAGATTAGTATCGGAATTATTATAAAAAAAACAAATGGCGTGATAGGTGATTGAGCTAATTCGATACAATAGTTCAATTAACCGTTACTTGCGAAATTTTAAATTATGAGACACGGAAAGAAATTTAATCACTTAGGTAGAAAAACTGCGCATAGAAAAGCAATGTTATCTAATATGGCTTGTTCATTAATCGAACATAAGTCTATTAATACAACTGTTGCTAAAGCTAAAGCTTTGAGAAAATATGTTGAGCCTATTCTAACTAAATCTAAAACAGATTCTACTCACTCAAGAAGAATTGTTTTTAGATATTTACAAAACAAATATTCAGTTACTGAATTATTCAGAGATATTGCACCTGCAATTGCTGATCGTCCAGGAGGATACACTCGTATCATCCGTACAGGATATAGATTAGGTGATAACGCAGAAATGTGTATGATTGAATTAGTTGATTTCAATGAAATCTATACGAATGAAAAAGCGAAGAAAACTACGCGTCGTTCTAGAAGAGGAACTGGAGCAGCTCAATCTGATGATGTAACAGCTGAAGAAGTTGAGAATTCAACAGAAGAAAAAGTTGATGCTAAATCAAATGATGAAGCAAAAGATTCTGAAGAATCAAAAGAAAAATAATCAGATCTACTGATGAATTTAAGGGCAATGTTTCATTGCCCTTTTTTTATGTCATTTTTTCGAGTACTATTTCAATAGCTTTTGTAAATTTGTAAAAAATATTCAGAATGGAGGATAAAAAAATGGCTGTTTTACTTCTCGAAGACGGGACAGTTTTTAAAGGTATTGCTATAGGAAAGGTTGGGACTACAACAGGTGAAATTGCTTTTAATACTGGGATGACCGGTTATCAAGAAGTTTTTACGGATCCTTCTTATTACGGTCAAATTCTTATTATGACAACTGCACACATTGGAAATTATGGTGTGCATAAAACCGAAATAGAATCCGATAGTATGAAAATTGCCGGAATGGTAATAAAAAAATTCTCGGATGGATTCTCTCGTGTTTCTGGTGATAAATCACTTCAAGAATACATGATCGACAATAATAAAATTGGTATATCAGATATTGATACACGTGCACTTGTCAGACATATCAGAGACAAAGGAGCAATGAACTCCATTATCTCCTCTGAAATTTCAGACATTTCAGTCTTAAAAGATATGTTGAAAGATATACCTTCAATGGATGGATTAGAATTGTCTTCTAAAGTTGCTACGAAAGAAGCTTACGAGAGTAAAGAAGAAAACAGTAAGTTTAAAGTTGCTCTTCTTGATTTTGGTGTTAAGAAAAGTATTGTTTCTTGCCTTGTAGAAAGAGGATGCCATGTTAAAGTGTTCCCATTAAGTGCTTCATTAGATGAAATAAATAAATTTAATCCAGATGGTTATATGTTGTCGAATGGTCCTGGTGACCCTTCAGCTATGCCAAATTCAATTTCATTAGTACGTGATATTGTTAAATTGAATAAACCTGTTTTTGGAATTTGCCTTGGACATCAAATTTTAGGTATTAGTCAAGGATTAAAAACCGAAAAAATGTTCAATGGTCATCGAGGAATAAACCATCCAATTAAAAATTTAATTTCTGGAAAAGGTGAAATCACTTCTCAAAATCATGGATTTGTGATTTCTAAAGAAAGTATAGATAATAATGATTCTATTGAATTAACACATATTCATTTGAATGATGATACTGTTGCTGGTATTGCTTTGAAAAACACTAAAGTTTTTTCAGTTCAATATCACCCTGAAGCATCTGCTGGTCCACACGATTCTAGATATCTTTTTGATCAGTTTATTGATAACATGAAAAATAATTAATTATGAGTTTTATAGCAAAAATTGTAGCAAGACAAATCCTTGATTCACGAGGCAATCCAACTGTTGAAGTAGATGTAACAACAATTTCAGGTGCTTTTGGTAGAGCAGCAGTTCCTTCTGGGGCATCAACTGGTGTACATGAAGCTGTAGAATTACGTGATGGTATTGAAGATATGTACATGGGTAAAGGTGTTTTGAAAGCCGTTGCAAATGTAAATTCTATTTTTGATGAAGCGCTAAAAGGATTTGATGTTTGTGATCAAAAAGCTGTTGATGCTAAATTGATTGAATTAGATGGCACTGATAATAAGTCTAAATATGGAGCAAATGCTATTCTTGGTGTATCTTTAGCTGTTGCGAAGGCTGCAGCAGATGAAACAGGATTGAGCTTATTCAAATACATTGGTGGAGTAGGAGCAGTTACAATGCCTATCCCAATGATGAATATTTTGAATGGTGGTTCTCATGCTGATAATAAAATTGATATTCAAGAATTCATGGTAATGCCGATTGGAGCAAGTTCATTTTCTGAAGGCTTACAATGGGGGACTCAAATATTTCATACGTTGAAAGCTGTTCTTAAGAAAAATGGAATGTCAACAAATGTTGGTGATGAAGGTGGTTTTGCGCCAAATCTAGGTTCAAATGAAGAAGCGATCGAAGTAGTTATTAAAGCGATCGAACAGGCTGGTTTTACACCTGGGAAAGATGTTTTTATTGCATTAGATGCTGCAGCTTCTGAATTTTATAATGCGGAGACTAAAGAATATGTGTTTGAATCTACTGGAGATAGAATGTCATCTGAACAAATGGTTGATTTTTGGAAAGATTGGAGTAATAAATATCCAATTATTTCTATTGAAGATGGTTTAGATGAAGATGATTGGAAAGGTTGGAAAATGCTTACCGAAGCTTTAGGAACAAAAGTTCAATTAGTTGGAGACGACTTATTTGTTACGAATACAAAAAGACTTTCTACTGGTATTAAAGAAAAGAGTGCAAATTCTATTTTGATAAAAGTAAATCAAATTGGAACACTTACGGAAACAATCGAGGCTGTCCAAATGGCTACTAGAAATGGTTTTACATCTGTTATGAGTCATCGTTCTGGTGAAACAGAAGATAATACAATTGCTGATTTAGCTGTAGCACTTAATTGTGGCCAAATTAAAACAGGTTCAGCATCTAGAAGTGATAGAATGGCAAAATACAATCAATTACTCCGTATAGAGGAAGAATTAGGAACAACATCTATTTATCCAGGTAGTACTTTTAAATTTCTTTAAGAATTATATAACTCAAAATAATAGCGTTGGTAATAACCAGCGCTTTTTTTTGTTATAAAAAGCAACTTAATTATATTTTGAACGTTTTATCATTACTACAATAAATACATACTATGAAAATTATTATACCTATTCTATTCATCCTGTCTTTTAATACCTCATTTTCTCAAACTCAAACAAATTCTGTGTTATTTGCGCAGTGTTATTTTGATATTCAAAATGAGCAAACTATGCTTGATCTAGAAGCTAGCTTAAGATTGCATCCAAATACAAATGTTGTTCGTTTGGATTATATTTCCCAAAGAGCTTTTATTATAACACAAGGTTTAAATTCTTTGTCAAATGATGAATTTAGAGTTTGGTTTGAAAATTTTTCTTCCACAGTGAATTGTATTCAAATAGGAGTGTACGGTATAGATGAAATTTCCCCATACCCATTTACTAACTGCCAAGACTAAATCTTATGAAAACTTTAACAACTATATTTTTCACTCTTTTTTCAGCTTTTTTATTTTCACAAGCACCTGTTAATTGTGATGACGCAGTTGAAGGGTGTTCAACACCTTCTTTCCCTATTACTGGACAACCAGGCCCTACAGATATTGTAGATTTTGGATCTGGCACGGGGTCTAATCCGAGTACTAATCCAAACCCATCACCAGGTAACTCAGGTTGTTTACTCTCAGGAGAAACAACGAGTACATTTGTTACGATTAATGTAGTTTCTAACGGAACTCTTGAATGGGCAATGCAGGGAACTACAGGTAGTGGTTTTTTTGACTGGATAATGTGGCCTTATGTTTATCCTGCTCCTGGTGCATCATCTCCTACTTGTGCAATGCTTCAGGCTGGGACACAGCCACCTGTGGCTTGTAATTGGAATGCTTCTTCAACTGGTTTTACAGGAATGGCATCACCAGGTAACTTACCTCCTGGTGCAAATCAAGGTAATTTTGAAAATGCTTTAAATGTTACAGCTGGAGAAACTTTTTTACTTTGCTTATCAAATTATAGCGGTACAAGTCAGAGTGTAAACCTTGGTTTTACCGGATCTGCATCTGTTGTTTGTGGAGTTTCAGCTCCAGATCAGACGATTTGTTTGGGTACTTCTGCAAATGTAACAATTACGACACCAGGCCTTGCTTCTCCTACATTTAATTGGCTTGTGACAACTGGAGTTGCTAATCCGACTAGTGGTACTAACGTTACGGTTACACCTTTAGTAACAACTACTTATCAGGTTGAAGTTACACAGCTTGGTGGTGGAGGTGCAGCAAATTTTATTGATACTGCTACGTTTACTATTTTCGTTGAAATCCCTGCAACACCTGATGCTGGTCCAGATCAAAATATTTGTCTAGGAGATCCAATACAATTAGCTGGTATTCAAAGTAATCCTGCAAACGGATTGTTGTGGCAATACTCTGCTACAGGTATTGTTCCTGCACCAGCTGTAAATTTTGCCCCAAACTTTTCTGATCCAAATGCTATAGTAACAGTGAATCAAGCTGGGACATATTTATTTTTCTTACGAGAATCAAATCCAATCTGTGGTAATGTGTTTGATACAGTTGAAGTGATTGTTTCTGATTTGAATATTTCAGCTTCTTTTGTTGCACCTTCTTGTCAAGGACTTGCAGACGGTGAAATTCATATTGATGCACCTGGTGCAAATGAGTATAGTTTTGATAATGGAACTACTTGGCAAATTGATTCTTTTGCAATGACTTTTACAGCTGGAATTTATGATGTTTGCGCAAGAACGCCACTTGGGTGTATGAAATGCACTCAAATAACTGTAGTTGATCCTGCGCCAGTAACTATTTCTGTGAGTAATGATACAACGATCTGTCAAAACGGAACAGGTTATTTGTCTGCTTCTGCAACTGGAGGGACTTCTTATAACTTTCATTGGAGTATGACAGGGGATTTAAACTCTGCTCAAACAGTAAATCCAATTAATACAGCTTATTATACGGTTTATTCTGAAAATCAAAATGGATGTACTTCTCCTTTAGATAGTATTCACGTGACTGTTTTGCCTCCATTATCGGGATCAATTTCTCCTTTTGATACGGTTTGCCCAACTTATTCAACGGATGTTATAGCTGTTGCAGGTGGTGGATTCGGACAACCGTATACTTTTACATGGTCTACAGGGGAAACATATACAGGTGTTGCAAATCATCAAATTAATGTTACCCCTAGTATTACAACTACTTATACAGTTACAATCACAGATGGTTGTGAGTCGTCACCTTTAATTTTATCAACGGATGTTCGTGTGGCGCCTGTACCGGTTCCAACATATTTAGTTACAAATCCTATTCAGTGTGAACCTGCAGAGTTTGAAATTATCAATACAACTGATCCAACAATGAGTCAATATATATATTGGGAAGTTGATGGATTATCTTATTTAAATGAAGATACAATTACATCACAAGCATTGATGGCTGGTAATTATGATATTTTTATGATTGTTACTTCTTATGAAGGATGCGTGGATTCTATTCTGTATTCAAATGCATTGCATGTTGATCCTAAACCCGATGCATTGTTTCACTTTACTCCTGATCCAGTAACAATGTTTAATACAGATGTAACTTTCTTGAATTATTCATACAATGGAGATACTTATCAATGGTTTTTCCCTGGAGGGACACCTGCTGCATCTACTCAAGAAGATGTACAAGTGAGATATCCCGATGGTGTTGTTGATTCATATGAGGTTACATTAATAACAACATCAGCACTAGGTTGTGTGGATACGTTAGTAAAAACGCTCATTGTTAATCCTGAGGTAATTCTTTACGCACCAAATACGTTTACTCCAGACGGAGATGAGTTTAACCAAGATTGGAAAATCCATATTGAAGGAATTGATATATATAATTTTGAATTATTTATCTTTAACCGTTGGGGAGAAGTTGTTTGGGAATCTCATGACCCTTCTGTTGGTTGGGATGGGACCTTTAAAGGAAGAATAATTTCTCAAGGTACTTACACATGGATTATTAGAGCAAATGACCAATTAAATGACGATAAACATGTTTTTAATGGTTATGTGAATGTCATTCGATAGACAAATTATAGTTAAAACAAAAAAGCACACTTTTTAAAGTGTGCTTTTTTGTTTTAACCTACTAACCTTAATTCTCCTAGAGATGAATAATACAGATAACATTTAATGTTTGGGTAATTCATTTCTCTTAAAATGGATTGGTATTCTGTTATTTGCTTAATGTCCTTTCCTTCAGGAATTCCCGTTTTATAATCAATTATTATTGTTGCATCATTTTTTAGTATTACCTTATCTGGACGAATACTTTTGGTAGAATTTACAATAAATGATTGTTCATTTAATACTTCATTTTTGTGATCAAAGAGCGCGCTATATTCTGTAGAATTCATTAATTCATTCAACTTAATAGTTAGTTCTTTTGCATTTACTTGATCAACTTCTCCTTCTTGTATATATTTCTCTATGATTTCTTCTATCGATGAAATATGGTCAATTTTACTCGCTAATAAATGAAATTGAATGCCAAACTGCATCTCATTACTCAAATAATCTTCTGAATCAAGTTCTTCGTGATCTCGTAAAGAAATATCTGGGAACCATAATTTATCAGAAATATTTTTTGGATGATAGAGTTTTGATTTTTTCTTTCTATTTTCTTCAGAAGTACGTTTTCTAGAACCAATATTTAACGACAATTCATCTTCTCTCTGACTGATGTCTTTTTGTGTTGATAGAATTTCATGAAAAACAGAACCAAATTTACTCTTATCGAAGTAATTCTGGACATACAATCGCTCAACAGGTCTAGTCATAGCAACATAACAAATATTTGTAGAATCAGTACGAACTTGCTCTTCTTCTTCCTCAAATTCATCCACTAATTCTTGAAGCAGCTCATTTGTCGTTGGTTTTTTGTAAATCATAAAACCTTTTGCATCAACAAGGAAACTCTCCTTTACATCAAGGTTGTAATTTATCGTAGGTAAAATTACAACGGGAAATTCTAATCCCTTAGATTTATGAACAGTCATTATTTGTAAAGCATCCTTACTTTCGGGGATTTGGACAGCTATTTTTTTCTTAGTTCTTTCGTAATGTTCTAGGAACAAACGCAGGTTTGGACCCTTTTTTAGCTCAAAATCAAAGCAAATATCAGCAAGGTGATGTAAATAGGGGTTTTCTAATTCATTCAAATTCATGATTCTATAAAAACCTTGAATTAAGTCATAAATACTCTCGTAGTGAAAAAGGAATTTATTCTTGGTTGCAAAAAAATCACGAATAAATTGTTCATCATCAAAATAACGATACCCATTTTCGGATGCTTTGAAATAAGATTGGTAGACTGTAAAATCTTTATTTTTTAATTTTAGAAATAGTTCAATGAATTTCTTTTTATCATTATCTGAATACCGAAGTCTCCAATAAAGGTAATTGATTGTCAATTGAACCATTTTGTCAGAGTCTATTAATAGCGATTCTGTAGAGACGACAGTATAGCCTTTCTCTGTTAATAAAATAGCCCATTGATTACAGCTCTTATTTTTATTTCCAAGAATGCAAATGTCTCCATAATCAAAGCCGTCTGATTTACATTCTTCTATCCATTCAATCATTTGACCAACAATCTGTTCATCATCTGTTTTATACTCTTTAGAAATAATGGTAACTAATCCATTCGATTCAGATCGAGGGGTTTGATAAATTGATTTATAATATGAAGCTGTTTTATCGGACATGGTCTTCTTTAAATCTTCAAAAAACGAATTGTTAAATTGAACGATTGTAGGACTCGACCTAAAGTTAAACTCTAACTCTTCCATGTTTCCCATTTCGTTAAAGTAATTAGAGACTTGGGTTAACTGAGTATTTTTCTCCGGATTATAAATTTTGGGTAATTCGATGAATTGTTCTGCCAGTCCATTTTTGAAGCGGTAAATAGATTGTTTTGCATCACCAACAATTAGATTTTTTTTATTGTTAGATAATGAATCATGAATCAATGGAACAATATTTAACCACTGCATGTGTGAAGTATCCTGAAATTCATCGAGTAAGAAATGCTGAAACCGTGTACCTAAACGTTCATATACGTATGGTGTACTTTCTTTTTGTATCAGTTCAGCTATGAGAGAACTGAATTCTGAAATAAGAATCATTTGGTCTTCTTTCTTAATTTTCTGCAATGCATTGGCCATGAATTGTAATAAAGCCATATTGAAAAAATTAGCAAGGAAGAGTTTAATTCTAACGTATTCTTGTAGATTTTTCTTCCAATACTCATAAAAAGCTAATATTTCATCTCTTAATTGTAAAGGAAATTTTTCATGGTCTATTTTTTGAAAAAAAGTATCAGAGAAGAGCGGACTTTTTTTATTTGGCAAATAATAATTGTTTTGTTTTTTTATCGTAGTAAATCTTTTTGGAACAGCACTCTTTCCAGGGAGAGAATTGACATCTATTTCTCCACTTTCAAAAAGACTTATGAAATGATTTACACGCTTTAAAAATGTAGCGTCTATTTCCTTTTTCTGAAGAATCAAAGCTTTGTATTGATCCATTGAAAAATTCATTTTCAAAAGAATTTCAACTTTTTTTGTATTCTTCTCTGTGGTCAGAATTTTCCCAAACTCGACGAGCTTTTTTCTAATATTCCAAGAGTTTCCTTCGTCAATTTTTGACTCCGCATATTTCAAAACAAGTTCATTCAGCTTCACATGATCTGATTGACCTAATTGATTGAGTAAATCATCAACAATTTTCTCAAGAACTTCTTCTGTATCCATGATAACATCAAAATCATGGACAAGATCTAGTTCACGACCAAATGACCGAATTAAACGGAGATTAAATTTATCGATAGTCATCACGTTAAAATCTTCATATTGATGAAGAATGTTCAATAAAACTTTTTGACACCTTTGTTGAATTTGCTCGTTTTTACAATTCAATTCATTTGATAATTCTTGCGTTAAATGCATTAACTCATTATCGAAGAATAAAGGAGAACTAATCTTATCCAAAGAGCTGACAATCCTCTCTTTCATCTCAACAGCAGCTTTGTTTGTAAAAGTCATCGCGATGATGTTAGAGAATGAACGATTATTCTCCGTGTCAATTAACAATAGAATGTATTCTTTTACAAGTCGGTACGTTTTCCCACTACCCGCAGAAGCATTTACGATGTTGAATGGTTTATTTTTCATGGTGGACTAAGGTAGTGATTTTACGAAACCTTCAAAGTATTAATCGTTGTAGGTTTTATTAAGTTGTAAACAATAATCAAAATTAGAAAAAGAATCAAACAATAATTCAGTAAAAATTCATTTTTCAAAAAGAAGGTCTTACACCAGGAAGGTCTGTACAGAAAAAAGTTGTAAATTTGAAATATGAAGCATCTATTATTTTTATTTCTTTTTATTCTAACTTTTTCTTCTTGCAAGGACAAGGAAGTTCCTGAACCATCAGTTCAAAATCATTATGTGAAAATTAATGTTCATCCGAAGTATGGAAATGAAAAATTGTACCTCGATTCTGTTTATTCAACAGCCGAAGGTTACGATATTAAATTTACAGATTTAAAATTCTATCTTGAAGATGTAAAGAATAACACGAGTATTCTATCACCTGTTGGTCTTTTTGATTACAGAATTAATGGTGTTCAATTACTGAAGGAAATCGGAAATAAAAATAATTTTTCAGATTTAACCGCAAATCTTGGAATAGATGCTTCTTTGAATCACCATGACCCAACAACATTTAGTAATGCTAGTCCTTTGAATATTTCTATTGCAAACGACATGCATTGGGGATGGAATCCTGGTTATATTTTCATGAAAGTAGAAGCAAAGGCAGATACATTGCAAGATGGAATCGCTAACTTTAATCAGAACATTGTATTTCACATCGGCTTGGACGAAAATTTGCAAACATTGAGTTTTTCTAACCTAAATTGGAACACACTAGGCGATGAGGATATTTTAGATTTAAAACTAGACATGAAATCATTTTTAACAACGCCTCAAAGTATTGATGTTAAGGTGGAATTCACCTGTCATTCTGCTGCTGGACAAGAAGTGTTAGCGACTAAAGTGATTCAGAATTTTAAATCTTCGATTTCTCCTTTATGATGCGTTTGTTGCTTTTCTCCTTTTTGATTCTTCTTTTTTCGTGTAAAAAAGACAAGGTCAATAGTGTGCCTACTCCATACGTATTAGACATTCCTTCTCATTTTCCTTCTATGCAAATCCCTGAAGATAATCCAATGACCGTGGAAGGGGTTGAATTAGGTCGAAAACTGTTTTATGAAAAGAAATTAAGTGGAGATAATTCGATGTCGTGCGCTACATGCCATGCACCAAATTTAGCTTTTCAAGACGGAGAATCTACTTCTGAAGGCATTGATGGACAGTTGGGGACAAGAAATTCAATGGCTTTAATTAATCTTGGTTGGAATACTTCTTTCTTTTGGGACGGTAGAGCTGTAACATTAGAGGAACAGATTATTGAGCCTGTTTTGAATCCAATAGAAATGCATACAACTTGGCAAAGTGTTGTCGGAAAATTAAATGCGGATGTTAACTACAAGAATTTATTTTTCAAAGCCTTCAATACAAATGTTATTGATTCTACTTTTGCTGCTAAATCAATTGCACAATTTATTCGCACCTTAATTTCAGGATCATCCAAATTTGATGTGATGTATAAATTTGAAAATAATTTAACTCTTTCTTCAAGTGAAACAACTATTTTCAGTACAATAACACCTTCAGAATGGGCGGGTTATGACTTGTTTAAAAGTTTAAATGGTGCCGATTGTTTTCATTGTCACAATGGTCCTTTAATGCAAGTGCAAAAATTCAGCAACAATGGTCTAGATGCAACTTTTACCGACATCGGAAGAGCTTCTGTTACTGGATTATCAAACGATAACGGTAAATTCAAAGTCCCCACTTTACGAAACATTGCTTTCACCGCTCCTTACATGCACGACGGTCGTTTTGCAACGATTGATGAAGTAATCAATCATTATTCACACGGAATTGAAATGAGCGCAACGATAGATCCTTTAATTGAGTTTGCAGGACAAGGGGGGGTACAATTAGATGCGCAAGAGAAGGATTTGTTAAAACAGTTCTTGCTGACATTAACGGATTCATCTTTTATTAAAAATCCAAATTTTAAAGAACCTTAATACTCCACGGAGAAAGAAACAAAGCGTTGAATGATTCTATTTAACAGTTAAAACACTTTAGATTGAATAAAATTTGTTTCTTTTGTAATAGATAATTAGATTATGATTGACGAAAGAAGACTCACAACCGAAGAAAAGGCATTAAAGATAAATTTAACGGCTGATATTTATGGCTGTTTTGCCGAAATTGGAGCAGGACAAGAAGTTGCTGCAAATTTCTTTAAAGCTGGTGGGAGCTCAGGTACAATAGCTCACACTCAATCTGCGTATGATATGAAAGTATCAGATTCTATGTACGGTAAATCATCACGATATGTGTGTGAAGAACGTTTAGAGACTATGTTGAGAACGGAATTTGACACATTGAAAAGTCGATTGCCTGAGAAATTTAAAGAATCTCGTTTTTTCTCCTTTTGTAATACAGTTGAATCTCTAAATTACCACAAAACAAACCAAGGTCACGGTTGGGTAGGAATGCGATTTCAATTGAATTTAGAATCTGAGCCAAATGAAGTGATTCTTCACATTAAATTGCATGACATTAGCCACAGAGCACAACAAGAAGCAATTGGTATTCTTGGGGTGAATTTAATTCATAGTAGCTACTTTCATAATCATGATTTAGATGAATTTCTTTCAAATGTTGTCCATCGTTTACCGAGAGACCGAATGGAAATTGATATGTTACGCATATCAGGTCCTGACTTTGAAGATGTTGACAATAGAATTATTGCGCTAAATTTGGTGAAACGTGGAGTTACTGATGCTACTATGTTTGATTTGTCAGGGAATGTTCTCCAACCTGCAACTGCTCTTTATAAAAAGAATATTCTTTTAATGAGAGGTCGTTTTAGACCGGTTACAAATGTTCACGTCGATATGATTGAACATGGAAAAGAACAGTTTCTTCAGGAAGAAGGGGTTGAAGAGGATAAATTACGCGTTATTTTTGAATTAACACTGAAAGATCTTACGGCGGATGGTAAAATTTCAGACAAAGATTTTGTAGACAGAGCCGAACTATTAGGAACTCTTGGTTATACGGTTATGATTAGTAATTATTTGAAACACTATAAAATGGTGGATTACTTATCAACAATCGCGAAAGATAGAAGAATGGGAGTGATTGTAGGAATCTATAATTTACACACCATTTTTGATGAGAAATACTACGGTAATTTGCGTGGTGGATTATTAGAAGCTTTCGGTAGAGGATTTGGTCATAATGTGAAAATGTTCGTTTATCCAGCTTTAGAAGTAGAATCTGGAGAACTGTATCAGTTGGAAGATTTTAAAATTGACAGTAAACTACAAGGGTTGTTACAGTACATGAAGGACAATAATAAACTTGAAGAAATAAAAAAATTCAATGAAAAGTGTTTGTACATTATGTCCGATGATGTTCTTGCAAAAATTAAAGCAGGTGCGACAATTTGGGAAGATGATGTTCCTGAAGAAGTTGTAGAGGCAATTAAATATTATGAACTTTTTGGATTCAAACAAAAAGTAATTGCTGGAAATTAATACTGAATTAAGATGCCACATATCAAGAATGCCTTAATTCGTTACCGTATTATTGATAAATGTATTCGAAATAAATACAATTCTTTTCCAAGTAAACGAGATTTACGAGAAGCATGTGAAGATTCTTTATTTGGTTCGTTAGATGGTGGACATATTTGCGATTCAACAATCGAGAAAGATCTTTTTTCCATGAGAATGGAACACGATGCCCCCATTTCTTATTCGCGTAAAGAGAATGGATATTATTATGAAAATCCGGATTTTTCTATCAATGACATCCCTTTAACAGATGATGATCTTGAGTCAATTAGTTTTGCAGCAAAAACCTTAATGCAATTCAAAGATGTTGCTCTATTCAAACAATTTGGAAGTGCAATCGATAAAATAGTAAGCAGAATTAACCTTTCTCAAGAAGAAAACACCGATAAATACATTCAATTTGAAACGTCATCCTCCGAAGGGGGAAGCGAGTTTTTACCCGTAATTCTAGAGGCAATAAATCATAAAAAATGGTTGACTTTTGATTATGCCAGTTTTGTATCTGGTGAATTAAAACCGCGTAGAGTTATACCTCTTCTTTTGAAGCAATACAGCAACCGTTGGTACTTGATTTCTTTTGATCAAAGTAAAAGTGACTATATAACTTATGCTTTGGACAGAATTGAAGATCTTGTTTTAACGAAAGAAAATGCAGAAATCCCTCTCGATTTTAATGCAGACAATTATTTCAAACACGCAATTGGAATTACAAGTGGGAATACAGAACCGTATGACGTCCGTCTTAAAACAACTATTGTTGCTGCAAAATATTTAGATTCCTTGCCATTTCATCATTCTCAAAAAGTAGTAGAAATGCAGAAAGATTATTTTATTTTTTCATTGTATGTTTCAATTTCAGAGGAGTTAATCCGATCAATATTGAGCTATGGTGGAGAAATTGAAGTCCTTTCTCCTCAAGTTTTAAAGGACGAAGTTTTTAAAAGAGCAAAGAGAATTTGTAAATCATAATTCGTATCTTTAAAGTTCAATCTATAAACTATGAAAAATTTTATTTCCCTCATTTTTATTTTTGTAGCGACAGTATCTTTCAGTCAAGATGAAAATATTTATACAAAATTTAAAACAGGAACTTTTACTTACACTTCGGGTAAACAGACTATTGTTGTAAAGAGAACCAAGAAAAAACAAATTGAATATTTTGATGGAGGTAAAATTGTAATGAATGTAAAATGGACTTCGGATTCTACTTTTGTCCTTATTGCAAAGAAAATTGGGGGTAAACCAGGTTGCCTATCAAGAGGTGACTGGGTGAAAGTGAAAATTGTAAAAATAGAAGGAGCTACTTATACCGCAAAGTTTTATTCTGAATTTTGTGGCAATGGATCAACTGTTTTTACAAAAGTAAAAGAAGAACTATAAGTTTTTTCGATATTCAAATAAACAGAATTGATTCTTTCAATACTCATTTAACTTTATTTTTGTACTATACAATTAACAGATTATGAAAAAAAACATCTACATTTTAAGTTTAACAATTCTTTTTGCAAGTTGCGGAGGAAATGAGGAAGTAGAAAAAGTAAGTAAAGAATCGACAACAGAGGTTTATGCTTATACAGAACTGGATGCTTCTGCAAGAAAAACATTTGGTGCTTTACCCAATGTTGAAATAGACATTAATAATCCTCTTATTCAATTGGGTAAATTACTTTATTTCGACAAACGTTTGTCAAAAGACAATACGCAAAGTTGCAATACTTGTCATGATTTGAACGCCTATGGAGTAGATAATAATTCTTTCTCTGAAGGGAATGATGGAGGATTAGGTGGACGAAACTCTCCAACCACACTAAATGCGGCATTACACATTACCCAATTTTGGGACGGAAGAGAACCCGATGTAGAGGCTCAAGCGGGTGGACCAATTCTTAACCCTGTAGAAATGGCAATGCCAAATGAAAAAGCTGTGATTGATCGTTTATCGAAAATAGATGAGTACAAACAATTATTTTCTCAAGCTTTTCCTGAATCGGGTAATCCAATCACTTATTCTAATTTAAAAATTGCAATTGGTGCTTTTGAGCGTTTGCTAATTACACCTTCGAGGTTTGATCAATACATGAATGGGGAGAATGATGCTTTATCTGGAAAAGAAAAACGTGGAATGAAATTGTTCATGGACGCGGGTTGTATTACTTGTCATGCAGGACCACTTTTAGGTGGAAATATGTACCAGAAATTTGGATTAGTAAATGATTATTGGGAATATACCAAAAGTGAAAACATTGATAAAGGTCGCTATGAAGTAACAGGCAAGGAGAGTGATATGTATGTCTTTAAAGTTCCTTCTTTACGAAACATTACTAAAACAGCTCCTTATTTCCACGATGGAAGTGTCAGTAACTTAAATGATGCAATCCAAATTATGGGAAAAACACAGTTGAATAGAGAATTGACTGTTCAAGAAGTTTCAGGAATTGCTTTCTTTTTAGAAACATTAACTGGAGAAGTTGATGCTTCTTTGAAAGAGTAAAAATAGCTCAACATAAAAAAATGCAGTCCTTCAATGAGGGACTGCATTTTTTTATAAACTTAGTATTTCTCTGTATTGCCTCAGAATTCTATGTGTAATTTAACAATATTACACCCCAAACTGCTTCAAGTGATGTTCTAAATGTTTTACAAACATATTATTCCATTCTTTAGAGTTTAATGCGCCAAAAGAATGAGATTCTTTTCCATCAAAATGGTTTTCACCCAATTGTTGGGTTTTATTCATGGCGTCAATTAATTTTTTCTTTTCCGCTTCAAATTTTTGTTCTTTATTTCTAATATCCTTAAGAACTTTTTTCTTGGCAATTAGATTGCTTTTAATCTTCTTGCTCGTGACGGATGGGAACTTGAGTATTTGCTTGCGATTCTTAATAGTCGGCTAATGACCTATTATCATCGGAAGAAGTTCTTAGATGAATTCAAGATGCGCTTTCAAAAAATCCTAATCAGGGAT
>CAYLWS010000042.1:0-2645 GCA_964387525.1 uncultured Fluviicola sp.
ACTATGTTTAACCTAGAAAATAAAAAACTTGCATTAGCTAGTTGAATCTACCACCATTAAAATTAACTGAAACATTTTGAATTAAAGCTCCATTGCTAAAAACGCCCAAACTTAATGGTGAATCATAAGAAGCTCCAGATGAGTTACAATCTCTGTATACAGAAATGTAAAATTTATAATTATTATTCCCTAGGTAATCGTAATAAATTTCCCCACCAATAATATGGGAAGCATTTGCGTTAAAAACACAAAAAAAAATGATGATATGGAGAATTATTTTCATTGGGTATGTTGTATTCAGACGTAAATATAATTCATTTGTTGCCTATTTGTGGAAAATCTTCAAAAAAGCAGTAAATCAACAGATATTGTGCCACAAAAAAGTCAACTTAAGATTCCATTTCTATGGATTGATTATCTTTGGACCATGACTTTTTCAAAACAATATATTCGTTTCAATTGGTTGACCTTGGTTTTCATTTATTTAGTTGTAATCGCTGGTTCATTTGTAAGAATTACAGGAAGTGGAATGGGGTGTCCTGACTGGCCAAAGTGTTTTGGGCAATGGGTTCCACCGAGTGATGTTTCAGAATTACCCGAAGATTACAAAGAGATTTTTTCCAACAAACGTGATAAAAAATTAAAAAAATTCGCCACCTTTTTAGAAAAAATTGGATTAAATAATACTGCTGATCAATTGAGAAACGATCCTTCTCTTCGTATTGAACAAGATTTCAACGGTTCAAAAACGTGGACAGAATACGCCAATCGTCTGTTTGGATTTCTTGCGGGAAACGCCATGTTATTGAGCTTTATTTGGTTATTATTCAAATACAGAAATCGAAAACTTATTTTATTGGCAGGATTAAACCTTGTCTTAATAGGAATTGAAGCTTGGTTTGGTTCTATTGTTGTCGCTTCAAATTTAGTTCCTTGGACCATAACAATTCATCTTCTTTTAGCCTTAATCATTATTGCTTTACAAATTTATTTTATTCGTGAAATTAGTCCAAAACAGAAAGAGAAAATTGTTCATCCAAAATGGATGTTGGGTTTAATATGGGTTTCTTTTGCGATAACAATTTATCAAATGTTTTTAGGAACTCAAGTAAGAGAGGGTATTGATGAATTAACGAAAATGGGAATTTCAAGAGATTCTTGGACAGAAGAATTGGGTTTACCCTTTTACATTCACCGCAGTTTTTCTTGGCTGGTTTTAATTTTCATCGTTATTATTGCATGGAAGAATGAACAAATCAATAAATATCCATCCATTCGATATTTGTTTTTATTTTTAGTTATTGAATTGACTTCTGGAGTTCTTCTCGCTTATTTTGATTTACCCGGTCTTGTTCAAACGAGTCACTTGGTTTTCGCAACAATTATATTTGGAATTCTAACGATGTTAATTTTCAGAAGTAAATCTGTGACTTAAGTTACGAGAATAAACTTTTGATCTTATTACTTTTGTCGACTATGTATATTTTTGGACTATTCTTATCCTTATTCATTGGACTTGTTCTTGGGCTTGTCGGTGGTGGTGGGTCAATATTAACCGTACCTCTTGTTCATTACGTTTTTGGAGAGCCAATGCTAATGGCTACGAGTTATTCGTTGTTCGTTGTAGCAATGTCGGCTTCTTTTGGCTCTGTTCAGCGGATAAAAAACAAAGAAGTTGATTTTGAAAAAGCAATTATTTTCGTTGTACCAAGTATGTTTACAGCAGTATCCATCCGTTTGTGGGTTATGCCTTTGATCCCTCTCGATTTCACTCTTTTAGGTATTGACCTTCATCGTTCTACAATTATCACGATTCTTCTTATTACCGTAATGCTTTACACTGCAATAAGAACTCTTTTAAACAAAAAACCACCAAAAACAGGTCCTGTTTCTAAATCTACCATCATTACATTTGGAATTTTAACTGGATTATTGAGTGGTTTTATTGGAGCTGGCGGAGGTTTTATCATTGTCCCTATTCTTCTAGGAATGGGGCTTGATATGAAAAAAGCAGTTGCAACATCGATGTTCATTATTGCTATTCAATCTGGGATCGCAATGATTGGGGATTTATTCAATCCTGAAATACTCGAAATGGGGATTAATTGGCCGTTATTACTGGCGATTACTGGCGTGACAATTTTGGGCGTTATTCTAGGGAATATATTTCAGAAAAAGGTCTCTACTGTATGGCTAAAGAAGGCTTTTAGTTTGTTACTTCTTTTTGTAGCTGTCGGTTTAATCATAAAAATGTTTATTTAATCGCATTTTATTTCAAAAGCATTCTTTTTTTTTAAAATTCTGATTATATTTGCCCACCGATAAAGACTTTTAGAAGTTTTTATCGATTGAAATAAATACTTGAAAAAGTATTGGTCCTATAGCTCAGCTGGTTAGAGCACCTGACTCATAATCAGGGGGTCCATGGTTCGAGCCCATGTGGGACCACAAACCACGTTTAACGACGTGGTTTTTTTATGCCTAAACATTAAAATAAAAAAGACTCAAAAAATAGATTAGTTCGAGCCTACCTTATTTACAAGTTCTAGCGAACTTATAAAACGTCTTCGAAAGCTAAAACGCTTTCTCTTGTGGGACCACAAACCACGTTTAACGACGTGGTTTTTTTATGCCTAAACATTAAA
>CAYLWS010000042.1:2745-29201 GCA_964387525.1 uncultured Fluviicola sp.
CGAACTTATAAAACGTCTTCGAAAGCTAAAACGCTTTCTCTTGTGGGACCACAAAACACGTTTAACGACGTGGTTTTTTTATGCCTAAATTTTAAAATAAAAAATACTCAAAAAATAAATTAGTTCGAGCCTACCTTATTTATAAGTTCTAGCGAACTTGTAAAACGTCTTCGAAAGCTAAAACGCTTCCTCTTGTGGGACCACAAACCACGTTTAACGACGTGGTTTTTTTATGCCTAAATTTTAGGATAAAAATGATTAGAAAATAAGGTGGAAAACAAAAAAGGCCTCCTTTCGGAAGCCTTTACATTCGTTCTAGTATATTTTATTTAAACTCGAGTTGATAAACCTCACCTAAATCATCATCACTACTAAAGTTAACATCTAAGTCATTGATTATTCCAGAACCAACTCCATATACCCAACCATGTACGTGAAGTGGCTGTTTTCTTTCCCAAGCCGCTTGAACAATCGATGTTTTTGCTAAATCATACACCTGTTCTATCACATTTAACTCAATAAATCGTTCATACCTGGCATTTTCATCTTTAATTGAATCTAGTTCATCATTGTGAAATCTGTATACATCTTTAATGTGTCTGATCCAATTATCAATTAACCCAAGAGGTTGATTACTCATTGCTGCTTTCACACCACCACAACCATAATGTCCACATACGATAATATGTTTAATCTTTAGTTGATTTACGGCATAATCCAACACACTTAACATGTTCATGTCTGTATGTAAAACCATGTTCGCAATATTCCTATGCACAAATACTTCTCCGGGATTTGCACCTATAATTTCATTTGCAGGAACTCTACTATCGGCACAACCGATCCATAATATGGATGGATTTTGTCCATCTTCTAATTTTTTAAAATAATCAGGTTCTAGATTTAGTTTATCCTTCACCCATTTTTTATTGTTCTCTATAATATTACTATAAAACGTTTTTCCCATAATTTTATATTTTAGTGTACATCGTTTACATTATTTTTAATCCAAATAATTGATTCTTCAATACTATCAAAGATTTGATCTTTTGGAACTAAATCTGGAATGACTCCAATTTTTTCTAATAAGTATTCTGGCTGAGCTTTAAGATTAATGAAAACGATTTGAATTCCTTTTTGTTTTAAATCCATAAGAACATCTTCTAAGGCAAACAAACCAGATTGATCCATGTATCTCATCCTATCTAATCGTATAACAACAGCAGTTGCAGTATCTGGTATTTCCTTCGCTAAAGCCTGAAAATCACTTGTAGAACCAAAAAACAAAGGACCATTTACATGCTTAACATATACTTCTTCGATTAAATTTTGAGGAATCTCTATTCCACCTTTCCAATCTGGTTCTTTTGTAAGAGGAACAACACTAGAACGAGAAGTTAAATCTCCAATTTGTTTCATAAACATTAGAGAAGCAATCACAAGTCCAATACCAACTGCTGCAACCAAATTCCAAACTGATGCTAAAACTAAAACAGTAAGCATGATAAGAACTTCTTGTCTAGGCATTTTAGGTATCGCTTTTAAACCTTTGTAATCCATTACTCCAATACCAACAGTAACTAATATTCCAGCAAGAACAGCTGCAGGGATTTTCGATGCGACAGGTCCTAATCCAACTAAAACAATAAGTAATAAAACAGCAGAAATCATTCCTGACAACTTCGTTTTACCACCCGCATTAATATTTACAACCGTTCTGATTGTTGCTCCAGCACCAGGAATTCCACCAAAAATTGCTGCAACAGAATTCCCTATTCCTTGTCCAATTAATTCTTTGTTCGGATTGTGTCGGGTCTTCGTCATGTTATCAGCGACAACAGATGTCAATAAAGAATCAATAGAACCTAACAATGCTAAAGTTATCGCCGTAAAGACAAAAGGACCAATAGAACCGAAAGAGAAAGAGGTAAAAACACCTAGGTGAGGAATTGGAAATCCACTTGGGATTTCATCAATAGACCTATAATCAAGCCCAAAGCCATAAGCTATTCCTGACATTACTACCAGGGCGACGAGAGTACTCGGAATAACTTTAGTGATTTTCTTGAATCCAAATATGATTATTATTGTCCCTAAAGCCAACATAAACTCTAACCAATTAATGTTTTTCAGCGCATGTGGAAGAATTTTTAAAGCTCCCATAACCCCTGAAGTTTCCCTAGCAGCTAAAGTCATAGATTCGGCTTGAATTTCTTCTGGTTTTACATGGTTCGCTTCTTCAATCATTTCAGAAAAATCTTCTAAAACAAGAGTTCCATCTTCAGCTACTTCATCTTCAATTATATGCTCCAAAATTTCTTCCTCTGCGAGAGGTCTATAATGTTCAACAAGAGCAATATCTTCTTTCGGGTAATACCCAATTGATGGAAGAATTTGAGTCACCAAAATAATAACACCGATTGCTGTCATAAAACCAGAAACAACAGGATAAGGGATGTATTTAATATACTTCCCTACTCCTAAAACTCCTAATAAAACCTGAATCAATCCTGCCATTAAAAAGACCAATATGATATAAGGCAGTGCTTTCTCAATCGATCCATCGTGAGATGCCAATAAATCAGCAATAACTACCATACTTACGGCTGTCATCGGTGCGGTTGGTCCTGAAATCTGTGTACTTGTACCACCAAATAGAGCAGCGAAAAAACTTACAAAAATAGCGCCATACAGTCCTGCACTAGGTTCTAAACCTGAACTAACACCAAATGCTAGAGCCAAGGGTAAAGCAACAATACCTGCTGTTATCCCTCCGAACACATCACCTTTAATGTGTTTAAAATCAAATAATTTTTTCATGTAAAAAATAATAGTCACAACCCAAGAAGCGAACTGTGGAAGTATTCATAAATAAGCACTTTAAAAAACCTATTTTTCATCTTATTTAGATGATTCATCTCTTGAAATAGGATTCTACGCGAATTCTGGAGGAGGGGTGGTGATTTCTAAGATTAAACTGAATCGAGATGATTCAGGGTAAAAATACAATTGTTTTTCTTTTGAAAAGAGTACAAATAAGGTGAAAGACGAATACATCGACTCATTATCTTCATCCATCAAGATATCTAGGAATTCAATCTCTTCTCCATTTCCAGATTCAGACAATTCAATCTCCTCATTGGAAGAATGAATAATTATTTGCGCAACTGGTTTTAGAAAAATAATGGAAATCAACAACAAATACACTACCCCTTTCAGAATAGAAAATGAATAACTCTTTTTATGCTGATTACTTGATTTCATTTTGCGTTTTAAAATTACACATTATTCCTTTCTCAATGAATAAAAAAATGAATTATTCTAAGAATTTACTTCACAGTAATTGTTTTTGTCAAGACTTTACCTCCGCGTATAAATTTAACTTCATAAGTATCTCCGGGGTTAAATGACACTAAGACTTTTCGAAGTTTATACCCTGACTCTCCACTTTCAAGTTTAATTCCAGCGACTTCAAGAATGATATCCCCACCAATCAACAGCTCTACACCTTCAATTCTTGCTTCTACATAACCACCTTTAAGACCGATGTCAGCTCCTAGACCTTCAAGTGCAACAGATAAAACTAACAGTCCCCCTTTTTGAGGGATATTGAACACCTTTGCCATTGTTTCATCTAGAAAAACAAAATCAATCCCTACCCATAACGCTTTGGTATTCATTAGTATTTTTTTTGCAACGTTTGATGTTGCTCCGAACCCAATCCCATCAAATCCGCCAGACTCTGAAAGAATGAAACTTGCAATTGCAATCACTTCTCCCTGCATATTAAAAATTGGTCCACCTGAATTTCCAGGGTTGATTGAAGCATCGGTTTGAATAAACTCAATAGGAAAAAAGTTAGAATTGATATCACTTGGTTTCATTCTACCACTTACGATCCCACGAGATAAGCTTTGTTCCAATCCATGTGGCGCTCCAATTACAAAAATATCATCTCCAGTTTGAGCATCGTCTGAATTTCCAATCACCGCTACATGTTTATCCCCAAGGTGAAAAGGACCTTGAATTTTAATCAATGCAACATCTGCTTGAGGATTTGTACTGATTACTTTCGCCATGTAAATATCATTATCATTGAATTTCACAGCAACATAGTCCGCAGAATTAACAACATGAGAAGCCGTCCAAATAAGACCATCTTCCGAAATTAACACGCCTGAACCTTGACTAGATTCGGTTGAAATATTTCTTTTCATTCCCGTTTCATCTGTTGTGTTACTCTGTGTTTCTATCACGACAACAGAAGTATTTACTTTTTTATATAATTCAGTTAAAGTTTGAGCTCCTGCAAAAGTGGGAACTAAACAAAGTAATGCAATGGAAAGTAATAATTTCATAGTTGAATTGATTCATTTATAATTGAAGGTAAAGATAAATAATTTTCTGATTTTCTATTTCTTTTGGCTCTGGTAATCAAATAAAAATGCCCTTGTTCTAAATGAATCGATTAAACTTATTTAGTGCTTTTTTTAGTACTTTTACTTCGAATAATGAAAAAGGATCAGAAAGGAAAAAAAAAGTTTAGTTATAAACGTTTTGCCAAACGCACTGCCTATGTATTATTCACATTAAGTATCTTATTCTTCTTCGCTTTTAAATACACCATCAATTCCCTAAAAGAAAGTGGTATCCAATATTCTGAACTTCATTATTCTTTTCCATTAACACTTGAAATAGACCAATTTACGATCAATCAAGATGATTTTCAATTAATTCTTAAGAAAATAAAATTAGACTTATCAATTATTGACTTGTTTTCTGGAAAATTAGCTGGAGATACATTTTTAGCTAAAGATTTATACATTATATACACTTTTGAAGACGAAGATGAGCCCGATGAAGAACCATTTAATTATGATTTCATGCCTTTTCTTTCTTTTGAAGATGTGAGAATTGAAAATACCATCGTAAGAACCATTGATTCTACAGACTTCTCTATATTCACCTTCCCAACCGTCACTGCTTCTAAATTCGTTTGGAACGATTCCATTTATGCAGAAACAGTCGATTATTCCAAGGGAACAATTGCTTTTCTACAGCCTTTTACGTCAGACAGTACAGACACTTCACAGACAAAAATAGAGGTTATTCCGAATGTCCCTTTTTTTTTCGTTGATGAATTCAATGCTGATTCTCTTGAGTTTATTATTACAGGTGAGGAATCTATTTTTAAAATAAATGCGATTGATTTTAGTGTAAATGGATGGAATAATATCCCCGGGGTTGACCTAAACATCTCTCATTTCTACTTCACTTACCAAGATACTTTAGCTGTTAAAATTGATTCTTCTCAATTTCTTTTAGAAACAGACCAATCTTTGGCCGTGCAAGACTTATACATAAATCTCCCGGGAATTGAATTGAACCTAAAAGAATTTTCAATTGAAAACATTGATTCTGCTTACCAATACCATATCAATTTGGAAGAATCTCATTTCTCTCCAAGGTATGCAAAATACTTCAACGCTGAGGACGTCATAAACAGTAAAGCTCCACCTATATCAGTGGAAATCGATGCGTTTTATTTTCAAGACACACTGAAAATCAATGAATTTATTTGTTCATTAGCAAACAATTCTAATGTGGATATAGATGGGTATATTTTCCAGCCAAAAGAACTAGGTGCAGTTAATTTAACATTGACAGAATTAAATGCTACTGAAGAAGATTTAAAAGTATACTTTGACATTGACGCGCCAGAGAACATGCCTCCATTGAATATCACTTCCCAACTCAATTTTCAAGGAAACAAAGACCATTTAAACATTAAAGGAGATGCTAGTATTGATCAATTACAAACCCGATTGGATTTAGCAATAAATAATCTTTTAGATGAAAAAATGGATGCAGATATCCAAGTTTATTCGCCGTATGTTTCCAGCGCAATGTTTGAAAAAGAAACGGAGAATCCCACGAAAGCATATGGCCTAGACCTTTCTACACACATCAATCAATTTGACTTGGAAACACTTCAAAACATTGAAGTAAAAATAGAGGTAGATTCTGTTAAAAATGACGATTATCAATACTATCAAATTGATTTACTTGCCAAGTATAAAAATGAAATTACATCCATTTTAATGGAATCAGAAGAAGATAATTGGAATATCTCATTAGAAACAAAAGACAACATTTTGGACTGGGACACTCTTCATTTTTCTGGTGCAACAGCTATTAACACTCAAAACCTTTCTCAATTTGACGTTCAACAAGGCAAAATTGAAAGTGACTTTAATGGCCAGTTTTTCTTTACGGATGATGTGATTTTTTTCAACCTAGATTTAGATTCATTACTCTTCCAAACAGACGATCATTCTTACATTGACAATTTGCAATTGACTTATTTAAATGAAGTTGACAAATACTCGGTAAAAGTAAAAGACTCCTCTAATTTAGGCCTTTTGTTTGAATTCAATCAACCTTTTCTTGATTGGATGCAAATGGCTGAAAAGAGCAGTTCTGAAATTCCAGATTTCGACCTTGACCTATCACTTAACATCGATAGTTCATTCATCCATGACTTCTTTGGAGTAAATGCAGATGCAAAAATAGAAGCGGTACAAATACAAGCGAAGGATCAAAATGTAAATGGAATTATCGACATTTCCTATTTGAGAATGGAGGAGAATTACATAAAACAACTAGACGGTGAGATTAAAATGAATGAATTTAATCACCATAATAAAATTCAAATTGACACATTAAGCACATCATTTATATACTTGAATGACATCGCTAGTATCATCACTTTTGGAGAAGAAATGAGCGATTTTAATTTTGAGACACTCGCCTTCTTTCCTCAAATTGAAGATTCCCTTGGAGTAAATACAACTTTAGTCATTGACCCCGATTTCTATCTTTTTCAATTCGATTCTTTAAAGCCACAAAGAGCAGGTGAAACCTATTGGTACAGTAATAATGGTGATGAAATAAAAGTGAGAACGAAGGACTTCTCAACAATTGGTGAACTAACTTTTACTTCAGGAATTCAATCAATCCACACCCAATTCACCGAAAAAAACGTTGATTTAACCATTGATTCATTGAATTTAGGAGACATTCTCTATTATTACATTCCTTCAGACTCTATTCAGTCCTCGTTGAATATGACTGTAAATTATGCGTATTCAAATTCTGCAATCAATGGGGAAAGCACCATTGATAAAATCGTTATTGACACGATAAATGTTGGAAACATTGCGTTGGACATCAAGTATGAAAACAATCAACAGAATGCAAATTTATTGTACAAACATGAGATTGGTTTTCTTGATGTAAAAACTTATGACCTGTACAATAATCCATCTTTTATTGGTGAAATTGAAGACGTTGACCTTAATGCTGTACTTCAGCTTGTCAACCTTGATACACTTGAATTGGATACAAAAGGAACATTAACGGGGCGATTTAAAGGCGATTACACTGACAGTTTAATTGTTCAAGGTTATGTTCAATTTGACTCAACTGAATTTAATTCTCCAATGTATGGGTTTAAAAGTTCAATCAATAATCAGCGATTAATTGTAGATCAGAATAAATTGAAACTGCATAATTTCACCATTCTTGACCAAAACAAACAACCTTTAAAAATTGATGGGTACATGGATATTCTCCATCCTGAAATTATCAATATTGATTTGAAAACAGATCATTTTACTCTTTTAAACAATAAAAAACAAAAAGGTGCATTAAAGGGGAAGTTTGACATCAAAAGCCAACTTCATTTTTCATCAAAAGAGGATAAGTTACTGATCAGTGGATTCGTAAACACCTTGGACGGCAATAACATTGAATACTTTTACGAAAGTAAAGTTCAATTAGAAGATCGATCAAAAACGGTTTCTTTTATTTCCTTCGGAGACACAACAGATCGAATAGAGGTCAAACGGAAAAAGTTAAAAATTGATTACGACGTTGACTTAAACATTGGAAATACCGAAATTTATGTTTTACTCTCCAAAACTTCGAATGAATATTTCAGGCTAACCTGTTTCGGAGAAATAAGTTTAGAAGACGGCCTATTAATGACCCCCAATGCTTATGGTGAATTAAAAAGTATAGATGGCCATGTTTACTATGAAGTTCCGATGGTTTCTAACGTTCAATTGGACGTTCAAAAAGCTAGAATAAATTGGAATGGCGATTTATTTGACCCAATCGTCAATTTTAAAGGAGAAGAAGTCTTTAGGATTTTCCCAAATGATGTTTCTCCAGATTTAACTAGTGATGGAGAAAGGGTTCCTGTTTTCGTTGATGTTGAAGTGAAAAACGGAACGTTGGATGAAATTCAATTACTCTTTAACATTTCATCCGATGACGGTCAAGTTCAAAATTACCTTTCATCACTTACAGACAACACGCGTTCTGACTATGCGGTGAGTATGCTTGTGTATGGAAAAATCAATCAAGATGCTCAAAAAACTAAAACGGGCTACGAATCGATCGTTAATAAATTGAACGAAATCTCTCGAAGAAATCTCAAAAATACAGATTTATCATTCCGAATTGAGCAGTACAAAAATAACCCAAGTGCAAAAAAAGAAAATTACAATAAAATTGGTGTAGACCTTTCTCGAAACTTTTTAAAAGATAATTTGAGAGTATCTGCAGGAGGAAGTTTAGACATCAATAATGAACAGAATACAGATTCCCCACTATCTGGATATGCCAAAGTAATGTACCAACTTCGAAAAAAACCGGATGTTTACATCATGACCTCTCATACGAATAACTATGAAGGGCAATTGGTCGGACGTATAGATCAATCTTCATTGGGATTTGAAATTAATTTTGAATTTGACAATCTATTCAAGCGTAAAAATAAAAAAGATGCAGAATAGAAAAAACAAACACGTATATCGATTCTTTGTTTTCCTTTTTATTATTGGAACAACATTATTGATCAGTTCATGCTCAGGGACGAGACACCTAGCTGATGGAGAAAAACTATACGTCGGTTCACGACTTAAAGTTAGAAAAAACAAACAAAATAAATTCAAAGTAAAAAACGGAAACGAGAAGCTTCTAGATGCTTATTTAACCATTTGGGACATCCCGAATGGCGCTTTTTTTTCTACACCATTTATTCGGTTAATTCCCCAAAAATTATTCATTTACAACTTTTTCTACAACGAAAAACAAAAAGGACTTAAGCACTGGATGCGCGTCAACTTTGGAGAAGAGCCTACACTATTTCGTAACATTAATCCTGACTTAAAAATCAAAAAAATTGTTGAATCCTATGAAAACTACGGCCATTTCGGTACGAAAGCAGATTACACTTTAAAATTAAAACGAAAAGGGAAAAAAGTATTCGTTAAATATTATGTAGAAATTGCTCCTAGTTATAACTATCGAAAAGTCTGGTTTGACATCGATTCTAGTGTAACAAACTCTTCTATAAATAAAGATATTGAAGAATTCATGGCATCAGCAGAAATTGAAAGTGGTGATGAATTTAATTTATATAAATTAAAACAAGAAAAAAAGGATCTTTGGGTTGCATTGCAAAATAAAGGATATTACTATATTTTTGAAGACGACATCATCATTGAGGCAGACACTACTGTAGGAGACCGAGAGATTGATTTACGATTCAGGTTGAACACTTATTTAACTCCGACAGAGTTATCCAAAGTAAAAGTGAACGAGATTTTTATACGTATTGATTCAACCAAAAAAAATCTAGCTGACATTGAAAAATTTGAGTATAAAAACGGATTTCTAAAAGGTTTTTTCATAGACAGTATCACCACTATTGACACTTCTTATTATTCTCTTGAAAAGTCATACCAAACCACCAACTTTTATTCAAAAACATCCATTTTTCAAAAACATCAAATTAAATATAGTATCATTCCTGGAGATTCATTAAAATTAAATGCAAACATCATATTAACCCCTTCAAAAGCCACTCACTTGGGCTTTAATGTAAATGGTGACTTCCAATCTGCAGGATATCTCGGACCTTCTTTTGAAATACGGTTAAAACAATTGAATCTTTTTGGCAAAGCGCAAAATTTAGATGTAAAGACAAATTTCTTCTATTATTTCCCTCTGGGATTATACAATAAAAGAGCCTCGGATGTTTTTGGATTTTCTGTTCAAGCTACGTATAAGGCACCTGCAATTTCTTCTTTATTGAGATGGCCAAGAACAAAAGAATCTATGCCAATGTATTTTGTAAGAACCTCCATTGACTTACTCGAGCGAAAGAACTTTTATACGCAAAACAGTATTAACGGTGCATACGGAGTCACTTTCAACACTTTACCAAATGATGAGCATCAACTTGACTTTGTAAACATTACGTTTTCGAACATTTACAACACTTCATTTCGTTACGACTCAATACTATCCAATAATGCATCTTTAAAACAAAGTTTAGAAAATCAATTGATTACTTCATTGGTATATTCATATAAGATTGATAAGCGGAAAAATAAAAATTGGCCAAGAGGTTTATTTTTTGAATCCAAAGTGGAAGCTTCGGGATCTCTTTTAAATTTAATGAATAGTGTTTTCACCAACCAACCAAGTGGTCAGAAAAAAGTTTTAGGGATTAAATTTGCTCAATTTGTTCAATTCCACACCGATTTTAGGTACATGCTTCCGATAGGTCCTATACAAACGATAGCGTTTAAAGCATCTGGAGGAATTGGATTGCCATTTGGAAACAATACAACACTCCCTTATATCCGTCAATATTTTATTGGAGGGACAAATAGCTTAAGGCCCTTCTCTTCTAAGGTTTTAGGTCCCGGAAGATATGCCGAAATAAATCCTGACGCCATCAATCAAATGGGCGATATTAAGTTTGAATTAAATCTTGAATATCGTTTTAAAATTGGTGTTCGACTTTCTGGTGCTGTTTGGTCGGATGCAGGAAATGTTTGGCTACTAAAAGAAGACCCTTTACGTCCAGGATCAGGAATTCGTTGGAATAAAATAGTTCCAGATAGCTTTTTAACTGCAGGTGTTGGTTTACGTTTAGATTTGACTTTCATCATACTTCGCTTTGATTATGGAGTACTCTTGTATGCGCCAATTTTTATAGACGGTAAAAAATGGGTATTTCAAAATAAAATCCCTCAAATGGGTTCAACTATTGGTATTGGATTCCCTTTTTAAAACACCTGTAAGAAAAAAAAGTCCACCAAACTTCATTGGCAGACTTTTTTTCAATGGCAAGAATTAAAGTACTTCAAACTCTACGCGTCTGTTAATTGACATTCCTTCTTCCGTTTCATTACTTTCAATTGGTTTCGATTCTCCGTAGCCTTCGAAAGAAATTCTATTCTCATTGACACCATTTTCAAGCAAGTAATTGTACACCGACTCAGCACGATCAGTTGATAAAGCTAAATTATCCTTCTCACTTCCAACATTATCGGTATGGCCTTTAATTTTAATCTTCAGTTTTTTATTTTTCTTTAAAAGCGTGACTAATTTATCGAGTTCTGCATAAGAATCTGACAATAAAACAGCACTTCCCGTTTCAAAGAATATATTATTCAATCGAATCACTTCACCTTTCTCAATTGGAACCAAGTAAAGATTTTTTGTGATTTGCTCAAACTGTTCCAATTCAACCAAATCAAGGTGATCTTCAACGGAGTAAAAATCATTTTTCTTTGCAAAAAACGCATATTTTTTCCCTTTCGGTAGAGAGATTTGATACTCTCCTGTTCCTGGTGAACTTGTCGCCGTACCTATCTCAATATCCGTCCCTAATTCGTAATACTTGATTGTTGTACTGATAGCTTCATTCGTTTTTTTATTCAACACTTTTCCACTGATTAACACCAAAGGTTCCGGTTTTGCAGACTCTGACAGTTTTATTCTATACAAATCATCTACCCCTTCTCCTCCTTTTAAAATTTTAGAAATGAACCCGTATTCTCCATCTGCCGTAACGGTGAAATAACCTTCCCATCCAGAAGAGTTAATTCCTTTCCCTAAATTCAATGGCTGTGACCAATTCGTCCATGTTTCATCTAATCTTTTTGAAATAAAAACATCTTCTCCTCCATACCCAGGATGTCCATTACTCGAAAAGTAGAGTGTTTTACCATCTGGAGCTAAAAATGGTGACAATTCATCCCCAATTGAGTTCACAACATTCCCCACATTTAAAGGTTCTGTCCATTCTCCTTTCTTTAAAAACGATGCATAAATATCTCTTTCTCCGAGCGATTCTTTATTTTTTATCGTCATCAATAAAACGTTTCCATCGGGAGACATGCAAAACTCTTGGTAAGAGTCTGTATTTTCAAAGTTTTTGATTTTAATATTAACAGGCATTGACCAACCCTCTGCAATTCGTTGAGAGATACAAATTCCATTGTAATCAATTACTTGTCCTTTTTTATCTCTGGTACCTGTTAAAACAATGGTATTATTATCGGGTGAAATAGCTATAAGTCCCGTACTTCTGTTCACATTAATTGGAAAAGGCATTTTAACAATTCTTCCCCATTCTCCGTTTTTCATTTTTTCAGAATAATAAACTTGATCAACTTCTTTTCCATTGATTTTCTCTTTTCGAGTAATGTAAATTACATTCCCATCTGGCGTTAATCGATTCGTTAATTCAGAATATTTGGTATTTATTACTTTACCCAGATTTTCAAATTCAACATCTTCCAATGGTTTTTCAACTGTTGGAATCACAAGCGGAGAAGTCCATAATTTGATGTAATCAACTTCAATTTTGATGTCTGAAGAAACAATAATTCCTAGTTTATTTCCAAAGAAAATTTTCTCAAAACAAGTGTACACTAATTCACCATTGATGAAAAACTTTTGAACGGATGCATTTCTTTCTACGCGTAAAACATTGAATTTCTTCGATTTATTGATTGCTTCACTTTCTGTCCAATCTTTCTTTGTATGAAAAGCCTTGTTGTAGTATTCTTTTACTTTAAACTGTTGTGTTGCAGTGATGTAAAAATCCATTGCGTAATAATCATTTTCACCATACCTTACACCGAAATTATAATCTTTTGAACCCGACAAATGTCTAAATCTAATTTCAAAAGTGAAGTTTTTATCATCTAAACCGTCTGATTTAATAAAAGGAATGGTTGTTTTATCTTCATTGAGATTTTCAATAAAGTAAGATCCCTTTTTAATTTTCACTGCTTGATCTTTGGTGTTTCCAACAAACCAGCCCTTCGAGTTATCGTCAAAGTTTTCTTCAAATATAAGCTCATCACCTTGAGAGAATACCGAAAATAGGTTGAAAAATAGAATAGAAAGAATTGTTAAAAGTTTCATAATGTGTTTTTTAGTTGAAACAAATGTAAGACATAGATCTTCGTAAGAAAATACGACATATGGCGAATATTTTAAAAACTATTCCAAGAAAATGAATTGTTTTATACTTCAAAAATCAGAAAGAGGTCTAAACTCCCACGTTAATTCTCTTTTATAAAGGTTATGTTTAAAAAGCAGGGCTTTATTCGAAGTTGAACCAAAAGAAATTCCTGAAGCTAAAAAAGAAATTCCTTCTGCTGTTTTGTATTCAAATGATTTTGCATTAAATCCAATGTCCCCCCCAATACATATCACGTCAACGCCTCGCTGTTGTACATCTAATAGTTTTGGATAAATATCGGTATAAAAGTTATTGGGATTGATGCAGTAGAAGCAGTTTCCTATTTCTGCATTTGATGTCTGTGAAACAAGTGATTCCAAGTAATTATCACCGTACATCCAAATTAACTTATGGTGCAATACGATTAAATGAGATGAGAATTGAATTGTGTCGACAACAGCATCAAAAAATATTTTTTGTTGACCAATGATGTTGCTCAGACTATCTTGTGTATCGAGGACGATTATTGTGATTCCATTTTTACTATATGCATAATAAGGTGTTCTATTTGTATAGTTTTGTATTCTCGCCAAATCTGTGTAATCATGATTCCCCAAAGACCATAATGTATTTTCATTTCCTACGTCAAAAACGGAATCGACATACGACATTGTAGTTTCATCTTCAGAAGTTAAATGCGCTAAATCACCCCCAAGAAAAAGTAAATCAAAACAACTATAGTCTATTTTTTCAGCTACCTCATCTACTAAAGGATTAGTGCTTGTTCGTGTATGAGAAATATGTAGGTATTGCTTTATTTCAGGCACTAGCGTTTTACTTTTCTTGCATGAAAAAATGCAAAAAATAAATACGGGTATAATTAAAAGTAGTGTTCTGTTCAAATTCAATATCTTATTTATTGATGTAAAGATATATAAATTTATATTTTAATGAAATCATTACCTGTAAGTCAAGTAATGGCCTATTTATGGATTAAGATTAAATCGTGGAGTTTCCATTTTATGAAACAACATCTAAGTTGTATCCAATTTCTCTTTACTTCACCAATACTTTTCCTGTCATTTCTACAGGTTGCGCAACGTTTAATCTACTTAAAATTGTTGGAGCTACATCAGCCAAAATACCGTCTTGAATTGTGGCATCTTTATCTTTACTTACCAATACAACAGGAACAGGATTAAGAGAGTGCGCAGTATTTGGACTACCGTCTGGATTGATGGCAAAATCGGCATTCCCATGATCGGCAATAACAATAAATTCATACCCATTTTCTAAACCTGCTGTTACCACATCATTTAAACATTCATCTACCGTTTCTACGGCTGTTTGAATCGCAGAATAAACACCAGTATGTCCAACCATATCAGGGTTAGCAAAGTTTAAACAGATAAAATTAGGTTGATTTTTGCGAATATCCGCAACAATTTGATCTCTAACTTCAAAAGCACTCATTTCTGGTTGCAAATCATACGTCGCGACTTTTGGAGAATTCACCAACAATCTTCGTTCATTTTCAAATTCATTTTCACGGCCACCGTTGAAGAAAAATGTGACGTGAGGATACTTTTCAGTTTCTGCAATTCTCACTTGTGTTTGACCATTTTCTGCAAGGACTTCCCCTAATGTTTTGATCAAATTATCTTTTTCAAAAATGACATTAATATTCTTGAAACTTGCGTCATAATTCGTCATTGTATAATACGACAAATTCAATTTATGCATGTTGAATTCATGGAAATCTTTTTGGGTCAGAGCCGTTGATATTTCCCTTGGTCGATCTGTTCTAAAATTGAAACAAATGGCAACATCACCGTCTTTAATTTTTGCATTTTCAACAATCACTACAGGCTCTATAAATTCATCCGTGATTTCATTTTCATACGATTTATTCAAGGCCTCGGTCGCAGAATTAAATTTTGCACCAATTCCATTCACCATTAAATCGTATGCTTTTTTGATTCTCTCCCAACGATTGTCTCTGTCCATTGCGAAGTAACGCCCAATCAAAGTTGCTATTCGGACATTGGTACCTTTAATTTTTTCTTCTAATTCAGCAATAAAAGCCGATCCACTTTTCGGATCACAATCACGACCATCTGTAAACGCATGGATGAAAACATTTTCAATTTTGTACATCCTTGCCATTTCTGAAAGTGCGTACAAATGCTCTTGAGAACTATGGACACCACCTTTTGACACCAAGCCAAACAAATGTAAATCCACACCGTTTTTTTCCGCTTTTTCAAAAGCACTGACCAATACTTTATTCTTAAAAAACGCTCCTTCTTTGATGGATTTATTGATCCGAGTAAGTTCTTGATACACAATTCTACCAGCACCAATATTAAGGTGTCCAACTTCAGAATTCCCCATTTGTCCATCGGGTAATCCAACATTCTCACCACTTGTACCTAATGTTGCGTTTGGATATTCTGCCAGTAAGAAATCCATAAAGGGTGTGTCAGAATTGAAAATTGCATCTGATTTAGAATGGTCGCCTATTCCCCATCCATCCAATATGATTAGTCCAATGTTTTTAGTCATTTTGAAATGTTATTATAAAGTTTGTTCCTTTGGGAGAATTGTCGAGGCACTCAATTGTTCCATGATTCATAGCGGTCAATTGAGCGACGATGAACAAGCCTAAACCTGTTCCTTTTTGCGTCCTCACTTCTTCTTTTCCAACGCGGTAAAATTGCTTAAATATCGATTTTTTATCTAGTGTAGAAATTCCAATTCCTTGATCTAATACACCAAATATTGTTTGGTCATCATTTTTACGGGCATAAATTTCTACTTCACTTCCTTTCGGAGAATATTTGATTGCGTTCTCAATTAAATTCAAGAGAATTGTTTCTACAGAAAATTGGTCGGCAAAGAGAAGAATATTTTCTTCACAGTTAAGTACAATTGAGTGACTCGCAGAAAGGATACTTACTCTAGCGTATGTTTTCTCAATCAATTTACTCAAATCAAACGATTCTTTTTCCAGTTGAAAAGCATTATTTTCAATCCGAGAAGCATTGAGAATGTTATTGATCATTCTATCCAATCGATTATTTTCATCGATTGCTTTCCCCTGTAGTTCAAGTGATTTTTCTCGACCTAAATCTCTTTTCTGCAAGGTTTGAAGGTAGAGTTTATTGGCCGCAAGCGGTGTTTTCAGTTCATGAGTCACAGAAAGTAAAAAATTATTCTGACGTTCTGAAAGTTTTAAATCTTTGAGAATAGAACGGCGAATTTGCCAAATTCCTACTAACAACAGCACCAAAAAGACAGACCCTTCTCCAATTATCATTCGCACACGGCGACCGATAAGGATTGATTCTTCGCTAACTTCTTCTGTTAATTCGATCAAATGGTAACCCCACCAAACAAATTGAATCACAACATAGGCACTCAAAATATAAAATATGATGGCCGTACGTCTGTTCATTTTACGAATGATTAATATGCTCTTTTGTTATTTCCTTCTTTCCAGTTGATAAATGCCTTATTCACCACTTTATTTCCACCTGGTGTAGGATAATTTCCTGTAAAATACCAATCTCCTAGATGTCCAGGAATTGCTTTATGCAGATTGTCTACTGTTTGGTAAATTATTTCTACGGGAGTTTTTATTGTTGGAGGAGTTAACAATTCACTGATTTTTACGGAAACCTCTTCATCTGTAAAAGGAGCGTAAATTTCTTGAACATAGTTCTTGATTTGTTCTTTCGGAAGGTTCAATTGATCGATACATTTACGGTAAACATCTTCAATCACATAGTTCATATTTCTATCTTTCAACAATTGAATTGCCGCATCAAAAGCAATAAAATCACCCATTTTCGCCATGTCAATACCGTAACAATCAGGATATCTAATCTGTGGAGCAGAAGAAACAACGACAATTTTCTTTGGTTCTAATCGATCTAAAATTCTAAGAATTGATTGTTTAAGTGTAGTTCCACGAACGATACTATCATCAATAATGACCAAATTATCTTTATGTGGCACAACACTACCGTAAGTAATATCATACACGTGCGCCACAAGGTCATCACGTGAATCATCTTGAGTAATAAATGTTCTTAGCTTCGCATCTTTAATGGCAATTTTCTCAATTCTTGCTCTCTTTATTAAAATATCGCGCACTTTTTCAGGGTCAGGATTTGCACCTAAATCTGTAATTTGTTTTATTTTTTCTTCATTGAGATGATCTTCCAATCCTTTAATCAGACCGAAGAAAGAAACTTCTGCAGTATTTGGAATAAAGGAGAATACAGAATTATCTAAATCATAATCAATCGCTTTCAATGTTTGAGGAACAACATTTCTTCCTAATTGTTGACGTTCTTTGTAAATATCGACATCAGAACCACGAGAAAAATAGATACGTTCGAAAGAACATTTCAACTCTTTAGTGGGCTGATTAATTAATTTTTCCGTTGTAGTACCGTCTTTCTTAATGATTAACGCATGTCCTGGTTGCAATTCTTGAATTTTATCTGCTTTCAAGTCAAATGCCGTTTGAATAACTGGTCGTTCAGAAGCAACAACTACGATTTCATCGTCTTCGTAGAAGAATGCTGGGCGAATTCCTGCTGGATCACGTAATACAAAAGCATCACCATGTCCAAGAAGACCAGCCATTGCATAACCTCCATCCCAATCTTCAGAAGCTTGTTTCAGAATTTTTTCTAAATCTAATTTCTGTGCTATTTTCGCGTAAACTTCTGTGTTAGAATATCCTTGAGGTTTTAATTCGTTGTACAATTTATCATTCTCCATGTCTAAGAAATGACCAATTTTTTCCATTACAGTAACGGTATCAGACTTTTCTTTCGGATGTTGACCAACATGTAAAAGAACATCAAAGAGTTCATCAACATTCGTTAGATTGAAGTTTCCTGCAACCACTAAATTTTTTGTCATCCAGTTATTCTGGCGCAAGAAAGGGTGGCAAGATTCGATAGAATTTCTACCAAAAGTACCGTAACGAAGGTGACCTAAGAATAATTCTCCGGTAAAACCAGCGTTTCTTTTCAAGTACTCTACATCATTTAACAATGCAGGATTTTCTTCTTGAATTTCACCAAAACGACTGTTGATTTTATCAAAAATATCGTGGATTGGTTTATCATCAATTGAGCGATGGCGAGAAATATAGCGTTCACCCGGGTTCATGTCGAACTTAATGTTGGCAATTCCGGCACCATCTTGTCCACGATTGTGTTGTTTCTCCATCAACAAATGCATCTTTTTCAAGCCGTAAAAAGCCGATCCATATTTGTCATAATAATATTGAAGAGGTTGTTTTAATCGCACTAAAGCAATTCCGCATTCATGTTGTATAGCATCACTCATTCTAAAGGAAATATAATTCGTTGCAAATTTACAATATATATTTTCAAAACAAGTAATATAACGGTATAGTTATTTTTTAATTGAAAGTAAAAAGGGGGGACATTTTGATAAACACCCCCCTTTTATTCTCTTTACAATTTCAACAATACTCTTACTAAGAAATTTCTTCCAGCTTGTGGGTAATAGAAGTTTTCAACGGTTCTTTGTCCTCCGTATACATAACCCCAAGTGTAACCGTTGTTCTCATATTTCGCATCAAAAATATTGTTCACCAATACACCGAAAACAATTTCTTTAAACAATACATCTTTCAATGTATAATTTACTTGAAAATTAGAAGTGATGTAGCCGTTTAACTTTCGAGTTGAAGTGGATGTATTGTCCAAGAATTGATCCCCGACATGTTTCCCCATCAACGTCAATGAAAGATTTTTTACCGGTTCATAACTCAACGCTAAACTTGCGATCGTATTTGGTGAAAACGCAAGGTCGGTGTTTGAATGTTTGATTGTATCCTGTCCTCCGATATCGTAATTATCCACATATTCATTGAATGCTGAAATTTTATTCTGACTCAAAGTTACATTTCCAGCAAGTTGTAATTTTTCGGTGATTTTATACCCCATTTCAATCTCAACCCCAGCTCTGTAACTCTTATCTACATTCGTTCTAGTATACCCTCCGACATCATTTATTTGACCCGTTAACACCAGTTGGTCTTTATAATTCATAAAGTATAAATTGGTATTCACAAATAACCGAGTCCCTTTGAATCTATATCCAGCTTCTACATTGGTTAGATTTTCTTTTTTTGGACGATTTGTAGGAGTACTTTCTCTAAAATCTCTTCTTACCGGTTCACGATTGGCTACAGCCACAGAAATATATGCATTATTCTTCGCATTGAAATCATACATCAACCCTGCTTTTGGATTGATAAAATCATACGCTACCTTTTGATTAATTGGAGTAATCGTTCCACTTATATCGTCTATTCCTAAGAAAGAATAATCGATGTGTCTGTATTGGATGTCTCCATAAAAAGTGAATTTTTTATGCTTGTAGGTTGCTTTTAAATAGGCATGAGCCTCTTTTTTATTGGCATCATTGTCGTAATATTTATCGCGTATTTTACTGTCTGAAGCATATTCTGCCCAGATTACTTCACCGTAATGTCCACCTTTATATTCATTTGCTCCTCCACCAAAAGTTAAGTCTAAACTCTTGTGCTTATAATTCAATGAAACGATTGCTCCATAAAAATGATTATCCAACCATCTTCTTCGGATTAAATCCGTTTTAGTGATGGTGTCGTTCCCGTGAATTACTGGAGAAAAACCATACGTACTGAATTTTTGATCTTTTTTAAATTGCTCATAATAACCTTCACCTCTCGTGTAATGAACAGCTGAACTTAGCTTCAATTTTGAATTGAATCGATGATCGAAATGCATTTGATAATGACTTTGTTGATAGTTATCCACTTCGTTTTCATACGTGTAATAATTATACGTTCGCCCAGCAGTCAATAAATTATTTCTATCCTCTCCAAAAATATAATTTCTGTCAGCATAAGCAATAATATCAGCTTGACTTCCATTGATCACTGATTCGGGAGTTCCGTACCAAGCTTGGTATGTTTTTTCTTTTCCACTAAAAACAGTAGCACGAAGAATGGATTTTTTTCCTATCCAAGCCCCTGAAACGTAAAAAGATTTCAAGTTTGATTTTGCACGATCAATGTAACCTTCAGAGCGTACACTTGACAAGCGCATATCTACTGTGAATTTATCGTTAATCAATCCAGTTCCTGCTTTTACAGCATTTTTCCATGTATTGAAGGAACCGTAAGAATTGTCAATATTAGCATACGCTTTACGTTTAATCTGGTTCGTTTTGATGTTGATACTTGCACCAAAAGCTGCTGCTCCATTCGTTGATGTACCTACACCACGTTGGACTTGAATATTATCAACCGAAGAAGCAAGATCGGGCATATTCACCCAATAAACCCCGTGAGACTCTGAATCATTGACTGGAATTCCGTTGATTGTAACGTTTGTTCTGGAAGGATCAACCCCCCGAATACGAATCCCTGTATATCCAACACCAGCTCCTGCATCAGATGTAACAACAGTTGATGGAAGAGTATTCAAAAGAAAAGGAAGATCTTGTCCGAAATTATTTTTCTCAATTTCTTCATTCCCTATGTTTGAATATGTTGTTGGTGTTTGTTCATTTGCTCGAGTTGCTGTAACGATTACTTCTTCGACCATCTGAGCTGTTGGTGTTAAAGAAAAGTTAACGGTTTTTGTTTCAGCATTTTTCAATTGAATTTCACTTTGCTTTTTGTCGTAGCCTGAATAATTCACATTTAAAAGATAGTCGCCATCTTTTAAATTCTTGATTTCATACGCTCCATCACTGTTCGTTATGGTTCTTAAAAAAGTGTTTTCAACGGTGACTTTAACGCCGACCATGGGTTCATGCAGTTCGTTTTCAACGGTTCCTACAATTGTGTTTTGTGCAAATGTGGTCAGCGGAATCATCATCGCTAGACCACAGATTTTAGACAAGTAACTTGTTTTCATATAAAAAATTTAAAACAAGAACAAGGGGCTAATTCTCTGTGTATATTAATAATTAGCATCTTCATTTCCCTTCGCAGGCATTATCCTGAGCAGGTTAAATGGGTATAATCTCAGCCGATTTTCATCAGCACCCCTATGAGAAGCAACAAAATTACATTATTCTTTTTGAATAGTAGCTTTAAAAATGAATTTAATCAAAGGGAGAAGGCGTAAAACCTGGAGATCTTTTTGAAATAAAAAACAATTTCAAATTCAATTAGACCTGTTCTTCCAATTGTCGGTTATATTCTTTCAACCAAGCCATAAAACCGTACACTGCAAGTATCGTAAAAATACCGTATTGAAAAGCCGTTAAATTAAAACCTCTTTGAGCATATAAATAGATAGAAACAAGATCAATCACAATCCAATACACCCAATTTCCTAGCACTTTTTTTGTGACCATAAATGTCGCCAACAAACTATAACAAGTTGTAAATGCATCAACATAAGGATTTGCTTGCTCCGTATATGTATCAAACATATAACCCAACACTACAGCAGCAATTCCACTCAAAAATACATTGATAAAATGGATTTTAAACGACCATTTTTTTATTGATTGGTCATCATTTTCTGATTTCTTCCACATCAACCAGCCGACAATTGCCATTACGACATAGAAAAGTTGTAGGATTGACTCGATATACAACTGTGCATTGAAACACATGTAAACAAAAAGCGACGAACCCAAAAAGGCAAAAACCCAACAATAAATACTTCTTCGAGAAGCTAAAACAACGTAAATAACACTAGACAAAACAGCACCCCATTCTATCATTGATGTTGCTTTAACTCCTTCCCAAACACTTTCAAAAAATGCCATAGTTATTCCCTTTTTCGTTATTTGGATGCAAATATAGTATTTTGAAACATCTGCCATTTTTCATTTGACTTTTATTCTACCTTTATTATTTCAAATCTACAAGCAACTTTACACTGTAAAATACGACTTACTTATGCATACAACAATTCGTTGTTTAAGGTACTTTGAGTTGTATCTTTTTGTTTTTTTGTGAAAATTAGAAGCTTCTAATTTATTCATTTATTGTATTTTAGCTTATTATGATTATCATGCGTTTATTTCTTGTTTTTATTCTGCTTCAAGGGCTAGCTTTTGGACAAGAAATCTGGATGCAACCAAACGAAGGTCAATGGGATAATCGTATAGAATACAAGGTAGATTTACAAATGGGAGAAATGCTTATCGAGAAAGATGGGTTTACATACTACCTCAATGATGCCAACCAGAAACTTCGTCATTCTCATGGAGAAAATCACAACAGTTTTAAAGAACATACTCCCGATTTTTTTGATGCGCAAGTCATTCGTTCTAAATTTCTAGGTTCTTCTTGGGAAGGAATGAAAATTGAAAAAGATTCTACTCAATTCTACAACAATTATTTGATTGGAAATGATCGCTCAAAATGGAAAAGTAGAATTCATAATTATTCTGACATCACTTTAATTGATTTCTATCCTGAAATAAGTCTTCATCTCAATGGAAAACGAGGTTATTTGAAGTATTCATTAGAAGTGGAGGCAAATGTTGATGCATCCGTAATAAAAATAGAATATACTGGTCAGGATAAAATCTACATTGACAAAAAAGGGCAACTCATTCTAAAAAATCGTTTTGGTGAAATCATTGAAGGCAATCCTATCGCTTGGGTTGAAGATGAGTATGGAAAAGAATTTGTTAAAGTAAAATATAAACTTTCCAATAACGTCATCTCTTTTGTTTTCCCCAGAGGTTATGATCATTCAAAAAGATTAATCATTGATCCGAGTATCACGTTCTCAACCTTTACAGGTTCAACTGCTGATAACTGGGGCATGTCTGCTACACCCGATCAAAATGCCAATCTAATTGGCGGTGGTGTTGTCTTTGATTTAGGTTACCCAATTTCTTCTGGCGCCTATGACGCTTCATTTAATGGAGGAACGGTAGATATTGGAATTACAAAATTCAATTCAACTGGTACTGCTGCAATTTTCTCAACTTATATCGGTGGAATTGGTTCTGACACTCCAAACAGTATGATTTGTAATCAAAGCAATGAACTTTTTATTTTTGGATTAACTTCCTCTGCTGATTTCCCGATGTCAGGTTCACCTTTTGACAACATCTTCAACGGTGGTCCAGATGAATCAAATAATGCCAATGGATTAGGATTCACACAAGGTGTTGACATGTTTGTTGCACATCTTAGTTCTGATGGCTCAACAATGATTGCTTCTACTTTTGTCGGGGGTTCTAGTACTGACGGGCTTAATTCTTCAATTCTCCGCTACGGTTATGGAGATCAATTTCGAGGAGAAATAATATTGGATGACAATGATAATGTCTACGTAACATCCATGACTAAATCTAGTAATTTCCCTGTGTCAGGGAGCGGACAATCTTCTATTTCTGGATCACAAGATGCCATTGTTTTTAAAATGCCTCCGACTCTGAACTCAATGACATGGTCGTCCTATTATGGTGGAGCACTTTACGAAACAGGAAATTCAATTCAATTATCCTCTACAGGCGATGTTTTTATTGTTGGCGGGAGTACTTCTTCAAATATCCCCAGTAGTTTAAACAGTTTTTCTGGAGGACTAAGTGATGGATATCTAGCCAGAATAGACGGGAATACTGGAGCAATAATTTCTAGTCGATACATTGGTGCTTTGGAATACGATCAAACTTATTTTGTTCAACTTGACATTGAAGATAATGTATATATTTTAGGGCAAACTGAAAGTGATCTAGGTATAAGCAGTGGATTATATGGCAATGCAAACTCTGGACAATTCATTCAAAAATTCACCCCTGACATTAGTACATTAATTTGGAAAACGATGATAGGTGCTAGTACTGGTCATGTTGAAATTTCACCAACTGCTTTTTTAGTTTCTGATTGCCACGACATTTATTTAGCTGGATGGGGAGGCTCTCTTAATCTAAATCCAAGCTTAAGTCAAGCTTTAAATTCAACAACGAATGGTTTCCCCGTAACAGCTGATGCTTATCAATTGAATACAACTGGTAGTAATTTTTACATTGGGGTTTTAAGCGAGGATGCTGGTTTTTTAAAATATGGAACTTTTATGGGGGGAAACACTACAAGCCCTGACCATGTGGATGGAGGAACTAGTCGTTTTGATAAAGAAGGGCGAATTTATCATGCCGTTTGTGCTGCTTGTGGTGGAGATCCAAATGGTTTTACAACTACACCTGGCGTATTTTCTCCAACAAATAATAGTATAAGATGTAATTTAGCAGCTTTTAAATTTGAATTGAGTACAATTGAAGCCCTTGTCACTGACCCAGCACCAGTTGTTTGTCTACCTGACGCAGTGTTTTTCACGAACAACAGCGCAAATGGAAATGCATTTTTTTGGGATTTTAATGATGGTTCAACTTCAACCGATGTTAACCCTAGTCATATCTATCCTGGACCAGGAAACTATGATGTAACACTAATTGTTTCAGACACAAATGGTTGCTACACATCGGACACTATCGTTTTCCCTGTTTATATTGGTGATTTTGTTGGTTATGTCTCTACTCCACCTGGACCTATTTGTCCAAATGTTCCTTATCAATTAGAAGCCTCAAATGGAGTAAATTATTCATGGACACCCGCACAATTTTTAGATGACCCATCAAGTGCAACACCAATTGCTACAGTATCTCAGACTACAGTATTTACAGTAATCGCTTCAGACACCTGTGGATCAGATACGTTGCAAGTAACTTTAGAAGTTTACGATCCTCCGTACACTGTATCCAATGATACCAGTATTTGCATCGGTAACAGTGTGCAAATTTTTGCAACTGGCGGTGTGAATTACGCATGGACTCCAGCTGTATCTCTGAATGACACCAGTATTTCTTCTCCAACAGCAACACCAAGTAACACAACATTATATTATGTAGACATCGAAACACCTGAAGGATGTATCCTTAGAGATTCTGTACTGGTTACAGTGTTCTTTACGCCCCCTGTTCCTAATATTCCAGATTCTATCTCCATTTGTTTTGGAGAAAGTACTACAATAAACGTTTCTGGCGCTGAGTACTACTCATGGTCACCAAACTTAAACATCTCTTCTACAACAGGTGCTAGCGTATCTGTTCAACCAACAACAGAATTATTTTACTATTGTGATTTTACAAATGCATGCGGAACAGAAAGAGACAGTGTTTATATTCAAATAATTCGTCCAGATATAACTGCTGGAAATGACACTATATTTTGCATTGGAGAAACTGCAACATTGTGGGTTACGGGTGGGATTTCTTATTTGTGGGCTCCACCTGAGGGGTTAAATAACTTAACATCTTCTTTGGTTTATGCAACCCCAAATATACCTACAATGTATTATGTTACAGGGACTGACCAATACGGATGCACAGACCGAGATTCTGTTTTTGTTGACCTCTACCCTAGGCCTTTTATTCAAACAAATCCTAATGTTTATGCTTTCCTAGGAGACGACATAACTCTTTCAGCAACTAGTTCTACAGTTGGGAGTTACGTTTGGAGCCCTTCAGAACACCTGTCTTGTGTAGATTGCCCATCTCCTATCGCTCACCCAGACCAGAATTACACGTATACAGTCACCTACACGGACAACAACGGCTGTAAAGCTTCTGATAATGTACAAATTTTCTACGATCCGATTATTTATATTCCCAATACCTTTACACCCGAAGGAAATGAATTCAACCCTGTTTTTTTAGCAAAAGGCGGCAATATTAAAACCTTTGAAATGAGAATTTTTAACCGTTGGGGGGAAGAAATATTTACGAGTAATGATATTACGATTGGGTGGGACGGTACATATAATGGTAAAATTTGCCAAGATGGAACCTATGTTTGGAAAGTAAAGATTACAGGATTCGAAGATCAAGAACAAGAATTAGTCGGACACATTAATTTATTGAGGTAAATTGAATTATTAAGTTATTCAATTTTAGACACTTGGACGATGAAATTCCTTAAGTATTTAACTTCGCTTTCTACTCAATATACTATTCCTCCCTTAATCTACCAGCACTACCGTTTGTCTTCGAAAACTACGTTTATCCCGGCACTACCGTTTGGTCTTCGAAAACTACGTTT
>CAYLWS010000043.1:0-28811 GCA_964387525.1 uncultured Fluviicola sp.
GATTTACCTGAAATCAATTGACCATTGTCGTATAAAGCTGGAGTTGGAACCAATAGTTTTTGTAAATCAACAGAGATTGTTAAGCTATTGTATTTATCAAACTGTGCACGAAATGCATTTCCAATTTTAAGATTCTGTGGAAGAAAATCCCCTGGATTATTCGAACCAACGTTTGTGTATTTAATTTTATTACCAATATTGTTAATTGTAGCCCCAAAAGTATAAATCCCTTTTAATCCCCCAATTTGAGCATCATCATTGAAAAATGCAAAAGAAATATCGGCAGCTCCAGCAATTCCAGCTTTTGTTTCAACACCAGCAACTGTTAATCCACCTGTTAAATTCGAGTAAACAAATTTACCATTCAATCCAACACTTGTTCTTGCAGAAGTTCTGAAAGCATAACCACCTGTAATTTCAAATTCACTTGGTTTATCATTTCGAATGACATTTCCACTTGCATCTGTAAAAGTAATTTCACCTAAAGAGAAATAACGTAACGCACCAGTAACAGCGTGACGATCACCAAGTTTTCCATAAGCCGACAAATAAGAAAGGTGAATGTCATTGGTTAAACTTCTCAACCAAGGTGTGTATGAGATACTTACTTCGGATTGCTCTTCTGAAAAATTCAACATGGCTGTATTCCAGTAGATCGAATTTGAGTTAGGGCTCAACGCTGTTCCAGCATCTCCCATTCCACCAGTTCTAGAGTCTGGTGTAATCCCCATAAAAGGAACAGCAGTTGTTATTGTATTTAAGCCTAATTTACCGTCAAGATCATCAGGGCTAACTCCTCCATTTGGTTGAGCAAAAGTCACAAATGACATTAAAACTGAACCAAAACTTATAATTAATTTATTCATTCTTTTTTTTTATCGTAATCGAACTTACAAATATACGGTTTTGAAGTACTTATATTGTATGCATAAGAAGATTTATTTTTCAGAATACCCATTTTTTCTTTCAATTGAGATGTAAATTTGAGGCAAAAACCATTTTAAAATCTCAATTCTTGTTACTTTTGCAAAAGATGTCATTCAAATGATATAAAAACAAAACCTATGAAATTTAAATTCTTTTTCCTTGCCTTTCTTCTCTTTCTATTTCAAAGTTGTGGTGACACACCTGATGTAAACGACAATAACGAGGAAGAATACATAGAACAAGACGCGTATAAACCCAACAATAAAGAAGTTTTATTTGAAAAAATAATGGAAGATATTGATCTCAACGACTCTTTAAGATACGGCCAGAGTTTATCCTACAATCGGCCAGATGGTGCATCCGTTTTTGTAAAAATATACGTTGACGACTCTAACTTTACCATAAAATTATTTGAAGAATATACTTCTTCTGATTCACCAAGTATTAATTCCAACACGTTTTATTTCGACCAAGGAACTTTAATCGCAACGAGAGAATTATTTGAAGAAGGAACAGGAAACGAAGGGCATTTTGTGGAAAGAGTCACTTATTACAACGAAAAAGAAGAAGCTATTATCACAAAAAGAAAAATTGCTTCATACGAAGAAGAATTAATTTACGAATCCTTTACTGTTGCTGAAAAAATAGCTTGCAGCTATAAAAGAGCAATGCAAGTAATTAATCAAGAAGGCGAATATGAAACAAATTTTGTAGAATTCATATCTGAAGAACCATACATTTACCTCATTGTTGGAGAAAACAAAAAAGATGGCTATTACTCTTCATTAGTTGTTCAAATGATGACTTCATTGATTAAAAAATGGCAATCTGACCCTGAGAAATATTTCGGAACCCCACTTGATGTTGATTACAAGATACTAAACGGAGATCAAGGATATGAGTATCAAATATTAATGGGGGTAAATGAGAAATAAGTGGGGAGCAATAAACTAAATGAACTACCGAACCACTCCGGTTATGGATACATTCCGCTTCTACTAATGTAGATTTTAAGCAAAAACAAGACAACCATTTAAAATACTCTATCACCTTTTAACATTTTTTATCCCTCTGACTTCAATTAGTCATTAGCTTTGTACCGTAAACTATTTTATTATGTATAGAGTTTTATTGTTTTTTTCTTTCACTGTTTTGATGAATACATTTTCATTTTCTCAAGACATGAAGATTACGGGTGTGGTGAATGATTCTACAGGCGTTCGTCCGGTTAAAAATGCTGTGGCAATGGCGATTAGATTAAAAGACTCTATTCTATTGGGGTACACACATACAAATGCAAAAGGTGAATTTATTCTAACGGGCTTTGAACCAGATACCTTTTCCTTAATCATAGACCATTCTAGTTTCGATGAAAAAACCTACTATATTTTTGGCAATGAAAACAACAATGAGATAGATATTCCAAGTGTTAAAATGATGTCAAAATCTCAAGAAATTGAAGAGGTCGTTATTTATGCCAACAAAAACCCAATATTCTATCGTGGTGATACTTTAGTTTATGTTGCTGATTCTTTTAAAGTACACGAAGGTGCTGTTGTTGAAGATTTAATCAAAAAGCTACCTGGACTTGAAATTGACAAAGATGGGAAAATAACTTCTCAAGGTCAAGCCATTGATAAAGTACTCGTTGATGGAGATGAATTCTTCGGTTCTGACCCAACGATTGCTACAAAAAACCTCGGTGCTGATGGAATTGAAACAGTGCAAGTTTATGAAAAAGAAAATGATGACGGTATTGGGGGAGATGATGAGAAAATAAAAGTTCTTGATTTAAAACTAAAAGACGATGCCAAGAAAGGTTATTTCGGGCGAATTTCAGGTGCAACAGATTTTGGACTAACCCCTTTTGATCGTGTAATTGGAACAAATCCATTCTTTGAAGGTGAACTTTTACTGAATAAATTTGATGGAGATCAAAAGATATCTATTTTTGCACTTGGCTCAAATACTCCAACGTCTAATTTCTCTCGTGGTGACATGAGTAAATTTGGACTAGAAAATGAAGAAGGCTCTGGGAGAAGATTTTGGGAAGATGGAACAAAAAATACAAGTGGGATTCCACAAACACTTAGAGCAGGGATCTACTTCAGTGATAAGTTTGGAAAGAATAAGAACATTAAACTTAACACCAACTACTCTTTCTACAATACTCAACTAGAGTCAACCTCGGCAAGTAATTCAGAAAACTACTTGAGAGACACTACATTCTTCACCAATGATTCACTTAGAAACTTCAATAAAAATGAATCGCATCGCCTAAATGTTCATTTTATTGCACCTTTAGACTCTTTTACGACTTTAGAATTAAAACCTTCCATTCGTTTTGATACTGGATCTACAGAAGACTTTAAACTAAATGACTTCATCAACGAAACAGGGGTTCAATCATTACAAACGGCCATTCAAAATGACAACAAGTCTAATGGGGTTCAATTCGATGCAATGGCTAAAATCAATCGGAAATTTAGAAAGAAAAAAAGAGAATTAGAATTGAGGTATGACTTGAAACACACTAACAATGAAACGAACGGAAACCTTTATTCGAAATCTTCTTACTTCATTACCAGTACAGACACAATAATTGATCAACAAAAAATCAACAATAATAATTTAACCAGTCATCTTGCGACTGCAACATACATTGAGCCGCTTTCTAAAAGGTGGAGACTTGAACTTCAATATACGTTCAAACATGGAAAAAGCAATCAAGATAAAGAAACTTATGATGGCTCAAATGGAATTTACACCTCTTATCGAGCTGATTTATCTAACATTTTTGACAACACCCGTCTGCAACATCGTGGAGGTGTACGTTTCCTTTACAGAACAAAAAAACATACCGTCAAAGTAGGCGCTCGATTAAGAAATATTGACATCTTAAACGTTAATGAAGTTACAAAATCAACAGTTCATCAGAATATCACAAACATTCTTCCAAGAGCATTTTATCAATTTAAACCAAGCATGAGTAAACGTTTCACAATTAAATACGAAACATCATCCAGTCAACCCTCAATCACTGATTTAGCTCCTGTTCCTGACAATATAAATCCAAATAGAATAAAAGAAGGTAATCCTGATTTAAAACCCAACTATAATCATTCGCTTAACTTTAGGTTCAATACATGGAAAGCAATGTCAGGTAAATATATCTGGTCTGGAATATTCTTAAACTTAACAGATGATGCATTTGCTTCATCAACCGAATATGATCAATTTGGTCGAACAATTTCTAAAACAGTTAATGTAGATGGGAATGTTTTCGCAAATGTTTTTGCAGGTGGTGGTTACCCAATGTTTGGCAGAAAAATGACTTTACAACCAAGTATCAATGGTAGTTTTAATCGCTATTCTAATTTTATCTCAGGTCAAAAAAACATTACAGACAATTTATCTCTCGGTGGAGATTTTGATATTGATTTTGACTTTGATTCTATCGTCTTTGATATTGGTGCGAGTATTTCTTATACTAGCCCTAGAAGCTCCTTGAGTACTGTTTCAAACGTTCCTTTTTCGAACACTGAATTTTATGGTGGTTTTGCTTGGAGATTACCACATGGTTTCACCATTGAAACAGACGCCAATTACACAATTAATCAGCAAAAAGGAAACGGTTTATATAACATTGATTTCTTTGTTTGGAATGCCGAGATCAGTAAATCATTCTTAAAAACAAACAATCTAGTTGTAGCAATTATTGGAAAAGATTTACTGAATCAGAACATAAACGCAAGTCGACAGGTAAATGGAAACGTAATAACCAATTATAGGACAAAAATAATTTCTCGTTACTTTTTATTGAAAGTTACGTTGAGGTTTAATAATAGAAAAGCAAAAGAGGAGGACTTCAATGGATGGCATTAAAAAATGGACGGTACTTATGGGGATAGTATTACTATCCTCTATTTCTTGGAGTCAAATTACAACAGGAAGAATTGTTTTTGAGCGTAAGACGAATTTGAAAAAGAAATACGGCGACGATGATAGAATGAAGGATTTCATTACTAAAGAAAACAAAATTAAAGTTGATCTTTTTGAGCTTATTTTTAACGATACAGCCTCTGTTTTTCGACCTATAGAAAGTGACGAGCCTGAAGAAGGTTTTATGCAGTATATGACGACGCACAATACTACTTATCAAAACTTAAATACGGAAGAAAATCTTTTTGCTTTTGACATGTGGGGAAGTATTGTTTACATGAAAACAACCGCCCCCTCTCCGACTTGGAAAGTTACTGACAGTAAACGAAGAATTGGAAAATACATGTGTCGTAAAGCCATTTGGCAAAAAAATGATTCTACACGTATTTATGCTTGGTTTTCAGTTGATGTAGTTCCTTCCATTGGACCAGAAGGGTTTAATGGTTTACCAGGAGCAATTCTTGGACTAGCTACAGAAGATGGTGGGATTATTTATTTCGCAAAAGAAATAGAAATCAAACCCATTAAAACGGAAGTGTTAGAATACAACACAAAAAAAGAAGAAGTTTATACGCTTGATGGTCTTCGTACTTATTTAACTAAAAGATTCGAAGGTAAACCATGGGGAAATCGTGTTTTGTTAGATATGTTTAGATGGTTTTAAATTACTTGATTTTAGTAATTTCTATTTTATCTTCAAATTCGTGGTACAATAAGCAAATGGGCTGATCGATTAAACCAAAGCACTCTGTTAAAACATCGTATTGTACTTTTACTTTATCTCCTGTAGCGTAAGAACTCAGTTTTGATTCATTACAAACATAATGATCCTTTCCATCTTTTTTCAAATACGTCCCAGAACAATCTCGAACGATTTCCATTTTCTGTGTTTTCTTATCGCACGAAAAAGAAACGAGAAGAATCATTCCCAAGATTAAAAATAGTTGTTTTTTCATCGTTTAATTATTCGTTTTCTGCAATTACTTCTTTCACTTCAGGTAAATGTTGTTTCAAAAGAGATTCTATCCCTCCTTTCAACGTTGCTGTACTCGAAGGGCAACCAGCGCAAGAACCTTTTAACAATACTGTAACGACACCATTGTCATATCCTCTGAAATCAATTGCACCACCGTCATTCGCAACAGCTGGTTGAACATATTCCGCTAACAAATCCTTAATCGCTTGGTCATATTCCGATGGAGCATAAACCTTTTTAGGTTTGTCTGATTTATCATCACCAACTGGAGGGAGGGAGGAAGGCATTGCTATTAAGACGTCATTACCATCAGAAATCCATTCTTTAATGAATTCACGCAATTCCATCGTAATAAAATCCCATGCAAGGTTATCTGTTTTTGTTATTGTAATAAAATTCGAAGCAATAAAAACTCCTTTAACAAATGGGAGGTTAAATAATTCTTCAGCTAAAGGAGAAAACCCTTTCGCCTCTGCTTTAGAATTAAACTCAGCAGAATCTCCAGCCCCAAGTAGGTGTTTATTTGAAACAAATTTCATTGTTGCTGGGTTAGGAGTCATTTCTGTATAAATCGTAACGGGAATTTTCATCGTTTTTTTTTGACAAAGATAATCAAAAACAAAGCAAAAAAAAACTCCTCTTGAAGAGGAGTTTAAACTAAACATATTTATTCGTTTTGAAGATTTTATAGAATTACTACGTACCCAAATACTCATTTCTCCAAAAACTTAAACTTATTCCAATTCAAGATATCACAAAGTGATTATTTTACTACCCATACTAAAATTACAAATGAATTGGAAAAGCATAAATACAAGACGAATATACTGAATAATAAGTACAATTTAAACATTAAACTAAAACTGAGGGGGTAACACTCATCTTGGTTGATGGTGTTTTTCAATAAAACAAGCTAAGCTTGAAGTTCATTAAAAAGTGTCAATGTGATTTTTATTATCTACACACCATTTAAACAAAATATTACTCCCGCCTTTCAACTTCAATTTTTTACAGATTCTACTCCGATAATTCTCAACTGATTTTTCTGTCATAAATAAAAGCTCTGCTATTTCTTTTGACGTTTTGTTATCTGCAACAAGTTTAAGTGTATTGAACTCTGATTTTGACAAGGAGTCAATTGCGGAACGTATGATATTTGTGTTTGAATTAAATTCTTTTCTGTTATCAAGATAAGGCTTAATACGTTCACTTAAAAAAGGCATACCTACAAGAGCACTTTCAATGCAATCTACAATTTCCAAAGATGAATCCTCTTTCAATAAAAAACCAACAGCACCACTGTTGAACGATTCGTTAAAAAAAAGTTCATCGTTATGCATTGTCAAAATAACAGGTTTTGTATCTATGTTATTTTCTTTAATGAAATGAAGTACATCTATACCTGAAAGCTCAGGCATATCAATGTCTAGTATTGAAATTGTAAAAGACCCATTTCTCAACTCTTCAATAGCTTCAGCTCCATTATTCACTTCTTTAATTGTGCAATTTTTATAATTATCTTCAATTAAAAACCGCAGTCCTTTTCTAAAAATAGGATGATCATCAGCTAACAATATATTCATAACTTAATTCGTTTTAATTCTAATGACTGCTTTAAGTCCTTTTTCTTGCTTTTCAAATTTAATCGTCCCGTTCAACATTTTTAAACGTGAGCGAATACTTCTTAATCCAATCGAATTACTTTCTTGAATAGACTCTTCATTCAAGCCAACACCATTGTCTTGGTATACAATTCCAAAGCCATTCGAATTCTTCACAAATTCCACTCTTAATGAGCTTGCTTTCGAATGTTTTATTGTATTGGTAGATAATTCTTGAATAATTCTGTAAATTCTGATTTCATGCGATTTACTCAAACTCATTTTATCCAATAACTCCAAATCGGATGAAACAATTAGTCCTGTTGATTTTGCTATTTCATTCAACATTTTATCAATTGATTTATGCAAACCTAATCTTTTTAGCTCTGGAGGAATTAATGAACGAGAAATACTTCGAACATCCTCAAGCGTTGATGACAAATTCACATTCAACTCTTCATGTTCAGGAGAATTCTTCAATTTTAGGTTATTGTATTTGTTTTTTATAATAATTAAATTTTGACCTATGCCATCGTGTAAATCTTTCGCAATTCGCTCCCTCTCCTCCTCTAATTGATTCATTATTGCTGTACTAAATTTTGCTTCTTGCTTATTCTTGTTGATGTAGTAATAAGTGAATCCAATACTAAGAATTAGTAAAAAAGAAAAAACAATAATAATAAACCACTGTGTCATTCCGGCCTCTCTTTCCTCTTTTTCTTTTAACTTCTCTTCATAAGACAATTTTTCTTTCACACGTTGAATCTCTTTCTTCTCAACATCATACTTTAACTGAATTTGAGTCATAATTTGCATGTGCGTTTTTTCACCCAAAGAATCGGACAAATTACTTCTCCTTATATAATAATCAAGGGCAGACTCAAAGTCACCTCTTTGCTTGTTTAAATCATATTTCACTCCATAATACGTTTTCATGATTTCTCCTCTTGATCCGTATTTAGAATAATAAACTGCAGAATCTAGTACTTGTTCTACTTTATCGTATTTTTTAAGGTTCAATAAAATAGAAGCTTGTCCAAGGTAGATATATGAAATAAAGTGGTAAACGTGCTTGCTTTTAGCAATATCGAGAGAAACCAAAATCAATGAATCACTCTCTTCTATATTTCCTTTTGTTCGAGCAATAGAAGAAAGATTGATCATTGAAGTCAATTCAATCTGTGGGTAGTTCCGTTCTTTAGCAATCCTTAAGGCATACTCGTACTGTTCTTGAGCTAAATCAACGGAATCTATAAGCGTATAATAGTAACCGTAATTATCCCTAATAATTAACTCTAAACGAATATTTCCTAATTTTTTAGCAATCGCCATTCCTGCTTCTAAATCTTGATATGCTTCTTTAGGAGAATTCAACTTTAACTTAAGCAATCCAAAATTATTCAGAATAAAACCATGTTCAAATTCATTTTCGCTCAAAATAGAAAGTTCAATTGCATCTATGTAGTATTGAAAACTTCGTTGATTACTATCAATGTCTGAAGAATAACTCCCCAGTCCATTTAACGCATAAATCATGTTCAATGTATCCCTATTCCCAAGAGCGATGAAATATTCTTCTTCCATTAAACCAAACATAATTCCAGACTCTACCCCTTCGTCAATTACGAACAACTTCCGAATAGAAGCACTTGAATACAATTGATGGTTCCTTACCTTTTCAGCTTCCAACATTGCTTTCTCTAAAAAAACCAATGAACTGTCATTGTTACCTGTATAATAAAAATATGTCCCCCTATAGATATCACAGATAGCTTGAAGTTCATTATTCTTATCGTGTTTTGCCTTCTTTTCTAAAGCATCAATCAAACCAATACTCGTATAAGGATTCAGTTTTAAAAAAGCATCAATGTTATCCATCTCCTCTGAATAGACTTGCACATTATCAATGTTTTTATACAATTGGCTAAATACAACATTATTAAATAAGAAGGCTACAAAAACAAGAAAAAAGATACTTTTCATAACGATAAATATAATAGATTCATTCTGAATAACATAGGATTTCAAGAATTGAATTAATTTCATTTTAAAATTAAAATATAATTCCTTTATTTTTAGTAAATTGCAAGCCTAAATGAAAACTAAAATACTATGAAATTCTTTTACCGTATTTCTTTGGTGCTGTTTGCTGTGACCCTAAACTCAACAATAAATGCACAAATTAACACAACTGGTGGATTAACAGCTCAACAATTAGCTACAATTCTCGCTGGACCAAACATCACTGTAACTAATGCTGTTTTAACTGGCGGAGGAACAGCTTCAGGTAGTTTTTCTGGCGTAAACTCTGACGTAGGTTTTGACAATGGTGTTATTCTTTCAACAGGAAACATAACAGAAGCACCTGGTCCCAATAATGCAGCAGGAGTTGGCGCCAACCTTAGTCAACCAGGAACTCCTCAAATGACAACTCTAGCTGGTGTTAATACTTTTGATGCAATTACTTTAGAGTTTGATTTTGAAGTACAATCTTCTACGATTCAATTTAATTATGTTTTTGCATCTGAAGAATATCCAGAATATGCTCCACCGAATAATTCATCATTTAATGATGTTTTCGCATTTTACATCAGTGGCCCAGGAATTACAGGTGAAGAAAATATAGCGCTTGTTCCTAGTACAACAAACCCAGTTACTATTAACAATATCAATCCAGTTACGAATAATCAATTTTACATTGACAATACGGGAGGAAATGATATTCAATACGATGGATTCACAACGGTATTGGAAGCAAAAAAGAATAATTTAACACCATGTAATACATATCATTTAAAATTAGTCATTGCAGATGCCGGTGATGGTGTTTATAGCTCAGCAGTTTTCTTGCAAGAGAATTCTTTGATCCAAGGAACAGTTAATGTACAAACAGAAACGATTAATGCTGATGGAATAGCTTTAGAAGGTTGTATTCCTGCAAGTTTTACTTTTGCTTACGATGAAGCAAGTAACCAAGATAGAATAATCAACTTTATCGTAGGAGGTACAGCTGTAAACGGTGTCGATTATCAATTTGTAGATAGTTCGATGACAATTGTTGCAGGAGACACTTCGGCTACAATATACATTAATGCATTTTCAGATGGTATTACAGAAGGACAAGAGTCCGTCTGGATCATTTACCAACCATCTGTGTGTTCAGATTTTGATACCGCCTATTTATATATAGACGATGCTCAACCCATTGATTTTTCATTAGACGGAACAAATTTAGGTTGTTTCGATGATGGTTCTGGTGAAATACTTGTTAATGCAACAGGTGGATTCCCTCCCTATACCTATCAAGTTACCGACCCAAATCAAGTTCAATCGGAAACTCAATCCAACCCTATTATAGGTCTTGCTGCAGGAACATATTCTGTTCAAGTAACCGATTCTTATGGATGTCAAGCTGATGCTTTGGTTATTGGTGGTGTTTACGATGCTGACACAACTTTCCTGCCGGATGGTTCAGGTGTTACTTATGATGCTCCACTCAACATTTCAGGGTTTAATCCTGGCCAAACAATCAACAATGTCAATCAAATACAGCAAATTTGTTTGACTATGGAACACTCCTTTTTAGGAGATTTAGAAATATCAGTCGAAGCTCCTTCAGGTGAAATTATAATTTTGAAACAACAAAACGGTGGTGGCTCTTGTGACTTAGGTGAACCTATTGCTACTGCTGCAGTAGATGGTCAAGCAAGTTCTACTCTAACTGACCCAGGTTCTGGTTATGAATATTGCTTCAACGCTAACCCTGTTTATTTAACAATGGTAGGTGAATCCAATAATTTTACTAGAAACTACACTGATGCGCAAGGTAATTCATATACTGACACATACCTTCCTGCTGGATCATACACTCCTTTTGAAAACTTCTCAGGATTAGTAGGTGCTGACATGAATGGTACTTGGACTGCTCATGTTAACGATCAATGGCAACTTGATAATGGTTATATTTTCAATTGGTACATAAGTTTGGTTGGAGACCTTCCTGATACATTGGTTACTTTAACTCAGCCGGAAGAAATTGTAACCTCTGGTTTTGTAACCAACTCGACATGCGGAGGAACGGATGGAGCAATTAACATTGACATTCAAGGAGCACAAGCTCCATATACAGTATTATGGTCGAATGGTGCTACCACAGAAGATATTTCTGGGATTGCTGCAGGTTCATACACTGTTACCGTAACAGATAATTTAGGATGTCAATCAACTCAAACATTCCTAGTCAATAACGTAGGAGCATTAGCTATATCATCCACGACTGCTCCAACAACTTGTTTTGGAGCTTCTGATGGAACAATTGATGTAACAGGTACAGGTGGACAAACACCTTATACGTTCTCATGGGATTCTGGACAAACTACGGAAGATCTTTCAGCAATAAGCGCTGGTACATATACAGTAACAATGCAAGATCAACAAGGTTGTATCATTTCTGAAATCATTACAGTAAATGATGCCAATGAAATTGTAATAACTTCAAATACTGTAAGTAATGAATTGTGTAATACTGACAATGGTGCAATTGACATCAATGTAACAGGGGGAACAAATTCTTATGGTTTTCAATGGTCAAATGGACAAGGAACAGAAGATTTATCAAATTTAACAGCCGGTACATATACAATTGACGTTATTGATGGAAATGGATGTGCATCTTCCAACTCTTTTACTATTGTCAATGATGTTTCAAATTGTTCTGCTTTTTGTTATATTGCTCTACAAGAAAATACAATCACTCACGAAGATTGTGGAACAAACAATGGAGCAATTGACATTGATGTTTTAAATGCTGTTGCACCAATTACTTATAGTTGGTCAAATGGCGCAACAACTCAAGACATTTCCGGATTAAGTGAAGGGACATATTCAGTAACAGTTACTGATGGAAACAACTGTTCTGAAACAGCTTCTTACACAATCACAAATGATGCTGGAAATTTATTGATTTCAAATACTGTTATTTCAGACGAGAATTGTGGAGGAACAAATGGTGGTATTGACATTTCCGTTTCTGGAGGAGCAATGCCATACTCATATGACTGGTCTGATAATTCAACAAATGAAGATCTTAGCTCTGTAAGCGAAGGAACTTATACCATTACAATTACTGACGGTAATGGATGTATGACTACGAATTCATATACAATTTCAAACAATACTGGAACTTTGTCAGCAACAGGAACAATAACTCCTGAACTTTGCACTTCATCAAATGGAGGAATAAACCAGAATGTAACAGGTGGAAACGGAGTAATTACATATACATGGGATTCTGGGCAAACTACTCAAAACATTAATGGGTTATCTGCAGGGACTTATACTTGTTCTATTACTGATGAGACAGGTTGTACTGTTGTAAATGTATACGAAGTTTTGCAAAACTCAGGTGACATCACCTTGGTCGGATCAAACATTACACATGAAGCATGTTCAAATGCCCAAGGTGCTGTGAATATTACTTTAACTGGAACTAACTTAACTTATTTATGGTCGAATGGTGCTACAACGGAAGACATTTCTGGACTTAGTGCAGGCAACTACTCTTGTGTTATCACAAATGCGCAAGGATGTACGTTCACTACTCAACAATTCTCTGTAATCAATTCTGCTGGAAGCTTAAATGTTTCTACTCAATTAATCACAGAAGAAACTTGTAACGGAACGAATGGTGCTATTAACATCAACGTTTCTGGAGGTAATCAACCTTATACTTTTAACTGGTCCAATGGAGCAACGAATGAAGATTTAGCGAACCTTTCTGCTGGGATATATTCTGTAACAGTTACAGATGATATTGGCTGTTCAGAGAATCAATCTATCACAGTAAATGCAAACTCAGGAACTCTATCCATCCAAAATGCAATCATTGCCAATGAGAATTGTGGAGACAACTCAGGTTCCATTGATTTAATCATCAACGGTGGCGCTTCTCCAATTACATACTCATGGGACAATGGAACGACAATGGAAGATTTATCTGGCCTAAACGCAAACACATATAGTGTTACCGTAACAGATAATATTGGATGTACTGTTTCTAACTCTTACGATGTTACGAATCAAGCAAACAATCTTTCTTACAGTGAGGTAATTACCAATGAAATTTGTTCGAATGGACAAGGTTCAATCAATCTGTCAGTTAATGGTGGTTCTGGTCCTTATACATATGTATGGAACAATGGAGCTACAACTTCAGCAATAACGGGTTTAACTTCAGGTACATATTCTTGTGTCATCACTGACAATACAACATGTTCAATTTCAACAAGTACTATTACTGTTGGAAATACACCAAACGGAATGTCTGCTTCAACAATTGTAACTGATGCAGTTTGTTCTGCGAATGGCGCAATTGACTTAACTTTAAATGGTGGCTCAAATCCAATTACATATTCATGGGACAATGGTGCTACTTCAGAAGATCTTTCAGGTTTATCTGCGGGAACATATTCTTATACAATCAATGACGGTTCTGGTTGCCAATTAACGGGATCAGCAACCGTAATTCAAACAAATGGTAATATCTCATATACACCCTTAACTTCAGATGAGGTTTGTGGAAATGGACAAGGAACAATTGACCTTTCAGTCTCTGGTGGAAATGGAACATATACTTACCTATGGTCAAACAGTGCTACAACGGAAGACATTAGTTCATTATCTGCAGGCACATATATCTGTACAATAACTGATGGGAATGGATGTTCTGTCACAACTTCTTCTTTTACTATTTCAGACAACCCAGGAAACTTGAGTATCACAAATATAATTGCAACTGAAGAAACATGTTCCAACGGATTAGGAAGTATTGACATATCTGTATCAGGAGGGACTGGTACAATAAATTATACATGGAACAATGGACAAACAACGCAAGATATTTCTAATTTATCTGCGGGGATTTACGATGTTATTGTCACAGACAATAACGGTTGTCAAGCAACAGCTCAAGCGGTAATCAATTCTTCCTCTGGTTCAATGGCAATTGTTCAACCTGTAATTACGAATGAAAATTGTTCAAATAGTTTAGGTGCAATTAACATCACTGTAAATAACGCCAATACCCCAACATTCATTTGGTCAAACGGTGCTACAACTGAAGATCTATCAGGTCTGTCTGCAGGAACTTATTCTGTAACAGTAACGGATGTAAATGGATGTACAACGACTGGAAACTATACATTGACAAACACAGGGACAACTTTAGCTATTACAAACGCTAGTGTTACCGATGAATATTGTGGTTCAGGATCAGGTCAAGTGGCAATCACAGTTACGGGAGGCTCAAATCCATACTCATATGCATGGTCAAATGGTGGAACTAATTCTACTTTATCGAATTTATCTGCAGGGACGTACAACGTAACTGCAACTGACAATGGAGGATGTACAGTAACAAACAGTTACACTGTCATGAACAATGCAGGGGATTTAGCATTAAACGGAGTGGTAACAGATGAAAATTGTGGAGATGGATCTGGTGCAATTGACGTTACATCAACAGGTGGTAATATTCCTCTTTCTTATTCTTGGGACAATGGAGCGATCACAGAAGACCTTTCAAACCTTTCTTCTGATGTATACAACTTAACCGTAACTGATAACTTTGGATGTATCTCGATATTTTCAGGGACTGTAGCCAATGTTTCTGGTGGACTTAATGTTTCCATTGCTAATTCAATGGACGAAAACTGTGGACTTGGTGACGGATCAATCGATGCGACAATAACAGGGACTGGAATTGTTTCAACAAACTGGGACTCAGGTCAAACTACAGAAGACATTTCTGGATTATCTTCAGGAACTTATGTTTTGACAGTCACAAACAATGTTGGATGTTCTGCTTCTGCTTCAGCAACGGTAAATAATAATGCTGGATCATTAGCGATTTCATTTTCTAATGTTGGCGATGAAAATTGCTTGAACGCTCAAGGTTTTGTTGACATTGAAGTTACCGGTTCTGGACCATACGCATACGTTTGGTCAGACGGGCAAACTGTGCAAGATGCTATTGCTCTTTCTGCAGGAACATATTCAGTGACAGTAACGGATGGTGCAGGATGTTCAATCAGTGAATCTTATACTGTGAACAACATTAATACAACCAACCTTTCTGCCAACGAAGTAATAACCGATGCTTTTTGTACAGCTACAAATGGGGCAATTGATGTAACAATTTCAGGAGGACTTACACCTTACACTTATTCTTGGGACAACGGAGCAACAACAGAGGATATAACTGGACTAGCAATAGGTGCATATTCTATCACCATAACAGATAATGCCAATTGTCAAGTAACGGAGACTTTCACTGTGAATTCACAGAACTCAAGTTTGGCTTTCACTCAAATACAAATTCAGGATGAATTCTGTGGACAAGGTGATGGACAAATTACAATTTTCTCTGGAGGAACAGCTGATGATTACTTCATCGATGGAGTTAATAATGGTGGTGCAACAATCGCTAACTTAAATTCGGGGACATATTTATTAACAATCACGGACAATTTTGGATGTTCCGTAGATTCAACTGTAACTGTAAATGGAGGCGCTTTCTTTAACGTATCAGACATCAGTATTAACGAAACATGTAATACTGGAAATGGTTCAATCGACATCACTGTAGTCGGTGGTGGTGGTCCTGGCGGAGGTACATATACGTATGCTTGGGACAATGGACAAACTACGGAAGACATATCTGGACTAAGTGCTGGAACATACGTTGTAACAGTAACGTCAGGTGGTGGTTTTCCTTGTAGTCTAGACTATGCGGTTACGATTACAAATGACGTGACTTTTGAAGTTACAGGAACAACATCCGATGATTATTGTCAACAAGGAAATGGAACGGTTGATTTAACAGTTGTTACAGGAAGTGGTTTAACTTACGCTTGGGATAATGGAGCAATAACGGAAGACGTTTCCGCATTGAACGCCGGGACTTATTCTGTAACAATTACTGATCCTGCACCTAATGGATGTGTTGAATCTTTGACCTTCACAATTGGAACTTCTTCAAACGGAATGTCTGCAACAACAGTTGTAAACAATGAAAATTGTGGAAGCAATGACGGTGCAATTGATTTAACGGTAACAAATGGTTCAGGAACTTACACCTACGTTTGGAATACCTCTCAAAACACGGAAGATATTTCTTCTTTGACTGCGGGTAGTTATTCTGTAACGATTACAGATCAAAATGACAATTGTTCTATGACAGAAAATATTGTCGTTGGAAATGATGTAACGATTTTTAATGGTAGTGGTAGTGTAACGGATGCAACGTGTTCAAACTGTAACGATGGCGCAATAGACGTATCACTTAACACAGCAAATTCTTACACGTATTCTTGGTCAACTGGTGAAACAACTGAAGATTTATCAGGTATTAACCCAGGAACTTATACGTTAACAGCAACTTCTACTGAAGGATGTGATACAACAATGACATTTGAAGTATTGAATACTGCTGCTATTTCTGAAAACGAAATGTTATCGATTTCAATGAACATTATGCCTAACCCTGCTACGGAATACTTCTTCATTGAAGTAAACCTACCAAACGATGATGAAGGAACAATCATTATTACAGATGCAATTGGAAAAGTTGTAGAAAAGGTAGACGTATCAGGTGAGGATAAAGTTGAAATTAATGCTCGAATTTATGAAGCTGGCGTATACTTTGTAACACTTCGTTATAAAGATGTTTCTAAAATGAAGCGAGTTATTATTAGTTTAAAATAACTTAAGAAAGTAAGAGTCTGGGTAAATACTAACCCAGACTCTTTTTTTATACTATCATTTTTTAGTACATTTGTTAATGTGAGAATATTTCAAAGTATATTATTGATTTCTTTTTCTATTATTCTTTTTTTAGGAAATAGCTTTGGATTTGATGTGTTTCAACACTTCTGCAGAGAAGAAGGTACACTTTCATTTGCATACATCATCAATGACATCGATCATTGTGATGAGAGTATTTCTGAAAAACAATCTTGCTGTTCAACACAAGAAGATCAAAAAAATGACGATTGTTGTAACGACGAAGTAGAACACATTCAAATCAAGCTCGATTACTCTGAAACATATCAAACACTAGACTTTAGAGTTATTCAAATTGATTTACCTTTTTACTCCATTAAAAATACAATTGTATCCGAAAATGAATACAATGTCAGTATCTCAACATATCCGAATCCACCTCCAATTTCTGGACGTGAGATCGGCATCTTAAACCAAGTATTTATTATTTGATTTTACTCGTTTGAATTAAAACAAGTAAAAATTAAATAATAGAAAAATGAAGAATATATACATAAGTCTTCTGTGTGTTCTATTTTCAAGCATTCTTTACGGACAAGTCAATGGAATTGTATATGCAAAGAATAGAGAAGGAAAAGAACCCATATATGGAGCGAAAATCAGGATATTAGAAGCAAAAACTGGCGCGATAACGGATGAAGATGGTAAATTCAAATTAATTTTACCGAAGAAACTTCCCGACACAATGGTTATCTCAGCAATGGGATTTTATCCTGACACAATTGTTGTAACAAAAAAGGACAGATTCATTGCTTTTGAAATCACGCTTTATTCTGACTTACTATTGCCAGAAGTTGTAGCGTCAGTAAAAAAAAGCACTCATACCATTTTTCGTCTGAAGACACTGCATGTAGAAACAATATCTGCAGGTGAATTAAGAAAAGCAGCATGCTGTAATTTATCGGAATCTTTTGAAACAAATACATCCGTAGATGTTAATATTACAGATGCTGTTTCAGGAGCAAAAAAAATCCAGATGATGGGCCTCGATGGTGTTTACACTCAAATACAATTTGAAAATATTCCTTTTTTAAGAGGGTTAGAAAGTGCTTTCGGATTAAATTCTCTTCCTGGAACTTGGATAGAATCCATACAGATAACAAAAGGCACAGGTACAGTTGTTAATGGATATGAATCTATGGCAGGATTAATCAACCTGGAAGTTCAAAAACCTCAAAATATGGATGCTCTTTACGTAAACGGATACATAAGTGCCATGGGTAGAGGAGAATTAAACTTTCATACAGGGTTTTATCTTGACAGTGCAAAGAAATGGTCTACAGGAATTTTAGGACATGCTTCAACACACTTGCTTGAAATGGACTATAACAATGATGGATTTAGAGACATGCCAATTGGAACAAATTTTGCTTTGATGAACAGATATCATTACCAAGGAAAAAAAATGGAAGCTCAATTTGGATTCAACGCTTATTTAGACGATAAAACAGGAGGACAAACTTCGAGAATCCGAACAGCTCAACCCGATTCTTTTTATAACGTAAAAATTACCTCAAAACACATCGATTTATTTGCTAAAACGGGGTTCTTTCTTAAGAAACCACTCCACTCTATTGGAATAGTTTATAATGTAAAATACCAAACGGTTGATGGACTTTTCGGTAAAAGACAATTCAATGGCACCGAAAAAAGAGGCTATATTAATGCAATTTACGATGGAATAATTGGAACATCTGATCATAAATTTAAAATTGGAGCAAGTGGGGTTTATTCAAACATTACCCAGCATCTTGATACTTTAAAATCGGACAGGGAAGAAATTGTACCCGGAATTTTTGGAGAGTACTCATACACTGGTGTGAGATTTTCATCTGTTTTAGGAATTCGGGAAGACTATCATAATATTTTTGGTTTTCAATTTAGTCCCCGATTGCATTTAAAATATATCCTAACTGAAAGAATAGATTTACGTTTTACTGTTGGAAAAGGATGGAGAGTTCCCAATTACATGATTGATAACATATCACTTTTAGCCACTTCTCAGAACTGGGTAGCTCCAGACACAATTCAACCTGAAATTTCATGGAATATCGGAGGAAGTATTGTTAAAGAATTTAAACTTTTCAAACAAAAAGGATCAATATCATTCGATTATTATTTCACAAATTTTGAAAATCAAATTTTGGTAGATAGAGATGTAAACTTCGGTGCAGTTACTTTTAAAAACTTAGAAGGACAATCTTTTTCACACAGTTTTCAAACTGAATTATCTTTCTCTCCAGCAAAAAGAATTGATGTTAGATTTGCATACAAATACCTTGACGTTAGAGCAACTTATGCAGGGGGTTTACAGCAACAAGTCATGATTCCAAAGCACAGAGGCTTATTCAACATTAGCTACAAGACAAGAAGTAAAAGATGGGAATACGATTTTACAACTTCTATTTTCGGAAAATCAAGATTACCTCAGGTACAATTGCCAGATGGAACATTCACAACTAAGAACGTTAGTGATGTATACCCAATTCTCAATGCACAAATCACCTATATTTACCATAAATGGGATTTCTATTTAGGAGGAGAAAATTTAACTAATTACAGACAAAAGAATCCTATCATTGATGTAGACAATCCATTTTCAAACACATTTAATGCAACCCGAATTTGGGCACCAATATACGGTATAAATGTTTATGCAGGATTTAGATACTCTATAAAAAGAAAAGAAGACAAATAACAATTAACAATTAACAATTAACAATTAAAACAGAAAAACAGAAAAACAATTATGAAAAATTTATTATTAATCGTAGCATTATTTATGACTGGAATTACTTTTTCTCAGTCTCAACCAAAAGTAAAAACAATCGTTATTCAAACTTCAGCAGAATGTGGCGACTGCAAAGAAAGAATTGAAGAAAAATTAAACTACACCAAAGGAATTAAATTTGCAGAACTTAATTTAGATGACAAAAAGGTGACTGTAAAATACAGTACTTCTAAAATTTCGGAACTAGAGATAAAAAAGATGATAGCTAATATAGGTTATGATGCTGATGAAGTAAAAGCAATTCCAACCGCTGTCCAGAAGCTACCAAAATGTTGTCAACCAGGAGGAATGAAGAAATAAAATAGCTCAAGATAAAGCCAGTGCAGATCATTAATTCTATCTGTACTGGCTTTTCATTTGTCTTTCAGCCATGAAAACATTTCCTTAAACGCTTTCGTTCTAACTCCTTTTTTAGAGAGAAAGATATCATGAACCCCATCTTTAATTTCAATTAACTGAACGTTAACTCCTAACTTTGGACCGATTAACTTCATGTCTTGGATATTTAAAACAATATCATTTTTCGTAGCCTCTTCTGTGTATTTTTTCAACTTTTTCGACCCAGAAGAATGAATTAACAAAACAGGAACTTGAATGTTTGAATCTTTCAATTTCCTTTGTCCCATTCTAATCGCAAGAATCCACTTAAAATATGCTGGAAAACCTTTTATTGGTTTCCAATTCAAATTAAAATCCCATTCTCCAAAAAAATCTTTGTGTAAACTTTGTGCATACACTGGAGAGAGCGCTCCGTTAATTCTCGAAAAAGCAGATAACGATCCCATTACAGTTGAGAGTAGATAAGAAAGTGTTTTTTCAATTGCTGATTGATTGAATTCTAAAAAGGGAGAATTCAATATCAATCCATCAACCATCTCCTTATTCATTCCATCATTCATATAATTTGAAACAATTAAACCTCCCGTTGAATGTCCCATCAAGTAAATTTTCGAACTTTTCTGATCAATCATTTGAAGAGCAATAGAAATTTCCTCAAAATACTCTTCTACATCTCTACAGTAATTCTCGTGTTGATGAGGTAAAATTGATCTTCCATATTTTCGTAAATCAATGGCAAAAAAATCAAAATCATTTGCATGAAACTCTTCTGCCATATGAGGATGAAAAAAATAGTCAACATAACCATGAACGTACAAAACACTTTTACGGTTTCCTGTATTCCTTTTTGAAGAAATGAATGTTGATACCACTTTTCCGTCGTAATCATTTTCCAGATCTATTGTTTCATAAATAAAATCGTTTTCTAAATCCATCTTTTATTTCTAAATAATTTACTTTAATTTCTAATGTTCAACATAGAGATTAAAGCTTAAATGTATTCTTTCTAATTGCTTGTTTGAGGTTGTTTTGTGCATCAATCAACTGCATAATGGAAATAAAATCTCCTCCACCTAATTGAGCTACAGCTTCCATTTTATCAGCATCAACTGCTTTATTTTTTATTCCAACTACTGACAACAGAATACCTTTCTTTTTGTATTTCTTGATGTACTTTTTATAATCATCCGAATTTCGATTAAAGGCACCATCTGTTATAACAATAACCAGATTCGTTCCATTTTCAATTCTTGATTTATAAGCTATTTTATAGCCTAATTTAATTCCTTCTCCCCCAGATGTATACCCAAAAGCTTTGAGTTTACTCACTTCATTTTTAATTTCTTCGAAAGAAGCCCCCGAAGTTGGTTCTAATAAAACACGTGTATTTGTTGAATAGGTAACAATTCCAAATTGGTCTTGAGGACGAAGTATTTCTGCCAATTGGATCAATGCATATTTCATCAACTCTATTTTGTCTATTTGTCTCATTGAGGAAGAAACATCTAATACAAAAACAACATTGATCGGTTTAAAATATTTTTCATCAAAATTATCCGTTGATAAATCTTCAAAAGAAGGTTGATCATGAACAACACGAGTTATAGTATCCGTTTCTTCTAAAATCACAACATTCGTTTCTTCTATTTCTTCTTCAATCTCTATAATGATTTCTTCTATAATTTCTTCTTCATGCACCACGATAACCGTTGAATCTAACAAAGGAGGATCAACAAAAATGACCTCATCCTTCTCTAATTCTAAAACGACAAAATTTCGTTTAAAATTAATATACGCACCCATTTCAGCAGAAGAATAGCCTTCATGGGAAGCGTAAAAATAGCTCAAACCTAATGTCGATTTTTCTTTAACTCTCCCGTTCTTATTCGTTTCTTTTTCCCAAACTGCTTGCCCATTTTGAATCAAAACCACTTTAGAATGTGACAACTCCTTCTTCGTTTCTTTATCGATTGTCACAACAGTTAATTCAAAATTAGTCGTATTCGATCCTTTCGGTTCATCCGAAAAGGTTGGACAATCAGTAAATGAAGTTGTACTTTGATCTAGCTCAATTAAATTCCCGGTCAATTTTACCTTAGTCGCTTCCGCTTTATCACTTGTGTAAATTTCTATTGTGTATGAAAAACGACCTACCTGTTTGGGGTTCACCTGAAAGCGAAGAACAATTGAACTGTCTCTTTCTATTTTTTGCTCTGAAATAATATAAATTACATCTCTCGGTTTTTTCACTCTCAAAACCCATATTAATTTAGAACTTTTATTTTCCAAAACTATGTCAACATATCGAGATGAGTAGGACTCTAACTCCCCAAAATTATGTTTAACTTGTTGAAATACGACTTGAGTCCCCCCAATAAATGAGAGAAAAAAGAAAAAAAGGAAGAGTAATGAAATTCGCATAATTGTTTATTATCAAAAACGATGCAAAATAAGAAATATTTTAGGTTAAAAATCTAGTTCTTCGATTTTAGACCTACATTCTCGAAAAAGTAACCAGACCTACATTCAATCTTCGCATACTTTCCGTATATTCGCAATTAGAAAAAACAAGAACAGGATGTCACAAAAAGTAGAAGAATCACCAAAGATCATTAAAACTTCGAAAGAAAGTTTAATTGAAGCATTTAAATTCATGTGTAAAGCAAAAACACTTGCTGAAAAATATGAAGACAACAAAGAGGTGACTTCGAAATATGTACATGCAACTTCTAGAGGACATGAAGCAATTCAAATTGCAACAGGCATGCAACTTAAGCCTCAAGATTGGGTAGCTCCTTATTACCGAGACGACAGTATTCTTTTAAGTATTGGCATGACACCTTACGAATTAATGTTACAAGTTTTTGCTAAAAAAGACGATCCTTTTTCTGGTGGTAGAACTTATTATTCTCACCCATCACTCAACCGTGATGACATGCCGAAAATACCTCATCAATCTTCTGCAACAGGAATGCAAGCTATTCCAACAACAGGTGTAGCGATGGGAGTACAATACAAAGAATTACAAGGTTTGTCTGAAGACTACAAAGGAGAGAATCCTGTGGTAGTATGTTCTTTAGGTGATGCTTCATGTACTGAAGGTGAAGTTTCTGAAGCATTTCAGATGGCTGCTTTAAAACAATATCCAATTATCTACTTGGTTCAAGACAACGGCTGGGATATTTCTGCAAACGCTGAAGAAACGCGTGCGCAAGATATTACAAAATATGCTCAAGGTTTTAATGGCATTGAAGTTAGAACAATTGACGGCAGTGATTTTGAAGAATCATTTCAAACGATGGAAGAAGTCATTGGAATTGTTCGAAAAGAAAGACGTCCATTTATTGTTCACGCAAAAGTTCCCTTACTTGGTCATCACACATCTGGTGTTCGTAAAGAATGGTACAGAGATGACCTTGTGGAAGAAGGAAAGAAAGATCCATATCCAAAATTAAAAGAATTACTCCGTAAATCAGGTGTAGACGAAGCGGACATCATCAATATTGAAGCAGATACTCGCAAATTAGTTGACGAAGAATACGACAAAGCATTAAACGCAGAAGACCCAACACCGTCTTCAATTACAGATCATATTTTTGCTCCTACTCCAATCACGGAAGAAAAAGGGGAACGTGAACCAAAAGGTAAAAAGAAAACCGTTATGGTTGATTCAGCTTTATTTGCCGTGAGAGAATTAATGGAGAAACATCCGGAATCTTTACTTTACGGTCAAGATGTCGGTAAAAGATTAGGTGGCGTTTTTAGAGAAGCTGCAACACTTGCGCAAACTTTTGGAGACAATCGTGTATTCAACACCCCTATCCAAGAAGCATTTATTATTGGTTCTACAGTTGGAATGGCGGCGACAGGTTTAAAACCTTTTGTTGAAGTTCAATTTGCAGATTACATTTGGCCTGGCTTGAATCAATTATTTACGGAAGTCAGTCGATCTTACTACCTTTCTAACGGGAAATGGCCGGTTAGTTGTGTTATCCGTGTACCTATCGGGGCATATGGATCTGGTGGGCCTTACCATTCTTCTAGTGTTGAATCCGTTTTAACAAATATTCGAGGTGTTAAAATTGCTTACCCTTCTACAGGAGCAGACATGAAAGGATTAATGAAGTCTGCATACTACGATCCAAATCCTGTTGTATTTCTTGAGCACAAAGGCTTGTACTGGTCTAAAATCAAAGGCACTGAAGGAGCAATGTCAATTGAACCAGACGAAGACTATGTTATTCCTTTCGGAAAAGGTCGTATTGTTCAATCTGCCAATAAAGATGTAATCGAGAAAGGAGAATCGTGTGTAATCATCACTTATGGAATGGGTATTTACTGGTCGTTAGAAGCTGCAAAATCATTTGAAGGAAAAGTTGAGATTATCGATTTAAGAACATTAAATCCCTTAGACCATGAAATGATGAATGATTCAGCTAAGCGACATGGAAAAGTAATGCTCGTTACTGAAGAATCTATCGAAGCAAATTTCACTTTAGGATTAGCCGGCAGAATTCAACGTGATAACTTTACATCTTTGGACGCTCCGGTTTCTATAGTAGGTGCTGTTGATACTCCAGCAATACCTCTGAATTCAATTTTAGAAGCAGAATTATTGCCCAATGCTGAGAAAGTGAAAACAGCCTTACAGGAATTACTGAATTATTAATCCCTGAACTTACTTCATCCAACATTTCAACGTTCATAACATTTCATGAGCGTATATTCTGACGCTCATCAATTCTCTACCTTTACTTTGTAAAAGAATGTAAAGATGAAGCTACACAAAGAATATACTGTAAAAGAAATCGCCCAAATTATCGGTTGTTCATTTATTGGTGACGAAAACCATATCGTTACTGGACTAAATGAAATTCACATGGTTGAACCAGGAGATTTAATGTTTGTCGATTATCACAAATACTACGACAAAGCGTTAAACAGTGCTGCAACAACCATTTTAATCGATAAAAAAGTGGATTGCCCAGAAGGAAAAGCATTAATTGTTTCAGAAAAACCTTTTGATGACTACAATAAGTTAACGCGCCATTTTTCACCTTTTAAACCACAAACAGAAACTGTAGGAGAAAATACAACGATTGATTCTTCAGCAATAATATTCCCCAACGCAGTCATTGGTCACAATGTTACCATAGGTGAAAATGTCATCATTTCTGCAGGAGTTGTCATCGGAAATAACATTACCATTGACGAAAATGTAATTGTTGGACCTAATTCTGTGATTGGCCATTCTGCTTTTTATTACAAGAAAAAAGACACCGGTTACGACAGAATGCACACTTGCGGTGGAGTTCACTTAAAAAAGAATGTTGAAATTGGTGCTCTTTGTACTATTGACGCAGGTGTATCCGGAATAACGGAGATCGGTGAAGGAACTAAAATTGACAACCAAGTACAAGTCGGGCACGACACCATTGTTGGAAAAAATTGTTTATTCGCTGCTAATGTAGGTGTCGCTGGATGTGTTGTCGTTGAAGATAATGTCACTCTTTGGGGACAAGTTGGCTGCGCAAGTGACATCGTTATTGGTGAAGGCGCAACTGTTCTTGCCCAATCAGGCATAGCAAAAAGTTTAGCAGGAGGGAAATCATATTTTGGTTCACCTGCAGGAGAGGTTCGTTCGAAGTTTAAAGAACTGGCTGCTTTAAGAAAATTACCAGAAATTTTAGAAAACCTATAAATGGTTGAAGACTTTGTACATAAACTAGAGCATGAAGTTCAACTGAAGGATTTTAAACTAAATTCTTTGTTGGACATAACGAATGCTATTAATTCAAATCAAAACATTGATCAGTTAATGCGTTTGTTTGAATTTATCGTTCATGAACAATTAAAATACGACAAATTTATTCTTTTCAATAAGCAAGATCATTGGAATTGTATTCTCAAAAGTGGATTCAAAGGAAAACTCAAGAACTTTACGGTTCAAAGCGAATTACAGCGATTCAAGGAAATTACATTCATCGAATCATCACATTCACCTATTTTACAAGAATTCGATGTTGTCATACCTGTCCACCACAAAGACCAAGCACTCGCTTATCTTTTGATAAAAGGAGTAGAATACGACGGTCGACACTACAGCAATGAGCTCAATTACATGAGTTTCATTCAAACCTTACTCAACATCATTGTTGTAGCTATTGAAAACAAACGGATGGCAAAGGTAAACTTAAACCAAGAACGTTACAAAAGAGATTTAGAAATTGCTTCTGTGATGCAAAAGATGCTTTTTCCAAGCGATTTACCTTCCAACACTCAGATGGACATCTCAGCAAAACATAAACCTCGTCATGAGGTCGGTGGAGATTATTATGATTTCATTCCTTTGAGTGACGAAGATTTCATCATTTGTATTGCGGACGTTTCAGGAAAGGGAGTTTCTGCCGCAATGCTGATGGCGAATTTCCAAGCAACGATAAGAACACTCTTTGAACATGAGAAATTTGAGATCAAAGAATTGATTGAAGAACTGAACAGTAAAGTCATGAAGAATGCAAAAGGAGAAAAATTCATTACTTTCTTTTTAGCACATTACAACACAGTAAGTCGGAAATTAAATTACATAAATGCCGGACACAATCATCCATTCATCACCAACGGTAAAAATGTTGAAGATCTTGACCAAGGATGTATTGGCTTAGGCATGATGGAGGAATTACCTTTCATCAATGTTGGAGAAAAAACGCTAGCCCCAAACACAACTTTGGTTCTTTACACAGATGGTGTTGTAGAATTGGAGAATGAAAAAGAGGAATTCTTTGGCGCAGAACGATTGGTGAAACTTGTAAAAAGTTATTACCCACTTTCTATGGACGACATGAATAGTCTTATCTTCTCTAAATTAGACGAATGGAAAGGGAAGTTAGACCTCGTAGATGATACTGCCGTCTTTAGTTGTCGCTTTTTTTAGAGAACTATTTCAAAATTACTAATTTCTCCAATTTCTCTGCATTTTTACCGTCCGATGTTTTCACAATCAATCGGTAAACATACACCCCTTTAGCTAATTGATCACCAAAATCATCTCGACCATCCCAGTGAATTGCATCCGAACGAAAACCTTCTGAAGCTACAGAAGTGTTAATCGTTTTCACCAAACGACCTGAAACTGTCATAATTTGAACTTGAACCTCTAATTGATTACAGACTTGGTTGTGTTCAAAAAAGAAATCAGTCGAAGTTGTAAAAGGGTTTGGATAATTCAATACATGATCAAGAGTCAAATCTGCGCTTTCTTGTACAATAAAATCAATACTCAACTCAGAAGAATTATTGTTCACATCCCAAACCTTAAGAGATAATGTATGCGGTCCTGGAGAAAGGTTCTTAAAATTATACCTTATTTCACCCGCTTGGTATGAATCCGTTTCAGAAACATAATAATCATTCAAGAGAATTGGTCGAGCTGTTTCACCATCTAAAACAGCGACAATATCATGACCTACACCATTTCCAACAGTATTTATTCCATTTTCGTCAAAAACTTGGGCAATTAAGATAGGATTCTCATCTGTAATCCCCCCATTGACAAAACTCACATCGTTGAGGTAAATGTCAAGATCTGGCTTTTGAGTATCAACGATCCCATTTGGGTCAACTCCACCAATAATCACTCTTTTTTCATCACCAATCGCATCAAAAGAACCATTTTCAGCATAATAGCTCAACTTACCATTTCCAAAAGCATAATTAATATCCTTCGGTACGATAAATGTGAATTCAAAATATCCATTTTTCACAGTAGCCTTCCCTCTGTACAATTTATTAGTTTGCGTATCAAAACTCCTGACAGGTGAATTTGGATCATTCCCTAACGTTTTAAGAACTTTAATCTTGTCGTATATCGTTGGATAAACCAATCCATCAAACCCAGTAAGTATTACCCCATTAAAGTCTTCAATATGTCCTTTAATCGTAACTTTACTTAAAGCTGAAAGTGTATCCACAACAACTGTAGGACTAAATCCATTAATACTATCTGTAACAATATTCATTTGAGGCATTGCAATTCTCAATGCAGGATCACCAATTAAAGTAAAACTTCTTTTATTGTTACTGCCAGATACACCGTTTTTAGATTCCATAATTATTTCACCAAAAGTTCTAGGCAAATTATTAGCATCTCTTTTGAAAACATTCTTAAAAAAGGATTTACCCGTATTCGTATTTACACCAAAAAAGACAGAACGAGTTGTTGTCATTAAAGCAATTGCTCCACCCGTTGGGTTTATCGACGCCCATTCTCCTGCAGAAACACGGTCAGGATCGTCGTATTTTGTAAACTCACATGTTGCAGTAACAATTAACGCTAAGCGATTGATATTATCCCATTCATTGATCATAGGAACTGTAATGACCCTTTCTTCAGCTA
>CAYLWS010000044.1:0-28221 GCA_964387525.1 uncultured Fluviicola sp.
TGTGGGTCAATAGCTGCAAGTTTGAATGTAATGTGACCATTTCCAATCAATGCTTGGAATTCTGGTACAACATCTACAGAATCAGGATCATTAGAATTATACTCTCTGTTGATGATCTCCATAGAATTGTAAACTTGAGAATCATCAATGTTTTCTGAGCCATATTCATGTAAAATGTGAAAAACAACTGGAATTACATAATCTAAACCATCTGTTTTTTCTAAACCTTTACTGTTGTTGAATAATTGAGCATTTTGATAATGTTCTCTTAATCCAGGATACATCTCAAATGCTTCTTCCATAGCTTCGTCAGAAGCACAAAATGTTTTTACTTCTTGTGCGAATGCCACTGTTCCAGCTACAAAGAACAATAGAGTTGATACAATTAACTTTTTCATAAGTATTTTTAATATAGTTTGATTTTTAAAAAAATCGTTTAAAGCGACGTAAAAATAGCAATAATAATTGTAGATACAAAAGCTTTGAACAGTTTACTACGATAAAATTAAATCTTTTTTATAGATATAATTGTAAAACAAATCTAATTTATTGATTATTTATACAACTCTACGACTAGAAAAGATGCTTTTCTGCTCGATAAGAAGAGCGAACTAAAGGTCCACTTTCAACATATCTGAATCCCATTTTCATTCCCAATTCTTTGTATTCTTGAAATCTTTCAGGAGTAACGAACTCAATCACAGGAAGGTGGCGAGGGGTGGGTTGTAAGTATTGTCCTAGGGTCAAAACGTCAACGTCAACGGATCTTAAATCCTCCATTGATTCTAAGATTTCGTCATGCGTTTCACCAATGCCCAACATTAAACCAGATTTCGTTTTCATCCCACCTTTTTTTAAGCGAAATAAAACTTCTAAACTTCTGTCGTATTTTGCTTGTATCCGTACTTCTTTGGTTAAACGTCGAACAGTTTCTAAATTATGACTTACAATTTCAGGTGCAACATCAATGATTCGTTGCAAGTTTTCCCACTTTCCTCCAAAATCAGGAATCAATGTTTCCATTGTCGTCCCTGGAGATTGTTTTCGAATTGCTCGAACTGTTTGCTCCCAAATAATAGAGCCACCATCTTTTATGTCATCCCGATCTACTGAAGTAATTACAGCATGTTTAACTGCCATCGTTTTTACACTGTGGGCAATTTTTCCTGGTTCGAATTCGTCAACATCATCTGGGCGACCTGTCTTTACAGCACAAAAGCCGCAAGAGCGTGTGCATATATTTCCTAAAATCATGAACGTTGCTGTTCCTTCTCCCCAACATTCTCCCATGTTAGGACAGTTTCCACTTTCACAGATTGTATGAAGTTTGTGCTCGTCTACAGCTGCTCTAACTTTTTTATAACTTTCTCCAGTAGGTAGCTTTACACGTAACCATTTTGGTTTCTTGATGCGAACTTTTGAATCGTTTCCTTCTATATTACTCATTCTTTGAAATTTGATTCGAGCTTTTGTCTCTTGATGAAATAAAAAACTACTTTTGTTATTATATTCTTTGCATTTTTACAAAGAAGTATGCAAAGTTAGATAAAATGAAGTTATTATCATTGAAATCGGGATTGTAAAATCGTTTTCTTTGATGAGAAAAAAGAAGAGTAATGGAAAGAAGAAATAAATACGAGGGTAAAGATTTTAAACCTAGAAGAGAATCTAAGGATGAAATGATTTTTGGAGTTCGTTCAGTGATTGAGGCAATTAAAGCGGGGAGAGGGTTTAATAAGATTCTTATCCAAAAAGGAATGGACAAAGAATTGTTTCTAGAATTGAAAGAAGAATTGAAAGGACATCATTTTCAATTGCAGTTTGTTCCTTCTGAAAAGCTAAATAGCTTAACGGAGAATAATCACCAAGGAGTAATCGCTATTGTTTCGCCAATTACTTATCATAAAATTGAAGACATTGTTGATGAATTGTTAGCTGAAGATAAAAAACCATTCATTTTAGCATTGGATCGTATTACAGATATTCGAAATTTCGGAGCAATTGCAAGAACTGCAGAATGTGAAGGAGTCGATGCGATACTTATTCCTTCGAAAGGTTCTGCTCAAGTTACAGCTGATGCAATGAAAACTTCTGCTGGGGCTTTGAATAGAATAAAAGTGTGTAAAGCTGAATCGTTTAAAGATTCTCTTTTCTATATACAACAATCGGGTGTGCGCCTTGTTGCTTGTACAGAAAAAGCAAACTCACCTCTTTATCAAACAAATTTACAAGGCTCTGTTTGTGTAATTTTAGGATCAGAAATGGATGGTATTACTTCTGATCTACTAAATTTAGCAGATATACATTGTCGTATTCCAATGCGTGGTGAAATTGCATCATTGAATGTAAGTGTTGCTGCAGGAATGGTGATGTATGAAAAATTACGTCAAGAACTTTATTCTTAAATAAATAGTTATGCGTTTCGTATTGATTTTTTTTCTTTTTATTTCATTATTCTCTTTTGGTCAACTTCCTAAAAGTGTTGATAATCTCATTGGAGAATGGAAATTTAAAACTGGTTCCGGGTTAGAAACTTGGGAAATGAATGGAGAAGAATTAAAAGGGAAAGAAATTCGAATCAATAAACTTGGAGATTCAATTGTTGTAGAAGAAATGACAATTCGTTTCATCAATGAGCAATTTGTTTATACAATTGAAGAGCATAAAATGTATAACGATACTGTTGTTCATCATTATGCGAATCGTTTTGTGAGCAAAAATCGAAAAATGAATTTCCTTAACATTGATTCTAATATCCCGGCATCCATTTCTTATAGATTTGGGTTTTTAAATAAGCGAAAAGTGAAAATAAAAATTCAGTTTAGTCCAAATGAAAAACCCGTAAAACTCCTGATGTACAAGAATAAAATGTAGTTTTATTTTAATCGGCTGTTTTTAATCCAAGGAATTGTTTCTTGAATTTTATCCAAAGAATTGATGTGCCATTCATGCGTCCCTTCTTTGTGGTTATTGTGTGGGTCGAATAATATACCTGCTATACCAGCATTTTCAGCTCCAATAATGTCTGCAATATAATTGTCTCCAATCATAATGCTTTCTTGAGGGGTTGTATTTGCACGTTTCATTGCTTCAATGAATACACTTTTGTGAGGTTTGTTTTTTCCAACTTCTTCAGAGCAAAGTATGACATCAAAAAAATGGATCAATTGGCTTTTTTCTAATTTTATGTGCTGAACCTCTTTGAACCCATTTGTAATAATATGCAATTGATAGCCGTCACTTTTTAAAGCTTCAAGGGTTTCAATTGAATGAGGGAATAGATTTGTTTGATAAGGCGAAACTTCTACATATCGTTGCGCCATTCTTTCGGCCAATTCTTTATTGTCAAAATCAAATTTCTTAAATGTATCCGAGAATCGTTTTACACGAAGTACTGACTTGTCCAATTTACCTTTTCCGTATAAATGCCATAATTCAGCATTTACTTTTCGGTAGGCTGTATGAAAACGACGAAAAGAAGGGAGATTGTTTTTAAGTTCTAGTTCTACAAAAAGAATTTCTAAAGCTGTTCGAGAATTTTTTTCAAAATCCCATAACGTATGATCTAAGTCAAAGAAAATGTGTTTCATTCAAATACAAAATAGGCAAGTGATGTCATTACGAATGCATTGAGTAGCATTCCGATGCAAATTAGAATAAATGTTCCTCTTTTTTTTCTAAAAAATTTAGCAACGATGATTGTTCCGATAGGGACAGAAAGAAAAAATGGAACCCAAAGCGATAGACCGACTTGGCCAATAGACATTTTTGTTTTCACAATGATTCTATTTTTCCAAGTAAATCTTTTCTTAAATTTAATTTTTTCTCCTTTGTCTATTTGTTGTTGAACTTGTTTGAGTTGTTTCGTTCTGCTCTTTTGCATGAAATAATCCGAAAGGAAATAGAAAATTCCTGCACTCACGATTCCTCCAGAAACACAAAGAATATACGTTTCGAAGAAGGATAATTCTTCTGCCGGCCCTAAAAAAGGAGTGAACATAAATTTGACTGTTGCCAGTAAAAAAATCGATATGTATTTTTCAAGTAGAATCAAAACTTCTCTCCAAATGCTAAATCACCAGCGTCACCTAATCCAGGAACAATGTATGATTGTGCGGTTAATTCTTTGTCGATTGCTCCAATGTAATAATCTGTAGTGTCTGGCAAGTGTTTTTTCAAAAACTCTAACGATTCAGGAGAAGCAATTGCAGATACAATAATTATTTTGGAAGGTTTACCTTGTTTTAAAAGTGCTTTGTACACAAGTGCCATTGAACTACCAGTTGCAAGCATTGGGTCATTGATTATGAGTACTTTTCCATCTAATTTAGGAGCAGCTAAATACTCAACGTATACCTCAAAATCTTCAGCTGTAGAATGTTTCCTGTAAGCAGACACAAAAGCACTTTCGGCTTTGTCAAAGTAATTCAGCAATCCCATGTGCATTCCCAAACCAGCTCTTAGAATCGTTGCAAGTACAGGTTGAGATTTCAATACAGAAGTAGGAGCGATTCCTAGTGGCGTAGTAATGTCAACTGTTTCATAATCTAATTTCTTAGATAATTCATAGCCTAGAATTTCTGACATTCTTTCCAAGTTTTTTCGGAAACGCATAGAATCTTTTTGAATCTCAACATCTCTTAACTCTCCTAAAAAAGTAGAAAAAATGGAATTGGTTTTTGAAAAATCATATATCATGCTGTAAAAATATAAAAAACTACTAGAAATCTTCATCAAATTGAAGTGATTTTATTCAATTCTTCTATTCATTGATTTTTTCAATTACTTTTGTTTCCAATGGAAAAAAAATCTAAAATCAATTATAAAGTTTTTAAACGTCTTTTGTCGTATTGGAAGTCGTATAAAACATTATTTTTTATTTCGATATTGACGACAGTGTTATTGGCTGTTCCTGGTCCAGTTAGACCGATGTTAATTGGACAAATGGTCGATAAATACATCATTGAAACTCAAGATCCAAATCAATTATTGTTTTGGACTTTAATCATTGTTGGATTACTAATTCTAGAGGCAGGTTTACGATTTTTATCGTCTTATTTTTCAAATTTATTCGCTCAATCGATTATTCGAGATCTTCGAAAAGAATTGATGTCACATATTCTTACCTTTAGAATTAAATATTTTGACAAAACACCTGTTGGTACACTGATTACACGTGTTGTTTCTGATCTAGAGGCAATTACTGAAGTATTTTCTTCAGGGATGATTGCGGTTGCAGGAGAATTGATTTCTTTAGTATTTGCGATTTCATTAATGTTTTACACCAATTGGGTTTTGGCTCTTTTGGTTTTAATACCGATTCCGATTCTTATTCTTGCAACACGAATTTTCGCAAGAATGATTCGGAAATCTTACCAACAAGAAGCAGTTCAAGTCACGAAATTAAATGTGTTTGTCCAAGAACGAATAACAGGAATGTCAATTGTTCAATTATTCAATCGACAAAAAAGAGAAATAGAGAATTTTAAAGTCATTAATAAGGGACATCGCCAGGCTCATATAAAAGCAATTTGGGCCAATTCAATATTTTTCCCAATTGTAGAGCTTTTAAGTTCTTTGTCAATAGCTTGTCTGTTAGTTTGGGGAGCATTAAAAACGCAAGGAAAAACTTCAATAGAAATTCAGTTAGAGTTTGGAGAAATTGTCGCTTTTATTCTTTGGGTCCACATGTTATTTCGCCCAATTCGTATGCTTGCTGATAAATTTAATATTTTGCAAAGAGGTACGGTGAGAGCCGAGAGAGTATTTGAAATTCTAGATTTAGAAGATAATATTCAAAATACAGGAAGTAAGAAAGATTGTGATTTTGATGCATCCATTCGGTTTGATCATCTGTTCTTTGCTTACAATGATGAGAATTGGGTTCTTAAGGACATTAATCTTGAAATTAAAGCAGGGTCAACAGTCGCTTTTGTTGGTGCTACAGGTGCTGGTAAAAGTTCGTTGGTAAATCTTTTAGGACGTTTTTATGAACATCAAAAAGGAGATATATTTTTAGGGAAAACAAAATTATCAGATATAGAACTCAATTACCTTCGAAAGAATATTGCCATTGTACTTCAGAATGTATTTTTATTTTCAGGGACTATTTTTGATAATATTACATTAGGAAATAAAGAAATTTCAAGAGAAGAAGTGATTAAAGCTTCAAAAAGTGTTGGAGTGCATGATTTTATCATGAAACTACCAAATGGTTATGATTCTGAAGTTGGGGAGAATGGATCGCTGCTTTCGACCGGTCAAAGACAGTTATTGTCTTTCGTTAGAGCTTATGTTTACAACCCTCATATATTAATACTAGATGAAGCTACATCAAGTGTGGATAATGAATCAGAAGAATTAATTCAAAAAGCGACGGAGAAATTAACGAAAGGAAGAACTTCTATCGTGATCGCACATCGACTTTCAACAATTAAAAATGCTGATAAGATCGTTGTTTTGGATAAAGGAGAAATAAAAGAACAAGGAACCCATATTGAATTGCTAAAATTCAATGGTTTTTATAGAACATTATATGAGATGCAATTCTCAGAAGAAAAATAAATTATGGTTGGATTTAAAGTAGGAGGAGTTCCTGAGCATTTTAATTTACCTTGGAGAATGGCAATTGAAGAAGGTCGTTTCAAAAAAGAAGGAATTCAATTGCATTGGAGTGATTTAGGTGGAGGGACAGGACAAATGATTCGTGGTCTTGAAAATGGGACCATTGATGTAGCTGTATTGTTGACTGAAGGAATTACGAAAGCAATTCTGCAAGGATTAGATGCTAGAATTATTCGTGTTTATGTTACAACACCATTGCATTGGGGAATTCACGTTCCTTACAATGGAAAAATAGATACTGTTGATCAATTAGAAGATCAAGTATTTGCCATTTCTCGTGAAGGATCTGGTTCTCATTTAATGGCGTATGTAAAAGCGAATCAAGAAGGATGGGATCCTAAAAAACTTCAATTTAATATCATAGGAGATGTTTTCGGTGGACTTTGGGCATTAGAGAATGGAGAAGCAGACGCTTTTCTTTGGGAAAAATATACAACTCATCCATACACGGAACAAAAAAAATGTAAATACATTGGAGAGGTTGTTACTCCTTGGCCTTGTTTTGTAATTGCAGTTCGGAATGATGTGTTTGAAAAACATGAAGAGGAATTGAATAAAATGTGCCTCATTGTAGAAGAGAAGGCAAAAGCACTGAAAATTAATGATAATGCGATTGATTTAATTAGTTGGAGGTATAATTTACGCCATGGTCAAGTTGAAAATTGGTTGAATGAAACGGATTGGAATTATGAAGGCATTCAATATCCTCTTGCTTTTGAAAAAGCAGTGAATTATTTATTGAAATTGGAATTGATTTCTGAAGAAGAAGCGAAAGATTGGAGAAAAAAATTATTTTAGTATGAAGAAAATAGGTGTACTTTTAATTCAGCTTGGAACGCCCGATAGTCCTAAAACAAATGATGTTCGTAGGTATTTAAGTGAGTTTTTGAACGATCCTAGGGTAATTGATTTACCTTGGCTTGGACGAAAATTATTGGTCAATGGATTGATTGTTCCTTTTCGTGCTCCGAAATCGGCAAAAATATACAAAGAATTGTGGGATTTTGGAGGAGGAATATCTCCTTTAATCACACATTCTGAAAGAGTGAAAAATAAGCTTCAAGCTAGGTTTGGCAACAAAAATGTAACTGTTCATCTAGCAATGCGTTACCAAAATCCATCCATGTATGATGTGATGGAGGAAATGAGAACGGAAGAATACGATAAAATTATTGTATTACCACTTTTTCCACAATATGCTAGTGCATCAACAGGATCAGCTTTTGCTTTAGCGATGAAAATTATCTCAAAATGGTGGGTAACACCAGAAATGATTTATTTGAATCAATTTTGGGACAATGAAGGGTACATTGATTCCATCGTTGAGAATGCGAAACAATTTGATTTTTCTGAATACGACCATTTTCTATTTTCTTACCATGGATTGCCTGAAAGACAAGTAGATAAAGTTCATTTGAATGGAGGTAATTGTACTTCTGCTAAATGTAAGACAGAATTGAATGCAGAAAATCAATTCTGTTACCAAGCTACATGCTATGCAACTACTCGAAAGTTATTGCAAAAGCTAAATATCCCTGAAGGAAAATATACTGTTGCTTTTCAATCCCGTTTGGATAAAAAATGGTTGACGCCATTTTCCGATAAAATTGTTGCTGAACTTGCGCAAAAAGGAGATAAGAAAATTCTAGCTTTTAGTCCTGCTTTTGTTGCTGATTGTTTAGAGACGGTAATTGAGATAGGCGATGAATACCAAGAAATATTCAAAGTGAATGGGGGAGATAAAATCCAATTGGTGCCAAGTTCGAATGATAATGATCGTTTTATTGATGGATTAGAGAGTATGATCAGAAAGTATGATTTAAGTATATAAATTGTAATATACAGTTACAGTAATAGCTATCCATAAGGGGGGTGTAAATACTACTTCTGTTCTTCGATTTTAAAACTAAATAAGACGTGTAAGTAATTAGAAAAACCCCAAACAATATTGTTGGATTAAATAGTCATTACTTGTTTTCTAAATACGTTAAAACACTCACTAAGTATTTTAAAACAGTATTTAGGTTTAATAAATACTTGGATACTCTGCAGGATCAACTTCATTCATCATAGCGTATGCTTTTTCTACGATATCGTCTATACTTGGTTTTGAAAAGTAATCACCATCAGAACCATAAGCTGGTCTATGGTTTTTAGAACTTAATGTTTCCGGAGCAGAATCTAAATGGTAATATCCTTTTTGTTCTACCATAATTTTATCCAAAATATAAGCTGTTCCACCACTACTAACATCTTCGTCAACAATCAATAAACGATTTGTTTTTTCTAAAGAATCAACAATCATGTGGTTGATGTCAAAAGGTAATAATGTTTGTACATCAATAAGCTCCACAGATATACCTAATTCTAAAAGCTGACTAACAGCTGTTTGGCAAAGGTTAAATGTTGAACCGTAAGAAACAATTGTAAGATCTGTTCCTTCATTAGTGATTTCGGGAACACCTAAAGCTTCTCTAAATTCACCAATGTTCGTTGGTAAAGGTTCTTTTGTTCTGTATCCATTCAATGGCTCAATGACTAAAGCTGGTTCATCAGCTGCCATTAATGTATTGTAGAATCCGGCTGCTTTGGTCATGTTTCTTGGTACACATACGTGCATACCTCGAAGAGAGTTGACAATCATCCCCATCGGAGAACCACTGTGCCAAACGCCTTCTAAACGATGTCCTCTTGTACTAATGATTAAGGGTGCTTTTTGCCCACCTCTTGTTCTGTATTGTAAAGTTGCTAAATCATCAGACATTACTTGAATGGCATAAAGGAGGTAGTCTAAGTATTGAATTTCAGCAATTGGGCGTAAACCTCTCATTGCCATTCCTATTCCTTGTCCAATGATTGTACATTCTCTGATTCCGGTATCAGCCACACGACTTATACCGTATTTCTCTTGCATTCCTTCGAGCGTTTGATTGACACCGCCAATTTTTCCTGCGTCTTCACCATAAACAAGTGCTTGAGGGTAATTCTCTAGAAGCTTGTCGTAATTCTCACGGAGAATAATACGTCCGTCTTCTGTTTTTCCATCGTCACCGTAAGTTGGAGCAATAGGTTTTACATTTAAAGCTGAATTTTCAGATTCAGAATGTAAATGAGAACTATATCGATTGAAATTTGTTGAAATTGCATTTTTAACCCATGACGATAAGGCCGTTTTTGCAGGAGATTTTTCTTCTCGAACCATTCTGAGCACTTTTCGTGCAGCCATTAAAATATCACGACGAGTCGGTTCGAATGTTTTTTCTAAATCCTCACCAATCTTTTTAATGAAAACACCATTGGGACTTTCTTCAGCCAATTGTGCAATAAGTGCTGTTGAATCAGCTAAATCTTGCTTGATGTCATCAGTGAAAGACTTCCATGCTGCTCTTTTATCGTTCGCAACTTCTTTTTTTGTTTCTTTTTGAATTGCTTCTAATTCTTCTTTCGAAGCAATTTTTAACCCATCAGCGTTAAAACTAATGATCCATTCTTTGAATTTATTGATGCAATCGAATTCAATTTCCCATTTCAATCGTTCTTCATCCTTATATCTTTCGTGTGAACCAGAAGTTGAATGTCCTTGCGGTTGATTTACCTCTTTAACATGAACTAAAACAGGAACGTGCTCTTCGCGGGCAATTTTTACTGCTTTTTCATAAGTTTCACAAAGGTGAGTATAATCCCAACCTTTTGTAATTAAAATTTCATAACCAGTTTTCTCTTTGGTGCGTTGCATTCCTGCTAAAGCATCTGAAATACTGTCTTTTGTCGTTTGAAATTTTCGTGGAACAGAAATTCCAAATCCATCATCCCAAACAGACATTACCATCGGTACTTGTAAAACACCTGCAGCATTTATCGTTTCCCAAAAAGGACCTTCAGAAGTAGAAGCGTCTCCAATTGTTCCAAATGCAACTTCATTTCCACCATTGGTGAATTTCTTAAATTCTTCTAATTCAGCCAACGCAGGATTCTCTTTGTAGAATTTAGAAGCCTGAGCTAAACCTAATAATCGAGGCATTTGTCCAGCAGTTGGAGAGATATCGGCAGAACTGTTTTTTTGTTCCATTAAATTCAGCCAATTTCCGTTTTCGTCCAAGTTACGTGTAGCAAAATGTCCGCCCATTTGTCGTCCAGCAGATTGAGGCTCAAATTCTAAATCAGTGTGAGCATACAATCCTGCGAAATATTGTTTTACATTTAATTGGTCAATGGCCATCATCAAAGTCTGGTCACGGTAATATCCTGAACGAAAATCACCATTCTTGAACTGTTTTGCTAATGCAATTTGAGCCAATTCCTTTCCGTCACCAAAAATTCCAAACTTGGCTTTGCCTGTTAGAACTTCTCGACGACCAAGTAAAGAAGTTTCTCTTGAAATACTTGCTAATCTGAAATCATTTAAAACTTCATTTTTGAAGGTTTCGAAATCAACATTTGTTTTATTCTCAGAGATTGCTTCTTTTGACATGCGATGTGTTTTTTTAGTTATGCGAAAATAAGAAATTTAAGGGACTTTTAAAAGAGAAATCGAGTGAAAAATAATAGATAAAATCTTTTTGTACTTTTGAAGTGATATGTGGAAAGAAAAGTGGAATAAATTAAAACCGTATTTTGTAGATGTTTGGCAGTATATAGTCATCATCCTAATTTTTATTTTAGGAGCCATTTTTATTTTGTAACTTGCTAACTCAAATCTTGATAAAATTACATTAATGTTTAAATTAAAATTGATCGCCACGTTCGTAATCTTGAACGTTTTTATTTCTTTTTCTCAATTGAATGTTGATTCTATTTCCTCCATTAATTACCTAGACTTACACAATACTTTTTTAAATGACATTTGGGGATACACAGATGAATATGGAAATGAATATGGATTGATTGGTGCAGAAAAAGGTGTGAGTGTAGTTGATGTTTCAATTCCGTCTGCTCCAAATGAAGTTTTTTGGGTTTCGGGGGTTCAATCTACTTGGAGGGATTTGAAAACGTTTGGTGATTTTGCTTATGTAACGACAGAAGCGTCGTCAGGATTATTGATTATTGACCTTTCTCCGCTTCCTTCTTCTCCGATAATTTCTACAAATTATTACAACGGACCAATCGGTCAAGAATGGTCTTCGGCACATAATATTTTTATAGATGAGAATGGCTATGCATACATTTTTGGTTCAGACCGAGGAAATAAAGGGGTTATTATTTTAGATGTTTTTACCGATCCCATGAATCCGGTTGAAGTTGGTGAGTTTGACGATTGGTATGTACACGATGGATTTGTGCGAAACGATACGATGTTTTTAGGTCATATCTACGAAGGTTTTTTTAGCATGGTAGACGTTTCTGATAAAGCAAATCCTATTCTATTAGGGACTCAAAATACACCTTCCACATTCAGTCATAATATTTGGGCTTCAGAGAATGGACAATATGCTTTTACTACAGATGAAGTTTCTGGGGGATACATTGGAGCATACGATGTATCAGATCCTACAAATATTGTTGAAATTGATCGAATTCAAAGTTCTCCTGATTATGGAGCTGTTGTTCCGCATAATACGCACGTGAAAGGTAATCACATTATCACGAGTTATTATTCTGATGGGGTTGTTGTGCATGACATAACACATCCGTATAATTTAATTGAAGTTGGTAACTACGATACTTATCCTTCTCAAAATGGGAGCTATGATGGATGTTGGGGAGTGTATCCTTTCTTTTCTTCTGGAATTATACTTGCTTCGGATCGTTCAGAGGGATTGTTTGTTCTTTCTCCAAACTACGTTCAGGGATCGTATTTAGAAGGAGTTGTCACGAATTCGTTAACGAATGCCTTATTGGATGGTGTCAATGTTTCTATAGCGTCTACGGTCGTTGAAGATAATACAAATTCAATTGGTTTCTATGCTACAGGAACTGCTGTGCCAGGTACGTATGCTATTACTTATGCTAAAGTTGGCTTTTTTCCTCAAACTTTGCCTGTCAATTTAATAACGGGTATGATTACCAATCAAGATGTGCAATTAGTGCCAATTCCTCCATATAATTTAACTGTTCGTGTTTTTGAAGAAGGAACGACGAACCCAATTATTGGAGTTTCAATTAAGTTAGAAGCTAGTTTGATTGCGCATTCAGGTATGTCTAATGGGTTGGGAGAAGAGAATTTTACGCTTTTTTACCAAGAGTCTTACGAAGTAGTTGTTGGGAAATGGGGGAGGCTTACGCATTGCCATTCTCAAGTGATTGATAACTCAACGGGAACGATTGATGTTTACCTGAAAAATGGATATTACGATGATTTTTCTTTTGACTTTGGATGGTCTGTTTCAGGAACTGCAACAACAGGAATGTGGGAAAGAGCAAAACCAATTGGAGTGAATGGAATATCAGCTCCTTCTTCTGATGATACAGGGGATTGTGGAGGTTTTGCTTTTGTAACGGGAAATGGAGATCAACCTCAACCAGATGCAGATGATGTTGACAACGGAACAGTTAATCTCACTTCGCCCGTTTTTGACTTGACGACTTATACTGATCCTAATTTGCTTTATTCTAGATGGTTTTACAATGAACATGGTCCTGCTTTAATCGATGATACTTTACGAATATACATAAGCAATGGAACGGATGTTGTTGAACTGGATAAAATAGGGAAAGAACCTTCTACATGGGGGATGTGGACGGAAAAGTCATTTAGAGTTTCTAATTTTATTTCAATCACATCTACCATGCAACTTTTTGTGAAAACGAGTGATTTTGATCCCGATATTAATATAACTGAAGCAGGATTTGACCGATTTAGAATTGCAGAATCAAGTGAATTAGGCTTCGTTGAAAATTCAAATGAATTCATCATATACCCAAATCCATCTTCAGGAATTTTTAATATTGATGGTGTTAAAGGAATTCAAAGTTATCAAGTTTTGAGTTTGAATGGAGGTATAGTTAAAGAAGGTGAGTTAGATCCAACAGAATACGAAATCGATTTGAGGTCTGTAATTGATGGGATTTACTTTCTGAGAATAAATAATAAGGTGTTTAAAGTTATTAAAAATTAGTTTTTCACTTTTTTTTCATTTCAATCCGCAATTCAACAGACGTTTCATTATATTTGTTGACCAAACTTAATAATGTGGAATTAATTTACGACATATCAATTGTAGTCCCTTTGTATAACGAAGTGGAATCATTGCCAGAACTTCATCAATGGATTGTGAAAGTGATGAAAGAAAACAGTTTCACATACGAAATTGTTTTTATTGATGATGGCAGTAAAGATGGTTCTTGGAACGTCGTTGAAGAGTTACACGAAAAAGATGAGTTTGTCAAAGGAATTAAATTCCAACGAAATTATGGCAAATCAGCTGCTCTCCAAAAAGGTTTCGAAGCTGTAAAAGGAAAAGTTGTAATTACAATGGATGCTGATTTACAAGATTCACCTGAAGAAATTCCCGGATTATATAAAATGATCATGGAAGATGATTTTGACCTCGTTTCGGGTTGGAAAAAGAAAAGATATGATCCGATTACGAAAACTCTTCCAACTAAATTATACAATTGGGCAGCGCGTAGAATAACAGGCATTTATTTACATGATTTTAATTGTGGATTGAAGGCATATAAAAATGCAGTTGTTAAAAGTATTGAGGTTTACGGTGATATGCACAGGTATATTCCACCCTTGGCAAAATATGCAGGGTTTACAAATATTGGAGAAAAAGTTGTGCAGCATCAAGCAAGAAAATATGGGACAACAAAATTTGGACTGAATCGATTCTTGAATGGACCACTTGATTTATTGTCCGTTGCTTTTATAGGTAAATTTGCGAAGAAACCAATGCACTTTTTTGGTGCAATTGGGTTGTTGATGTTTGTCGTTGGATTTGGATTTGCATTCTATCTTGGAATTGATAAATTATTGATTGACACCAGTGGAATAAAAATAGCTGATAGAACAGAGTTTTATATCTCATTAACAGCAATGATTTTAGGGGTTCAATTCTTCCTAGCTGGATTTATAGCAGAATTAATTGGTCGCTCTTCTTCGCAAAGAAATGTCTATCTCGTAGAAAAAACAATCGATGTTAAAAACTGATTGGAAAATAAACCATTCATGGTCAATCTTTTTAGATCGTGATGGAGTAATTAATGAACGTGTTTTTGGTGGTTACATTACACGTGTAGAAGACTTTAAATTCATCCCAGGTGTTTTAAGAGCCGTAGAAATTTTTTCTAAAGAATTCAAACACACTTTTATCGTTACCAACCAACAAGGAATAGGGAAGGGGATAATGACCGAAAGTAACCTTTTGGAAATTCATACTTATATGTGTGATCAGTTTGAAAAAAACAATGGATTTATTTCTAAATGTTTATTCGCTCCAAACCTTCGTGGTGCAATACCTGATTTTCGTAAACCAAATTCTGCAATGGCGAATATGGCAAAGGAAGAATTTCCAGCAATTGATTTTGATAAATCAATAATGGTAGGAGATACGGATTCTGATATTCTTTTTGGCAAGAATGTTGGAATGAAGACAGTGCGAATAAAAACAGACGAACCCATTGGATTGGAAGCTGATTTAACTGTAAACAACTTATTAGAACTTGCTAAATTAATTGAACAATGAAATTCTTAACAACTATTCTATTTATTACCATTTCTTACATTGGGTTTTCTCAACTTAATCAAGTAGATTCTCAAGGAAGAAAACAAGGTGCGTGGGCGAAAAAGTATGAAGGTTCTAGTGTATATCAATACAAAGGACAATTTGAAAATGACAAGCCTGTAGGTAAGTTTACTTATTATTACAAAGCAAATAAAGTAAAAGCAATTATTAAACACGAAAAGAACAGTAGCCGATCAGAAGCATACTTTTACCATGAGAATGGAAATTTGATGAGCTACGGAATCTATCGTAATATGTTGAAGGATAGTATTTGGTTGAATTTTGGTCCTACGAAAAGACTGAGTAACGCTGAGACATTTAAAAATGGAGAATTGAATGGGAAAAGAGTGATTTATTATGTTCCTGCAGATATAAATGACCGTTCCCGCCGATTGGCTTCTGTTGCAAATTATAGCGATGACAAGCTAGAAGGAGAGTATACAGAGTATTTTGAGAATCAAGTTATCAAAACCAAAGGACAGTATTCTAGCAATAAAAAAGTTGGAATTTGGTACATGTATCATGCGAATGGTAAGAAAATGAACTTAATTCGATATAAAAACGGACAACGTCACGGCTGGTCATTTGCTTATGACGAGACGGGGAAACAAACTGCTAAAAAATATTTCTATTACGGTCGATTGTTGGAAGGAGAGAAGTTAGCTGATAAAATGAGGCAACTGAAAGAATTAGGTGTTAACCCGAATAATTAGAATTTAAAACACTAGCCACCTTTGGTTTATTCAATTCTTCTTTCTCATTTTAAAATCGTACATTCGTTTTAATTATGGTACGAAATATCTTATTTATATCAATTCTTATTTTTCTTGCATTAGCGTGTAAGAAAACGGAAACACCTTCATTTCATACTGAATATTTCGGGTTAACTGAAGGTCGTTTTGTTATTTATGATGTGATTGATATAACACATGATGCCCAAGTTTCTCAGCACGACACCTTGATTTATCAACTGAAAACACATTGGGGAGAAGAATACATTGATAATGAAGGTCGGGTTTGTCGTAAATTTAGACGCTTCACTAGAGGTTCTTCTATAGCAAATTGGGAATTAAAAGATACATGGTATGGATTGATTGACGGTATTCGAGGAGAACTTGTAGAAGAGAATCAACGTAAAGTGAAATTAGTTTTTTCTCCAACCAAAGAAAAGGATTGGGATGAAAATGCATACAGTACATTGCCAATCCAAGATTGCTATTACGACGATATTCATAAAACGAAAACGATTGGAACAACTGAATTTGACTCAACGGTTGTTGTAGAGAAAATGGATGAAACAAATGCATTGATTACCAAAAGATTTTATGAAGTTTATGCCAAGAATATTGGACTGGTTGAATTCTATTTTATGGACAATGATTATCAGTTTTCTGCAGAGGTTTATAAAGGAAAAGAATTGTACATGACCTATTCTTCTTCAGGCTTCGAGTAAAAAATCATTTAAGGTTCTTTCATTTCAACCTAAAATTGTACTTTCGCATACAATGAAAATAGCTTTACTTTCTGTTTTTTATCCATATCGAGGTGGAATTGCACAATTTAGTGCAATGTTGTATCGTGCGCTAGAGAAAGAACATGAATTAAAAGCATATACATTTTCTCGACAATATCCGAATTTTTTATTTCCAGGTTCTTCTCAATTCGTCACTGAAGATGACAAGGCCGATAAAATACCGACAGAAAGAACACTTGATTCTGTAAACCCTTTGACATTCAGAACAACCGCGAATAGAATTAATACTTTTTCTCCTGATTTATTCATTTCACAATATTGGATGACTTTTTTTGGGCCAGCAATAGGTGGAGTACAAAAGAAACTGAAAAAAGGAACGAAGAGAATAAGTATTTTGCACAATGTTATTCCACATGAAAAACGATTCTTTGATAATTTTGCAAATAAATCCTTTTTGAAACATAATGAAGGGTTTGTAGTGTTAAGTGATGCGGTATTAAAAGATTTACTTTCTATTGTTCCTGACGCGAAGTATTTGAGAATTGATCATCCAATTTACAGTCAATTTGGTGAGAAAAGAGAAAGAGATGAAGCCTTGAAGTCATTGAATCTTTCTGTTGAAAAAAAATATTTACTCTTTTTTGGTTTCATTCGAGAATATAAAGGATTGGATTTACTTCTGAATGCTCTAGCTAATCTTCCTGATGGATACGAGTTAATTGTTGCAGGAGAAATTTACGGTTCATTCGATAAATACCAAGAAATCATTGATGAAGAGAGGTTGTCAAAGCGTGTTCATTTATTCAATGAGTATATTCCTGATGATGAGGTGACGACTTACTTCTCCGCAAGTGATGTTTGTATTCTTCCCTACAAAAGCGCTACACAATCTGGTATAACAGCCATTGCACATCATTTTGATTTGCCAATTATTGCAACTGATGTTGGAGGGTTGAAAGAAACAATTTTACACGAGAAAACAGGATTAATGATTCAACCAAATGTAAATGAACTTTCTAACGCCATTGAGTTGTATTTTAAAAACAACCGGGCAGAAAGATTCAGTAAGCAAATCAAAGAAAATAAATCAAATAATTCTTGGGAGAATTTTGCACAAAAAGTCCTTGCATTCTCTGAAGAATTGTAATCCTTGTTTTCAGAAGTTAATCAATTGATCTATCTTTAGAATTCACGTTCTTTTATCGGTGTCTTAATCGATAAAAACTTTACAATATTAAAATGTTACTAAATTTCATAATTTATCATTATGAATTCTTCATTCTTAATGCTTAATTAATTACCTTTGCAATCGATAAAAAACTGTCACAATTATGTTTGAAAATTTAACGGATAAATTCGAAAGAGCGTTTAAGGTTCTAAAAGGTCAAGGTCAGATTTCTGAGATCAATGTTGCTGAAACATTGAAAGAAGTTAGAAGAGCACTTTTAGATGCCGATGTAAATTTCAAAATAGCGAAAGATTTTACCAATACGGTAAAAGAGAAGGCGATGGGACAGAATGTTTTAACGTCAATTTCTCCAAGTCAATTGATGATTAAAGTTTGCCATGAAGAATTGGTGAATTTAATGGGTGGAAATGAAGTTGAAATCAATATCAAAGGTAATCCAGGTATTATTTTAATGGCAGGACTACAAGGTTCTGGTAAAACAACTTTTACAGGGAAATTAGGTAATTACCTTAAAACTAAAAAAGGAAAAAAACCATTATTAGTCGCTTGTGATGTTTATCGACCAGCAGCAATTGATCAATTACATGTTTTAGGAGAGCAATTAGGTATTGATGTTTATTCTAACCGTGAAGAAAAAAATCCGGTTAAGATTGCTGAAGAAGGTGTTCAACATGCGAAAAGTAAAGGTTATAATGTAGTCATCATTGATACTGCTGGACGTTTGGCGGTAGATGAAAAAATGATGTCTGAAATAGCAGATGTTAAGAAGGCAATTCAACCAACGGAGACTCTATTTGTTGTTGATGCCATGACTGGTCAAGATGCTGTGAATACAGCAAAATCTTTTGACGATCGTATTAATTTTGACGGAGTTGTTTTAACTAAATTAGATGGTGACACAAGAGGTGGTGCAGCGTTAACAATTAAATCGGTTGTTAATAAACCAATCAAGTTTGTCGGTACAGGTGAGAAAATGGATGCGCTAGACGTATTCTACCCTGCTCGTATGGCAGATCGAATTCTTGGTAAAGGAGATATTGTTACTTTAGTTGAACGTGCTCAAGAGCAGTTTGATGAAGAGGAAGCTAGAAAACTTCAAAAGAAAATAAAAAAGAATAAATTTGATTTTAATGATTTTTACGGGCAACTTCAGCAAGTTAAGAAGATGGGTAATGTAAAAGATTTAATGGGAATGGTTCCTGGTGTTGGCAAAGCGTTAAAAGATGTTGACATTGAAGATGATGCTTTCAAGCACATTGAAGCAATCATTCAATCGATGACTCCTAAAGAAAGAGAAAATCCAGATATTATCAATAATTCACGTAAAATTCGTTTAGCTAAAGGAGCAGGTACAAATGTTCAAGAAGTCAATAAGTTGATGAAACAATTCAACGATACGAAGAAAATGATGAAAATGATGAGTAATCCTGCTAAAATGCGTCAAATGATGAAGCAAATGAAAGGAATGGGGGGGACACCTGGAATGTAAGTCTACTATAGATTTATTTTACTCTGATGGAAGTGTTTATTTCTATGAATTTTAAAAGCTGAATAAAAATAAATTTCAAGAAAAAAAATATAATCTAAATTCAAGGGGAGACCAAGTGAAAAACTTTGAGAATTTAAAAAGTTTTATATTCAAACCAATGGTCAGTGGTAGGAGGTTCAGAAATAACTAAAAACAGTAGTAAAGCTTTACTACTGTTTTTTTATTCTTAAGAATTAGATGAAAATTAGTGCTAGTTCTCTTAAACTGCTACATCATTCTCTCTTAAAGCATCATTCAAAGAAGTTTTTAAATCAGTTGATGCTTTTCGTTTCCCAATAATCAAAGCACAAGGAACTTGATATTCTCCTGCGGGGAATTGTTTGGTGTAAGAACCTGGTATTACGACACTTCTTTCCGGAACATATCCTTTGATTTCAATAGGCTCATCTCCGGTAATGTCAATAATTTTAGTTGATTTTGTTAAAACAACATTTGCTCCTAAAACAGCTTCTTTCTTTACATGAACTCCTTCTACAATGATACAACGAGAACCAATAAAAGCTCCATCTTCAATGATTACAGGGGAAGCTTGAAGGGGTTCCAAAACACCGCCAATTCCAACACCACCACTTAGGTGAACATTCTTTCCAATTTGAGCACAAGAACCAACTGTAGCCCATGTGTCTACCATTGTTCCTTCATCAACGAAAGCTCCAATATTAATATATGAAGGCATCATTATTACTCCAGGAGCAACAAAAGCACCGTATCTAGCAATTGCATGAGGAACAACACGAACACCTAATTCCTTGTAATTTGTTTTGAGTTTCATCTTATCATGGAATTCAAAAGGTCCAACTTCTATCGTTTCCATCTTACGAATAGGGAAGTACATCACAACGGCTTTTTTTATCCATTCATTGATTTGCCATGTTCCATCTTCTTTTGGTTCAGCAATTCTCAAACGACCTTTGTCAATTTCTTCTATAACTTGATTGATGGTATCTTGGGTAGAGGATTCTTTAAGTAATTCTCTATTCTCCCAAGCTTGTTCTATAATTGATTGCATCTTTTTTTTGATAAAAGTACTATTTAATTTTATTGAAAATAAAAAAGGGTCCATAAAAATGAACCCTTTTCTTAAAATGATTAATGATTATCTAATCACATTGACGTGTCCAAATATTTTATGTCGTTTATCACTCATTGTTTCTTTAAATTCAATTGTCCAAGTATATGTTCCATCTTGAACAATTTTTCCATGGAAAGTTCCATCCCAACCATAGTTCTCATCAAAAGTTTCAAAAACCATTTCTCCCCATCTGTTGAAAATAGTCATATGGAAATCAAAAGGGTCGTATCCAGAATTGAAAATTGGTCTAAATGTTTGATTGAATTCATCCCCATCTGGCGTAAATGAATTCGGTACATGGTAAATTAAAACATCTTCAATAGAAATTACATGTTCAGCTGTGTCACTGCAGAATAAGTTTGAAGCTACGAGTGTTACCGTGTAATTTCCAGTATTTTCATTGTAAATATGTGAAGGACTAACAGATGTTGAAGTAGAATTATCTCCAAAATCCCAATTGTAATTGGTTGCATATTGAGAATTGTTTGAGAAATTCACTTCTGTATTTAAAATATTTAAATCATCATCACTCACAGTAAAACTTGCTATTGGTTGCTCGTAAACTGTAATGTAATCTGTATATGTTAATGAAGAAGAACAACCATTATTATCTGTTACATTCAATGAGACAGTGTACAGTCCTGCTACTGAATATACATGTCCAACTGTTGAACAGCCTGTTCCTGTATTACCATCTCCAAAATCCCAACTGCATAAATTAGAATTTCCAATTGTTTGATTCGTAAAGATTACTTCAAATGGTGAACATTCTTGCAATGTATCCGCAGAGAATAAAACAACAGGTAATGGGTTTACGGTAACTGTAACTGTGTCTGTATTTTGACATCCATTCATATCAACCACATTTGAAATGTAATCCATCGTTGTGGAAGGGGAGAACGTGATACCATCGTTTACACTATTGTCCCATGTCAATGTAGCATTGGAAGGGTTGGTAGCTGTTAAGGTAACTGCCTCACCTTCACAAATCGCTTGGTCAAGACCTGCATTTACACTAGGTAAAGGATTAACCGTTACAACTAATTGATCGGTATTCTGACATCCATTTGCGTCCGTTCCTGTAAGTGTATATGTTGTTGTCGCAGTAGGGGAGAATGCGGTATTATCAGTTACTCCATTGTCCCACGAATAACTTGTCGCTGTTCCAGATCCTACAATTGTTACTGAAGTTCCGTTGCAAATTGTTTGGTCAATACCTGCATTTACAGTAGGTAATGGGTTTACTGTTACAGTGATTTGATCTGTGTTTGAACACCCATTTGCATCCGTACCTGTTACAGTATATGTTGTGGTTGTTGCAGGGGAGAATGCAATTGCATCAGTAACTCCATTATTCCAAGTATAGTTTGTTGCGTTACCAGTTCCAGAAAGTGTTGCCGTTTGTCCAACACAAACCGCGAAGTCTACACCTGCATCAACAGTCGGTAATGGATTAACGATTACTGTAACTGTGTCTGTGTTTTGACATCCATTTGCATCTATAGCTGTAACGATGTAACTTGTTGTTGCAATTGGAGAAAATGCCATGGCGTCCGTAACTCCATTATCCCAAGTGATAGCCGCTCCCGAAGGATTTGTAGCTGTTAATATTACGTTTGAACCAATGCAAATTGTTTGATCAGTTCCTGCGTTTACAATAGGTAAAGGATTTACTGTTACAATTACTTGGTCTGTGTTTTGGCATCCATTCGCATCTGTTCCTGTAACTGTATAGGTTGTTGTCGCAGTAGGGGAGAATGCGGTGTTATCAGTAACTCCATTGTCCCATGAATAACTTGTCGCTGTTCCAGATCCTACAATTGTTACTGAAGTTCCGTTACAAATCGTTTGGTCAATACCTGCATTTACAGTAGGTAATGGGTTTATCGTTACAGTAATTTGATCTGTGTTTGAGCACCCATTTGCATCTGTTCCAGTTATAGTATATGTTGTGGTTGTTGCAGGGGAGAATGCAGTTGCGTCTGTTACTCCATTATTCCATGTGTAATTTATTGCGTTACCAGTTCCGGAAAGTGTTGCCATTTGTCCAGCACAAACCGCAAAATCAGTTCCTGCATCAACTATTGGCAATGGATTAACAGTTACTGTAACAGTATCTGTGTTTTGACACCCATTTGCATCTAAAGCTGTAACGATGTAACTTACTGTTGTAATTGGAGAAAATGCCATGGCGTCCGTAACTCCATTGTCCCAATTGATAGTCGCTCCGGAAGGATTTGTAGCTGTTAAAGTTACGTTTGAACCTATACAAATTGTTTGATCAATTCCTGCATTTACAGTAGGTAATGGGTTAACTGTTACAATTACTTGGTCTGTGTTTTGACAACCATTCGCATCCGTTCCTGTAACCGTATAGGTTGTAGTTGCAGATAGAGAGAATGCAATGTTGTCTGTTATTCCATTGTCCCATGAGTAGGTTGTCGCTGAACCTGAGCCTGCAAGTATAACTGAGGCTCCATTACAAATCGTTTGGTCAATCCCTGCATTTACAGTAGGTAATGGGTTAACTGTTACAATGATTTGATCTGTACTTGAGCATCCATTTGCATCTGTTCCCGTAAGTGTATATGTTGTTGTCGCAAGAGGTGTAAACAAAGTTGCGTCAGTCACGCCATTGTCCCAAGTGTAACTTGTAGCTGAACCTGTCCCTGTTAAAGTTGTATCTTCTCCAGCACATACTGCAAAATCAATCCCTGCATTTACGGTAGGTGAAGTATTGATCATTATTGTATCTGCATCAGTCACAGGGTAGACACAGTTACCGTCGTCAATTGAACTTATGGTCAATATTTGATCTACTAAAGCATTTGGAATTGTAATGATTGATGTTCCACCCGTTAATGTCGTATTTGTACTTCCACTTCCTATGTCGTAAGTTACAATTAACCCAGCTGTTCCTGTGAAGGTAAACTCAGCTTGACTTCCTGCACATAATGGACCATTGTTTGAAATTATAACTGATGGAGCTGCGTAAACTACCGCAGTAGCTGAGCCAAGTGCGTTATTCGTACAATTACCGTTGTCAATTAACGTCATGTTTAAAGTTAAACTTGAAGTGACATTATATAATGTGACAATCATTGTGTCATTTGTAAAAACAAGTGTAGAATCTAATCCACCAAAATTATAAGTTAAAGTTGCTCCATCATCTCCAGTTAAAGTAAATACTGCTGAATCACCAGCGCAAAATGGTCCATTTGCAATAACTGTTGCAGTGGGAATTGGGAACTCAGGAACAGTTATTACTAAGCTTGACGAACAACCGGTGCCATCTGTTACGGTAACGGTATAATTCCCTCCAGCTAATCCTGTACGTGTATCGCCTGTAGCTCCGTCAGCCCAAGAGTATGTGTATACGGCTGAGCCACCACTTGTGTTCACTACAATTCCTCCGTTTGATAAGCCTTGGCAAGAATTCGTGATTGTTTGAACGTATACAATTGGTGCAGAAGCTCCTGCGTATACGAATACACTGTCAGTATTTGAGCATCCAGTAACAGCATCTGTTACTGTAACGGAATATGTTCCAACGGGTAAAGAATTTATTGTTGCTGTTGTTGCTCCATTTGACCAAAGGTAATTGGTTGTAAGGCCGTTTGTAACATTTACAGTTGCAGTTCCGTCATTAGAACAAATAACATTTGTAGAATTCAATGAAAGAGCAGGAGATGGGTTAACAGTGACAACAAAGTCAATTGAAATTGGGCATGAAACAATGGTGTGATTACTTACATCCATAACTGAATATATTGTCGCAGTATAAGTTGTAGTTGTAAGAGGATTAACACTTACATTGTTTCCTGTTGCTTGAATTAAATTGTTTGTAGGGCTCCATACAACAGAATCTGTTGCGTTTAAACCTGATAGATTCAATAATGTAGCTTCACCTTCACAGATTGCAATGTTTCCTGAGCCAGTAGCAGTTGGTAGAGTTACAACAGCTAACCAAACAGTGTCTTCTGGTGTTGTTCCACAACAATCTGTTGTCATTGACATTGAAATTGGAAAGAACCCAGGAGTATTGAATTGTTCAGTAACAACTTGTGTGTTTCCAGGATTAGCAATTGCTCCATTAAAATTCCATATGTAATCATCTGCGTAATAAAGACTTTCGAATGAAGTAAAATCTCCTTGACAAACAGTAAAGGTATCTGTAGCGATACTAGGAGTTGTTGTGTTAATTTCAGGTAATATATTTGCAAAAGCAATGTTGTGGAAACCTGTGTAAGTTTCAGGTCCAGCAATTATGTCATATCTATCGATCACATTGAATTGAGTCGTTGAAGCAGCTCCTGTTGAAGATTGTGGGACAGCATTTGAAGAGAAGTTCCATGTAACAGAAGTTGGATTTGTGAAATCGACATCAGTTTCCATGCAGTTTACATTTTCAGCTGTAATAACAGGTTGAGCTGCGAGGTTGAAATTAGAAATTGTTGTTCCGAGAGCAGTACCAGTTAGAATAATTTGGTTTGATTCTCCAGGTTGTCCGTTTCCACCGTTTCCACCAGATCCACCGTTCCCACCGTTCCCGCCATTTCCACCACAACCAACTTCACCACCGCCAGTGTAATTACTTCCATTTCCACCGTTTCCACCGAGTCCACCGTTTCCACCACTTCCACCGTTTCCACCATTACCAAATGATCCAGAATTAAAGTTACAATCAATAACATTTCCTCCAGCTCCATTTAAGTATAAGTAAAGTGAATATGAAGATCCACCACCAGATCCACCTTGTCCAGGTGTGCCACCTTGGCCGCCGCCGCCACCGCCGCCACCGCCAGAACCAGCTCCATCTGTACAGAAGAAACAGTTTTGGCCACCGCCGCCGCCGCCGCCGCCGCCACCAGCTCCACCAATACCAGATGTTCCTGAAGTACCAGGTCCTCCAGTAACCCAGAATCCACCTATATGTGAACCTAAACTACCGACAGAACCATTTCCTCCGTTTGGTCCAGATGTGCCAGGATTGGCGTTAGTTCCACAGTTTCCACCGCTAGAACCTCCATCATTTCCTCCAAAACCAGCAGATCCACCGCCAGCACCGGGACCGCCATTTCCTCCAGGGCCACCATTTCCACCATTATTGTCTTCTTCACCACCAGAAGCACCGCCTCCGCCACCACCACCAGAAGATGGGTTTGCGAAATTAGCATTAGAACCTGGGGCACCAAAGCCTCCAGTGTTACAGCATCCTCCAGGGTTACCAGCACCATTTCCACCATTTCCAAAACCAGCGCCAGCACCATTTGCTCCGTTTCCACCTTCTCCAGAATCAGTTTGGTCATCATTATCTCCAGCGTTTCCACCTGCTCCATTTGCGCCGTTTCCTCCAGCAATTCCGTTGAAACCACTTGTTCCTTGTGTTGCGTTTCCAGGTAAAATTTGACACCTTACAATATCAAAATTTGTACAAGCAGATAAATGAATACCATAAGTTGACATCCCTGATTGGTTTGCATTTGCTGTTGTAATAGTTAAATCTTGTAGTCTGAAACCAGTTGTTCCATTTCCATATAAAGCAACCAATCGCTGCCCATTTACTGGACCTTCAGGGTTTAATGTTGTTCTGTTGATTGTAGTAGCGCCAGGTATACTCGTTTTTAACCATGCACTTCCTTGAATAAACCCACCTTCTATTGTCGAAAAACTTCCGAGATATATAGGGTTGTCTATAGAATAGGTACCTGTTGCTAATTTTATAACAGCATTATTACAGGCAGCTCGACTAATTGCTTCCTCTAAGGTTGTAGGGTCGGCTTGAGTTCCTGCACCACCAACAGAACCAGTAGTTGAAGCGTAAATATTTACACAACTTGGTAAAGAAGGCGGAGTCCCTACTGTTATGAATGATGTGTCATAGGAAACACAACCACCAGGGACACTTGAAACTTCTAATACATATGGATAAGTACCATTTGTTGTTGGTACGGTAATCGTTAAGTTTGTTTGAGGGCCAGTTACAGTTCCTGCTCCAAGTGATGTGTTTGTTGGGTCAAACCATTGAAAATTAACACTCGATTGGTCAGATGTACCTGTCAATAAAAAATTTCCACCACCACAAGCGTCTGATGAATCAGGAAAAGCATTGGCAATTGGAGTTGCAAGAATTGATACAGAAACGGCATCTTGGGAAATACAACCGTCTGTATAGTTTAATGTTACTGTGTATGAGGTTGTAGACGAGGGGTATACATCTGTATTTGGTAGGTTTGGATTAGTGATATTTGTAGCGGGTGTCCAAACGTAATTTGAAATCAAAGCCGGATTTGCAGTCGTTGTTGCATTCAAAGCTACTGTGTCGCCTTCACAAATACTGACATCTATACCGGCATTAACAGGTGGGTGAGGGTTGGGGATTACATTTATCGTGTAAACGGCAGAGTTTTGTCCAATAAATGGACAAGCGTCATCTTCTGTTTGCACAGTAAACGTATATGAACCAAGGTCGTTAAGAGTAGAGCTCCAACAAAATGTTCCTGTAAGATTATTTCCAGAACCAGCCGTAGTAAAAGTAGCTCCTTGGATAGTGTTAGAATATGTCATTGAGATATTTTGACTTGCATCGACATCCGTTGAGTTTATATCAAAACAAATGCTAGAACCAGCACAAATTGTAGTATCATAAATCAATGCAGAACCATTGATTCCCGAAATTGTTGGAATGGTATTACTACAAGGTTGTATGATGAATTGAACATCACGCATTATTGAACCGATGAGAACCCCGTTTCTGTACTCTTCAATTAGTACTGCGAAAACGGCTGTTTGAATTTGGGATGGAGTAAAAGTGATCTCACCAGTTTGAGCGTTGATTGATACAGGGTCAGTGAAAGGGTTTGTACCACTAAATCCTCCAGCATAAGTAACTGTAGATGATGACGATTGTAAAGCATTTACTAAGGAATAGACTAAAGAATCTCCATCAATATCAGTTGCTAGTTGTTGAAAATGAATAGTTTGTCCTACGCAAGCGAAAGTTTGTGCTGGGTTTGCAAATGTTGGAGAACTGTTGCAAGGAACAATAGTATTGTTTAAATGAGCTTCAACATATATGTCTTGATTACTTGCTCCAGAAAGGTTTGTTATTGAAGTGTTTCGACAGCAATTACTTGCTGAAATAACCCAATCCGTACAGCCATTAGGTAATGTTAATATGCCTTCATAAACAACGTGTTCCACTCCAATGTTTCCTCCACCGCCGCAAGCGCTAGAAGCTGAAGGACATAAAGGAGTAATGTCAGTCGTTGAAATAAGGCTCAAAGAGATACTAGCATTAACATTACATGAAGCAGAAGAATAATTAACTATGTGTGAATTTTCTAATGCTATTCCATTACAATCACGATAAATATTTAATGTAACCTTGTATTGATTAGGTCCAATACAACTATATGTTAATTCTGCACCAGAATAATGAGACGCTGAGGCAGTAAAAGTAAATAGGAATAAAAAGACGATACTCGTTGTAAAACGTTTTAGTTGAGGGGTGGGTATTAAGTTCATAAAGGAATAAGTATTTGTAGTTTTTTTCAAAACGAAAAATACTATAAATGGTTGTTTATTTAAGAGTGGTAGATTCAACTAGCTAATGCAAGTTTTTTATTTTCTAGGTTAAACATAGTA
>CAYLWS010000045.1:0-27148 GCA_964387525.1 uncultured Fluviicola sp.
CTTCGGTCTTCAATGGTACTGTCTTTTATGATTTCGGGTAAACCGTTGTATGATTTGAATGTAAAAATCAAGTTTTCTGGGGCGTATAAATCAAATTCAACATTTAACCGAAGGTTCGAAGTTTGAAATCCAACTTTCTTTCCTTTGTAAGAAGGGTATTTTTTTAATGTGTATAAATACTCAACAAAACTTCCTTTTTCAATTCCCTCAAAAGTGAAATACTTGTATACTTCTCCCGTCTCATCATCTTCAGCAGTCAATATTTTGTCTTCAGAGAGTTCAATTATTTTGCCATCTTTTGTAATCACTCTGGCTTTATTGACGATCAGTTCAGACGACGATGAATAAGGTAAATATATTTTATTGTTATCTTCAATTGCTTGATCAGAGTTTAGCCAAAGTACACGATGTTTAACAACAAATTCAGATAAGCCTTCATCAATGAAAAAGAACTCAACAATGTTTTTGTCCTTTATTGCAATCAACTCATTGGTGTCGTTTTCGTCAACATGGTAAACGGGGCTCTCCTCCCAATCATAGTCTAGCGTGATTGGACTTATGTCGTCCTGAGAAAAAACGGACAGAGCAATGAAAAATATGGAAATGCTTAAGAATAATTTCATAGTATTATTTTTTCTTTAATACAATCGATTCGCGGTATGCTTTCGATAATTGTTTGATTGTTTTATTGTATTCTATTTGCTGTTCTTTGTCTAATTCTAAATAATTGAAACGAAGAACTTGTGTATAAGTGATTCTGTTTTCTGTTAATTTGTACGTAATTTTAACGGAGAATTGCTCATTGTCAATTCGTAAGTCTTCCGGGATAAAATCCGCAACATAGCCTTCAGGAATTTCGAGGGTGTAGGAATATTGGTCGATGGATTTGTAATCATATTCTTTCGGTAGAATATCTTCTTCTGGAATTTTGAAACTCAATGGAGATTTATCTAAATTCAAGTTCACATATATTTCATCTCCAGACGAATTGATGTAATTACTGATGGTGAAATCGTAGTTTACAATGAAATCTTTTTCGTAATCGTATTTGTTGATCTCCTCAAAAGAAGTGATGACGAATTTATTATTTCCCTTATTGAAATTTGAACCATAGAATTGAAGTAAATCATGGTTGTTTTTTTGGTTTTCTAAAGCTTGGTAGAAGTCAATTTTGAAATAACCTGTCGAAACGGCTGTTCCTTTTCCTTGTAATTTTTTTCCAACAATTTGAAGTATTGCACTGTCCGAATATATTGTTGCCTCTGGGGGCATAATTGGAACAGTTTCAATTCTGTAATGCGTAGAATCAATGGCAATCAAGGCTTCTTTTCCTTGAATGAATGATGTGGGTAGACCGAGTGGGTAGAAACGACCCGTTGCATCCAAGAAATAAACATCCTCACCGTCAATGTAACTCATGATCATGTGATTATCAACGGCTGGTGTAGGAACTTCTTCGTAAGTGTAGGGAATGTCTCTAGTTCCTATCCATGTTAAATGCCCATCCAATTCAGCTATTTTCAACATTTCTTCAAGAATACTTGAGTTGTCTTTGCAATCGCCGTACTTTTTAGTGTAAATGTCATTCGCTTCCCGAGGGATAAAACCACCTAAAGCATATTCGAAAGCGACATACTTGATGTTTTTTTGCACCCAATAGTAGATTGCTTTTACCTTTTCTAAATCACTGACTTTGTCTTTTGTAATTTCTTGAACCGTTTTCACTAATTCTTCGTTCGGTTCGGCGGTATTTACGTCACAAATAAATCCATAATACCAGTTGTACAATTCGTCAACATTCCCCAAAATATCGACTTTTCCTTTCTCTGGAGAATTGTATGATTCAATGATTGGGATGATGTGCGGGAGGTAATTTCTGAAATTTACAGTAGAACCTTCCGGTTTATAGATGTTCATGTTTTTTATATTCCACGTATAAGTAATGTACTTCCCATCGTCCGCTTTTGTGTATTCATAAATCAAAGTATCTGTATTGAATTCTTTAAAAATAAGTTGAATATTTTTATCGACTACAATTTCATAGGTTGTATTTAAAACGGGGAAATAAGACCCGAAATACATGCCTGACATAAAATGTGGGTCGTTGATGGTTTCAGAATAATGTAAGAATGACTTTGACCCTTCGGATAATTTGGGGAATATGAAATTTACAGATTTGCTGTCATCGTAAAAAACGGCTCCTGAAAGTTCGTCTTTGTGGGAAAAGAGCTTAACTTTTTCTTTTTTGTATTTTTTTCCATTGTACACAAGTGAGTGGGCTTCAATTTCATTGAAATCAAAAAAAGTTGTGTAGGAAAGTGACCGTTCTGCAAAATAATTTGCAGTTGGTTTTAAGTAGATATCCTCTTCTGTATAATCTAAGTCAATTTTAATTTCTCCATCGACAATGTTCAAGGTCATCCTTGTGTGGTCATTGAGTCGAACCCTTTCCTCGTCAGGATATTCTGCTTTGTATTTAATGTATTCTTCTGAAAATTGTGTTCTAGCAATTGTTGTTGAAAGAAGAATGGACAGGAATAGAATTGTTTTATTGACCATTGATTACATTTTTTTTTCTGAAATTACCTCACCGTCAACGTATGTTTTAACCTTAACAAGTTTCCCCGCAGAATTATAAAATTTCGTTTCCCCATGACGTACATCGTTTATGTATGTGATTTCTTCTTTTATTTTCCCTGTAGAATAGTATTTTTTATAAACTCCGTTTGCTTCACCATTTTCATAGTTTCCTTCTTCCATGATTTTTCCATTTGGGTAGAATACTTGATACAAGCCTTGTCTTTCGTCGTTTACATAAACTTGTTGTTCGTACAATTGACCGGTAGAATAATATTCATTGTAGTTACCATCGAAATCTCCATTCTTCATTTCAAATTCTCTAGATACTTTCCCATTTTTAAAATGACCTACAATTTTTGCAGTTTCATTCTCAATTGGAATCATCTCAATACGATTACCATCCGTCCCTAGATAGCTGTAGCCAATTAGTCTTCCGAAATTGTAATGACGTACAACTTGAAGTTGTCCATCTTCACTGTAAAACATTACTTCTCCATCCAGTTTATCTAAATTGAAATCCCTCGTTTGTGTTAAAACCCCATTCTTATTGAATGTTTTTTCTTTTCCAACTTTATAACCGTCATCAAAAGTTTGGGATTTATTTATTTTACCATTTTTAAAATAGTCGACCCATTCTCCCACTTTAGTTCCATGGATGTAAGTACCTTTTGATTTTACTTTCCCATTTTCAAAATACCAAATCCAATCTCCATTTCTTTCTCCATGAAAATATTCTCCAACGAGATAGTGTTTTCCACTGAAATAATTGTTGATGTATTTCCCATGCTTGTATTCGTAAAGAATTTCAAATTGGGTAGAAATATTTCCATTTCTAAACGTGTTGACGATTGAGTATCTGGCTGAATCAATGTCTATTTTAATTTGTTCAATTAATTTTTTATCTTCATCGTAATAGAATTCTTCCAATAATTCGCCATCATAATATAAAAACTCACTGAATAGTTTTCCATCAACAGCATAGTTTTCAGCATAGCCATACAACAAACCACTGTTAAAGTATTCAATTGCTTTTAGTGAACCGTCTTTGTAATAAAATCTCCATTCACCTTCTCGTTCATCGTTTTTGTAATAACCTTGAGATCTGATTTGTTTGTTCTGGTAATAGGAAACAGAATATCCTTCCCTAGAGCCTTCCTCATAATTGTTTATTGAGTATACTATATCGCTATTGAAGAATGATTTTGCTTCACCGTCTAATTGACCTTCTTTAAAGAATTCTATATTTTGAAGAACGTGATTGTCGGAATAGTATTTCCATTCCCCTTCTTTTCCACCATCGATGTCGTAAAGTCCTTCCGAAGTGATACTTCCATCAGCTGCATGACCTTCGTAGAAGAATTCACCCCCTTTTTTCTTTGCTTCTTTGATGATGTTTCCTTGTTTATCGTAGAATTTATATGCAATGATTACTCCTTTTCGGTAACTCATTTCTTGGTGAAGTTTTCCGTCACGTGCGTATTGCTTTTCAATACCATTGATTTTACCTTTAGCATATAATTTTTCAGATTGTATCTGTCCGTTTGAATAATAAGTTTTCCAAGGTCCTTCAAAATACCCATCGATACAATTTCCTTCTTTGAAAAGTTCGCCGTTGTAATGGTATTCTTTATAGGTTCCGTTTAACTCATCATCTACGTAATTCTTCTCAATGTCAATTTGACCGGAATGGTAATACGTTATTCCTTTACCTTGTTTTTTACCGGCAATGAAGTTTATTTCGTATTGTATTTTTCCATCAGGGTAATATTCGTAAAGTTCTCCTTCAATTTCATCGTCTTTATAATTTATTTTGTAGTCAATGAAATCTTTACCTAATGCATGAAATGATAAGTATTCTCCTTGATATTCTCCTTCTTTGTAATTAACGGTTTCTGTTTCAGCATCAAATCGATTGAAATATATGGCTTTCCCATCTCTCTTTCCATCTACGAAATGAGCTGACATTTGTACTCTACCATTGTCGTGGTATACATTGTAAACGCCATTAATTTTCCCCTTTTCATATTCTCCATCTTCAGAGTTTGTTCCGTTCTCATTGTACCAATGCCATTCCCCTATTTTCTCACCGTCGGTGTTAAATTTTCCAATGGCAGAAAGATACCCGTGTTCTCCGAAAAATTGCCACAGTCCTTTTGGTGTTTGATTCGAATAATCACCAATTGCAGAAACTTTACCGTCGTCGTAAATAAACATTACCTTTTTGAATTCACCGTCTATTTCTATTTCTTGATTTCCAACTATTTCATCCCATTTATTTCTAGATTTACCCAAAAAGTCTTTTATCCCAGAAAGGTTTTTATTGCAAATGCTTTTATATTTTTCGTTTTCATTCGAGTAAACGAAAGTGTAAACAAAATTGTTGAATTGTTTTGATTCATCTATCCAAAGAAAGAAAGGGACATAGTATTTACTCCAAAATCCGTCATTACCTTCAAAATTTTTCAACTGTTGAATCATTGCGTGGTTCTGTCGAACTACAGCAAGATTAATTTTATTACCTGTTTTGTATTTCTTGTTTAAAGCAGCGTAGTTGTTTATGATCAAATCAATTTCTTCAAATGCGTCATCGTCAGATGAGATTGATACGTCGTCGTGTTTTTCTTCTTCATTTTTAGATTTAACAATAGTGTTGTAAAAACTTAAAACATCCAATGATTTTCCACCATCTGGGTTGATGACTAAGTACATACTAAGGCACATCATAGCTTGCGTGATGTGGTGTTCTTGGTAGCTTAAAAGTCCTAATTTTAAATGAGCACTTTTATTGAAAGGGCTTAAGATTATTGCTTTTTGATACATTGCTGCAGCTTCTTCAAACCGTTCCAGTTTTTCAAGAGTTACTCCCTTACTGTAATGTAGTTTATAGCTTTTAGGGTAGATTTTTAAAGCTTCATTGTATTTTTTCAATGCTGTTGTGTAGTCTTCTTTATCCAAATAGGCTGCAGCGTTGTTTAAATAGAAGTAGTATTTTGTTTTGATGAAATCAGAATTTATTCCAATTTCCGTTAACTCAATTGCTTCGTCGTATTGCTCTGAATTAACTAAATAATATGTTCTTGCGACCAAAGATGGAATATACGAAGAATCGTTTTCTGGAATTTTACTTATTTCATTGATTGCTTTTTCAAATTCAGCTTCATTCTCATATTCTTCGGTTTGTTCTATGATTTTTTCAACATCAACAAACGAAATTTTGTTTTGTGCAAAAATAGGAGAGAATGTTAGTACGATTAGTAGTGTGAAAAATTGTTTTTTCATTCTGAGGTGTTTTGTTTTTAGGAAAGACACTAATATAGTCATTTGATTCATTTTTTCGTTTTTTTTCACAAAAAAAAAGTCATTTTGAATTTTCAAAATGACTTTTTTTTAAGAGATTCCTGTAAGAATCGGTAGTACTATTATTTTAATAATTCTGCTTTAACAGTAGTTGCAATTAATTTACCATCTGCTTTACCAGCTAATTTACCAGACAATAAGCCCATAACTTTCCCCATGTCTTGAGGTCCAGATGCTCCTGTTGATTCAATTGCTGCTTTCACTTCTTTTAAAACGTCTTCTTCAGACATCATTTCTGGAAGATATGCGCCGATAACTTCAGCTTGAAATTTTTCATCTACAGCTAAATCTTCTCGATTTTCTTTCATGTATAAATCATACGTTTCTACACGTTGTTTGTGTAGTTTCATGATTATTTTCATTGCTGTAGCATCAGTTACTTCACCGTTTCCGGAAGTTGCTTCCAAAAGAAGTTTCGATTTAACATCGCGTAAAGCTGCTAATTTATCTTTTTCTCTTGCTAACATTGCCTTTTTGATGTCAGCGTTTATTTGATCGATGAATGCCATTTAGTCTACGTTATCGTGTAAAAATGAATTATTACTGTTCAATGATGTTCCGTTTTCATCTTTAGAAATACTGAAACGCCCTGTTTTTTCTTCTTCACTAGGGATTGAATCGTCCAATTGAACTCTTCTTCGTAAAAAAGCAGGTTCTTTCTCTAATTCTTGAATACCATCCGTTTTACGCAATTTTTGCGTATAGTTTTCAATGTTTTCAATTCTCTGAGTGTTAATGCGCTGTCTTTCTTCAGGATTTAGATCATTCTGTCTTGAAGAAGTAATTAAGTCTTCTTTCTCCTCAAGGTCTTCTTTAAGGACTAATCGAATAGGTTCTTCTTCCTCTTCAGTTTCTGTATTTCCATTTGATGCAACATCCCAGCTCATTGGAGTTTCTTCAATGCTTGCTGTTTCTTTCACTTCTTTTATGAAAGGCATTTCTTGTTTGCTTTCAATTTCCTTCGCTCCAGCCCATGTGTTCTGTTGTGTCGGATTTTCTAAAGGCGTAACAATTTCGTTTTTCACTTCCTCTTTCAAAGTTGTAACTTCTTTTTTGGGAGCTACTTCAAATCCTGTAATTGGAGAAGAATCAAATCCTGTAGCAATAACTGTTACGGATAATTTATCTCCTAAACTAGTGTCTTCTGCGTAACCAAATATAACGTCTGCAGTTGATCCCGCGGCATCTTGAATGTAATCTGTAATTTGAGTGATTTCATCCATCAATACTTCACGGTCACCGTATGTAATGTTCAATAATACATATTCAGCACCACTGATGTCATTATCGTTTAACAAAGGAGATTCAAGTGATTTTTCAACCGCTTTCAATGCTCTGTTTTCACCTTCAGCTTCAGCACTACCCATTACGGCAACACCACTGTCTTTCATTACTGTGCTAACATCATTGAAATCGACATTAATCGCACCAGTTACGGCAATCACTTCAGCGATTCCTTTTGCAGCAGTTGCTAAAACATTATCTGCTTGAGCAAAAGCTTCACCGATGGAAAGATTTCCAGAAATTTCTCGTAATCTTTCGTTATTTATGACCAATAAAGTATCAACACTTTGGCGCATTGACTCTAAACCTTCTTCGGCTTGAATTCTTCTTTTTCTACCTTCAAAATTAAAAGGTACAGTTACGATTCCAACGGTTAAAATACCCATTTCTTTCGCAACCTGTGCAATGATTGGCGCAGCACCTGTTCCTGTTCCACCACCCATTCCGGCAGTAACAAAAACCATTTTAGTATCTGTACCTAAATATTCTTTTATTTCTTCAATATTTTCAACAGCAGCATTCTTTCCTATTTCAGGGATAGATCCAGCTCCACGTCCTTCTGTTAATGAAGGTCCGAGTTGAATTTTAAAAGGGACAGGGGATATATCTAAAGCTTGTAAATCTGTATTACAAACAACAAAATCAACTCCTTTGATGCCTTCATTGTACATGTGATTAACGGCATTTCCACCTCCGCCTCCAACACCAATAACTTTGATGATTGAGATAACGTCTTTTTTCATTTCAAATTCCATATCTTTCTTTTTTCAGTTCTAGTTCTCGTTATTCTCTTCCGTTGATTCATCATTTTCACTGAAGAATTCAACAATACCACTTCTTCCTTTCTTGAATATATCACCTCCTAATATCCCGTCGAAGAAACTTCCTCTTGTTTTCTTAGAATGTGTTTTAACTTTTCCGGCACTTGCTGCTTCAGGGATTGGTTCAGATTGAGTTTCCATTTCTTCAAAACCTTTCATAACTAGTCCTATTCCTGTTGCATACATTGGACTTTTTATAACTTCCTGATTTGTGTTTGCTAAATGTTCCGTTGGGTAACCCAAGCGAGTATCCATACCAGTAACAAATTCAAACAACTGTGAAATGTGTTTCAATTGAGATCCACCACCAGTAACTACAATACCACCGATTAGTTTCTTCTCGTATCCAGAACTTTTAATTTCATAATTTACTAATTCTACAATTTCTTCCATTCTTGCTTGAATGATAGAAGCGAGGTTTCGTAAAGTAACTTCTCTAGCAGGTCTTCCTTTTAAACCAGGGATAGCAACCACAACATTTTCTTTCGTCTCACTCGCAATGGCAGAACCGTATTGTTTTTTTACAGCTTCTGCTTTCTTATGCATAATTGTACAACCAACTTTGATGTCTTCTGTAATAACATTTCCACCAAAAGGAATCACTGCAGTATGGCGAATTATTCCTTCATGAAAGATTGCTACATCTGTTGTACCACCTCCGATGTCTACCAACACAATACCAGCTTCTTTTTCTTCGTCTGTTAAAACAGCATCTGCTGAGGCGATTGGTTCTAAAATGATATTTTTCACATTAAGACCAGCTCTTTCAACGCACTTGTTAATGTTCATTGATGCGTTTATGTTTCCGGTAATGATATGGAAATTTGCTTCCAAACGAACACCTGACATTCCTATAGGATCTTTAATTCCTTGCTCATTGTCAATAATGTATTCTTGTGGTAAAACAGTAATGATTTTTTCTCCTGGAGGCATGGCCAATTTGTACATGTCATCCACTAATTTATCAATGTCTTTTTGAGAGATTTCAGTATCTAAATTATCGCGGGTAAGAATTCCTCTGTGTTGAATACTCTTAATGTGTTGACCAGCAATTCCAACATGAACGGTGCTAATTTTCAATTCACCTTCCACATTGCTTTCTGCTTGCTCAATAGCACCCTTGATAGATTGAACAGCTTTATCAATATTGTTCACCATTCCGCGTGCAACACCCAGAGATTCAGTACGACCCATGGATATAATCTCGATTTTTCCGTGTTCGTTTTTACGACCCACAAAACAGGCAATTTTTGTTGTCCCGATGTCTAATCCTACGATAATTTTACTCATTCCTCTTTTTTTTCTTGCAAACTATTTGTCCTTTAAACTTGAGGTTGATTTCTGAATAATGTTCCCATCCTTCAAAAGGTAGTGCCTCATTGTAAAAAATCGTTAGTTTTTTAAATTTATCTTCTACTTCTTCTTCTGATTCAGCAGAGCCAAATACAATTTTTTGATCCCCAACCAGCGGAACTAGTATGAAATCACCATTCTTTCGTAAATGAACTTGTCCTATTTGAGAATGGAATAATGGATCATTACAAACATAACGCGAAATACGATAGATATCATCTAGTTTTCGAATACTTATTAAGGAATCATTGTTAATAATTCCGTGTACGGAAACTGAATCCATTTCGTCGATTATGTCCCCTGTAAAAACTAATGTTCTAGCTGTATGGGTCGATGAGGTAGAGAATGTGTACCCGTCTTCGTCTAAATAATAATTCTCATTCCTTTTGTTGTAAATACGCGCAATTGGATTTCTTAATTCAACATTTATTGACCAACTTCCATCAATGTGTTGGTATATTTCTACTTTTTTCACTTGTGAAATAGAGCGAATGTATTCTTCAATTTTTTCAATCTCTAATTCAGATCTTTTTTGCTGGTCAAATACAATTCCCTTGGCTTCTAGTTTTAATTGCAATTCATCTTTTGTGATGAAAGTATTTTCTCCTTCTGATTGAATGGAAATTTTTGCATCAGGAATTACTTTTTCTCCAAGTGTTTTTTGGATGTATAAGCCTGTTGCTATAATCCCAACAAGCAGAAGAATCCAACTGGAAATTACGAGCCATTTTTTCATTGTAAAACGGATTTTAATGGTTCAATAATTCTGTCGATGTCTCCAGCACCAATGCTTAAATAGATGTCACTTTTTTTACCGTTACAATACTCGATTGCCTCTGAAGGAGAGAGGACTTGCTTGTTCTTTTGTGTAATTTCAGCCATTAATGCTTCGCTGGTTACTCCTTGAATAGGTTCTTCTCTAGCGGGGTAAATGGGAAGTAAAATGACTTCGTCTAATCTGCTCAGTTGTAAGGCGAAATCAGTAAAAAAATCTCTTGTTCTTGTGAATAGGTGGGGCTGAAATATACCTGTTATCGTTTTTCCGGGATACATTAGTTGTACCGAAGAAATTAATGCATTCAATTCTGTAGGATGATGTGCGTAATCATCAATGTATATTGTGTCTTCTGTTCGGATGTGGTATTCAAATCTTCTTTTGACGCCTAAAAACGTTTTCAAGGCTAAACGAATGGTTTTTTCATCTATTTCCAACTCAATACACATTGCAATACAGGCTATTGCATTTTCCGTATTGTGAATTCCAGGAATGCCGAGTTCTATTTTGTTCCATTTCCCGTTGGGGGTATTGAGGTCAAAGAAAAAAGAACCGTTTTCTACTTTTAAGTTTTCACCGACATAATCAGCGGAGCAATTTATACCGTATGTAATTGCTTCTGGTGCGTCAATTTCGGTATTGATCTGGCGAATTAAAAAGCCATCGTCATTTGTTAATTCTGCATATTGCTGAAAACTTTCCACCATTTCTTTTGCGTCGCCATAAATGTCTAGATGGTCAGCATCTGTAGAGGTTATGATGGATGCAAATGGAGTTAATTGCAGGAATGAACGGTCAAATTCATCCGCTTCAATAACCGTAAATTCACTTTCTTTTGATTCGACAAAATTGGAATTAAAATTAGTTGCAATTCCGCCCAGAAAAGCATTGCATTTTAATGGTGATGTGTCAAGGATATGCGCTAACAGTGTGCTTGTTGTTGTTTTTCCATGTGTTCCCGCAACTCCTAATGCGATTGAATTTCGAGTAATCATTCCGAGGACTTCTGCTCGTTTGAGTAAAGGTAAATTTTGTGATTGTATGTGACACAATTCTCCGAGTGTTCTCGGGATTGCTGGGGTGTAAATGAAAAGTGTTTTGTTGTCTTTTTGGAATTCTTCAGGGATAGAAGGTCCTAAATCTTCATAATGTACAGCTATTCCTTCTGCAACTAGTTTTTTAGTGAGAACTGTTTCTGTTTTATCGTATCCTGCAACTTTCCACCCCATGTTGTTAAAATAGCGTGCAATTGCTGACATTCCAATTCCACCAATTCCAATGAAATAGGCTTTATTGTATGAGGAGATATGTTGTTGTGTTTTTTTCAATTAAACAATTTTTTCTAATTCATTCACAATGTCTGATGTTGCGTTTGGTTTTCCTAAAAATGAGATATTTTCAGACAGTTCGTTGCATTTGTCTTCGTTCTTCAATAAGTCCAATGCAATTTCAATTAAATTCTCAACAGCCTTATTGTCTTTCACTAATATTGCTGCATTTTTTTTAACTAAAGCTAGAGCATTCTTTGTTTGATGGTCTTCAGCAACATTGGGTGAAGGAACTAAAATGGTTGGTTTTTTTACGAGACAAAGTTCTGAAACAGAAATAGCTCCAGCTCTTGAAATGACAACATCTGCAATTGCATAAGCCAAATCCATTCTTCGAATAAATTGTACAAGCTTAATGTTGTTGAGTGCTTTTTCTTTGAGTTCAGTATTTAGTTTCTCGTAATAGAGTTTACCTGATTGCCAAATTACATTGATTCCTTCTCTTTTTAAGTCTTCGAGTTTTTTGTAAACACTATTATTTAGTGTTCTTGCTCCCAAACTTCCTCCGATAATTAGAATTGTTTTTTGATTTTTATCTAAACCGAAATGCTTAATTGCTTCTTCTTTTTTTCCGTCTATTTGGATCATGTTCTGACGTGTAGGATTTCCTGTGAGAACGATTTTGTCTGCAGGAAAGAAAGAATCAAGTCCGTCGTAAGCTACACATATTGTTTGTACAGACTTGGAGAGAATTTTATTCGTTTTCCCAGGGAAAGAATTTTGTTCTTGCACCATTGAAGGGATCTTTAGTAGTGTTGACATTTTCAAAGTCGGACCACTTGCATATCCACCTACACCAACAACAACTTGCGGATTGAAATCTTTGATTATTCTTCGTGCCTTTAGTAAACTTTTAATGATTTTAAATGGAAGGACAAAATTTGAAAGGGCTAGTTTTCGTTGAAATCCAACAATTTGAAGTCCAACAATTTTATAACCAGCTTCAGGAACTTTTTCCATTTCCATTTTACCTTCTGCTCCAACGAAAAGAATCTCAGCGGCAGGATTTTTCCTCTTGATTTCATCTGCAATTGCAATTGCAGGGAATATATGTCCTCCTGTTCCTCCTCCAGATATGATTGCTCTTTCAATTTTCATACGATTCTCTTTTTAAGTGTTTTCACTTTTTACAATTTTTGCTTTCCTTAAATTCTGTTGGTGTGCAATTGCTTGAACCATTCCGATGGCAAGTGTTGTAATGACCAAAGCTGATCCTCCCATCGCAAGTAAAGGCATATTTTGACCAGTAACGGGGAATATTCCTGTACAAACAAGCATATTCACGGAAGCTTGGCTAAGGATTAATATTCCTACACCGATACAGATAAAGGTTTCAAATAGATTATCTGAAGCCAATCCAATTTTCATTATTCTGTACAGAAGTATGAGGTATGTCATGATCAGTACGAATGCCCAAATAGGTCCCATTTCTTCGACAAAACTGGCGTAATAGAAATCGGCATATGCTTCGGGGAGGTAGCCTTTCAATTCACCATCTCCAATTCCTTGTCCTACTATTCCAAAATTATCTGTCGTTATTCGCCCGTTGTAAATTGCCAATTTTGCATTCATGGCTTGAGCGTTTGCTATAACATTTGAATTGTCGTCAATTTGATTCAATATTCGATTTTCCCACGTTTGATATCTGGGTAAAATATTTGCTTCTGGTAATGCTTTGTGTACCATGACAAGTAAGAACAATGAGGCAATACCGGCGCCAATTGTTAAAAAAAGTTTAGAAAAAGGGACACGGCCAATAAACAATAGCGTAAACCCTATTCCAAATACAATTACAGCTGTAGAAAAGTTGTCTTTAAGTATCAATCCACTAATAATAAGTACAGGTAAGACAACGGGAATAAACCCACCTTTCCAATCGTTGAGAAGGTCTTTCTTTTTAACCAATAGCCGAGAAACGTATAGAATCATCGCGAGTTTAGCAAAATCTGAAGATTGGAATGTTAATCCGACAAAAGGAATTCTTACCCAACGACCAGCGTCATTGACTTTTGTTCCGAAAAACATGGTAAAAATCAATAATCCAACTGCCAAGTAGAATGCAAATTTTGAAATTTGAGAAAAATATTTTGGGTCTTTTAAATGAACCCAGTACATGACGAATCCACTTATGCCGATGTACATAACATGTTTAAAAAGATATTTTATGGGAGTTCCACCTTGTGTTTTTACAAGAATATCAATGTAACTGAAAACACTTACCATTGAGAAGGCAAGCATAATCAGTGTGATTATCCAAATCACCCGATCTCCTTTTAAATATGTTAGTAAGTGCTGCATTATTTATATCGTGCTATAAATTTTTCAAATTCTTGTTTATCATTTTGTGCAGTATGACCTTCTGTAGAAAAAAGAAAAGCACATTTCTCTTTTCTTACAGCGCTCAATAATTGCAATGCTTCTTTTGTGTTTTCAACAGCGATGATATTTTTAATTGAGAAAAAATCAATTTCATTTAATTCACTAGTCGTTTTGTCATGTAGAATGATTGTTTCAATGTTTTTTGATAGCGTTGTTTCTATTGCTAAACATTTTTTCAATTGCTGTTGTGTTGAAATCCAGATAATTCGAAAAGGAAAAGAGGCGAGTGCAGACGAAAGTTGATCCATGTTTGGATTGATCCATGAAAATGTATCCATTCCCATGATTTTTCCATGCGCTTGCATTGCGTTTATTGCTAACGCATCTTTCTTTCCTTCTCGGCGAAGTTCTAAAAGATTCTCTTTGTTTTTTTGAATTATTTTTCTTTCCATTATAATGATCGAACTGCTTTTTTGTATTCGTTTCCTCTTTCTTCGTAGTTTTCAAATAAATCAAAACTTGCACAAGCTGGAGAAAGTAAAACTGTTTCGTCTTTTTGTGCTAATTTGTAACCGTAAACAACTGCTTCAAGTGCAGAGCTTGCTTCAACGATCGTTTCTACTTCGTCTTGAAATGCTTCGATAATCTTAGCGTTGTTTTTTCCTAAACAGATAATCGCTTTTACTTTATCGTTTACCAATGCTGTTAGCTCAGTGTAATCATTTCCTTTATCGACACCACCAACAATCCAAACAGTTGGCTTATCCATGCTTTCTAGAGCAAACCAAGTTGAATTTACATTGGTCGCTTTTGAATCGTTAATGAATTCGATTCCGTGAACCTTTGCTACGAATTCTAATCGGTGTTCTACGTTTGTGAAATCAGCAAGACTTTCTCTTACAGATTCTTTGCGAATTTCTAAAATTCTAGAAGCAATACCTGCTGCTAATGAGTTTTGGGCATTGTGCTTACCCTTTAATGCTAAATCGTGAATTGACATAGTGAAATTGTTATTATTTGTATTTATTATTAGTTGTTCATTTTTAATGTGCCCTCCTGTTTTGATCTCTTTTTTCATTGAGAATGGCGCTTTTTGTGCAAGGATATTTTTATGCTCTACTTCAGTTGAGATGATTGCATCATCTAGGTTGAATATGGCCCAATCATTCTCCGTTTGATTTTGAAATACTCGAAACTTTGAATCGGTATAATTTTGCATTTTGTAATCGTACCTGTCCAGATGATCAGGTGTGATATTGAGTAACATTGCGATGTCTGCTCTAAAATCAAACATTCCATCCAATTGAAAAGAACTGAGTTCGAGTACGTACCAATCGAATTTTTCATTAGCGACTTGTTTTGCAAAACTGTCGCCTATATTTCCGGCTAATCCAACGTTTATCCCTGCTTTTTTCAAAATGTGAAAACACATCATTGCAGTGGTTGTTTTTCCGTTACTTCCGGTGATGCAAATTGTTTTGGCTGAATTGTAGTATCCTGCAAATTCTATTTCAGAAATAATTTTAATGTCTTTCTCTTTTATTCGTAAAATGTTTTTTGCGTTATCAGGGATGCCAGGAGATTTCACCACTAATTCTGAAGCTAAAATTCGCTCCATTGTGTGTTGACCTTCTTCCCACTCTACATCAAGGCTATTTAGTGCGTCTTTGTATTCTTGTTTTATTTTACCAAAATCTGAGACAAAAACAGTCCAGCCTTCCTTTTTTGCAAGAATAGCTGTTCCAACACCGCTTTCTCCGGCGCCCAAAATACTGATATGTTGTGTTTTTGTGTTCAATTATCTAATTTTCAAAGTAACAATTGTTACGACTGCGAGTAATACTGCAACAATCCAGAAACGAGCAACAATTTTCGCTTCATGCAATCCTTTTTTCTGGTAATGGTGATGGAGTGGGGCCATCAGAAATATTCGCCTCCCTTCTCCGTACCTTTTCTTGGTTATCTTGAACCATCCCACTTGCATTATTACAGATAGATTTTCGATTAAAAACACACCACATAAAACGGGGATTAATAATTCTTTACGGATTGCGATTGCGAATACAGCAATGATTCCACCAAGTGCCAAGCTTCCCGTATCGCCCATGAAAATCTGTGCAGGGAATGAATTGAACCATAAGAATCCGATACATGCACCAACAAACGCTGAAATAAAGATGACCAATTCTTCAGCCATGGGTATGTACATGACGTCGAGGTAGTCAGCAAATTTCACGTTGGAACTGACGTAGGCGAGTACAGCTAACGCTATACCGATGATAGCTGATGTTCCTGTCGCTAGTCCGTCTAGTCCATCCGTCATATTTGCTCCGTTGGAAACGGCGATCACAATGAATATTACGATCGGAATGAAAATAAGCCACCCCCATTTTCCTCCAGATTCTCCAAGTAGCCAATTGTAATTGAATTCATTGTTCTTTACAAATGGAATTGTCGTTGTCATATCGTCTGTTTTGATCCATTTTGAATCATCTGTAGCTGATAATGTTGTGTGTGCATTTGTTACGAGTTCTTCGTTGTCAGAAAGAACATAGTTTGCAGGAACTTTTTTGTGAACAGTTACATCATTACTAAAATATAACATGCTTCCTACGATGATTCCTACTCCTATTTGTCCAACAATCTTGAATCTTCCGGGTAAGCCTTTTTTGTCTTTTTTGAATACTTTAATGTAATCGTCAATAAATCCAATTGCGCCCAACCAAACGGTAGAGAGTAGCATGGTGATAATGTAGATGTTGTCTAGTTTTGCAAATAATAATGTTGGAATAAGAATGGCAGCGAGAATAATTAACCCACCCATTGTTGGTGTTCCTGTTTTTGCCAATTGACCTTCTAAACCTAAATCTCTTACAGTTTCTCCAATTTGTTGTTTTTGCAAAAGTCGAATGATTCTTTTTCCGAAAACAACAGATATAATCAAAGAAGTAATCAAAGCAAGTGATGCTCTAAAAGAAATATAGTTAAACAGACCTGCTCCAGGAAAGTCAAATGATTCGAGATAGTTGAATAAGTATGTTAACATTATTTATTGAATTTATTTAATAGTTCTTTGACTGTTTCTAGATCATCAAAATGGTGTTTAGTGCCATTGATGTCTTGGTATTTTTCATGGCCTTTTCCTGCAACAAGAATGATGTCGTCTTTTTCTGCCATTGAAATAGCTGTTTTGATGGCCTGTTTTCTGTCGACGATTGATAATGTTTTTTTGAAACTGACTCCATCTACTCCTGTCATCATTTCATCAATGATTGAATTTGGATCTTCAGAACGTGGATTGTCAGAAGTTAAGATTACTTTATCGGACAAATTACATGCTATTTCAGCCATTTTCGGTCTCTTTTCACGGTCACGATCGCCGCCACATCCTACGACTGTGTAGACTGTTTCGTTTTTTGTTCGGATGTTGTCTATGGTTTTGAGAACATTTTTCAACGCATCAGGTGTGTGAGCATAATCGATGATTGCAGTAATTCCGCTGTCACTTCTCAGGTATTGGAAACGACCTTCTACAGAGTTGAGTTGACTAATTTCTGTCAAGGCTTCTGTTTCATCAATTTCTAATTCTTGTGTTACTGCGTATACAGCTAGTAAGTTGTATGCATTAAAATCTCCAATCAATTTTGTCCAAATTTCTTGATGATTGATTGAAAGTACTAAGCCTGAAAATTGATTTTCAATAACTTTCACTTTGTAATCAGCCATTGATTTCATCGCGTAGCTAATTTTTCTTGCTTCAGTGTTTTGCAACATTACCAATCCGTTTCTATCGTCTGAATTTGTTAGCGCAAATGCAGATTTTGGTAATTTGTCGAAGAATGATTTTTTTACATTTAAGTATTCTTTAAATGTATTGTGGTAGTCAAGATGATCGTGGGTTATGTTTGTAAATACGCCACCATTAAAGTTTAAACCTTCTGTTCTTTTTTGATCAATTGCGTGGGAGCTAACTTCCATAAAACAATGAGAACAGCCTTCATCAGCCATTTCTCTCAATAAAGCGTTTAGGCTGATTGGGTCTGGTGTTGTATGTGTTGATGGAACTTCTCTCTCACAAATTTTATTGACAACCGTAGACAGTAGTCCGGTTTGAAATCCTAAATTCATGAATAATTGGTAGAGCAGAGTTGCAATGGTTGTTTTTCCATTTGTTCCTGTGATTCCAATTAATTTCAATTCTCTCGATGGGTTTTGGAAGAAGTTACTTGCTATAATTGCAAGTGCAGAATGGGTTTCTTTGACGATAATTAAATGACAATCTTCGGGTGTTTCGATTTCTTTTGAGGCAATGATAATTTTGCACCCGTTCTCAATGACTTGAGGAATGAAATTATGACCATCGTTTACGGCGCCAACAATTGCAAAAAAGATACTGTTCTCTTTTGCGCTTCTTGAGTCAAAAGTGATGTGGTCCACTTTTGTCTGAGTGTTTCCTTTGACGGAAAGAATCTGAACACCGTATAATAAATCTTTTAATTCTTGCATTTTATTTCAATGTAATTTCAATCATTTTCCCACGTATTATTTCTTGTTTGGGCGGTATACTTTGTTTTGTAACAGCTCCGTATCCTTTTATAGTGACTCTTAATCCCATGCTTTCAAGAATAAAAACAGCATCTTTGGCTGTTAATCCTCTTACATCTGGAACTTTGTTTTTCGTAACAGCTAAAGGTGTAAGTTTCATTTTATTCCCTCTACTGTTTGTTTTTATCCATTCTTGATCAGTAGAAGATTGATAAGGAATGTTTAACAGCTTAAAAATTTGAATAAAGTCATCTTTGTATCCGTCTTTTGATACAGGCGTTCTGTTTACTTTTTTATCACCTGAATTAACTGCTTTATGGAACTTTAAACTTGAAGCATATACTTTGTTGGCGATTGCTGTAAATACTGTTCCTGAAACTGTTGCGCCGTATATGTCTTTGTTTGGTGCCGAAACGACAACAATACAAGAGTATTTAGGTGATTGAGCGGGGAAATATCCAACAAATGATGCTTGATAACGTTTTTCTCCAAGTTTACCGTAACTATTGTCGTCATTTAAAACGACTGCTGTTCCAGTTTTTCCAGCAATATCAAAATAAGCAGACTTTAATGCAGAACCCGTTCCTCTTTGTACAACTCCTTCAAGGCATTTTTTTAAATCTACAATCGTATTTTCTGAGCAAATTCTGTCCTTTATAATAATCGGAGGATAGTTGATTATGACCTCGTTTTCACGAATAATTTCTTTTACAAATTGAGGTTTAACTAATACACCATTATTTGCAACAGCATTGTAGAATGAAAGTGTTTGCAATGGTGTTTGCTGAACTTCGTATCCAACAGCCATCCAAGGCAGGGAAATTCCTGACCAATTTTTTGTTCCAGGTTCATATAACGTTGGAATTGGTTCTCCTTTGAGGGATATTCCCAAGGTGTCTCCCAATCCAAAACTCTTTAATCTGTCAATGTAACTTTGTGGATTACTCTTGTATGCATCATTTACTATTCTTGTAAAGACATTTGAAGATTTTTCAAAAGCTTGCTGAATGGTAATCATTCCGTATCCACCGTGGTGAGAATCCGTCATTTTTGCATTGTAAAAGCGGTACGTTCCGTTTGCATTCACAATTTCATTTAATGTAACTTTTTTATCTTCCAATAAAGCCATTAATGAAGCTAGTTTAAATGTTGAACCAGGAACTTCTTTTGTTCCGATTGCATTATTGAACGCTTCGTTGTAATTGCCGTTATTATCTCGAACTAAATTGACAATTGCTTTTATGTATCCGGTTTGAACGTCCATTACGATAACGCAACCATTTTTTGCTTCTTGATTCTTGAGTTGCTTAAGTAGTTCTGTATGTGCAACTTCTTGAATTTCTTTGTCTATTGTTGTGATGACGCTCGCACCTTCTATAGGTTCTTTGATGATCGGACCTATTTTCTTCCAACCTGTTGATATTTTCTGTTCAACTTCTTCACCTTCTTCACCGCGTAAATATTCATCAAAAGCACCTTCGATGCCAATTTTTGTAGTTCCTCTTACGTAGCCAAGTGTTCTTTTTAGTAATTCACCGTGAGGTCTTTTTCGAATGATTGTTTCTTCGTTATCAATTAAACCACCCTTGAATCTTCCTTCTTTAAAAATGGGCATTTCATGCAGTTTTTTACGTTCTACATTACTCGCTTTCTTTTTAAGAAGGAGGTATCTTTTTTTGTTTTTTCTGGCTTTTTTTATGTAAACCTCGTATTCGTGGGCTGTTTTTTCAGGAAAAAGTAAAGCTAGGGCTTTGGAAAGATTTGTAATCTCATTTGTGAATAGTTCATCCTTAATCACGGTTGGGTCCATGTGGATGTCATAGAAAGATATAGAGGTTACAAGTGGTTTGTAGTTTACGTCAAGTATTTGTCCTCTACGCGGAGTTCTTTTGACTAAGCGTGTGGGCATTTTTTTATTATCCTCCGTTGAGGTTGTAAAAACAGGGTTGCTATCGTTTACTTGTATCGCAATTGTTTTGATGAAAACAGTACACATAAGAATAACGAACCCAAAATAAATGAGGTAAGCTCTCCAGTATATGTCTTTTTTGTTGTTCACTTTGTTTCTTTTTTTAATCGGATAACTTTGGTTGGATTAACGGTTTCTTTTAATCCTGTTTTTTTTAATTTATCAATCAATTCTGCTCTTCTGGTTTCTTCTTCAAGTTGTGCTTTGGCTTCGAAATAATCAGAAGTTGCTTCATCTAATTCTTTTTGTGTTCGTTGAACGTCTTTTTTCAGTTGTTTTGTGTAATGACTTTTCCCGACCAGTAAAAGCAGTAAGAACAAGATGAAAAAGAGGTAGTTGAAATTCTTGGTAATGAAATCTTTGTTTAGAAAATCACCGTTTAAGATTTGAATAAGTGTGCTCGGACCCTTACTCGTTTTCTTTTTGGTTTTTTTCTTTGCCTTCTTTTTGGTTTCTGTTTCTTTTTGATCAAGAAGAGCTTTTTCTACGAATTCATTCTCCATTTCTTTCTGCTATTCTAAGTTTTGCACTTCTTGCTCTGCTGTTTCTTTCTATTTCTTCTTCGTTTGGTGCTATTGGTTTTCGTATAATTTCTGTAAATGGTTTTAATATGTTTCCATAAAAATCCTTGGTTATTTCTCCGGTCAAAGAACCTCGTTTCATGTAGTTTTTAACCAAACGGTCTTCGAGGGAGTGGTAGGACATTATAACAAGTCTACCTTTTGGGGCTAATATGTTTTCGCATTGTATAAGGAAAGATTCTAGCACTTTCATTTCGAGGTTTACTTCGATTCTAATTGCTTGAAAAACTTGCGCAAAATATTTATGCTCACGATGCTTTGGGGCACATTGATCTAGAATTGCAGTCAATTCTCCAGTAGTTCTGATTTTTTTAGAAAGTCTTTCTGCAATAATTGTTAAAGCAAGTTTACGCGGATTTTTAATCTCCCCGTAACTTCTAAAAATTCGAACGAGGTCTTCTTCGTTGTAATTATTGATGAGGTCTTGAGCGGACATTTCTGCGTTTTGATTCATACGCATATCTAATTTTGCATCCCCACGAAAAGAAAACCCTCTTTTCACTTCATCAAATTGATGAGAAGAAACACCTAAATCTGCAAGTATGCCATCTACTTCTTTTATGCCTAACGCACGAAGGTGATTGCTGATGTGCTCGAAATTTGCAGCAATAAAAGTGAAATTATCTGCTTCCCATGTGTTTTTTTTGGCGTCTTGATCTTGATCGAAAGCGATTAATCTACCTTTAGAAGAAAGGAGTTTAAATATTTCACGAGAATGACCTCCGCCACCAAAAGTGACATCAATATAAGTTCCGTCAGGGTTTATTTCGAGTGCGTCAATGCATTCGTTTAATAAAACAGGTATGTGATACGTTTGATTATTCTCCATTTTCCAAGTCTCCCATTACTTCGTCTGCTAAGTCAGCAAAGTCCGTCATGGAGTCTTCGATCATTTCGAAGTACTTGGATTTGTCCCAGATTTCAATTCTGTCATTGTAAGCGATAAGCATTACTTCTTGTTTTAAACCCACTCGTTCAGTGTGTGCAGTTGGAATCAGTACTCGACCTGCTTTGTCTAGACTGATTTGCTTTGCACCTTGGTGAAAAAGGCGGTAAAACATTCTGTTTTTAGGCTTAAAAAGATTCATTTTAGAAAGTTTTTCACTGATCTTTTCCCATTCTGTCATGGGGTAGAGTGTTAAACAGTCCTCGAATCCTTTATTCAACATGAAATCTCGTTGACATGCAGGCGGAAGCTGCTTCCGTAAACCGGAAGGAAACATGAAACGCCCTTTTGCGTCCAGTTTAACTTCAAATTCTCCTACTAATCCTGCCATAACGATTTATAATGGAGTAAAAATAGTTCATTTCTACCACTTTTTACCACTCAAATTCATGTTGTTGATAAGTATAGACGTTTGTTTTGTTTAAAAGGTTACGTTAAAAAGTTAAAACTTACTATTTATAGTGTTTATAGAGCCTTTTTTCGAAAGTGGTATAAAGTGGTATCTTTTTTCGTTTGTTGAAAACTTTTACGTTATCAACAATGAATTAGATATCTGTCAATTATTGATTTTAATGGTATATTTGCCGAATGTCAAAAGAGTCAAAAAGTTGGATTTTTCTTGTTTTTCTAGCGATTATTTGGGGGAGTTCTTTTATTTTAATGAAGAAAGGAATGTATACGTCAGAAGGGGTAGATATCTTTTCTGATCGTCAAGTTGCTTCACTTCGGATTGTAATTGCTGGAGCAGTTTTGTTTCCGTTTGCGCTCAAGTCTTTTTCAAAACTAAGGGACTTTAAAACCGTTTTATTTTTAATGGTTGTAGGTTTGTGTGGGAACTTTTTTCCAGCGTATTTATTTACTTATGCAGAAACGGGTGTTTCTTCTGGTTTAACTGGGATGATGAATAGTTTTGTGCCTATTTTCGCTTTGACAATCGGTTTCTTTATTTTTAAAGAGAGTTTGACTAAAGTTCAAGTAATTGGTGTTTCTATAGGTGTAATTGGTGTTGTTTTGTTGACGCTTTCAGGAAGTAGTGTTGAGATGAAAGGAGATTGGTCGCATTTATCTGCGATTGTCTTGGCTACTTTGTGTTATGCGATAAGTGTCAATACAATTAAATATAAATTATCTCACCTCAAAAGTCTTGAGTTGGCTGCTCTTGCTTTTTCAGTCATTCTTTTTCCGAGTATAATTATTGGTTATTTTTCGGGGACGTTGGAGGTTTTTGAATCAAATGATTTTGCGTTTCAAGGGCTTTTTTATATTTCTATTTTAAGTGTTTTAGGTACAGCGGTAGCGTTGGTCGTTTTTAATAAACTAATTTCAATTTCATCTGTTCTGTTTGCGACGAGTGTAACTTACTTGATCCCAGTCGTTGCAGGTGTTATTGGTTTGTATTACGGGGAAAGTATCAGTGTCTTTCAAGTCCTTTCAATGTTTTTAGTGTTGTCTGGGGTTTTTGTTGCAAATTATTTAGGAAAGAAAAGTGTGAAGTAGAAGTGTATATTAAGTGCTTTATTTGAAAAACTATACAAAGTTGTATTTAACTTAAAGTGTACTATTGTAAAAAAACAACTTTTATGAAATTACTTCTCTCCATTGCGCTTTTCTTGACCACTTTTTTTACTTTTTCACAAACAGACTCTTTAGTGTTGAATAATATCCCTTTTTGGGTGAGGTCTGTGGTTTATGAGTCGAGTTTAATGCAGAATTATGAATTAGACTATACGAGAAATCCTTTTTATTTAGAAGCAGATTTTAATGGTGACGGTTTGGTGGATATTGCTTTTTTTATAAAAAGTAATATGGAAGGAAGAGAAGGTGTATTGATTGTTAATCGAGGTAAAAATGTCGGTTTTGTCTTGGGAGCAGGAAAAGATATTGGAATGGGTTCTAATATTTCGTGGTGTGACACGTGGTTTGTTTACCGAGAAAAGTACATTTATAATTTTAAAGACAAGAAGAAAAAGTACATAATATACAACCCGGGTATTGAGCTAGTGAAAACGGAAAATACATCGTTAATAGTGTATTGGGATAAAAAAAGATACAAGACGCATGTAAAGAATTTGTAGTTTCTTTGGGGTTGAAACAGAATAATTCATCATTAACATTGGATTGTTCGTTATAAAGAGTATCTTTGTCGTCCATTTTAGTAATAATTTAAAAAACAAATAGCTATATGTACGCAATAGTGGAGATAGCAGGGCAGCAATTTAAAGTGCAAAAAGACCAAAAGATCTTTGTTCACCGTTTGGATGCTGAAGCAGGAAAGAAAATTTCTTTCGATAAAGTGCTTCTAGTAGAAAGCGATGGTAAGGTTCAATTAGGCGCCCCAGCTATAAAAGGTGCTAAAGTTTCTGCAACAGTAGAAGAGCACGTAAAAGGAGATAAGGTAATCGTATTCAGAAAGAATAGAAGGAAAGGTTACAAGAAAAAGAATGGACATCGTCAGAGCTTTACAGCAATTACGATTACAGATATTAAAGCATAATCATTTATTCGGATTTATTCGAAGATAAAATTTTAAGAAAATGGCACATAAGAAAGGAGTCGGTAGTTCTAAAAATGGTCGTGAATCAGAAAGTAAACGATTAGGTGTTAAAATTTTTGGTGGACAAGCAGCAATTGCTGGGAACATTATTGTACGTCAAAGAGGAACACAACATCATCCAGGAGTGAATGTTGGAATCGGTAAAGATCACACTTTATTCGCGTTAACGGATGGAACAGTAGAATTCCGTAAAAAGAGAAATAATCGTTCATTTGTATCAGTAGTTCCTTTTGAGACTGCAGAAGCATAAGTAGAACGTACACTTATTGAAAGGCGAATTCTGTATAGAATTCGCCTTTTTTGATTAAGAATAATTAAATTTGCACCACATTATTAAAAAGAAACCAAATGTTAGAGATTCAACGTTTAAGAAGTGAAAAAGAAAGTGTTATTGAAGGATTGAAGAAGCGTCATTTTGATGCAACAGATATAATAAATTCAATTCTTTCTAAAGATGAGCAGTGGCGTTTTGAAATGTCTAAAATGCAAGATGTATCTTCTAAAATGAATCAAATTTCCAAACAAATTGGAATTCTTTTTAAAGAAGGAAAGGCCGCAGAAGCTAACGAAGCAAAAGCACAAACATCTGTCTTAAAAGAAGAAGAAAGTGAATTGAAATTAAAAGTAGACACTTTGCAAAGTGAGATTACTGAATTCATGTATCAACTTCCTAATGTACCAAATGATTTAGTGAAAGCTGGGAAAAGTGAAATGGATAATGAGACTGTTTTTGAACATGGTTCAGAACCCGTATTTGACTTCAAATCAATTCCTCATTGGGATATCGCGAGTAAATTTAATCTAATTGATTTTGAATTAGGAGTTAAAATTACCGGTGCAGGTTTTCCAATGTATATCGGGAAAGGCGCGAAATTACAAAGAGCATTGATTTCTTTTTTCTTAGATGAAGCTGAGAAAGCAGGATATATTGAGCATCAAGCTCCTTTGGTTGTAAATGAAGCATCAGCAATGGGAACAGGACAGTTGCCAGACAAAGAAGGACAGATGTATTACATGCCAGTGGATGATTTATATTTAATTCCAACAGGTGAAGTTCCTTTGACAAACATTTACCGTAATGTTATGTTGCCGAATGATGATTTTTCTATAAAAATAACAGGATATACTCCGTGTTTCCGTCGTGAAGCGGGTTCTTATGGTAAAGATGTTCGTGGATTGAATCGTTTACACCAATTTGATAAAGTAGAAATTGTTCGTGTAGAGCATCCAGATAATTCGGAAAAAGCATTGACCGAAATGATTGATCATGTGAAAGGTTTGTTAGAAAAACTTGGATTGCAATATAGAGTTTTACGACTTTGCGGTGGAGATACAGGTTTTGCAGCTGCAATGACTTATGACTTTGAAGTGTATTCTGCAGCACAAGATAAATGGCTGGAAGTTAGTTCTGTTTCTCGTTTCGATACTTTTCAATCTACTCGATTGAAGTTGAGGTTTAAGAATGCAGATAAAAAATCGAAATTGTGTCATACGTTGAATGGCTCAGCGCTTGCTTTACCTCGTATTGTAGCTTCGTTGTTAGAGAATCATCAAACTGAAAACGGAGTAAATATTCCAGAATGTTTGCATAAATATTTGAATTTTACGAAAATATAATTTATGAAATACCTGCTACTATTGTTTATCGGAGTTCCTTTTTTGTCATTTTCTCAATGGTATTTGAAAAATAGTTATGAAAGTGCTGGTGGTATATCTCCTGATTCTTTAGCTACTCGATTATTGACAACTCCTGGGGATATTATTCTAAATAGTTCTTTTTCAGGGAATGTGAATTCTGTAGGTTATTTTAATACAGAAAATACTACGTTCGCTATTGAAAAAGGACTTTACATGACTACCGGATATATTTTTGATGATGGTAATGGTCCTTTCGGGTGGAATGCATCAGTTGATAATGTGTCTTCGGATAACTTAATACCCAATAATGTCTATTTGGATACTACTTTTGGTGTGTTTGAAAACAATTTCAATGCTTCAATTATTGAGTATACTTTTGTTCCGAGTACAGATTCTATCATATTCAATCTTATTTTTGCTTCAGAAGAGTATCCTGAGTACGTAGGTTCTTCATTTAATGATGCTTTTTCAATTTCTTTAAGTGGGCTAGGTTATAGTGAAAATACATTGATTAGTAAATTACCAAATGGAGATGTGATTAGTGTTGAAAACATTCACCCTAGTGGGGTTAATGAAGGGGGACAGTATTATCCGTCGGTTAATTTAGAGTACTATGATACCGTTCCAGATGTGTTTAATTTTAGTTTTGATGGATATACAAGAAAAATTAGACTAAGTAATCCTGTTCAGCCAGGACAAGAATATCATGTTATGATTGTGCTAGCTGATGTTGGAGATAAGATGTATGATTCAGCTCTGTTTATTTCGATGTGTGAAACATGTTCTTCAGGACTTTTAGATGTAAATGAAACGATAACCGGAAAGAAATTAGTTCTGTATCCTAACCCTTCAGAAAATAAAGTATCTTTTAACTATCCAGATGAAAAAGGTGTGCTATATGTGGTAAATGCTTTTGGACAGGAAGTTGAGAGGGAAGAATTAGTAAAAGGAAACAATACGATTAGTGTGCATGAATTACCTAAAGGAACATATTTCTTTAAAATTGTAAGTGATTCTTCTTCAACCGTAGAAAAAGTTATTGTTGCCTAGATTAAAATGCTAATGCAAGTTTTTTTAGTAAAAAGTTTCCCTCAGATT
>CAYLWS010000046.1:0-93 GCA_964387525.1 uncultured Fluviicola sp.
AAACGTAGTTTTCGAAGACCAAACGGTAGTGCCGGGATAAACGTAGTTTTCGAAGACCAAACGGTAGTGCCGGGATAAACGTAGTTTTCGAAG
>CAYLWS010000046.1:193-26705 GCA_964387525.1 uncultured Fluviicola sp.
ACAAACGGTAGTGCTGGTAGATTAAGGGAGGAATAGTATATTGAGTAGAAAGCGAAGTTAAATACTTAAGGAATTTCATCGTCCAAGTGTCTAAAATTGAATAACTTAATAATTCAATTTACCTCAATAAATTAATGTGTCCGACTAATTCTTGTTCTTGATCTTCGAATCCTGTAATCTTTACTTTCCAAACATAGGTTCCATCTTGGCAAATTTTACCATTATATGTACCGTCCCACCCAATCGTAATATCATTACTCGTAAATATTTCTTCCCCCCAACGGTTAAAAATTCTCATTTCAAAGGTTTTAATATTGCCGCCTTTTGCTAAAAAAACAGGGTTGAATTCATTTCCTTCGGGTGTAAAGGTATTGGGAATATAAATAATCGGATCGTAGAAAATTTGTACATTATCAGAAGCTTTACAGCCGTTGTTGTCCGTGTAGGTGACTGTATACGTGTAATTCTGGTCTGGGTGAGCGATAGGAGATGGGCAATCTACACAAGACAGGTGTTCTGAAGGGCTCCAAACGTAACTCCCAACTGTAGAACTAGTTGCTGAAAGAGTTATGTCGTCTCCTAGGAAAGCATAAACATTAGGATTTGTTTGAATAAAAGGCCTAGGGTAGAGGTCAACAAAAACAGAATCTCGGTCTGTGCATCCGTATTGGTCAGTCCCTGTAACATAATACATTGTAGGTATATTTGGGGTTGCATAAACCAAAGAAGATGTTAAGTTATTTAACCCCTCAGGTGGAGCCCACAAATAAGAAATCCCACCCGTAACCCACAATGTTGCAGTTTCTCCAATGCAAAATATAGTGTCATTTCCAGCAGTTATATCTGGACGAATTATTTGAATATAAACACTGTCTCTTTCTGTTCCGCATGCATTTGTAAAATCACAATAGTAAAATAATTCTGTTGTTGGTTGAACAGATACGCTAGCACCTGTTGTAGAAGAGATGTTTAAGTTTGGTGACCATGAGTAGTACTCAGCGCCAGAAACGTTTATTGTAGTACTTTCTCCAAAACAAATGGAGATAGAATCTGGAATATTAGGAACAGGGGGCGTAAAGAACACTGTAACCAGTACAGAATCTCTAAGGATACATCCTTCAGGTGTTTCGATGTCTACATAATATAATGTTGTGTTACTTGGTGTTGCTGTTGGAGAAGAAATACTGGTGTCATTCAGAGATACAGCTGGAGTCCATGCGTAATTCACACCGCCAGTTGCAAAAATTTGCACACTGTTACCGATGCAAATACTGGTATCATTGGATACAGTGTACGGAGGATCGTAAACTTCTAAAGTTACTTGCAACGTATCTGATCCACAGGTGTCTGAAGCGATTACTGTAAATACTGTAGTCTGAGATACTGTAGCAATTGGTGTTGCACTTGATGGGTCATCTAAAAATTGTGCGGGTGTCCATGAATAATTTACTCCATTTGAGGCTTCTAATTGATAAGGAACATTTGGACAAATAGGTCCAGGTGGAGTAGAGACATAACCAACAAAATCACCAATATAAACAGGGAAAACGATAGTGTCCGATGTGTAGCAACCATTTGTGTCTGAAACAATTAGTGTTACATCATAGTTTCCTGGTCCAGGATAGATATGACTAGGGTTAACATCGGTTGAAGTTGAACCATCATTAAAATCCCAAAAAAATGCATTTCCATTTGCGCTGTTGTTCGTGAAAAACACTGCGTCAGGTAGACAAACAACTGGTGCTGGGTCAGTGACAAGGGCTTCAATTGTACTCAATTCAAATTTAAAAGCTGCTAAATTACATCTTATACTATTATTTGTTGGAGAAAATACGCCAGGTGTAGTTGTAAAACCATTTGGATCTCCACCACAAGCAGCACAAACGGCATGATAAATTCGCCCTTCTTTATCAAAACGACTAGTTCCTCCATCCACATGGTCAGGGCTTGTAGTGTTTCCCCCCATAAAAGTTCCATATTTTAAAAAACCAGCATCCTCGCTTAAAACCCCAATGTAAAAATTACTACCAGTTGTATTCAATTGATAAGCATCAGCTGTTACGGGGAAACCATTCGTTGTTGAATTTAAAGCTTGACTTAAGCTTGGATTTAGATTAAGAGAGCCTCCCCATCCAGCTAAATAAATGTCGTGGCAATCAGAAACTAAAAAAGCAGTTGGTGAAATTTCAACATGACCAGTACTAGCACCTATCATCGTTTTCCAAATTAATGTACTAATGTCAGGGGTGAATTTTTGAATGAATTGTCCAGAGTTTGCATTGCCATATAATCCACTGCTTATACCTAGATCACTTTCAGTTTGCCCTAAAATATATACATTATCTTCAATGTCAAGTTGAACAAAATAAGTTTGATCGTATTCCAAAGCACCAATGTATCGACTAGAAATTATTGCTCCAGTATTCCCGTCTATTCTGGCTAGATATCCATCACTTAGTCCTCCAGAAAAACTGTTTAAACTACTGGGGATATTTGAAGAAGTACTCCCGCCAACAATAAAAACATCGCCTGTAGAGGATAATTGAATTGAATTTCCTGTTTCGTAAAGTGCTCCACCATAATAGGACGACCATGTCATTGAGTTCAGAGTCGGAGGCATTTTAAAAACAATGGCATCTTGTGATCCAGAAATAGAAGATTGTCCGCTCCCTGACACAGGGAAATTACTAGATTTAGTCATGGATGTTACGTAGACATTATCATTGTCATCCAATATTATTTCTCCTCGAAATTGATCTCCATAACCGTAGCGGAGAATTGAAGAATTAAGCCCGTCAGTACTAGAACCCCCGACAAAAGTAGAAGCAATCATTGTTGAGCCATCAGAACTAAGATGTGCAACAAACATGTCAACACCTTGTGTGAATCCTAATCCATTGGCATTATTTGATTCATCTGGACCACCGTTGAAGATGTTGTCAAAAGGTGAACCTGACATCGGGAAATCAGCAGAGGAAGTTAATCCAAAAATAAAAAGTTCATTGCTTTGATTACAAATCATACTGTTTGGAGTGTCAGAACCAATTCCACCGATATAAGTTGAGAAAATTGCAGCAGTACCAGTTGAATTGAATTTTGTAATTCCAATATCTACCGTTCCTCCATTAAATGAAGCGTCATAGGCGCCAGAAGAAATTGGGTAACCTAAATCAAAGACAACACCACCGCCAATTAGATTGGCATTTTGATCGGGTGTAGCAGACATGCCCCAGTTATCAGCAGTTGAACCTGTAAAGGTTGAGAACGTGATACTCGGATCAATGATTAATCTTTTTGAATGATCATAACCTCTGGGGAAAACAAAAGAGATGACGTTATTGGAAAGTTTATATTTTACTTTAACAAATTCTTTTCCATACTCATCTTCAACCCAAGCGATAGGATTGCCTTCAATGATTTCACCAAAACGATTTTTTAGAATGAGTTGCCCTTTTTTGTCAATGTAGATTTTATCCTGACCAGTATATTCTATTTTTATTACGGATGCATCAACATTTGCCTCCACTTCTAATGAATACTTCAAATAACCTCGTTTTCCATTGAGATGAAGACTTATTTCAGGATAGAAATCAATTAAAGTGATGTCAGAATAATTATGAATTCTACTTTTCCATTTTGAGCGATCATTTCCAATCAAATAATTGTTGTAGAATTGAGTAGAATCTTTTTCAATTTTCATTCCTTCCCAAGAAGAACCTAGAAATTTAGAACGAATGACTTGCGCATCAAAAAAATCGGGAGTATGTTCTTTAAAACTGTTGTGATTTTCTCCATGAGAATGACGAAGTTTCTGGTTGGCATCATTGAGGTAGTATGTAAACCCATCTTTCTCGATAAGCATTTCTCCCATTTGTAAATCTACCTTGTATTCTATACGATTATCCCATTGACCTTCGTTTGGTTGCATCCAGATTTCTTGTCCAAAAGCTAGCCCTTGAAGCAGAATAAAAACAAGAAATAAACGCATGATAATCATAATAAGCTAAAATACAATAAATGAATAAATTAGAAGCTTCTAATTTTCACAAAAAAACAAAAAGATACAACTCAAAGTACCTTAAACAACGAATTGTTGTATGCATAAGTAAGTCGTATTTTACAGTGTAAAGTTGCTTGTAGATTTGAAATAATAAAGGTAGAATAAAAGTCAAATGAAAAATGGCAGATGTTTCAAAATACTATATTTGCATCCAAATAACGAAAAAGGGAATAACTATGGCATTTTTTGAAAGTGTTTGGGAAGGAGTTAAAGCAACATCAATGATAGAATGGGGTGCTGTTTTGTCTAGTGTTATTTACGTTGTTTTAGCTTCTCGAAGAAGTATTTATTGTTGGGTTTTTGCCTTTTTGGGTTCGTCGCTTTTTGTTTACATGTGTTTCAATGCACAGTTGTATATCGAGTCAATCCTACAACTTTTCTATGTCGTAATGGCAATTGTCGGCTGGTTGATGTGGAAGAAATCAGAAAATGATGACCAATCAATAAAAAAATGGTCGTTTAAAATCCATTTTATCAATGTATTTTTGAGTGGAATTGCTGCTGTAGTGTTGGGTTATATGTTTGATACATATACGGAGCAAGCAAATCCTTATGTTGATGCATTTACAACTTGTTATAGTTTGTTGGCGACATTTATGGTCACAAAAAAAGTGCTAGGAAATTGGGTGTATTGGATTGTGATTGATCTTGTTTCTATCTATTTATATGCTCAAAGAGGTTTTAATTTAACGGCTTTTCAATACGGTATTTTTACGATACTTGCAGTGTACGGTTTTATGGCTTGGTTGAAAGAATATAACCGACAATTGGAAGAACAGGTCTAATTGAATTTGAAATTGTTTTTTATTTCAAAAAGATCTCCAGGTTTTACGCCTTCTCCCTTTGATTAAATTCATTTTTAAAGCTACTATTCAAAAAGAATAATGTAATTTTGTTGCTTCTCATAGGGGTGCTGATGAAAATCGGCTGAGATTATACCCATTTAACCTGCTCAGGATAATGCCTGCGAAGGGAAATGAAGATGCTAATTATTAATATACACAGAGAATTAGCCCCTTGTTCTTGTTTTAAATTTTTTATATGAAAACAAGTTACTTGTCTAAAATCTGTGGTCTAGCGATGATGATTCCGCTGACCACATTTGCACAAAACACAATTGTAGGAACCGTTGAAAACGAACTGCATGAACCCATGGTCGGCGTTAAAGTCACCGTTGAAAACACTTTTTTAAGAACCATAACGAACAGTGATGGAGCGTATGAAATCAAGAATTTAAAAGATGGCGACTATCTTTTAAATGTGAATTATTCAGGCTACGACAAAAAGCAAAGTGAAATTCAATTGAAAAATGCTGAAACAAAAACCGTTAACTTTTCTTTAACACCAACAGCTCAGATGGTCGAAGAAGTAATCGTTACAGCAACTCGAGCAAATGAACAAACACCAACAACATATTCAAACATAGGGAATGAAGAAATTGAGAAAAATAATTTCGGACAAGATCTTCCTTTTCTTTTGAATACTCTTCCATCAACTGTTGTTACATCTGATGCAGGAGCTGGTGTTGGATATACAGGGATTCGTATTCGGGGGGTTGATCCTTCCAGAACAAACGTTACAATCAACGGAATTCCAGTCAATGATTCAGAGTCTCACGGGGTTTATTGGGTGAATATGCCCGATCTTGCTTCTTCGGTTGATAATATTCAAGTCCAACGTGGTGTAGGTACATCAACGAATGGAGCAGCAGCTTTTGGTGCAAGTATCAACATCAAAACGAACCAGATTAAACGTAAAGCGTATGCTAATATTGACAATTCTTACGGTTCCTTCAATACATGGAAAAATGCTGTAAAAGCAGGAACTGGATTGATTAACGATAAATTCACAGTAGATATGCGCTTGTCAAGTGTACGCTCTGAAGGTTACATTGATCGTGCAAAATCAAACTTGAAATCTTTTTACGTTTCAGGGGCTTGGATAGGAAAAAAATCCATTCTTCGTGCTACTGTTTTTAGTGGAAAAGAAAAAACATACCAAGCTTGGTACGGAACTCCCGAATCAGTGATCAATGGAAGTCAAGCTGATATTATTGCTTATGCTGACAGAAATTATATTTTTGGAGAGGATAGAAATAATTTATTGACTGCTGGGCGAACGTATAATTATTACACGTATGAAAACGAAGTGGATAACTATCAACAAAGTCATTATCAAATGCATTTCGATCATCGATTCAATTCAAAATTGAAGCTAAGTTCAGCTGTTCATTACACGAGAGGTGAAGGTTATTATGAGCAATTTAAAAAAGATCAAAAATTCAGTACGTATGGTTTTTCTCCAGTAATTCACGGGAACGACACCATCACTAAAACGGATTTAATCCGAAGAAGATGGTTGGATAATCATTTTTATGGAGCAATCGTTTCATTGAATTATAAGCACAAGAGTTTAGACTTAACTTTTGGTGGAGGAGCAAATGAATATAAAGGTGGACATTACGGTGAAGTAATCTGGGCAGAATATGCTTCAGACAGTAAAATACGCGATAAATATTACGACAATGATGCCAATAAAAAAGAGGCTCATGCCTATTTAAAAGCAACCTACAAGCATAAAAAATTCACTTTTTATGGAGACATCCAATACAGACACATCGATTATTCTTTCTTAGGAATAGACGATATAAGTGGAACGATTACTCCAATTAATCAAAAGGTAGCGTATGATTTTATCAATCCAAAAGCAGGGTTGATGTATGATTTCAATGCGAAGAATAATGCATATATTTCTGTGGCTGTAGCCAATCGTGAACCGGTAAGAAGAGATTTTAGAGAAAGTACTCCTACAAATCGTCCAAAAAAAGAAAATCTAACCAATGTAGAAGCTGGATATAGATTCAAAGGGACTCGGTTATTTGTGAATACCAATTTATACTTTATGAATTATAAAGACCAACTGGTGTTAACGGGTCAAATAAATGATGTCGGAGGGTATACTAGAACGAATGTAGATAAGAGTTACAGAGCTGGGGTTGAGATTGAAATGGGGTATAAAATCACCGAAAAATTACAACTTGCTGGAAATGTAACTTTGAGTCAGAATAAAATTTCAGCATTCAATGAATATGTGGATAATTACGATATCGGAGGACAGGATACAATCAAACATTCAAACACCGACCTTGCGTTTTCACCAAATACGATCGCAAGTTTAGCGTTGAGTTATGAACCGGTAAAAAATCTTTCATTGACGTTGATGGGGAAACATGTCGGGGATCAATTCTTGGACAATACATCCACTTCAACTCGAAAGTTAAACGGCTACATCACTTCTAATTTTCAAGTAAATTATACATTGAAAGATGTATTGTTTAAAGAAATTGTTTTCGGTGTATTGGTGAACAATATTTTTGATGCGAAATATGAGAACAACGGTTACACTTGGGGTTATGTATACGGAGGACAAAGAACCGTTGAAAACTTCTATTACCCACAAGCTGGAAGAAATTTCTTAGTAAGAGTATTGTTGAAATTGTAAAGAGAATAAAAGGGGGGTGTTTATCAAAATGTCCCCCCTTTTTACTTTCAATTAAAAAATAACTATACCGTTATATTACTTGTTTTGAAAATATATATTGTAAATTTGCAACGAATTATATTTCCTTTAGAATGAGTGATGCTATACAACATGAATGCGGAATTGCTTTAGTGCGATTAAAACAACCTCTTCAATATTATTATGACAAATATGGATCGGCTTTTTACGGCTTGAAAAAGATGCATTTGTTGATGGAGAAACAACACAATCGTGGACAAGATGGTGCCGGAATTGCCAACATTAAGTTCGACATGAACCCGGGTGAACGCTATATTTCTCGCCATCGCTCAATTGATGATAAACCAATCCACGATATTTTTGATAAAATCAACAGTCGTTTTGGTGAAATTCAAGAAGAAAATCCTGCATTGTTAAATGATGTAGAGTACTTGAAAAGAAACGCTGGTTTTACCGGAGAATTATTCTTAGGTCACCTTCGTTACGGTACTTTTGGTAGAAATTCTATCGAATCTTGCCACCCTTTCTTGCGCCAGAATAACTGGATGACAAAAAATTTAGTGGTTGCAGGAAACTTCAATCTAACGAATGTTGATGAACTCTTTGATGTTCTTTTACATGTTGGTCAACATCCGAAAGAAAAGTCTGATACCGTTACTGTAATGGAAAAAATTGGTCATTTCTTAGACATGGAGAATGATAAATTGTACAACGAATTAAAACCTCAAGGATATTCTAACACAGAAGTTTACGCGAAAATAGCACAGAAATTAGATTTAGAAAAAATTCTGAAACAAGCTTCTGAAGATTGGGATGGAGGTTATGCAATGGCTGGTCTTCTTGGACATGGTGATGCTTTTGTATTACGTGATCCAGCAGGAATTCGCCCAGCATTCTTCTACGAAGACGATGAAATCGTAGTTGTTGCTTCTGAACGACCAGTTATTCAAACGGCATTTGACTTGAAAGCAGATAAAATTCAAGAATTGCAACCAGGACATGCGTTAATCATTAAGAAAGACGGTACTACAACGGAAAAATTAATTAATCAGCCCACTAAAGAGTTGAAATGTTCTTTCGAACGTATCTATTTTTCTCGTGGTTCTGATGTCGATATTTACAAAGAACGTCAACAATTAGGAAGAAATGTTGTTCCTCAAACATTGAAAGCGATTGATTATGATTTAGATAATTCTGTATTCTCCTTTATTCCAAATACTGCAGAAGTTTCTTTCTTCGGTCTGATTAAAGGATTGGAAGATCATCTCAATGAAGAAAAAATAAAACAAATTACAGATTTAGGTGCAAATCCTGACCCTGAAAAAGTGCGCGATATTTTAATAAAGAGAGCAAGAATTGAGAAAATTGCCATTAAAGATGCGAAGCTAAGAACATTTATTACTCAAGATGATTCACGTGATGACCTTGTGGCGCACGTGTATGATATTACTTACGGTAGTGTTGTGCCACATAAAGATAATTTGGTCATTATTGATGATAGTATCGTTCGTGGAACTACACTTAAACAATCAATTCTTAGAATTTTAGATCGATTAGAACCAAAGAAAATTGTCGTTGTTTCTTCTGCTCCACAGATTAGATATCCTGATTGTTACGGTATTGACATGGCGAAAATGGGTGATTTTATTGCTTTTGATGCGGCAATTCAATTGTTGAAAGATAGAAATATGAACTATGTGATTGAAGATGTTTACCGTAAATGTATCGATCAATTGAACCTTCCGAAAGAACAAATCAAGAACTATGTTCAAGAAATTTACGCTCCTTTTACAGATGAAGAGGTTTCCGTAAAAATCAGTGAATTGTTAACTCCTCCAACAATAAAAACTCCCGTAGAAATAATTTACCAAACAGTAGACAATCTGCATAAAGCAATTCCTGGACATCTAGGAGATTGGTATTTTACAGGAAATTATCCTACACCAGGTGGAAATAAAGTGGTGAATAAGGCATTTATCAACTGGAAAGAAGGAAATAACAAAAGAGCATATTAATCATTCGTAAAATGAACAGACGTACGGCCATCATATTTTATATTTTGAGTGCCTATGTTGTGATTCAATTTGTTTGGTGGGGTTACCATTTGATCGAATTAACAGAAGAAGTTAGCGAAGAATCAATCCTTATCGGTCGCCGTGTGCGAATGATAATTGGAGAAGGGTCTGTCTTTTTGGTGCTGTTGTTAGTAGGAATTTGGCAAATTCGCCGTTCTATTCTCAAAGATTTAAAACTTTCAGAACGTCAGAATAATTTTTTACTTTCTGTGACTCATGAACTGAAAACACCGCTTGCGGCCAATAAACTCTACCTTCAAACCTTGCAGAAAAGAGATTTAGGTCGAGAAAAATCACTTGAACTACAGGGGAAAGCAATCGATGAAAATAATCGATTGGATAGAATGATCAATAACATTCTCAATGCTTCTCGGATTGAAAATAATGCTTTTCAACTGGAAAAAGAATCGTTTGATTTGAGTAAATTGATTGAGAAAACATACGCTAGAGTAAGTATCCTTTCTGCGAGTCACTCAATTGTACTTAACTGTGAAGAAAATATTCTTCTCTTTGCCGACCAATTTTCTGTAGAAACAATTCTCTTGAATTTAATTGAGAACGCAATCAAATATTCTCCGAAAGGAAGTGAAGTAGAAATTTATGCCCGTAAAAATGATGACCAAACAATATTTGGTGTATTAGATCAAGGAATTGGAATTTCTACACTAGATAAAAAATCGATATTTAAGCAATTTTACCGCGTTGGAAAAGAAGAAGTGAGGACGCAAAAAGGAACAGGTTTAGGCTTGTTCATCGTCGCTCAATTGACCGCTATGAATCATGGAACAATTGAGTGCCTCGACAATTCTCCCAAAGGAACAAACTTTATAATAACATTTCAAAATGACTAAAAACATTGGACTAATCATATTGGATGGATGGGGAATAGGCGACCATTCTAAATCAGATGCAATTTTCAATTCTGACACACCCTTTATGGATTTCTTACTGGCAGAATATCCAAACGCAACATTAGGTACAAGTGGTGAGAATGTTGGATTACCCGATGGACAAATGGGGAATTCTGAAGTTGGACACCTTAATATTGGTGCTGGTAGAATTGTGTATCAAGAACTTACTCGGATCAATAAATCCATCAAAGAAGGAGCGTTTTTTAAGAATAAAGTATTGGTCAGTGCTTTTGAAAAAGCGGAAAAAAACGGTGTGGATTTACATTTGTTTGGCTTGGTGTCAAAAGGTGGTGTCCATAGTTCTCAAGAGCATTTGTACGCACTTTCAGAAATGGCAAGGATGTACAAAATTGAAAATGTTTTCATCCATGCGTTTACAGATGGTCGTGATTGTGATCCGAAAAGTGGATCGGCTTTTATTGCTGAATTAGAAGAAAAAATTAAAGGTACCAATGTCCGAATAGCAACTTTGATTGGGCGTTACTTCGCAATGGACAGAGACAATCGTTGGGAGAGAATCAAAAAAGCATACGATTTAATGGTGAATGGAATTGGTGCAAAATTTAATTCTGCGACCGAGGCCTTGAATAAATCGTATGAAAATGAAATCACGGATGAATTTATAGAGCCTGTAGTGATTGTTGAAAATGCAAAAATTAAAGACGGTGATGTTGCCATTTGTTTCAATTTTAGAACAGATCGACCAAGGGAAATATCAACGGCTCTGACCCAAAAAGATTTCCATGAATTCAACATGCATAAATTGAATTTGTCGTATTATACAATGACGAATTATGACGCAAGTTTCAAGAATATTAATGTCATTTTTGAAAAAGATAATTTGATCAAAACATTAGGGGAAGTCCTTGCAGAAAATGGTCAAACACAAGTGAGAATTGCAGAAACTGAAAAGTATCCTCACGTCACATTTTTCTTCAACGGTGGCCGTGAAAATGAATTTGAAAATGAACGAAGATTGTTGGTGAATTCTCCAAAAGTCGCGACGTATGATTTGCAACCAGAAATGAGTGCTTTTGAAGTTAGAGATCAAATTGTTGCGGATATTCGCAAAAATCAACCTAATTTTATCTGTTTAAACTTTGCTAACCCTGATATGGTTGGACATACTGGTGTTTATTCTGCGATTCAAACAGCCGTAGAAACGGTAGATGAATGTTTAAATGATGTGGTAACAGCAGGTTTAGAAAATGGGTATGAATTTATTGTTATTGCCGATCATGGGAATGCCGATTTTGCCATCAATCCAGACGGTAGTCCAAATACTGCGCACTCTCTTAATCCTGTTCCTGTTGTATTGGTAAGTAAAGATAAAGATGCCACAATTCAAGACGGTATTTTGGCTGATGTAGCTCCAACAATTTTAAGTAGATTAAACGTTGCGCAACCTGTAGAAATGACAGGAAAAGTATTGGTGAAGTAAAGAGAAATTGGATACAACTTAGATGTTGTTTCATAAAATGGAAACTCCACGATTTAATCTTAATCCATAAATAGGCCATTACTTGACTTACAGGTAATGATTTCATTAAAATATAAATTTATATATCTTTACATCAATAAATAAGATATTGAATTTGAACAGAACACTACTTTTAATTATACCCGTATTTATTTTTTGCATTTTTTCATGCAAGAAAAGTAAAACGCTAGTGCCTGAAATAAAGCAATACCTACATATTTCTCATACACGAACAAGCACTAATCCTTTAGTAGATGAGGTAGCTGAAAAAATAGACTATAGTTGTTTTGATTTACTTTTTCTTGGGGGTGATTTAGCGCATTTAACTTCTGAAGATGAAACTACAATGTCGTATGTCGATTCCGTTTTTGACGTAGGAAATGAAAATACATTATGGTCTTTGGGGAATCATGATTACACAGATTTGGCGAGAATACAAAACTATACAAATAGAACACCTTATTATGCATATAGTAAAAATGGAATCACAATAATCGTCCTCGATACACAAGATAGTCTGAGCAACATCATTGGTCAACAAAAAATATTTTTTGATGCTGTTGTCGACACAATTCAATTCTCATCTCATTTAATCGTATTGCACCATAAGTTAATTTGGATGTACGGTGATAATTACTTGGAATCACTTGTTTCACAGACATCAAATGCAGAAATAGGAAACTGCTTCTACTGCATCAATCCCAATAACTTTTATACCGATATTTATCCAAAACTATTAGATGTACAACAGCGAGGCGTTGACGTGATATGTATTGGGGGGGACATTGGATTTAATGCAAAATCATTTGAATACAAAACAGCAGAAGGAATTTCTTTTTTAGCTTCAGGAATTTCTTTTGGTTCAACTTCGAATAAAGCCCTGCTTTTTAAACATAACCTTTATAAAAGAGAATTAACGTGGGAGTTTAGACCTCTTTCTGATTTTTGAAGTATAAAACAATTCATTTTCTTGGAATAGTTTTTAAAATATTCGCCATATGTCGTATTTTCTTACGAAGATCTATGTCTTACATTTGTTTCAACTAAAAAACACATTATGAAACTTTTAACAATTCTTTCTATTCTATTTTTCAACCTATTTTCGGTATTCTCTCAAGGTGATGAGCTTATATTTGAAGAAAACTTTGACGATAACTCGAAGGGCTGGTTTGTTGGAAACACCAAAGATCAAGCAGTGAAAATTAAAAAGGGATCTTACTTTATTGAAAATCTCAATGAAGATAAAACAACCATTCCTTTTATTAAATCAGACGGTTTAGATGATAAAAACTTCACTTTTGAAATTAGATTTAGACATTTGTCGGGTTCAAAAGATTATAATTTCGGTGTAAGGTATGGTGAAAATGATTATTACGCAATGGATTTTTACATCACTGCAACACAACAGTTTAAAGTAAAAGAATACTACAACAAGGCTTTTCATACAAAGAAAGATTGGACAGAAAGTGAAGCAATCAATAAATCGAAGAAATTCAATGTTTTACGCGTAGAAAGAAATGCATCCGTTCAAAAGTTTTTCATCAATGGTGAATTAGTGTACACTTGTTTTGAGAAAATTTTCTTTGGAAATAAACTAGGAATTATTGTTTCTTCAGACATCAAAATTGAAGTTGATTACATCAAATTATGGACTTCTCCGCTTGTGATTCCAACAGTTGAAAAACCATTGGAAGATGTTGAATTTGAAAATCTGGGTAAAGTAATAAATACCAAATATTCTGAATTAACGAATCGATTAACGCCAGATGGGAATGTAATTTACATTACTCGAAAAGAGAAAATCAATGGAAAAGAAGTTGATCAAGTTTATTATTCTGAAAAAATGAAAAACGGAGAATGGGGAAGAATTGTTAAAATGCCTTTTCCAATTAATGTGAACAGAAGTACGGGACTTATAGCTATTTCACCCGATAATAATACCATTGTTTTAACAGGTACCAGAGATAAAAAAGGACAAGTAATTGATTACAATGGAATTTGTATCTCTCAACGAATTGCAGAGGGTTGGTCAATGCCTGTTAATATTAAAATCAAAAACTTTGAAAATACAGACTCTTACCAAGAGTTTTGCATGTCTCCCGATGGAAACGTTTTATTGATGACGATAAAAAATAAAGAATCGCTCGGAGAAAGAGATATTTATGCATCGTTTTTAAAGAAAGGAGAATGGACAGAACCTTTAAATGTGGGGAATGTTGTGAACTCAATTGGGGATGAATTGTCACCATTTTTAGCTCCAGATGGTAAAACACTCTACTTTTCGAGTAATGGACATCCTGGGTATGGAGGAGAAGATGTTTTTATTTCAAAAAGATTAGATGAAACATGGACGAATTGGTCACAGCCATTGAATTTAGGGAAAGGAATTAACTCTTCTGGATGGGAAGGTTATTTCACCGTTACGGCAGATGGAGAATACGGGTTCATTTCTAAAATTTTAAAAGGAGGAGAAGGGGTAGATGATTTGTATAGAATAAAACTGTCAGAGTCTGCAAAACCGGAACCTTTGGTGTTAATCAGTGGAAAAGTGTTGAATAAAAAAACGAATGAAGCTATCAGTACAACAATCAAGTATTACGAATTAGGGACGGATATTGAGATAGGTACGGCGACAAGTTCACCAGGAACAGGAGAGTATCAAATCTCTCTACCGAAAGGGAAAAAATATGCGTTTTTTGCAAAGAAAAATGATTTTTACTCCGTTGAAGATCACCTTGATTTGGTTGAATTGGAACAGTTTGAGCAAATCACAAAAAATCTTTACTTGGTTCCAATTGAGAAAGGTGAAGTGATTCGATTGAATAATATATTCTTTGAAACGGGAAGTGCTGTTTTATTGTCAGATTCTTATGCAGAACTCGATAAATTAGTCACGCTTTTAAAGAAAAATAAAAAACTGAAGATTAAAATTAAAGGCCATACCGATAATGTTGGAAGTGAGAAGGATAATTTAGCTTTATCAACTGATCGTGCTGAGTCGGTGTACAATTACTTGCTTGAAAATGGTGTCAATGAGAATAGAATTTCTTTCGAAGGCTACGGAGAATCGAAACCAATTGAAAGTAATGAAACGGAAGAAGGAATGTCAATTAACAGACGCGTAGAGTTTGAAGTACTTTAATTCTTGCCATTGAAAAAAAGTCTGCCAATGAAGTTTGGTGGACTTTTTTTTCTTACAGGTGTTTTAAAAAGGGAATCCAATACCAATAGTTGAACCCATTTGAGGGATTTTATTTTGAAATACCCATTTTTTACCGTCTATAAAAATTGGCGCATACAAGAGTACTCCATAATCAAAGCGAAGTATGATGAAAGTCAAATCTAAACGTAAACCAACACCTGCAGTTAAAAAGCTATCTGGAACTATTTTATTCCAACGAATTCCTGATCCTGGACGTAAAGGGTCTTCTTTTAGTAGCCAAACATTTCCTGCATCCGACCAAACAGCACCAGAAAGTCGAACACCAATTTTAAAACGATATTCAAGATTTAATTCAAACTTAATATCGCCCATTTGATTGATGGCGTCAGGATTTATTTCGGCATATCTTCCGGGACCTAAAACCTTAGAAGAGAAGGGCCTTAAGCTATTTGTCCCTCCAATAAAATATTGACGGATATAAGGGAGTGTTGTATTGTTTCCAAATGGCAATCCAATTCCTCCAGATGCTTTAAACGCTATCGTTTGTATAGGACCTATCGGAAGCATGTACCTAAAATCGGTGTGGAATTGAACAAATTGAGCAAATTTAATCCCTAAAACTTTTTTCTGACCACTTGGTTGGTTGGTGAAAACACTATTCATTAAATTTAAAAGAGATCCCGAAGCTTCCACTTTGGATTCAAAAAATAAACCTCTTGGCCAATTTTTATTTTTCCGCTTATCAATCTTATATGAATATACCAATGAAGTAATCAATTGATTTTCTAAACTTTGTTTTAAAGATGCATTATTGGATAGTATTGAGTCGTAACGAAATGAAGTGTTGTAAATGTTCGAAAACGTAATGTTTACAAAGTCAAGTTGATGCTCATCATTTGGTAAAGTGTTGAAAGTGACTCCGTATGCACCGTTAATACTGTTTTGCGTATAAAAGTTCTTTCGCTCGAGTAAGTCAATGGAGGTTCTTACAAAATACATTGGCATAGATTCTTTTGTTCTTGGCCATCTCAATAAAGAAGAAATTGCAGGTGCCTTATACGTAGCTTGAACAGAAAATCCAAAAACATCCGAGGCTCTTTTATTGTATAATCCCAGAGGGAAATAATAGAAGAAATTTGTCTTTACATCTAAATTTTGCGCTTTGCCAAAAAGATTCAATTGTTTTAACCGTATTTCAAAAGAAGGTCCGAGATATCCTGCAGATTGGAAGTCACCATTTACATTAAAGCCCAAGTGAGTGGCTTTTGAAGGGGTTAATATGATGTTTGCATTTAATTTTAATGAATCTCCAGGAATGATACTATATTTAATTTGATGTTTTTGAAAAATGGATGTTTTTGAATAAAAGTTGGTGGTTTGGTATGACTTTTCAAGAGAATAATAAGAAGTGTCAATAGTGGTGATACTGTCTATGAAAAAACCTTTTAGAAATCCGTTTTTATACTCAAATTTTTCAATGTCAGCTAGATTTTTTTTGGTTGAATCAATACGTATAAAAATCTCGTTCACTTTTACTTTGGATAACTCTGTCGGAGTTAAATAAGTGTTCAACCTGAATCGTAAATCAATCTCTCGGTCTCCTACAGTAGTGTCTGCCTCAATGATGATGTCGTCTTCAAAAATATAGTAATATCCTTTATTTTGCAATGCAACCCAAAGATCCTTTTTTTCTTGTTTTAATTTATATAAATTAAATTCATCACCACTTTCAATTTCTGCTGATGCCATGAATTCTTCAATATCTTTATTTATAGAAGAGTTTGTTACACTAGAATCGATGTCAAACCAGACTTTTCGATAGTTATAACTAGGAGCAATTTCTACATAATATTTAACGAATACTTTTTTCCCTTTTCGTTTTAATTTTAAAGTGTAATCTGCTTTCGTACCGAAATGGCCGTAGTTTTCATAGGATTCAACAATTTTTTTGATTTTTAAGTCAGGATTAATGTTACGAAATAGTGTAGGCTCTTCTCCAAAGTTGACGCGCATCCAGTGCTTAAGTCCTTTTTGTTTTTCGTTGTAGAAAAAGTTGTAAATGAATAATTTTTGGGGAATTAACCGAATAAATGGTGTAGAAAAAAAAGCGCCATTCGGGATGTCCCAAATGGTTAAATAAGCATCTAGAAGCTTCTCGTTTCCGTTTTTTACTTTGAATTTATTTTGTTTGTTTTTTCTAACTTTAAGTCGTGAACCGACGTATAGTTTTTCTCCATCAGCTAGGTGTCTCGTCCCTGAGCATGAACTGATCAATAATGTTGTTCCAATAATAAAAAGGAAAACAAAGAATCGATATACGTGTTTGTTTTTTCTATTCTGCATCTTTTTTATTTTTACGCTTGAATAGATTGTCAAATTCAAAATTAATTTCAAATCCCAATGAAGATTGATCTATACGTCCGACCAATTGCCCTTCATAGTTATTCGTATGAGAGGTCATGATGTAAACATCCGGTTTTTTTCGAAGTTGGTACATTACTTTGGCATATCCAGATAGTGGGGAATCTGTATTCTGTTCATTATTGATGTCTAAACTTCCTCCTGCAGATACTCTCAAATTATCTTTTAAAAAGTTTCGAGAAAGGTCTACACCAATTTTATTGTAATTTTCTTTTTTTGCACTTGGGTTATTTTTGTACTGCTCAATTCGGAATGATAAATCTGTATTTTTGAGATTTCTTCGAGAGATTTCGTTCAATTTATTAACGATCGATTCGTAGCCCGTTTTAGTTTTTTGAGCATCTTGATTGATTTTTCCATACACAAGCATACTCACCGCATAGTCAGAACGCGTGTTGTCTGTAAGTGATGAAAGGTAATTTTGAACTTGACCGTCATCGGATGAAATGTTAAAGAGTAATTGAATTTCATCCAACGTTCCGTTTTTCACTTCAACATCAACGAAAACAGGAACCCTTTCTCCATCACTAGTTAAATCTGGAGAAACATCATTTGGGAAAATCCTAAAGACTTCTTCTCCTTTAAAATTGACGATTGGGTCAAATAAATCGCCATTCCAATTTATTCTAGCTTTTTGAACGTCCAATTGAACGTTAGAAACCATCGGAACTTCATAGTAAACATGGCCATCTATACTTTTTAATTCACCATAAGCATTGGGGGTCATTAATAGGCCGTCTTCTAAACTTATTTCTCCGAAACAGGTTAGCCTGAAATATTCATTCGAAGTTTTGGAGAGTAAAACATAAATTTCGGTATTTCCAATGTTTAAGTCAACGTCGTAATCAATTTTTAACTTTTTCCGTTTGACCTCTATTCGATCTGTTGTGTCTCCGAAGGAAATAAAAGAAACCGTTTTTGATCGATCTTCTAATTGAACTTTACTTTCGTAAAAGTATTCAATGTTATTGCCGTCCAAGGTGTTTACGAATCCACTGATCAGTAACTTATCCTCTTTTGATGAAAAATGAAGTTGGCTTTTGATGTCAAACTTCCCCTTTAATGCACCTTTTTGTTTTTTATTGTTTAAAAGAGTAAAATGATCTGTTTTCAAATCAATATTGATAATTTCAGGATGGAGAATATCCATGTACCCATCAATTTTTAAAGGTTGTTTGTTTTGGTCAAGAATGGTGAAATTATGCAGTTTCAATTTATTCTGATCTACAATTAATCGCTGATTATTGATTGAACTTTTAAACCCATACATTGGAGAATTAAATTCAGTTGAGTCAAATTGAACATAACCTTGAACAATTAAACTGTCAGTGTAATCGCCTTTAAATCGCCCCGTTAATGTTCCTTTTGTATCCAATTCAAGTGTATCAAGGTTGACAAGCTGAAGTACAGCATTAAGGTCAACGTCTTCAATTTCACCAATAAAAGATGGATTATTGTACAGGTCATAAGTTTTTACATCAAGAAAACCAATCTCATGTTTGTACAATAAATTTGCATTCTGTTGATTGTTTTCATACTTGATGTCCAACGCAATGTTTCCAACATTTATCGTGTCAATAACGATTTTATCAATGGTGCTTTCCCCATTGATTGCAGAATTTGAATACGCATAATTTACAGTCATATTCAACGAGGACTGAATAGAGTCTGAAGGAATGTAATAATAGAGAATGTCTCCTAAATTCAATGAATCAATGGTTAAATCAACGTTTTTTTCGGTGAATTGGGTGTGGATTGATTGAATTCCTGAAGTAAAAGTTAGTTCACCAATTGTTGAGAAGTCCTTCGTTCTCACTTTTATTTCATCACCATTATTACTGTACCAATAGGTTTCACCTGCTCTTTGTGGCTTTAAAGAATCGAATTGAAAAAGATAGAAATCGGGGTCAATGACTAAAGTTGTATTTACTCCAAGGGAATCTTCAATTTGAGGAAAGAAGGCGAGTGTCTCAAAATTAAAATCGCTCATTTCTTCTCCAAAAGTGATGATACTAGCGATGTCATTCAAGTATATAAATGATGTGCTTAATGTGTCAATTTGAATTTTATTATGGTGATTAAATTCATTCATTTTAATCTCACCGTCTAGTTGTTTTATGTAATTCTCCTCCATTCTCAAATAGGAAATGTCGATAATTCCATTTACATTTTGATCCTTCGCTTGTATTTGTACCGCTTCTATTTTTGCATCTGCATTTACTCCAAAGAAGTCATGGATGAATGAACTATCGATGTTAAGTGATAGGTCAAGGTCGAAATCTGGAATTTCAGAACTGCTCTTTTCAGCCATTTGCATCCAATCAAGAAAAGGTTGATTGAATTCAAACAAAAGGCCTAAATTAGAGGAGTCTTTTACTTTTACCGAGTATTTGTCAACTTCATTTAAATAAGTCAATTGCAAATTGTCAATGTAAGAATGATCGTCTGTTTGGAAGAGTAATGAATCTAAATCTAGGTTGAAAAAAATCACATCATCCGTAAAGAAAAACTGGCCATTAAAGTCACTTTCAATTTTGCCTTGTTGAACGTCAAATTGAGAAAGGTTTTGAGTGTTAATAGCTGTTGCACCAGAAAAATGAAGAGTGTCCCAGTCCAAAATGTTGTCTTTTGTTTCTAATGAGATATTCCAATTATCTTCTTCTGATTCCATTAAAATGGATGTAATTTCATTTTTATACTTGGCAAGTAAATCAATTTGATAGTATTGATAATCGTCATTTTTAACAGAATCTACCTCTATTTTTACTTCAATGTTTTGAAGTGTTTCCAAGTCAAATTGATTGATGTGTGTAGAAAGGTCTAGGCCATATGCTTTCGTGGGATTCTCCGTTTCTTTTTCAAACATTGCGCTGGAAACATACGGCGAATAAACTTGGATATCTGCATCCATTTTTTCATCTAAAAGATTATTTATTGCTAAATCCAATCGGGTTTGTAATTGATCAATACTAGCATCTCCTTTAATGTTTAAATGGTCTTTGTTTCCTTGAAAATTGAGTTGGGAAGTGATATTCAATGGAGGCATGTTCTCTGGCGCGTCAATGTCAAAGTATACTTTTAAATCTTCTTCAGTAGCATTTAATTCTGTCAATGTTAAATTAACTGCACCTAGTTCTTTTGGCTGGAAAATATACCCATCTATATCCACATTAGAATTGTTTGCTAATGAACAAATAAATTCATTGATTTTCAGTGTGTCTTGAAAATAAAACGCATCGATTTCCACTGATATAGGTGGAGCTTTACTGTTTATGACGTCCTCAGCGTTGAAGTATTTTGCATACCTTGGAGAGAAATGAGATTCTTCCAAATTGATATGGTATTGGTAAGCAGAATCAATGTTTTCAATTGAAAATTCTTTTAGGTTCAATTCAATTCCCGGGAGATTTATGTATAAGTCTTGCACGGCCAAAGATTGGTCTGTTTCTAAAAGAAATTGAGAAGAATCAATTTTAACAGCTAAAGTATCTTGGTAAGTGAAGTAGAAATGAGAGATGTTTAGGTCAACCCCGGGGATATTATTCCATCCATTTACACTAAAATCAATCGCATTTATTTTAAAAATAGATTCCTCACCTGTAATAATAAACTCAAGAGAATCAGCATTGAATTCATCAACGAAAAAAAAAGGGACATTCGGAATAACCTCTATTTTTGTCTGTGAAGTGTCTGTACTGTCTGACGTAAAAGGCTGTAGAAAAGCAATTGTTCCCTTGGAATAATCGACTGTTTCTGCATAAATGGAATCGTTCCAAACGAATTTAGAAGCAGTGACGGTTGGGAAGGTGAATATAGAGAAGTCTGTAGAATCAATGGTTCTTACGATGGTATTTTCAATTCTCACATCTTCAAAAGAAAGAAAAGGCATGAAATCATAATTAAATGGTTCTTCATCGGGCTCATCTTCGTCTTCAAAAGTGTATATAATGTATAAATCTTTAGCTAAAAATGTATCTCCAGCTAATTTTCCAGAAAACAAGTCAATAATTGATAAGTCTAATTTTATTTTCTTAAGAATTAATTGAAAATCATCTTGATTGATCGTAAATTGGTCTATTTCAAGTGTTAATGGAAAAGAATAATGAAGTTCAGAATATTGGATACCACTTTCTTTTAGGGAATTGATGGTGTATTTAAAAGCGAAGAAGAATAAGATACTTAATGTGAATAATACATAGGCAGTGCGTTTGGCAAAACGTTTATAACTAAACTTTTTTTTTCCTTTCTGATCCTTTTTCATTATTCGAAGTAAAAGTACTAAAAAAAGCACTAAATAAGTTTAATCGATTCATTTAGAACAAGGGCATTTTTATTTGATTACCAGAGCCAAAAGAAATAGAAAATCAGAAAATTATTTATCTTTACCTTCAATTATAAATGAATCAATTCAACTATGAAATTATTACTTTCCATTGCATTACTTTGTTTAGTTCCCACTTTTGCAGGAGCTCAAACTTTAACTGAATTATATAAAAAAGTAAATACTTCTGTTGTCGTGATAGAAACACAGAGTAACACAACAGATGAAACGGGAATGAAAAGAAATATTTCAACCGAATCTAGTCAAGGTTCAGGCGTGTTAATTTCGGAAGATGGTCTTATTTGGACGGCTTCTCATGTTGTTAATTCTGCGGACTATGTTGCTGTGAAATTCAATGATAATGATATTTACATGGCGAAAGTAATCAGTACAAATCCTCAAGCAGATGTTGCATTGATTAAAATTCAAGGTCCTTTTCACCTTGGGGATAAACATGTAGCGGTGATTGGAAATTCAGACGATGCTCAAACTGGAGATGATATTTTTGTAATTGGAGCGCCACATGGATTGGAACAAAGCTTATCTCGTGGGATCGTAAGTGGTAGAATGAAACCAAGTGATATCAATTCTAACTTTTTTCCTATTGAGTTTATTCAAACCGATGCTTCAATCAACCCTGGAAATTCAGGTGGACCAATTTTTAATATGCAGGGAGAAGTGATTGCAATTGCAAGTTTCATTCTTTCAGAGTCTGGCGGATTTGATGGGATTGGGTTCGGAGCAACATCAAACGTTGCAAAAAAAATACTAATGAATACCAAAGCGTTATGGGTAGGGATTGATTTTGTTTTTCTAGATGAAACAATGGCAAAGGTGTTCAATATCCCTCAAAAAGGGGGACTGTTAGTTTTATCTGTTGCACTTGAAGGTCTAGGAGCTGACATCGGTCTTAAAGGTGGTTATGTAGAAGCAAGAATTGAAGGTGTAGAGCTGTTGATTGGTGGGGATATCATTCTTGAAGTCGCTGGAATTAAACTTGAAAGTGGAGAGTCAGGGTATAAACTTCGAAAAGTCTTAGTGTCATTTAACCCCGGAGATACTTATGAAGTTAAATTTATACGCGGAGGTAAAGTCTTGACAAAAACAATTACTGTGAAGTAAATTCTTAGAATAATTCATTTTTTTATTCATTGAGAAAGGAATAATGTGTAATTTTAAAACGCAAAATGAAATCAAGTAATCAGCATAAAAAGAGTTATTCATTTTCTATTCTGAAAGGGGTAGTGTATTTGTTGTTGATTTCCATTATTTTTCTAAAACCAGTTGCGCAAATAATTATTCATTCTTCCAATGAGGAGATTGAATTGTCTGAATCTGGAAATGGAGAAGAGATTGAATTCCTAGATATCTTGATGGATGAAGATAATGAGTCGATGTATTCGTCTTTCACCTTATTTGTACTCTTTTCAAAAGAAAAACAATTGTATTTTTACCCTGAATCATCTCGATTCAGTTTAATCTTAGAAATCACCACCCCTCCTCCAGAATTCGCGTAGAATCCTATTTCAAGAGATGAATCATCTAAATAAGATGAAAAATAGGTTTTTTAAAGTGCTTATTTATGAATACTTCCACAGTTCGCTTCTTGGGTTGTGACTATTATTTTTTACATGAAAAAATTATTTGATTTTAAACACATTAAAGGTGATGTGTTCGGAGGGATAACAGCAGGTATTGTTGCTTTACCCTTGGCTCTAGCATTTGGTGTTAGTTCAGGTTTAGAACCTAGTGCAGGACTGTATGGCGCTATTTTTGTAAGTTTTTTCGCTGCTCTATTTGGTGGTACAAGTACACAGATTTCAGGACCAACCGCACCGATGACAGCCGTAAGTATGGTAGTTATTGCTGATTTATTGGCATCTCACGATGGATCGATTGAGAAAGCACTGCCTTATATCATATTGGTCTTTTTAATGGCAGGATTGATTCAGGTTTTATTAGGAGTTTTAGGAGTAGGGAAGTATATTAAATACATCCCTTATCCTGTTGTTTCTGGTTTTATGACAGCAATCGGTGTTATTATTTTGGTGACTCAAATTCTTCCATCAATTGGGTATTACCCGAAAGAAGATATTGCTCTTGTTGAACATTATAGACCTCTCGCAGAGGAAGAAATTTTGGAGCATATAATTGAAGATGAAGTAGCTGAAGATGGAACTCTTGTTTTAGAAGATTTTTCTGAAATGATTGAAGAAGCGAACCATGTAAAACCAGAAGAAATTCAAGCCGAATCTATGACTTTAGCTGCTAGGGAAACTTCAGGGGTTATGGGAGCTTTAAAAATTCTTCCACATGCGCTGAAAAACATTAATTGGTTAGAGTTTATGTTGGCTTTAGGGACAATAATAATCATATTTGGATTCAAGAAAATCACTAAAGTTATTCCGAGTACTCTCGTCGCCCTGGTAGTAATGTCAGGAATAGCTTATGGCTTTGGGCTTGATTATAGGTCTATTGATGAAATCCCAAGTGGATTTCCAATTCCTCACCTAGGTGTTTTTACCTCTTTCTCTTTCGGTTCTATTGGTCCTTTTGTCTTTACGGCGATAACTTTAGCATTGTTAGGTTCTATTGATTCTTTATTGACATCTGTTGTCGCTGATAACATGACGAAGACCCGACACAATCCGAACAAAGAATTAATTGGACAAGGAATAGGGAATTCTGTTGCAGCAATTTTTGGTGGAATTCCTGGTGCTGGAGCAACAATCAGAACGGTTGTAAATATTAATGCGGGTGGTAAAACGAAGTTGTCAGGAATGATTTCTGCTGTTTTATTACTTATTGTTTTAGTTGGATTAGGACCTGTCGCATCGAAAATCCCTGCAGCTGTTCTTGCTGGAATATTAGTTACTGTTGGTATTGGAGTAATGGATTACAAAGGTTTAAAAGCGATACCTAAAATGCCTAGACAAGAAGTTCTTATCATGCTTACTGTTTTAGTTTTAGCATCAGTTTGGAATTTGGTTGCAGCAGTTGGTATTGGACTTGTGATTGCTTCTCTAATGTTTATGAAACAAATTGGAGATTTAACTTCTCGTTCTAGTGTTGTTCCTCTTACAAAAGAACCAGATTGGAAAGGTGGAATAGAGATTCCTCAAAATTTAATCGAAGAAGTATATGTTAAGCATGTAAATGGTCCTTTGTTTTTTGGTTCTACAAGTGATTTTCAGGCTTTAGCGAAGGAAATACCAGATACTGCAACTGCTGTTGTTATACGATTAGATAGGATGAGATACATGGATCAATCTGGTTTGTTTGCCTTAGAAGATGTTCTTATGGATTTAAAACAAAAAGGAATTCAAATCGTTTTCATTAATCTTAAAGCTCAGCCAGAATACTTATTAGAAAAAATTGGAGTCATTCCAGATTTAGTTCCAAAAGATCAAATCTTTGATAGTATTGAAGAATCAATTATTTGGATTAAAAATAATGTAAACGATGTACACTAAAATATAAAATTATGGGAAAAACGTTTTATAGTAATATTATAGAGAACAATAAAAAATGGGTGAAGGATAAACTAAATCTAGAACCTGATTATTTTAAAAAATTAGAAGATGGACAAAATCCATCCATATTATGGATCGGTTGTGCCGATAGTAGAGTTCCTGCAAATGAAATTATAGGTGCAAATCCCGGAGAAGTATTTGTGCATAGGAATATTGCGAACATGGTTTTACATACAGACATGAACATGTTAAGTGTGTTGGATTATGCCGTAAATCAACTAAAGATTAAACATATTATCGTATGTGGACATTATGGTTGTGGTGGTGTGAAAGCAGCAATGAGTAATCAACCTCTTGGGTTAATTGATAATTGGATCAGACACATTAAAGATGTATACAGATTTCACAATGATGAACTAGATTCAATTAAAGATGAAAATGCCAGGTATGAACGATTTATTGAGTTAAATGTGATAGAACAGGTGTATGATTTAGCAAAAACATCGATTGTTCAAGCGGCTTGGGAAAGAAAACAGCCACTTCACGTACATGGTTGGGTATATGGAGTTGGTTCTGGAATAATCAATGACTTAGATGTTAACTTTAGTAGTGATGATGATTTAGGTGAGGTTTATCAACTCGAGTTTAAATAAAATATACTAGAACGAATGTAAAGGCTTCCGAAAGGAGGCCTTTTTTGTTTTCCACCTTATTTTCTAATCATTTTTATCCTAAAATTTAGGCATAAAAAAACCACGTCGTTAAACGTGGTTTGTGGTCCCACAAGAGGAAGCGTTTTAGCTTTCGAAGACGTTTTACAAGTTCGCTAGAACTTATAAATAAGGTAGGCTCGAACTAATTTATTTTTTGAGTATTTTTTATTTTAAAATTTAGGCATAAAAAAACCACGTCGTTAAACGTGTTTTGTGGTCCCACAAGAGAAAGCGTTTTAGCTTTCGAAGACGTTTTATAAGTTCGCTAGAACTTGTAAATAAGGTAGGCTCGAACTAATCTATTTTTTGAGTCTTTTTTATTTTAATGTTTAGGCATAAAAAAACCACGTCGTTAAACGTGGTTTGTGGTCCCACA
>CAYLWS010000047.1:0-26550 GCA_964387525.1 uncultured Fluviicola sp.
TGGGTATGATCTGGATATCGCTGCTGTTGATGTACAAAACAAAGTAGCAGAAGCTAAAGCTAAATTTGAAAAAGCAAACGGAATTCAAGACAATCCAGTATCTAAAAACAACTTAGGTGCAATCGAAGGTTTAGATGGAGATCGTACTAAAGCAATGGATTTATTCAATGAAGCTAACGGTTCAGGAGATGAAGTAAACTACAACAAAGGCATCATCAACATTCAAGATGGTAACTATGATGATGCTGCTTCTAACATCGGTGACGATGCTTCTTTCAATAAAGCTTTGGTTCAATTGTTACAAGACAATGCTGCTGGTTCAGTTGAAACTATCGACAACTCTGATGATGCTGAAACTGCTCAAGGATACTACTTGAAAGCAATTGCAGCTGCTAAATCTGATGATTTACAAAAAATTGTTGACAACTTGAAAAACTGTTTCGCGAAAGATGCTTCATACAAAGCTAAAGCGCAAAAAGACAGAGAGTTTATCAAATATCTTAAAAACGCAGCTTTCACAGCGTTAATGTAAGATTACATATACTTTTTAAAAGCTCCGATTGATTTTCAATCGGAGCTTTTTTTTACCCTAAAATCAATGAAAGCACCATTTCAATATTCAATGGACAAATGATTTCATTACTCAATAAAGATTTCTTATTTTTATAAAAAACTATCTAAAATGAAAACAATACTCTCAATTACCCAACTAATTGCTTTTACGCTTATTCTTCAATCTTCATTTGCTCAATCCGAAAACGATTCTTATTGTTTTAAAAGAGATCATTTTTCAAATAATCAATTAAAGAGTAATTCATTGAGTGTTTCTCAAATTGCAGAAACAGAAAAATACGATGTTCACTTTTACGCCATTGATGTAGCAATGAACAACCTCGTAACTAATATAGCTGGAACAGGTGAAATTCACGGAACTTCTAAAGAAACGTTAGACTCTGTTTTGTTTGAACTGTTTTCTACTTTTACAATTTCAGACATTCGTTTAAATGGGTCAACTGTTGCTTTTTCTAGAAGCGGTTCAGCAGTGAAAGTTCCTGTGAATTTAAATACTGGGCAAGCATTTAAAATTGAAATTGACTACAATGGAACACCTCCAACTGCCTCTACCAATCCATTAGGTGGAGCAGGAATGTCTAACCAAACATCCGGAAGTTGGGGAAATCAAGTTACTTGGTCATTATCCGAACCTTTTTCCGCTTATGAATGGTGGCCTTGTAAACAATCTCTTACAGATAAAGCAGACAGTTGTTCTGTTAAAATAACCGTGCCTACATCTTGTAAAGCAGGCTCGAATGGAACACTTGAAAATGTAGTTGTCTTAGGAAATGGTACAACTCGCTATGAGTGGAAACACAGACATGCAATTGATTATTATTTAATTTCAATCGCAGTAGCAGAATACGTTGAATACAATATTTACGCTAACCCTGTAGGAGCTCCAGCTCCAGTACTTATTCAAAACTTCATTTACGACAACCCTCAAACATTAGCAACTTTTCAAAATGACATAGATGAAACTGTTGATTTTATTGAATTATTTGCAAACCTTTACGGTCCATACCCTTTTGACGATGAGAAGTACGGCCACTGTATGGCTCCAATTGGCGGAGGAATGGAACATCAAACCATGACAACCCAAGGTTTTTTTAACAAAGGATTAACATCTCATGAACTAGGACACCAATGGTGGGGTGACAACGTAACATGTGCTTCTTGGGCTGACATTTGGGTAAATGAAGGATTTGCTACTTACAGTGCTTATCTGATGCTTGAAAATCTTTACCCAAACGAAACTACAGGTGACATGGACAGTAAACACTCTAACATTAAAAGTTCCCCAAACGGAAGTGTTTGGTGCTTGGACAGTTTGAATGAAGGACGGATTTTTAGTGGACGATTAACTTATGATAAAGGAGCAGCAATTATTCATACTTTCAGGTTTTTAATGAACGATGATGTTGCATTTTTCAATGCATTAAAAACCATTCAAACAGATTTTACAGACAGTACATTACACGGAATTGATGTTCGAGATTATTTTACAGCAGCATCTACTGTAGATTATACAGAAGCATTCAATGAATGGTATTTTGGAGAAGGCTTCCCAACTTATGCAGCACGATGGAACACGATTGGAAATGATTTCTTACTTGAAATAACTCAAACAACTTCAAGTACCACTCCTCTTTTCACTAATGACCTTGAAATTAAACTTGCACGACAGGGAATGAATGATACAATCATAAGAATTCCAATTTCAGCAAACACACAGGAATACTCAATTTCAGGCTTAGGAAATGTAACTCAGTTCAATCAAATTGACCCGAACAATTGGATTATAAATAATCAAGGTGCAATTATTCATGACCAAAATTATACTGGTGTTGGATTAAATGAGATTAAAGAAAATATAGCTTACACAATCTCTCCAAATCCATCCAATGGTATTTTCACAATTAACACTAATCACGATGGAAACATCAACGTCAGCGTTTATGATTTGAATGGAAGAACCGTTTCAAGTTTTTCTTTTTCCAATTCAACTTCTTTTGATTTATCTCAAGAAGAAAGTGGATACTACATTATTCATATTACGGATGAAAATGGTACCAAGAATGTGAAAACAATTGTAAAAAACTAAATATATTGTTCAACCGGCAATAGGTTTGTCGGTTGAACAATATTATTGATTTCATCCTTTAATCAACAAGAACAATTTTTTACTTTACCGCACATAGGACAAACTACATAAATATTATCCGTAAATTTAGGAGACACAACGAATTGTTTTCCTCCAAGTTCAATCGTTGTTAATGAATCAAATTCTTCTAATTGAACAACATTAATTAAATCATTAATTTTTAGTCCTATTTTATCTAAATACTGGAGGAATTCAGATGAATTATCTTTTACAGCGACAACTTTACACGAACTTTTCACTTTTACTTCAGATAATGTTTTTCGAAAAGGAATGAAAATTTCACCTTTACTATTTGGTATAGCATCTCCATGAGGATCAAAACTAGGATAATCTAATAAACGATCCAACCTGTCAATTAATTTTTCAGAATGTACATGCTCTAAATCTTCGGCTAATTCATGTACCTCATCCCAAGAGAAATCGAGTTTATCATGTAAAAAGGTTTCCCACAAACGGTGTCTTCTAATCACCATCATTCCAGCCATACTCCCCTTATCCGTTAAAGATATTTTACCGTACTTCTTATAATTTACAAATGATTTCTCTTTTAAACGCTTCACCATATCACTAACGGTCGCAGGTTTAACGTTAAGTTTACTCGCTAATTTATTCACACCAACCTCTTTTGATTCCACTTCAAAAATGGTCAATTGAACCAATGTTTTTAGGTAATTCTCTTCTGTAAATGATAACATAAAACAAAAATAACATTTCAAAACTTTCAATGCAAAAAAAAGTAAAATAAACCATATAAAAATTATTAGATTAGTCTAACTTTATTAGTTTTGCCCTAAAATATAAATATTTATGTGGAACGAACTTACGGAATGGTTTAAAAGCATTGATCCAATTCTTGCGGCATTAGTTGCAACAACATTTACTTGGTTGGTGACGGCTTTTGGTGCTGCTTTTGTTTTCTTTTTCAAATCGATGAACAGAACTGTACTCGATGTCGCTTTAGGTTTTACTGGTGGAGTCATGGTTGCAGCAAGTTTCTGGAGTCTATTAAACCCAGCAATTGAACTATCCGGAGGAAGTTGGATTCCAGCAGCAATTGGCTTCATGATGGGAGCAATTTTCCTTTTTGGATTGGATAAAATTCTACCTCATTTACACATAAACTTCAATAAAAGTGAAGCAGAAGGGGTTAAAACAGAATGGAACAAGACAATGCTTTTGGTTTTAGCAATTACATTACATAACATTCCTGAAGGCTTAGCAGTTGGGGTTTTATTCGGCGCCGTTGCCGCAGATTTACCTGGAGCAAGTATTGAGGCAGCAATGATTTTAGCCGTAGGAATCGGAATCCAGAATTTCCCAGAAGGATTTGCCGTATCCATGCCGTTACGAAGACAAGGAATGAGTCGTAAAAAGAGTTTTTTCTTCGGTCAACTTTCTGCAATTGTAGAACCAATCGCAGGCGTACTTGGTGCTTGGGCTGTTTTCACATTCACCCCTATTTTACCTTACGCATTAGCTTTTGCAGCCGGCGCGATGATATTCGTTGTAGTTGAAGAGGTTATTCCAGAAACACAACGCGATAAAAATACTGATTTAGCCACTTTAGGATTTATGGTTGGGTTTGTTGTGATGATGAGTTTAGATGTAGCTTTAGGATAGCTTCGAAGAATACAATCATTTAGTATTAAAATAAAGTAATCGTTAATTTATTTTAATACTTTAAGATAAGAGTAAAGAACAGAATGAATTATCTCTCCTCTGGTTTTAGTTGGTTGATCCAATAGTATCTTTCTTTGGATATTCTAATTTATTCCAATCGGCATGCCCTGACTCATCCAAAATTCGTTTAAACTTACGCGAAGAAATAACCCTGGAATACGCATTGAAATGCCACCATTCTGACGGAATATTTCTAAATCCTTCTTTTCGCATCACTTTTCTTAATAATTTCCTGTTTTCCCACTGCTGTGTTGTTAATTCTCCAGATTTTAAAAACCTAGATTCTAAACTGGGAAAAGCAATTTCATTGAAATCGTCGTACCCTGCTCCCATGTCTAAGATATTCCCCAGTGAATCTACTAGAGTCAAATCAACAGCTGCACCGTAATTATGGACAGACCCTCTTGCTGGATTTGAAACAAATTTACCTCTTCTATACACCGGAATTGAATCCAACGCATCCCACATTTCTTTTTGAACTTGCAATGGGCGAACTCCATCGTAAATTAAAAGAGAATAGCCTGGGCGAATGGAGTCTAAAAATAATTGACAATTGGATAAACGATGTACAACTTCTTTGTTCAAATAAAGTTTTTTAATCGTATCGTATAGCTGTATCTCCATAAAATTATCTGAAGATGCATATTTTAAGTCAACCTTGATGTTACCATTCATAGATTGAATATCGACTAAATCATTTGCTAAAAACAACGAATCCAAAGAATACACTAAAGGTACTTTATGAACAAAAAGACTATCGCCCACTTGAACGATTTTAGTGCCTTCCTTAACAAGGGGTACAGTGTCTTCTGTGCCACAAGCGAGCAAAATTAAACCGAAAAAAATAATTACTTTTTTCACTGTATTGATTTGATTTAAAAATTGAACTGTTTTTTTTGATAAATGAACACATTTTCTGCGACATTCTCTTTATTTTTGTTGAAAATTATAAATTAAAGTTAGAATGCCATCTATATCAAACAAAGCCGTTAAGATGCCGGAATCGCCAATTCGTAAATTGGTTCCATTTGCGGAGAAAGCAAAAATGAAAGGTTTATCCGTTTATCATTTAAACATTGGCCAACCAGACATTGAAACCCCGGAAGTTGCATTAAATGCAATTAAAAACTTTGACAACAAAGTACTTGAATACTCTCATTCTGCTGGTTTTCAATCGTACAGAGATAATTTAGCCAACTATTATAAGAATGTTGGAATTGATGTTGACTCAGAAGACATTATCATTACTACAGGAGGATCAGAAGCTTTAACTTTTGGTTTTATGTCCACTTGCGATACAGACGATGAAGTTATTATTCCCGAGCCATTTTATGCTAATTACAATGGATTTGCAGTTGCTGCAGGCTTAAATGTTGTCCCTGTTACAGCGAATATAGAGAATGGATTTGCATTGCCTCCTATTTCTGAAATTGAGAAAAAAATTACCGCTAAAACAAAAGCAATTGTTATTTGCAACCCTGGAAATCCAACAGGATATTTATATTCAAAAGAAGAATTAGAACAATTGAGAGACATCGTTTTAAAACACGATTTATTCTTATTTGCGGACGAAGTATATAGAGAATTTTGTTACGATGGCGCTGTACCTTTTTCTGTAATGAACTTAGAAGGCATAGAGAATAACGTAATAATGATTGACTCTGTTTCTAAACGCTACTCTATGTGTGGCGCAAGAATCGGATGTCTTGTTTCAAAAAATAAAGAGGTAATGGCATCTGCATTGAAATTTGCTCAAGCAAGATTATCTCCTCCAACAATTGATCAAATTGCCTCTGAAGCTGCATTGCAAACACCTCAATCTTATTTTGACAATGTTGTTGCTGAATATGTTGAAAGAAGAAACATTATGGTAGAAGGTCTAAATAATATCCCTGGTGTTTTTTGTCCAAAACCGAGTGGTGCTTTTTATTGTGTTGCGAAATTTCCTGTGGACGATGCTGATAAATTTTGCCAATGGCTGCTCGAAGATTTCGAATACGAAGGAACGACTGTGATGATGGCTCCTGCAAGTGGTTTTTATTCCACAAAAGGTGAAGGTAAACAAGAGGCTCGAATGGCTTATGTCTTGAACCAAGACGCTTTGAAAGGTGCAGTTAAATGTATCGAAGAGGCATTAAAAGTATACCCTGGAAGATTACAATAAATATTTTCTGAAATATTATAAATAACTAAAAGCTTTTCAATACGACTCTATTTCTCTTCAATTCGATCATTCCTTTTGACTCCATTTGTTTTAAAAGTCTAGAAATCACCACACGCGAAGAGTGTAAATCTTCGGCAATTTGCTGATGAGTGTGCCTTATTTCTAAACTCCCCATCAATTTAGCTTGATCTTTTAAGTATTTATCTAATCGTTCATCCAATCGCATGAATGCAATTGCATCAATTGTTTCCATCAATTCAGAAATTCTGACATGGTAACTTTCTAAAATATATTGTCGCCAAGAAGCGTAACGATTCATCCAATCTTCCATGTACTGATTAGGGATCATTAGAATAATAGAGTCCTCCATTGTTTTTGCTTTTATTTCGCTCTTACTTTGTCGAACACAACACTGAAGGGTCATTGCACATGTATCGCCTTGTTCTATGTAATACAAAAGCAATTCTTCGCCATCCTCGTTTTCTCTAGAAACTTTAACAGCGCCTTGAATAATAAAGGGAATATTTACAATTTCCTCTCCTGGATCCATGATGACATGTCCACTATCAACCTTTCTAATTTTACCTACTTTGTAGATTTCTTCTAGAAGTGCTTTGTCAAATAAAAAACCAATTTGTTCTTTAATGAGTGTTTTTTGATTCTCGCTTTCTATCATACTTTATGAAAAAATTTGCCCAAATTATTTTAGACAAAGCATAAAGATAAGGAGTTAATAGTATAGTTGAGGAAATTATGATGAAAATTTGCACTCCCACAGAAACATTATCAAAAAAAAGATTAAATGAAACCCAAAGTGTAACAAACAATGCAACTGTTAAAGCATACGAAACATACATTGCTCCATAATAAAAACCAGGTTCTTTTGAATACCTTACTTTACATTCAGAGCACTCTTTGTATATATCTCCAGCTTTTCTAAGATCATAGGGGGTAGAGATAAAAAAATCCCCTTCTTGACATTGAGGACATTTCATTTTAAGAATACTGTAGAGTTTAGTTCCTTTTTTTAACATGGGTAAATAATTTATTGCAAAATTATAACAACTCAAAAATGAATTAGTAACTAAAGTAACAATACAGAATTATTTTTTAACTTTTAGATAAACGGAGAATAGCGTCTCTATCAATAATTTCAATTTTTCGAGCGTGTGTTTTTATTAGGTTATCATCCTTGAAATCTTTCAATAAACGAATCAAAGTTTCAGTTGCTGTACCTACAAAATTAGCTAAGTCCTCACGAGAAAAATTAATCATTTCTCCTTTGTATATGTCATCTAAGAAAATCAACGAAAAAGCCAAACGTTCCCGAACAGATTTCTGCGCCATATTTGTAATGAAAGTTGCGCGATCAGCTAATTCAACGGACAATTCTTTCATGATACCATTTCGAAGAGTGACATTTGTATCTACAAGATCTAAAAAATCTGATTTTCCAATAAAACAAATATTACATTCTTCAAGTGTAGTTGCTGAAACACGGTAAGGTTCTCCACTAAACATTGCTCTAAAACCAACAATCTCTCCTTCTTTCGCAATATGAATTATTTGCTCTTTACCTTCTTCTCCTATCGTATAAATTTTAATTTTCCCTTTATTCAAGCAAAAAACACCTCTAGGAATCGCACCTTCTAAAAAAACGGATTGGTTTTTCTTAAAATACGAACAAGTTTTATGATTGTTTACGACACTCACATCAGCTTCACAAAGGTTCTTGAACAAAGAATCTTTTCTGACTAAACAGTTTTGGCATGTAATGAATTTGTGTGATTTGTCAAGCATTTATTTCCATTTTCATCAAATATAATATAAAAAATTTGCATTCTATAGCATTGATTTCATTTTCACCTTTTTCTTAAGTAACTTTGCTGAAAATAAAAGCTCAATTGTGAAAAACATCATTGAAAAATACAACGTTCCTGGACCGAGATATACTTCTTATCCAACAGTCCCTTTTTGGAAAAAACCGCAGTTAAATGTTCAAGAGTGGACAAAAACTATTTCGCACAATTCTTCCGTTTTTCAAACCAACGAATTGAGTTTGTACATCCATTTACCGTACTGCGAGAGCCTTTGTACGTTTTGCGGTTGTCACAAAAGAATCACAAAAAACCATGCAGTTGAAGAACCATATATTGACGCTGTCATAAAAGAATGGGAACTATACAAGAAAGAATTCGATTTCTCTCCTGACATTAAAGAGTTACATTTTGGTGGTGGAACCCCAACTTTTTTCGCACCAGATGAATTAATCCGACTTGTTCAATCTATTTTTGATGCAAACTCAATTGATCCTGAACACGCTGAATTGAGTTTCGAAGCCCATCCAAACAATACTTCAAAAGAACATTTAGAAAAACTTCATACATTTGGTTTCAGACGTTTGAGCCTTGGAATACAAGACTACAGTCCAACGGTACAGCAAGCAATCAATAGAATTCAACCTTTTGAAGAAGTGAAAAAGGTACATGATCTCGCTAAAAAAACAGGGTATAAATCCATTAGTCATGATCTTGTTTTTGGTTTACCGAAGCAAAAAATGTCTGATATAATTGATACTGTTTCAAAAACATTAGAGCTTCGTCCGGATAGAATTGCTTTGTACAGTTACGCACATGTTCCATGGATAAAAGGAAATGGTCAAAGAGGGTATGATGAATCCGATTTACCTCAAGACAGTGTAAAACGAGCTCTGTACGAAAAAGCCAAAAGTATGTTAGAAGCTGAAGGGTACATAGAAATTGGAATGGATCATTTTGCTTTAGAACATGATGATTTAGCCATAGCTTTTAAAAACAAAAATCTTCATAGAAATTTCATGGGCTACACCACTCAGAATACTAACTTCTTGTTAGGCCTAGGTATGTCTGCAATTTCCGACAGTTGGTTTGGGTTTGCGCAAAATGAGAAAAAGACAGAAGAATACATGGAAATCGTCAACAAAGGCGTTATACCTATTTTCAGAGGACACGTTCTCAGTGAAATTGACTTAGAAATCAGGCGTTATATTCTTGACTTAATGTGTCATTTCGAAACGGAGTTTGACAGTACATCAAAGAACACAAAGCTTCACATCGATATTAAAAACCGTTTGAAGGAAATGATTCAAGATGGTTTAGTAAAAATAGATGGAAACAAAGTAATGATTACTGAAATTGGAATTCCATTTGTTCGAAACTGCTGTATGGCTTTTGACCAAGATCTCGCAGATTCTATTGAACGTAAAAATATGTTCTCAAAAACTATATGAGCCAAAAAACATGTTACCATTGTGGCGATGATGTCATCGGAAAAGGAATCGAATTAGACGATAAAGAATTCTGCTGCAATGGTTGCAAAAGTGTTTACCAACTATTATCCAGCAACCAACTGGATAGCTTTTACGCGTACGAAGCTCAATCTGGCGTAAGGCCACAAACTTCTGATGATCATAAATTCTCTTTTTTAGATGTCGCTGAAATTCGTTCAAAATTCATTGATTTTGAAGACAAAAATTCAACGCACACCACGCTTTTTTTACCTGAAATACATTGTTCTTCGTGTATTTATTTATTAGAAAATCTTCATAAGATTGAAAACCGAGTCATTTCTTGTCAAGTTAATTTTGCAAAAAGAGAAGCATCAATCGTTTTCTCTAAAGAAATGAAACTTTCTGAATTAGCAGATATTTTAACTAAAATAGGCTACACACCCAATTTCGGGAATCGAGAAGATCAAAAAAAGAAACAAAGTAAAACGTATTTATATAAACTAGGTGTTGCAGGTTTTGCATTTGGAAGTATAATGTTATGGACTTTCCCCGAATACTTCGGAATAGAAAAAACAAACCCTGAAATTCGACAATTCTCAGCTTATCTTGCTTTTATAGTATCAATACCTGTAATTCTCTATTCCGCAAATGAATACTTCGTTTCTGCATACAAAGCAATTCGATACAAGAGTATAAACTTAGATGTACCTATCTCATTGGGGATTTTAGCCCTCTATTTTCAAAGTGTCTATAAAATATTTAGTGAAGGAGGAACAGGTTACATTGATAGTTTTGCTGGTTTTGTATTCTTTCTATTGATTGGAAAATGGTTTCAAAGTAAGACGTACCAATCCCTTTCTTTTGAAAGAGATTACACGGCTTATTTCCCTGTTGCCGTTACTAAAAAGACAGAGAAGAATGAATTAATCGTTGAAATTGACAAGATTGATATTGGAGACACAATAATTATCCGGAATCAAGAAGTCATCCCATGTGATTCGAAACTCCTCTCCGAAAGTATTAAAATTGATTACAGTTTCGTTACTGGAGAATCAATCCCTGTAACAAAACACAAAGGTGATTTCATATATGCCGGAGGAAAGTTAATTGGAAAGAAAAGTGAATTTCTTGTGGAAAAAGAGAGTAATCGTTCCCACTTGACACAGTTGTGGAATGAAGTCAATAAAGACGAAGAAAGTGACAATTCAAAAGAAGACAAGCTCTCCGCTTATTTCTTATACGGTATTTTGGTCATTTCTGTTTTAGCTGGAGTTATTTGGTTCAATATAGACTCTACACGTACAACTGAAATTGTAGTTTCTGTTTTAATTGTTGCATGTCCCTGCGCTCTTGCCTTATCAAAACCTTTTACTTACGGAAACATTATGCGTTCTCTCGGACGAAAAGGAATGTACTTAAAGTCAAATGAAGTCATTGAAAGAATTAACGAAACAACAGATATCGTTTTTGACAAAACAGGAACTTTGACAACAGGAAGTTCAAATCATGTTCAATTTATTACGAATAACTCAGTAAAAGATAAATTAACCGAAGCGGAAATCAATTCAATCATACTGCTCGCAAATTCATCTACACATCCTCTTTCAAAATCTATTGTTCGATACCTCAAACCAAAATCTAGCATTTCTAATTATGAATTGATTCAATTTGAAGAAATTGAAGGGAAAGGAATAAAAGGAATAATCAACGGTATTGAAATACGAATTGGATCATCTTCGTTCACCAAAAGCAATACATCTCGAGATGACAATCAAACCATTTCCTACATCACTTTTGATGAGAAAGAAATAGGTTACTTTATTTTTGAAAGTGAATTTAGACCAGGAATTATTGATTTACTGAATAATTTGAGTAAATCTTTTACTGTTCATGTTTTATCTGGAGATAAAGACAGAGACAAGGCTCAATTACAAAGAGAAACCCAGAATATATCCGAATTACATTTTAAACAAACTCCAAAAGACAAGCTAGAATATATTGAGCGAATTCAAGAAAAAGGAAGAAAAGTAATGATGGTCGGAGACGGTCTAAATGATGCTGGAGCACTTGAGTCCTCCAATGTTGGAATTGCCATTTCTGAAGATATCTTTAGATTCTCCCCAAAATCAGATGCAATATTGGAAGCTTCAAAAATTGGATTAATGAATCGTTTTATAAAAACATCTCTTTTTTCTAGAAAAGTTTTAATGGTTTGTTACTCATTCTCAATTATTTATAACATTGTTGGATTAGGGTTTGCCGTTACAGGTTTTTTAACCCCATTAATCGCAGCTATTTTAATGCCGCTAAGCTCAATCAGCATTGTTTTAATCAGTACAATACTCGCCCAAAAGCAGCACCGTTAAGATTTGTTAATATTTTTTCCTATTTTAGCCTAATCTTATCGTAAAACTGACTAAAATCATGTTTCTAACTGAGGAATTAGATTACTTTTGTCACATGATTGTCATGAAATTGAATATTTCATACTAATATATAAGGAAGAATGGGGATAATTTATTTAATGTTAACCGTAAGTTTTGTCATAGCAATTTTGTTTTTGATTGGCTTTTTTTGGGCGACAAAGAATGGGCAATTCGACGATGATTACACTCCTTCTGTTAGAATGCTTTTTGATGACGAAGAATTAAAAGAGAAAACAAATACAAACACAAATACAAACAAGAATGGAAATCGAGAAGTTTAGTTACGACAATAAGATCGTAAAGAATTTTGCATATGCTACCATTATATGGGGTATCATCGGAATGCTTGTAGGATTAACAATCGCTACACAACTGGCATGGCCTGATTTTTACAATGATTACTTACCAATTAGTTGGTTATCATTTGGTCGACTTAGACCTTTACATACAAATGCCGTAATTTTTGCTTTTGTTGGAAATGGTATTTTTATGGGGGTTCATTACTCATTACAAAGACTGTTAAAAACGCGTATGTGGAGTGATAAGTTAAGTAACATTAACTTTTGGGGATGGCAATTTATTATTGTTTGTGCTGTAATCACTTTACCTCTTGGTTTTACGACAAGTAAAGAATACGCAGAATTAGAATGGTGGATAGATATCTTAATCGCTTTAATTTGGGTTGTTTGGGGATTGAACATGTTCATGACAATCATAAACAGAAGAGTTAAGCACATGTATGTTGCCATTTGGTTTTACATTGCAACTTTTGTAACTGTTGCTATTTTGCACATTTTTAATTCTTTCGAATTACCTGTATCTTTCATGAAAAGTTATTCTTGGTACGCAGGTGTACAAGATGCCTTGGTTCAATGGTGGTATGGACATAATGCTGTTGCATTTTTCTTAACTACACCTTACTTAGGTTTGATGTATTACTTTGTACCAAAAGCGGCCAATCGTCCAGTATACTCGTACCGTTTATCAATTATCCACTTCTGGGCATTAATTTTCTTATACATCTGGGCTGGTCCACATCACTTATTGTATTCAGCTTTACCAGATTGGGCACAAAATTTAGGTGTTGCTTTCTCTGTAATGTTAATAGCTCCATCTTGGGGTGGAATGTTGAACGGACTTTTAACGCTTCGTGGAGCTTGGGATAGAGTTCGTGATGATGTTATGTTGAAATTCATGGTAGTTGCATTAACTGCCTATGGTATGGCAACATTTGAAGGTCCTTTATTATCTTTAAAATCAGTGAATACACTGTCTCACTTTACTGATTGGACAATTGCACACGTTCACGTTGCAGGTCTAGGATGGAACGGAATGATGACATTTGGTATGTTATACTGGTTATTCCCGAGAATGTTTAAAACGAAATTATATTCTAAAAAATTAGCCAATCAACATTTCTGGATTGCTACTTTAGGTATTATTTTGTATGCTATTCCGATGTATATCGCTGGATTTGTTCAAGGATTAATGTGGCAAGATTTTAATGCTGATGGAACACTTGTAAATGGTGAATTCTTAGATACAGTAACTGCATTGAAACCATACTTTATGTTACGTTCATTGGGTGGATTGTTATTCATCATTGGAGCATGTATGATGTTTTATAACTTAATTAGAACTGCGAAATCAGGTAAATTAGTTGAGAATGAAGAAGCTGAAGCTGTGAACATGAGAGATTCAACAGCAAAAGAAGCTGGAAAACATTTCTGGCACAGATCAATTGAAAAGAAACCCGTTCGTTTTTTCGTTCTTGTTTTACTTGTTGTTGCTGCAGGTGGTATTGTTGAAATTATTCCAACAATGATTGTTAAAAGTAACATTCCAACAATTGAAGAAGTTAAACCATATTCAGCATTAGAATTAGAAGGTAGAGATTTATACATTCGTGAAGGTTGTGTTGGTTGTCACTCTCAAATGATTCGTCCTTTACGTTTTGAAACAGAACGTTATGGAGAATACTCTAAAGCAGGTGAGTTTGTTTACGATCATCCATTCTTATGGGGTTCTAAAAGAACAGGGCCAGATTTAGCTCGTGAAGGTGGTAAACGAAACAATAAATGGCATTACGAACATTTAATTCGTCCGAAAGATATTTCTCCAGGATCAGTTATGCCAGCTTACCCATGGATGAATGAAGATGATTTAGATTTATCTATCATTGATAAGAAAATCAGAGCAATGCAAAAACTTGGTGTACCTTATCCTGTTGGATTTGACCAAGAAGCAAAAGTTGAAGCGGAGAAACAAGCCGAAGAAATTGCTGCAAATATTGCGAAAGATTTATACGACAATCTTCCAGAAACGGAAAAGAAAAACTTTGATGTAAAAGCAATTACAGCAAATCTTAAAACAAAAGAGATTGTGGCAATCATTGCATATTTACAACGACTTGGTACAGATATCAAGGCAGTTGAAGAAGAACTCGAATAATAAAAGAAAATGTTAAGATATATAAAACATAATCTAACAGGAATTGACGGGGTTGCAATATACCCTATCATTTCACTATTAGTCTTTGTTCTTGTCTTTTTAGCTGTGTTTATTTACGTAGCAAGAATGAAAAAGAAAGACATTGAAGAATTGGGAAATATTCCTTTTGACGACGATGTTGTAGAAGATCAATCAAATTAATTATAGAATATACTAAATTATTAACCATGAATTTAAAAGGACATATTTTACTTATCGCTTTTTCAATCTTTGCGTTTGTTAGTAACGCTCAAGATGGAGAAGGGTTATTCAAATCAAAATGTAGCATGTGCCACATGCTTGGAAAAGATGGAACTGGTCCAGACCTACAAGGCGTAAAACAAAAATGGGAAGAAGCTGGAGAAGGAGCTTTAATCTATGATTGGATAAGTAACTCACAAGACTTGATTTCTTCAGGGAAAAGTCAAATGGCGATAAAATCGAACGAATACAGTGCAATCAGTATGCCACCACAAACTTTAACGGCAGAAGAAGTTGATGCTGTTTTAGCTTATGTTGATGCATACGTTCCTGAAGTAAAACCAGAACCGGTTTCTACGGATGATTTAGCAGTTACACCAGAAAAAGAGATTGTATATGTTGCAAATTACAACAATAACATCAAATTGTTTTACTGGTTGATTATTGCCTTAAGTATACAATTCTTAGCAATCATCATGATTTCTAATTCATTGAAATCTATTATTAAGATGAAAGGAAAGCTTGGTAAAAATGCAAAAGCAATTCTAACATTGATCGGTTTGTTTGGAATAATGTCTTTGAACAATGCGTCGCATGCACTTAGCTTCATGCAACCAGGGATGGCAGAAGAAAATGCTCCATGGTTAATTGTTGAAAATTTTGACATCACAGCTTTAGTGATTTTAAATGTAATCTTACTTTTTATTTTATTGCACTTTAGAAAATTATTCATGGATATCAATACTACTTTGAGACCACGTAAAGTTTCTAAAGATGGTAAGGTGTCCAAAAGAAAAGAGAAAAAAATCAACGATATCTTAACAGGTGCTGTTGACATTGAAGATGAACACACCATTCTTATGCATCATGAATACGATGGAATTAAGGAGTTAGATAATAATCTTCCACCATGGTGGGTATGGATGTTTTACGGAACAATCATTTTTGCGGTACTTTATTTATCTGTTTACCATATTTTCGGAACAGCAGATTTACAGATTGCAGAGTATGAAAACAATATGGCTTATGAAAATGAGTTAGTTCAAAAATACAGAGCAGAAAACAATATGTTAATTGATGCTTCTAATGTTGAGTTATTGACGGACGAAGGAGATTTAGCGACAGGTAAAACTATTTTTGATGCCAATTGTGTTGTTTGTCACAACCCGGACGGTGAAGGAAATATTGGTCCAAATTTAACAGATGATACTTGGATTTATGGCTTTGACATCGCTGAAGTTTTTACAACAGTTAAAGATGGTACAACGAAAGGTATGCCTGAGCATGCTTCCAAACTGAATCCTGCTCAACTACAACAAGTCTCTTCTTATGTACTTAACCTTCCTGAATTTGATGGTGGTAAGGCTCCTGAAGGGGATGAACTCGAGTTATAATTTGACAGAATAAACTAAATACATATCCCCAATTCTAATTGAGTTGGGGATTTTTTTCCAAAAAACAATATCATGGCTGAATTCGAAGAAGTAAAAGGCGACGAAGAAGAGTACAGAGATCATATTTCTACCGTAAACGAAGATGGTAGTAGGAAATGGCTTTATGTTAAAAAACCAAGTGGAAAATGGTTCAATAGAAGGCAGATTGTAAGTTATTCTTTATTACTACTTTTATTTGCAGCACCGCACATTAGAATCAATGGTCATCAATCTATACTATTCAATATTATTGAACGAAAGTTCGTTATTCTTGGAAAAGTATTTTGGCCACAAGATTTATTTTTATTCGCCATATCAATAATTATTGGTGTTGTATTCATTATTACTTTTACCATTATCTACGGACGAATTTTCTGTGGATGGATATGCCCTCAAACGATATTCATGGAAATGGTTTTCCGTAGAATTGAATATTTCATTGAAGGAGATTGGACACGTCAGAAAAAACTGAATAAAGGTCCATGGAATGCTGAAAAAATACGAAAGAAAGTAATTAAGCATGCCTTATTCTGGCTGGTGTCCTTTTTAATCGCAAACACCTTCTTAGCTTATGTTATTGGTTCGGAAGAACTTTGGAAAATTCAAACAGACCCTTTAGGTAAACACCTTGGTGGACTTATAGGTGTTGCTATATTTACGACTATTTTTTACCTTGTATTTAGTATGCTTCGTGAGCAGGTTTGTACAACTATCTGTCCTTACGGTAGATTACAAGGTGTCCTTTTAGATGAAAACTCAATGTTAGTTGCCTACGATCATAAACGTGGTGAAGGCGAAAAAGGAAGAGGGAAATTCAGAAAAAATGAAGATCGAGAAGAAGCTGGTAAAGGAGATTGTATTGATTGTAACCAGTGTGTTGTCGTCTGTCCAACCGGAATTGACATCAGAAATGGTACTCAATTAGAATGTGTCAATTGTACTGCATGTATTGATGCTTGTGATCACATGATGGGAAGTGTTGGATTAGAAGAAGGTTTAATACGTTTTGTTTCTGAAAAAGGAATAAAAGAGCGAACTGGATTCCAATGGACACGAAGGGTGATTTCTTACACTGCTTTATTGACAGGAATGATTGTTTTACTTGTTTTCTTAATGATGACAAGAAAAGATTTTGAAACAACTATCCTGAGACAAAGAGGTTCAACTTACCAGACAACTTCCGGTGGAAGAATTAGTAATATTTTCGAAATCAATCTGACGAATAAAACACAGAATGATTATAAAATAAAACTTCAAGTTGAAAACTCTAATGCAACAATAGATCTAGCGGTAAAAGATATTACTTTACCAAAAGAAGGAAGATTGAAAGAACGCTTTGTAATGAAATTACCAATGAAAGAAATTCACAATGGTAAAGAAATAATAACGGTTCTTGTTCTTGGAAATGGAAAAGAAATACAACGCGTAAAAGTTAAATTTATAGGACCTTTATTATAGATAATTATGAATTGGGGAAAAGGAATTGCAATAACATTAGGATCATTCATGGTATTTATCATGTATATGGTCATACAACAGATGTCAACGAGAATTGATCTTGTCAGTGATGATTACTATATTCAAGAAATGAATTATTCATCGGAACTGAAAGCAATCAATAGAGACAGAACATTCTTAAATAGGCCAAAAGTTAGTCAAACTGAAAAACATTTAGTTATTCAGTTGCCTTCTGATTTTGATTTACAAAAAGTAAGTGTGAATCTTAGAAGGCCGAATAATGAAGACGATGATCAACTATTTTCAGTTGAAGGAACTAAAATGTTTATCATTGAAAAAGACAAACTCATTGAAGGAAATTACCAAATTGTTATTTCTTACGAATTAGAGAATATTCTCTATATTCAAAAGAAGGACATTGTTATTTAATGGAAGAATTGATTGAAATAATAATCACTGGTTTCATCATTGGTTTAGGGTCAAATTTTCACTGTATAGGAATGTGTGGACCAATTGCGTTGGCAGTACCTGTTAATCGAAAGAATAATTTAACCATTCTTTCCGGTGCTTTGCAGTACAACATTGGGAGGGTAATTACCTACGGAATACTTGGTGTTATAATCGGAACGATTGGATTAACCATCAATACTTTAGGTATTCTTCAAGGTTTAAGTATTGTTTCAGGAATTGGTTTGATTCTTTATGCTTGGAAAAAATACCTCGGAAACATTTTTAGAATTAAAAATTCTAGATTTTCTATTCAACCATTACTCAATAAAGGTCTAGGGAAAGTTATCCGTTCAAAAAGTCCTTTTCGTTTATTCTTCTTAGGTTTTCTAAATGGTTTATTGCCTTGTGGAATGGTATTCGTTGCTATGACCAATGCTATATTAACAGGAGATATTATTCCTAGTTCAATTGCCATGGTTGCATTTGGAATAGGAACGTTACCAGCTATGATTGGCGTTATTTTCATGATGAATAAAATTACGCAGCAAACGAGACAACGAATGACGAAAATCGTTCCTTATTTACTCACAATTGTAGGCTTACTTATTATTCTACGCGGACTAAATTTAGGGATTCCTTACATTAGTCCTAATGTGAAAATGATCGAAAAGAAAATAGATTCAAATGGTAATGAATCAACCGAAGAATGTAGAAAAGAGAATACCATTCAAATGGATTGCTGCCATAAATAAATTCATCCGTTTTTCATTCCTAAAGAATTATTACCTGTTCACAAATTAATTCTTTGCATTTACAAAATCATCCAAAAAAACAATTATTCAGCTTGTATATTTGAAGAAATATATTTGTTATGAAAAAAATTATTATTACTCTTCTCCTTTTACCATTGATATCCATCAGTTGTAAGAAAAAAGAATCTTTACCAATCGTTAGTATAGCTGATTTCATTGTTACAATAGATGAAAACCCAGTACTGAATCAAAACATTGGTCACACTAATTCTTCCATAGAAAACGCCAACAACTGGAGGTATGAATTTCTAAACACAAGTCAACCTGGTGATTTAGGAAACTACATCGAAATTGACAATGATGGAAATGTAATCATCACAAATCCTAGTGCATTTGATTTTGAGACACAAACTTATTTTACAACACAAGCGAAATTGATTGCATCGAATAGTAATGACGACCAAGCAGAAGCAATATTCTCAGTTACTGTTCATTTGAATGATGTAGTAGAAGGTCCAACTCAAACGGTACAAGAAAGACTCGATGGAGGTTGGGAAACACCCTTTGAAATCTACAATTCTAACAACTCATATTTAGACTCTTTATATGGAAAAACATATCGTGGAGGAATAATCTATTACTTAAATGTAACTTGGGGTAACGGCTTAATCGCTGCACCAAATGATCAATCTACTGGAATTATTTGGGATCCAAATCAACCATCTGGTTCTGGCACAGCAGGAACAAGTTCTACTATCGGATCTGGAAATGCAAATACTTCAAATATCGTTGGGCAAATTGGTTCAGGTAGTTATGCCGCAGAAACTTGTCTTAACTTAACAATTGGAGGATATTCTGATTGGTTATTACCTTCAAAAGACGAATTAGCAGCAATGTACACCAACTTACATTTGAATGGATTAGGTGCTTTTGTTCCAGCAAGTTATTGGACGTCTACAGAAACAACAACAGCAACAATTGTATGGTACCATAAATTTGATACAGGACAAACTGGACAAGCAGGAAGTGAGCAATTGTTTTACGTTAGGGCATCAAGAGAATTCAATTAAAAACGTTAAAGCCTAAACTACAAAATGTGATCATATTTATGGTCGCATTTTTTAGTTTCTCACGTAAACTACTTTCTTTGTTTCAAAGAATTCTTGCTCAAACATTTCACTTAAATCAAAGTACTGAACGGCTTTTTTAACCATTTTCATTTCTTCCGTTAAGTCACCACCTTTGAGGTAAAAGATTCCATTTTTGAATCGGTTTTTATTCTCTTTCAAGAATTTGCCTTTGGTCCATTTAAGAAATGCAGGCATTGCAGTTACCGCTCTACTTACGATAAAATCAAACTTTTCATCAATTTTTTCAGCACGTTCGTGAATCCCTCTAACATTCTTCAACCCTAAAGCAAGTGCAACTTCATTGACCACTTTTATTTTCTTACCTATAGAATCGACCAATAAGAAATCACATTCTGGAAAAAGAATTGCCAATGGAATACCAGGAAAACCTCCTCCAGTACCAATGTCCATAATTTTCGTTCCAGGGACAAAAGAGTGAATTTTTGCGATAGCTAAAGAATGAATTACATGACGTTCGTAGAAATTCTCTGTATCTTTTCGCGAAATGACATTAATCTGAGCATTCCACTCCTCGTAAAGAGGTTGCAACATTTCAAACTGTCGTTTTTGTTCGGTAGTTAAAGTTGGGAAGAGTTTTTCTATCCATTCGAGATCTTTCATTAGATGGTATCTTTAGTTTTATCAATCAAATTTGCTAAGAAATCTCTTGCTCTAAATAACTGAGCTTTCACTGTTCCAAGCGGAAGATCAAGTTCTTTAGAAATTTCTTCGTAACTCAATTCTTCAAAATACCTTTTCTCCACTAACAAGCGATAGCGAGGCTTTAGTTTACTCACTAATTCTCGCATGTGTTTTACTTTTTGCTTATGTATTACCGTTTCTTCCGGATCTCTTGTTGTACTTTTTGCGTCAAAATAGATTACTTCTCCATCTCCCGTTTTTATACCGCTGTCCATTGAAGTTACTTTTATTCTCTTCTTCCGTAGAAAATCAATGCAATTATTGGAAGCAATTTTATACAACCAAGTAGAGAATGCAAAATTGGGGGAATACTGTTCCAACCGATTAAAAGCTTTCGCAAATGCTTCGATCGTTAAATCATCCGCATCATCCGTATTACCTACCATTTTAAGCATCATGTAGTAAATAGATTCACGGTACCTGCCCATTAGAGATGCATAAGAAGATTGACTTCCTTTTATTGCAGCCTGAACAAGTACTAAATCTTTCTTCCCTTTCTCCGATAAATGAGAATTATCTACCATTTGTTGTGTCCTTTTTTTTCAATTGAGTAATACAGAATTGGAGCAAAAATTGCGTAAAGAATGTCCAAAACTGGGATAAAAGCAATGAATGATTTTTCTTTTAGTTTTCTCATCGCTAGACCTAAAATAAGCCATTTGATTAGAAAAATAACGCCAAAAATGACCAAAGAAATCCATCTAAAATCTTCATCCAACATTAAAAATACAAAAGTGGACAACATCAATAACAACGACAGTGGATATATTCCTAACATCACTTTATTGATAAACGAATATTTGATCGAAGTTGTGAAATGTCGAGATTTCTGATTCATCCATTGTTTCCATGTTTCAGGAGGTTCAGAGAAGCAAAAAGATTCCTCTTCGATGTTTATTGTGTAATTCTTATTTTTGGCAGCTTCTTGAATAAATAAGTCATCATCGCCAGAAGAGATTGAATAATGCGATTTAAACCCTCCGACTTTATTAAAAATGGTTTTAGTATACGCCATATTTCTTCCTACTCCCATGTAAGGAACTTTTGCTTTGGCCAATGCTAAATAATTCATCGCAATCCATGCAGTATCAAAACGAATCATTTTATTCACCCAACCTTTTCTTTTGGTATACGGCCCATATCCCAAAACAATTTGTTTTTTCTCCGTAAAATGTTTGCTCATACTTTGCAACCAGTTCATAGAATTCGGTTTGCAATCTGCGTCGGTAAACAACAAACGGTCGAATTTAGCTCCCTTCACTCCTACTGTAATCGGTAATTTCTTTCCATATTTTAAATGAACACTTTTTTCAATCTCAATTATCTTAAGGTGGGGATATTGTCTTTTATAAGCATCGAGAATATACCTCGAATCATCCGTAGATTGATGATTAATGACGATGACTTCAAAATCGGGATAATTCTGTTCAAGAATAAGTGGTAGATGATTAAAAATATTCTCCGACTCATTTCTTGCGGCAATTATAACTGTAACTCCTTCTGTTGAAAGTGGAATATCTTTGTTTTCATGAAAAGATAACCTACTATATACCAACGTAATGTACAATAATTGAATTCCTGAAACTCCACAGAAAAACCAAAAAATAGAGGTTTCAAAGAATGAATCAAAATCAGGTAAAAAATTTTCCATTGTAATTGCTTTCTACAAATATGCGTGCTTTCCTAAATACATTTATCTTTGTTGTTTATATTTATCAACAATTTTATGCACTTCAAATTAGAACTTACTGATAGTCAGTCAAAAGCGAGAGTCGGAACACTACATACTGACCACGGTGTTATTGAAACACCTATATTTATGCCCGTTGGAACAGCTGGAACTGTGAAAGGCGTACATCAGCATGAATTGAAAGAAGATATTCAAGCTCAAATCATTCTTGGAAATACGTATCATTTGTATTTAAGACCAGGATTAGATGTGATTGAACCTGCTGGTGGTTTGCATAAATTCATGAATTGGGATGGACCAATTTTAACAGACAGTGGTGGATACCAAGTTTATTCCCTTTCTGGAGCACGAAAAATAAAAGAAGAAGGTGTAACGTTTCAATCTCACATCGACGGAAGTTCTCATGTATTTTCACCAGAAAGAGCCATTGATATTCAACGTTCAATTGGAGCGGATATCATTATGGCATTTGATGAATGTACCCCTTACCCATGTGAATACAATTATGCAAAACGTTCGATGCACATGACTCACCGTTGGTTGCAAAGATGTTTTAACCAAATGGACAAAACAGAACCGTTGTATGGTCACGAACAAGCTTTATTTCCAATTATTCAAGGAAGTACATACAAAGACTTGAGAAAAGAATCTGCAGAAACAATTGCTTCTCATGATGCTATTGGAAATGCCATTGGAGGACTTTCTGTAGGAGAACCTGCTGAAGAATTGTATGAAATGACTGATTTAGTTTGCAACATTCTACCGACAGAAAAACCCCGCTATTTAATGGGCGTTGGAACACCTGCTAACTTACTAGAATGCATCGCTTTAGGTGTAGATATGTTTGATTGTGTGATGCCGTCTAGAAATGCTCGCCACGGAATGTTGTTCACATCGGAAGGGGTAATCAACATCAAAAACAAAAAATGGGAAAAAGATTTTTCTCCATTGGACCCAAATGGAAGTTCTTATGTTGACACAACCTATAGCAAAGCTTATTTGCGTCATTTGGCGCATTCTAAAGAACATTTAGCCATTCAAATTGCCACAATTCACAATTTAGCTTTCTATTTATGGTTGGTTAAAGAGGCACGAAGAAGAATTAAAGCAGGTGATTTTGTAACGTGGAAAAATAACATGATTCCTAAATTGAGTAATCGACTGTAGATGTTAAAAATCATTGATAAATATATCATTAAAAAGTTCTTGTCTACTTTCTTCTTTATGATGGGAGTAATCATGATTCTTGCAATGGTTTTTGATATTGCTGAGAAATTAAGCGAGTTTTTAGAAAACAATGCGACCATGTATGAGGTTGTATTTGAATACTATGTAAACTTTTTAATGTTTTACGGCAACATGTTTTCATCGATGATTATTTTTGTCTCTGTCATTTGGTTTACAGCTAAAATGGCACAAGACACGGAAATAATTCCTATTTGGAATAGCGGTAGACCCTTTAGTCGTTTTATTCGACCTTATTTAATTGCTGCATCGTTCTTAATGTTTATATCACTGGGATTCAACCACTTCATTATTCCTCATTCAAATAAAGTTCGTTTAAATTTTGAAGATAAATATTATAGAAACACAATTTCTGTTTCCAACTACCATGCAGAATACCCTGGTCACGAAGTTGTATATTTTTCAAATTACAATGGAGACAATAATCAAATAAGCAATTTTGTCATTGAAAAATGGAATGATCAAAATGAGTTGATTTCCATTATAAAAGCAGGTACAGCAATAAATATCCCTGGTTCTAAAGAATGGAAACTGAACAATTACTATGAACGTATTGTAGGTTACCCTAACGATCAACTGACTGAAGGGATGTCAAAAGACACCATTTTTCAATTCAGTATTGATGAAATGGCTACCCGAGAGAATGCTGCTGAAGCAATGGATTATTTTGAATTACGTAAATTCATTGAAAGAGAACGTAAGAAAGGTTCTTCCATGGTTCCTACTTATGAAGTTGAATTGTACCAACGGACTTCGTATCCATTTGCAACGTATGTACTAACTATTATTGGTGTTGCTGTTGCCAGTCGAAAAAAACGTGGTGGAGTTGGGATAAATATTGCGTTAGGACTCGGTATTATTTTCATTTATATTTTTGCAATGAAAGTAACAACTGTTGCTGCGATGAATGTCGGTTTCCCTGCTTCTATAGCCGTTTGGGTACCTAACATTTTATTTGGTGGCGTGGCGTATGTGCTGTATCGAAATGCGAAGAGGTAGATGGAGGTTGTTTTTTTATACGAATCATTTAAACGACTATTGATTCACTCTATTTTTCTATAAATTAATACATCGACTTCATTTAGACCATGATGAAATTTAATTTTGTTTTTCTTCAGGTAAAAAAGAATCACGCGCAGTCCGAGATGCAATCTCGAACTAGCGGTTTAGTTTGTTATTCGCGGACTAGCGAGGGGTAGAAGCTCTAGTACCGCCTCAAGTACCCTTGAAGAATATTTGACAGGAAAAAAACGGAGTTCCGAAGCAATTCAACAATTACTCGGTGTATTCTCAAATATATGATTGAAAAATTCAACAACGTTAAATGAAATATATAATCTTCATATCGACACTTCTTTTTATCTCTAGTGCCAATAGTCAGTTGGACAGCACATTTAGGTTCGTTCCTATTTTGTCAAATGAAAATGTGATGCATTTCAGGTGTAGCATAGAATATGACACATCACATGCGCAAATGATTAGCCCCTATTATTCAACTTTGGGAATAGAGGAAAGAATAGGAGAGGCAAAACCAGAGCTTTCCGTTTTGAATGAACAAAATTATCTTTTCAGCTACGCGCCCTCTATTTTATATGAAATGGCAGATGGAATGGTGATTAAACTAGAAAATCACTTTCCAATTGATAGTTCACAAATGGACTTTCATCAAAAGCGACAGATAAATTGTTCGAAAATAATTAATTCAAAAGGTGAGGAGGTATACATTTATATCTGCAATGCCAATGTTGAAAATGTCGATTCGGATAGAATGAACCCCTTTCTTGCGTTTGAAGAAATGAATGACATTAATTCGGAAATTTGGAATCCAACAGTTTCTGTCAGAAACAACACAACTAAAATAGACATTCAGAACTTAGAAAGGGGAACGTATTTCTTCAATTGGTGGGACGTAAATGATTCTTTAAATAAGTCACTTACAAATCTCTGGGAATTGATTGATTATTACGAGGGCAAAATTGATCAATCCCATATGAAGTGTGATTCAATCCAGGAATTACGTATTTCTAATAAAAATGAAGAGTACACGGATCGTTTGACGGATAGTTTATTTGCAGAAATTCATCTCTTCTATGAAATAGATTCTGAATATGAAAAAAAAAGGATAGATGAATTTTTAAAGATCATTGGTCAAGGGTTTGGAAACCTAAACATCTTCGAAAAAAACAAGATCATTCAATTTGAAATTCGAGGTCCCGCTCTTAAATCCCACAAAATTGATGACAGACCCATTAGTCCTGAAGAATTAATTGAATATAGAGCGCAAGATCAAAGTCTGGAAAATCAAAGTTTGGAAAAAATATTAAGTTTTTTATTTGATAATCACATTATACTAAAACATTAGATATGTCAGAATCATTTTATCCCAATCTGTCCACACTTGTAAGTGCAGATTCATTCCCTGAGCAATTACAATTTTTGGAAAATGGTATCCAAAACGCGTTGGACAAAATTTATTATAAAAACCTTCAGTATGTAAAAAGTGCTGATGGATCTAAAGGATACTATAATATTACTCTTGTAACAAATGAAGCTTTAAAGCTTGATATTTTTGATACGGGACTTTCAATAGTTTAACCATTATCAAAGTACAACTTCTAAATTAGATTAAACATTTCAAAAAAGCTAATTGAATATTTCCAAGATAATGTATAGGATGGATTTTTGAGTTTTTTTTTGGGGGGGGGCATAAAAAAACCCCAACCTATTTCTAGATTGGGGTTT
>CAYLWS010000048.1:0-25273 GCA_964387525.1 uncultured Fluviicola sp.
TTTTTGAAAGCTAAGTTATGAAGAAAATGATGTTAGTTTTTGCGCAGTCTGACGCCCTATGTATGAAACGTTGCTTTTTTAAATGTACATACTTCCGTTTAGCACAGAGTCACATTTTTATATTTTGTTTTAACTTTTTCATTTTAAACACCAAATTAAACATTTGGCGGTGTTTATTAATTGCTTTAATGTTTCAATTTACTACCAACTGCCCTATAAAATATAGATGATGTGTGTGCTTATATTTTTATGTCATTCAATGTGATTTCAATGATTTCAGATTTTACATTACCGTTATTGTCGTGAGTTATATGCAATAGAGAAGAATCAATATTAACACTATCTATTTCTAAGTCTACAAATGGGCCAACTTCGTGTAAGAAATATGTAGGAGGTAGGTCAGTCTGTGCTGTTGCTATATATAAATTATATGATCCATTACAATAGTCTTTATTTGGGTCTGAAGGTCCGTTGCTACAGCGGAATATCGTAACGGATATATCTTTCGGTCTACTATAGTAATTAAAACTTGTATCCACTTGATTTAGTAATTCGGTTATAGTATAATCAGCGATTTTAATTGGAGTAATTACCCCATACAATTCATTCGGATTAGATTCTGACTTATTCTCCTCGAATGAAGATTGTAATGATACTTTTTCTGCTAATAGTTCATTAATAACCGTAGATTGCTCATCAATAACTTTTGTCAAGCTATCTGTTAGATTATGAGTAAGTATATAATTTTTGGTATCATTCGAATCACTATTACAGGAGGTAACAATTAAAGCAAAGATTAAAAATATAAGTTGTTTTTTCATTTTATATAGTTAAGCATAACGCCAACACTAAAATACGTAAAAACGGTTAGGTTGGCTGGTTTATGTGTTTTAGTGAGTGTTATACTCATTTTTTATCAAGTTAATGGTTACGTTTGTTAAAATATAGCTGTAATTTTCAGTCATATCAACTTTTATCGCCTTTAATTTATTATCCGTAATCCATTCGATTTGGAAAAGTCCCCAATTTGTAATTTCAGTAAATCCAATTTTTGAATGATGATTATTTTTTAGCTCAAATAGTTCAATTCCATTTTCAGTATACTGAGTTTCTAAATCAACGTTGGAGCAAATAATAAACCTTTTTGAAGGTGAAATAGGGCCAGGGGCAATTGTATTAATCGTATCACCAGTATACTGATTCACAAGAACTGTAAAGTTGTATTCATAACAAAGAGCATCAACTTGCCAATAATCACCTATTGAATTTACATAATGGTATGAAACATTTTCCGCATAATTACTTTCGTCTTCTAAATATGGTTCGTTTATCAATGATAATTTTTTTCCATTGAATAACTGAAAATTCAACGAATCTGGCGCACGAGTGATATTTTTAACCTTATCAAGATTTGCTTTTTTGTAATACCATAGAGTTGGATTGGGATAATCAACTAATTTAGAAACAGTATCCGTTTGATTTATTATGAGTAAGTAATTACCAACAGAAATTGTATCAGAAAAAAGAATCGATTTCGCATTTGGAACAATGTCACTCGAATCGACGATAATTGTAGTTGAATCAGAATTGTGAGATAAAGAGGTAGGATTAAGTTCTTCGCTTTCCGTTTTATTTGAATTATTCGTACAACCACTTGTCGTTAGGCAAATAGTTACCGAGTATATTAATATTTTAGTTAAACTTTTCATTGAGTATAACATATCGCTAAAACACATTAAACGTTTTAGTTTTTACTAAAATACAAAAAAGTCAAGAAAAGAAGAACTTTAAGTTCTTCAATTATAATTTATACAACAAAAAAAGGTGCAATCACTTGCACCTTTTTCATTTTTTTAAAACTTGTATTCTTACAAATTCAACTTTTTCTTCATTGATGGAGATAAAGCATCTTTATGCATGTAAACATTGATTGTTTTCCATTTAAAATAGCTTTCAGAAACATACAAATATCCTTCAGGATAATTCCCAGTTCCCCATGAGTTTTTCACTAAGAAGTACTTTGTACCATTTTGATCTTTGTAAAGACCTACAATGTGCATTCCATGATCATCAGTTGTTGTTTTATTATCGTATCCTTTTTGACGAATTTCAGGAGTAATCTCAACTTCATCAACAGGAGTTGTAAATGCGTTGGAAATTTTAGCAGCACCTGCATCAGAAAAGTTTTTATTGTCTCTTCCTTTTACTTGAATAGTAGATCCGTCGATAGGGTTAATTGCTAATCCATTGCTGAAGCTAAATCCTTTCTCGGAGACATCTGCTCCCCATGCAACTGAATAACCATTTTTAAGTGCATATTCAGTCATCTTCATTAAATTGTCCAAGTTTACATTGTAACTTGATCCCCAAGCCCAATTATCTGCAATGGCTAACATACACTTCGTGTTTTCTTCGAAATGAGTAAATGAAGTCAAGGATAAATAATCATCCATGTCTAAACCGATCTCTTTAGCGTACGATTTTGGTGTATATTTTTTTCCTTTGAATTCAAATTCAGTAGGGTCTTCTCCTAAATAAGCATCTAATGTGCTATTGAATGCAGTTTTCCATGCTGAAGATACACCATTTCCTTTATTGGATAATACACCTTGAACAATTCCATCCAAAACAGCAAACATTTCACTGTGATCGTGACGCTCTGAACCATAATTTAATCCTTGATACACTTCTAATGGAACAATTCCGTAACGACGTATAACGTAAGGAATATCATGAAAAGCTCCTCCTTCAGAAAAATTGATTTTTCCATCCATGCGAATGTATTTATCCGCTTTGCTTTCATAAGCTTTACGAACAATAAACATTTCAGACAATAAATCTGGATTTTCATTTCCTTGGCGGATCAATTCTGACTCGAAGAAAGAAAGTGCTGAAAAACTCCAACAAGTCCCTGTCCAACCCTGACTTTGAACGGGAGTTGCATCTAAATGAGATATTTTAGTGAAAACATAACTACTGTTTTCTGCGTTAGAACCTCGTTCTGTATTACTGAACTGGCCAAACGATAATGATGAAAGCGTAAGAAACCCTACGACTATTATTTGTTTTAACATTGCTTTGATTTTTTTCTTTTCCCAAAGATAACAAATACTAAGCCACCATCAAGGCTGAAAAATGAGAAGTTTGGTTTATTTTAAGGTCCAACCCTTTAACCCGATTGAATTTGCAGACAATTTTATTCTGTTTAATTCTTCCAAAGAAATAGCAGAACCAGCGGTTACTCGATGTAAACCATTGTGAAAATCAATGATTCGTGCAGTTAAACCTTCGCTCTTTAATTTCTCAACTAAATTCACAGCGTTATTTTTATCTCCAAAACAACCAACGATATAGTTCATCTCAACTACGTTCGATGCAGGCATCTCAACTACGCTCGATACAGGCATCTCAATTGCATTCGATACAGACACCTCATTCCCGTTTGAAGCAGATTTTTCAGTTACATTGGAAACAGTATTTTCATTTATACTGTTTGCTATTTCTAAATTCTCGTCAGAAGTTTTATCTACTGCAACCGGCATATATAATTCATCTGAGTATTTGTATGAATAAACAGAAACGTCATTCGGTAGTTCTTCGATTTGGTCAGATAAAGACGAGTATTCATCTTTTTGCTTCAAAGAAAGAGCTGTACTTTCTTGACTATATTGAACCAATTCTGTTGTATGAAAAGGGTTGAAATCTTGAAAAGAAATTAGACCCGATTCTAAAACATCTGTTTTCATTGGAATCCAAATTGAATAAAAAGCGATGGGTAAAAAACAAGCTGCTGCTATGTATTTCCACGCTTTTTTCTTTTTTGGTTGAAGAACAGGATGTTCTATAATTGTCGTTTTTTCAACGGTTAATTCTGTTTCAACAACAGGAACAACTTTCCTTTCTTTAAATTCTATTGTTTTCTCTATAATTTGAACATCTTCTTCGGTAATAAAACGCACTTGTTCTAACCCAAAAGAAGCGAGAAGAAGGTTAAAAAAACGATCTTGTTCAAAGCAGAGATTATTCTCTGCATCATTGTATAAAATACCAATACGATCTAGTTCTACTCGTCCTCCAGCTTGAATAGTTTGGTTCCATTCTGTCACTTTCTCACCAACTTCAACACTTGATTCGTCATAGGATTTACTATTTTTTTTAGCGAATTCATTGATGAGTAAACCGTCGTTGTTGATCAGTTGCTTATTGAATAGAATTGATTTACTTGGAGGAAATGCTTTCCCTGTTTTAAAATCAATTTTAGCCGAAATTTGTTGTGCAACAAAACCACCAAAAGATGGAATAATTACACAATTATTCTGCAATAATAAATCTCCAATAAGCTGTTCAATTGTCAACATACAAACAAAAATAAGGAAAAAATTTACAATTGACGCATAACCGCCTCAACATCTTCCGGAACATCGATATTTGGTGTTTCAATAGATGTTTGTACAACTTGAATTTTATAACCGTGGTAGAGCCATCTCAATTGTTCAAGAGATTCAATTTGTTCCAACGCAGTTTTTTCCAATTGTATAATTTCAAGTAAAGTATTCTTGCGGTAAGCATACACACCTATATGGCGGTAAAAGTCAAATGAATTTACCTGATTTTCTTTTGCGTTAGCTGTATTAGGGATAGCGCTACGTGAAAAATAAAGAGCATTATTTTGCTTGTCAAGAACCATTTTAATTCGGTTTGGATTCTTTGCTTCATCCAAATTACTAATGATACCCAAAGTAGCGATTTTCACCTCATTATTTGTAAAAACTTTTGCCAGTTGATCTATTTGTCGAAAATCAATAAGAGGCTCATCTCCTTGAATGTTAATAAAGACATCAGCCTCAATTTTTTGAGCAATTTCTCCACAACGATCCGTACCAGTGGTGTGATTCTGATTCGTCATCATTACTTTTCCACCAAAAGAAAGGACTTCATCGAAAATACGCTGATCATCCGTTGCTACGATTACTTCACTTAAAGCAGTCGATTTTTTAGCACCTTCATAAACGCGCTGAATCATTGTTTTTCCTTTTAAATCAATCAACGGTTTACCTGGAAAACGAGAAGATTCATATCGAGCGGGAATAATACCAACTATTTTCATTAGAATTTTATTTGCAATTGTAAAACAAAAGAACGCGGACCACGAACATCACCCGGGCGAGTAACATATTCTGTATTGAGTACATTATTGATGATGAAACCTATTCTGTAATGGTCTTTAATATTGTAACCTATCCTGGCATCAAAAACCAAAGAACCCGTGTTATTTTTTATTCTATAATCTTTTAACCCGGGTAGAATTTGAACATTAGAACCATCTGCTAATGTTACACCATCCTCAAATATTTTATCAATATTTGTCATGTAACTATTGTATCGAGCAGAGAATCCAATACTAATGTTTTTCCATTTTGCTTCTACATCAGCTTTCGCTAAATGATTAAATCTATATTTTAAAGTTGTTGTTCCAGAATCAGAAAATGTATTCAAATAAGCAGGATTGTCATTTAAACTAATTGGATTCATGTATGTATAACCGATCAAAGAAGTCAATTCAACTTCACCGATTGTACCTTGACTATTGAATGATAATTCAATCCCTGTAATTCTAGCTTTCTCAGCATTCTGTGCTTGAAAACCAACAAAATTCCCAATGTATAAAGGTGAATTTGGATCTAAACTAGGAATCACTCCATCGGGTAAATATACGCCAAATGTAAACTCCATCATGTTGTCATACTCATTGATAAAACCAGCTACATCAATGATTCCTTTCCATTTTTTTCCAATTTTTATCACTTGCTTAATTCCTATTTCAGCCGCCCAACCTGTTTCTGGTTTTAAATTAGAGTTTGGGAATATATTCAATGCACCAACAGATGTTTTTATGTATCGCTCAGCAACAGAAGGGTATCTAATTCCTTGTCCAAATGATGCTCTAAGGTGCGTATACTTAAACAATTCATAGTGTGCTCCCGCTCGAAAAATTGGGTAAACAGGCATTTTAAAACTTGAAGTTGTATCTTTTCTAAAGTAGTATTCAGAATCTCCTGTTTGATTGTCTTGTTCGAAATATTCAAAACGAACACCACCTGTTAAGTCTAGTTTTCCAAATCGTTTTTCTAATTGAGCATACAAAGCTGCATTCATGGAAAAGTGATCACCATATAGATTTGCTTTCACATCAGAACGAATTCCTGTTAAACCTGCTGTTAAAACTGTACCAGGGGAGAATTTTTTCTGAAATTGGTAATCTCCATAAATCAATGTAGATGAATTAGATTGGGATGAATTGGTTAAATTTTCACGGTCTAAATAATAAATTCTCGTCTTTAGCGTATGTAAATTGTTCTTCTTATCGTAGACTTTAATGTATGGGTCAACACTCAAAGACGTTCCTTTATTTATTGTTAACGTAGAAGCTGGATCATTAATATCCGCACCACCACTTGGAGTGTATGCAAAAGTGTCACTCTCCCAAATCAAAAAGTTACCTGTTTCTTGCAATTGAACATTGTACCCAACGCCAATTTTCATTCGTTTGTATTTCTGAGGGCGAAAAAATAATGTTCCAGAAAGTCTACCTCTCTCTTCTGTTTGCCCTTCTTTAAATCCATCTGTTTTAAATCCGTTGATGGAAACAGTGTAACCAAATTTTTTCTTCATGATACCATAATAAGCATCACCACCATAGAAAATTGGGCTTTTAGACCACCATTTCAACGTAGAACGTCGAGGATTATCATAAATACCCATTTGCATTTTAGCCCTAAACTCTCCTTTTGTTCCTGGTTCACGTTCTGTTAATGAAATAATTCCATTCAAGGCTCCTGATCCATAAAGCACCGATGATGCACCTTTAATAACTTCAATTTGTGAAGCTTGTTCAATCGGAATTGTATTCCATTTTGCATCGCCTGCATCACCAGAAACAAGTGGTATTCCATTCCACAACAATAAAACACGACTTCCTGCCCCGTAAGCAAAACCAGATCCACCACGGATACTTACTTGACCTTCCATGGCATAAACACCGGGGCTTTGATCTACCGCCTCTTCCAATGTAACCAATCCTTTATTCTCGAATAATTCAGGTTTAATGATTTCCATAGAAATAGATACATTTTCAATATCTTGGTTTCTTCTACCTGCTGAGACGACTACGGTTTTGATTTCTTGGATGGCTTCCACCATTTTAAAAGTATATTCTCCTGCTTTATCAACAACAATTGTATCTGTTAAATATGTTTGAGCAGAAAGAACAAGAGTCACGGGGTAATTGGTAACATCCATTGAGAAATAACCGTCAAAGTCACTCAGTTGCTTATCTCCAGATGATGCGATAATTTTAACACCGTAAATAGGTTCTTTGGAAGAAATGTCGATAATTTTCCCTGATAATTGGGAAAATCCCAAGAAAGGAAAAAAAAGTAGTATAAATAATGTAGTTTTCATTCGTTTTTTGCTTAAATTCAAGAAGCCTAAAATACCAATTATTTTGAAATATACCACTTTACACTATCAAATAGCTTTAACATGCCTCTCAGGAATGGGTGCTGTAAAAACAAAAGAGCTTGTTGAATCCGATATTTCTATTGAGGAATTCTTTGAAAAAACGCCTCTTTATTTAGAACGAACTTATCAATTAAGTCGTGAAATACTGAAGAAGATGAAACGGAAAAAGGCCTTAGAAAAGGCTGAAATCATTGTTGATTCACTGAAAAACACAAATATTGAAACACTTTTCTACACGGATAAGAACTATCCTCATCGGTTAAAAAGTTGTTCTGACGCTCCTGTTTTACTTTACACGAAAGGAGATTTTAGTTTGAACAATCAAAAAATGGTGGCCATTGTTGGGACAAGGGATGCAACGGACTATGGAAAGGAGATTTGTGAAAAAATCATTCGATCATTCGAAGGTCAGAATGTTGTAGTAGTAAGCGGTTTAGCACATGGAATAGATGCTTATATACATCGGTTTTGTTTGAAATACAATGTACCTACAATTGGCGTTTTAGGCAATGGATTAGACAGAGTATATCCTGCAATACATCGAGAATTAGCGCATAAAATGGTGGAGAATGGAGGATTGTTGTCCGAGTTTATTCCAGGAACACTTCCCGATAGACAAAACTTCCCTTTGCGTAATCGTATTGTTGCCGGAATGACGGACGCAACGATTGTTGTTGAAAGTAAGAAACGGGGTGGCTCATTAATTACTGCGAATTTAGCCAACGATTATAGCCGAGATGTTTTTGCATTTCCAGGCTCAGTTCATATGGACACTTCCCAAGGGTGCAACTTATTAATTGCTCAACAAAAAGCCCATTTAATCCAAAATGCAGACGATTTTCTGCGCATGATGGATTGGAAAGAAGAAAAAAATAAAAAAGTTTCGAGTGTTCAGCACCAATTATTCCTCGATCTTACGGAACCGCAAGAAACTATTGTAAATTGTCTTAGAAAAAATGGAAAATTGCACATTGATTTTCTTTCAATGGAAATTAAAATGCCCATTTCTTTACTTAATCAAGAATTATTTACCCTAGAAATGAATGGAGTTGTACGAAGTCTACCGGGAAAGATGTATGTAATTTGTTGAGGTAAAATGATTACGGACGTTTTTCTATCTTTTCAATTTTTCTTCAATTATTTCTTTTCTGCTTATGCTATCAATTTCGAAAATTTCATCCATTAAATTAAACCTTCCATAAGTTAATGACTCAAGTTTTTGATTGTTAAAATTAAACTGGCCAACAATTTTGTTTTTTCCGAGGAAAATAAAAGTTGAGTCAATTTGATATATTGGTTTACCTAGTTCTTTAATCAGATTTTTAAAAGTAATTCCTATTTGTATTGTTTTTCCAATTGTAATTGGTTGACCGTTTAAATGAAGAAGAATGAATGTTTGATCTTTATCAGTTGCCGCCCAACCATATTTAGACTTTCTGTATGTATGAGTTGTCAATCTTCCTATATTGATTTCGTCAAATGAATATTCTGAGTTTTTCCTTTTATCGAATAACGTATAGAAAACAAAAATCCCTGTATCTGTCGGGTTGTGAAATCGTTCAGATGGGGAGTTTTCAACAGCGCCAGATGTTTCAAAATAAGGTAAAATAGAATCAAGTTCAGGTATTGGGAAATCAATAAAATTATCTTTTGGTACAGTATCAATTTCTGATTTAATCAATTCATATACAACAATGTTTGTTTTTTTCGACGACGATTCTTTTGATTTACAACTGATCAATAAAACTCCAATGAAATATATTAAAACTACCTTATTCATATTTTACCTTAAAGATAGAAATTAATCTATGAAAGTTAAAGGTAGTTTAGATGCAGTTAATTATTTCTCATTCTCTTTGTGAATTCATTTTCCCCATAGAGATATTTTGAAACACTCGAGAAATTGAAACGGGTTTACCTTCGGTGAGCTCACAAGTTCGGTTGTCAACAATGCATTCACTTGGCCTTTGTTACAGAGTTAGTCGAAGTATCGGCAGCTCGTATGCTTTTTTAGTATAATTTTTTTTACTGGTTTAAATCTATTAGTATAAATAAATTTTTATCAGACTCAATTACTTTTAATTTAAATCCTCTATCCTTCCAAAGGAATTTGTAATTAGATATTTCTTTTATTAATTCCTCCTTTTCAGACTTTCTTTCTTTATCGAGTTTTTTAAAATATCTTTTAGAAGCTCTTTTTGATTTGAAATTAATAATTGGAATAGTTCGGTTTAAATTTTTAAACAAAGGAATTGAATCTAAGTGTAGTGAGTCAATGTTATTTGGGAAATTGTAAATACATACACTAATAAAAATGGGTATTGGAATTATTAAAAGAGTATCTATATTATTAATGTTACTTAATTCAAAGTTACCTGTTGAATCACATTCTGTTTTAACTCCATCAATTTTAGCAAAAGTCCACTGATAATTATTTCTATCGGATTGAAACCTAACATTTCCAGTAATGGTTTGACTGTTTGAATAATTTATGAAAGTTAACAAAATTATAATTGTTATTATTCTCAGTTTATTCATCGTTGTTGTGTGGCGTTGTGTTTATTATTAAGGTTGCTTTTTCATCCGCTATTCCAATTTCAGCAATTGCTCCACTATTGAAATTTAAAAAATCCTTTTCAATCCCATCACTAAATATTATTCCTTTCGATGGCATTAACGATTCAATTATCAACTTATTTGAATTCTGCACAATACCTGCTGTAATTCCAATTTGGGTTCTAATACTTTTGAATGGCTCTCTAACAGCAAAAAATAATTGACTTTCTTTTAATTTTGGGTTTTTGGGTTTCAAATCTTTTTCAAACAAATTCGTAACACCATAAGCCATATTAAATATTGAGCTTAACCAACCAGTTGAACCAGCAGAAGTTGATATTATTAAACCGCTGGAGGATTGTATTTCAGTTTTATTTTTATAAGAAATTTTATAATGTGCAGAAACATGAGATGATGCACCAATAAATAAGTCGTTAAATCCCAAAAGTCTTTGATTGTCATTCAATCTAGCTTCTGCAAATCTTAATGTTCTTGCACTTGCTTTATTTTCAATAACAGCAATGACTCCAATCAAAAAATCTGTAATATCAAATGGTAATAAAACTCCGTCAAATCTATTCTTGTCTGGGTTTACAGCAATTATGGGGACATTGTTAGCGTATTTAGCTGTATTTGCTACAAGTCCATCTTGTCCAATTACGATTATTATATTGCTTTGTGAAAAAATATAGGAAGGTAAATAATCTCTATCAATTGTCTTATGCTTTATTATCTTAGATAATTGAGTTTGTAAAGAATTTAAAGACCGGTGAAAATTAGAATCTTCTAATTCATAATCACTAAAATCACCTCCAAGATTTTCAATATAAAACTTAGCTTGTGCTTTTGTGTTAAATCTTTCAATTAGAGATTCAAGTCTTGTTTTATTCTTTATAATTATCGCATATTCAATACTCATTATTCGAAATCTTTCTTTTCAGTTAACAATGAGTCCAATAAATCGGGGCTAATATTCAAGTTTCCAATTTTGTCCGCATTTTCTGCTAATTCCCTGAAAGCAAGGGAAATGTTAAATTTCGGGTCTGTATTATTATTTAGAGCTGTTAAAAGTTTCCAATCAAAGTCTTTATAGGGTTTTAAGGTTGTTTCTAAAACATAACCTTGTGTTTCAGCTTCTTTTTTGTCATTGTCGGTTTTTTGCTCGATTAGTTGTTTTCTCTGATTTTCAACTGCTATATCGGCTTCAAGATTCATTTCTCGTAGTTTTCTATCATTTTCTGCTTTTTGAACATTAGATTCCATTTTCTTTTCTGCAATTTGTTTTTGCTTTTCTTCTACTGCAATTTCTGTATTTAATTCAGATTCTTTTATTTTACGCTCTTGTTCTACTGCAAAATTTCTTCTCTCATAAATAGCTTCATCAGCTTCTTGTTGTAATTTTTCTCTTGTTCCTGTTTCTAATGCCTTAGCCATTTCAGGCGTTGCTCTAATTGACAAGATATTCGCTCCTAAAATTTCAATTCCAACTATACTAATTGCAGATGATGATTTTAGACCTTCTCCTATTTTAGATTCAATTTCTTTTGCTGAACGAATTGCGTCTTTTAATTTTATGCTATGAATAAATGATGAAGTAGATGTCTGAGCTTCATTGATGATCCTTTGATTCAGCTTTTCTATATCATTTTTTTTATAATTACCATTTCCATCAACCGTAAAATCTAAAACATCTGCAAGTTTCTTAGGGTCTTCAATTTTATAGCTAATTTGTCCTTGAATTGAAACAGTTTGATAGTCATTTGTAGATTCGTTAAAAATAAATGGTAAGTCATTACTTCCCATTGGAATTGCGACAATTGAACTATTCGGTTCAAAGTAGAAGAATGAAAGTCCTCTTCCTTCTTTTTTGACATCCCCGTTTTTGTATTGTAAAATGTAAGTCATCGAGTCAAATTTAACGTGTTTTATTCCAAACATTTTTTCTTTTTTAAGTTTCTAATTTTGTATTTTATTTATCTTGTTTAATGCCACACAATATGCAGATAAACGTCATTAACCTTCTACAAACTCAGGTGATCAACGATTTAGCACACTTTTAAAAATTACTTACTCTGGTCCAACTTCTTCACCATTGTCAAGATAGTTGCCATTGCAACCGTTTCTCCAGTTTCATCAAACATATCCACTAAAAATTTCACAATTCCTTTAGCGATATCGTTTTCGTCTTTCTTTTCTTGGTCAATTTTTTCTTTTACCGTAAATCGAACACCTATTGTTGCGCCAGGATAAACAGGTTTCGTAAATCGTGCTTCTTCTACACCGTAATTCAATAAAACAGGTCCTTTTTTCGGGTCAACGAATAAACCAGCTGCTTTTGAAAGTAAGAAATAACCATGTGCTACACGTTTTTCAAAAATGGTTCCTTCCAAAGAAGTTTCATCCATGTGCGCATAGAAATTATCCCCAGAAACATTCGCAAAGTTTACGATATCCGCATCTGTAACCGTATGTTTATGCGTAAAAACAGTGTCTCCAATAGTCAATTCTTCAAAATGTTGTCTAAAAACATGTGGGTTGGCTTCTGGCATTTCTGCACCAACTTGAAACTGCTCCGTGATTTTAGTAATTGTTGTTGGGTGACCTTGAATGGCTGTTCGTTGCATGTAATGTAAAACACCACGTTTTCCACCCATTTCTTCACCACCACCAGCTCTACCTGGACCACCATGTGTTAACAACGGCATCGGTGAACCGTGACCAGTACTTTCTTTTGCACACTCTTTATTCAATACTAAAATTCGACCATGCATGTGTGCTGCATTGATGACAAAATCTTTTGCTTCTTCATCGTTTGGAGTAACGATAGAAGAAACCAATGAACCTTTACCCATACGAGAAAGTTCGATGGCATCCTCCAAAGATTTATAAGGCATAATCGTAGAAACCGGTCCAAAACATTCAATGTTATGTACATCGGTTTTCGTGAAAGGGTCGTTGTTTCTAAACAGAATTGGTGGGAAAAATGCACCTTTGTTCTTGTCTGCTCCAACAACATCAAAATTATCTAAATCACCGTAAACAATTTCTTGGGATTTCGCTAATAATTCAACATTCTCCCGAACGCGTTCTACTTGTATTTTTGTTGCCAAAGCACCCATTCTCACTCCTTCTTGACTTGGATCGCCAATAATTGTTGTGCTCAAACGACTTGCGATTGCTTTTTCTACTTCATCAATTAAATTTTCTGGAACGATAATTCTTCGAACAGCCGTACATTTTTGCCCAGCTTTCACCGTAATTTCTTTCGCACATTCTTTGATGAATAATTTGAATTCTTCCGTGTCTGGTGTAGCATGTTCTCCTAAAACTGTAGCATTCAATGAATCGGCTTCCAAGTTAAAAGGAACACTATTCTCCACAATGTGCGGCATTGATTTTAAAATACGACCTGTTTTCGCAGAACCGGTGAAAGTGACAACATCTTCTGAAGAAACGTGGTCAATTACTCCACGGCCTAATCCACAAATCAATTGCAATGAACCTTCCGGTAGAATTTTAGATGCAATGATATCTCTCACCATAACTTCCGTTAGATAACAGGTAAATTCTGAAGGTTTCACAACAGAAGGAACTCCCGCCATCATGTTTACAGCTATTTTTTCTAACATTCCCCAAATTGGGAAATTGAATGCATTAATGTGTACAGCAACACCACGTTTTGGAACCATAATATGATGTCCAATGAAAGAACCTTCTTTGGAAAGCGCTGCTGCTACACCGTCCACATTGTAAGGTAAATCCGGAAACTGACGTCGCAATGATGCGTTGGCAAAAAGATTGCCAATTCCACCTTCAATGTCAATCCAAGAATCCACTTTCGTAGCTCCTGACCATGCACTTACTTCGTAATATTTTCGTTTTTTTTCTAATAAATGAAATGCCAATGCTTTTAACATTCGACCACGTTCTTGAAAAGTCATTTTACGTAACTTTTCTCCACCTGTTTTACGTCCATAAGCTAGAATTGACTCGTAATCGAGACCAGCACTTGAAGCTTCACCAATTTTATCACCTGTTATGGCGTTGAATAAATCGAGTTCAGATCCTTGTCCATCAACCCATTGACCTTGTACGTAATTTTGATATCGTTGCATTTTATCCTTATTTTGAAATGCTAAGATAAGGATATTTTTAATAAATAGATGAACTGATTTTTGAAATTAAAACCGTGGTAAAATGAGCGCTATTTAGGCTGAAAAGCACCTTAAACTTTTGTAAACAATTGAATTACTTCTGCTCTGAAAGATTTACTGATTGGCAATTCTTTTCCATTGACGATGACGTGATTCGTATCAAAACCATCTACTTTTTGAATGTTAACGATGAATGAGCGGTGAATGCGTATAAAATTAGGATTGTTGACCTTGTTTTTAAAGTGAGAAAGATTATTGGATAGTATAAATTCTCCTTTCTCCGCATTTACGGTGCAATAACTCCCAGCTGCTTCAATGTAAAAAATAGAATCTAATTCTATTCTTGAATAAAGCTCACCATTTTTCACAAAAATGGATGAATTTAAAGCAGGTTCTTCATTATTTTTAATGGAAAACTCATTCTCATTATGATTGTTAAATGCCAATTCTATTGCAACACCAAGTTCTTTTCTATTGTAAGGTTTTGATAAAAAGGCTTGAGGTTTACTTTCAATGGCCCTTTTCATGGTTTGACTATCTGTGTTGGAAGTAATAAAAATGATTGGAATATTCTTTTTTCGTTTAAGTATATGTGCGATTTCTATTCCGTCGATATTTCCTTTTATTTTAACATCCATTAAAACAATATCTGGCGAATATTTCTCTACTTCCGCAATGCATTCATCTCCAGAAAGTGCAATACCAACAACGACATAGCCTAAATCTTCTAAGTCAGCAGACATGTCTTCAGCAATAAGTATTTCATCTTCTACAATAAGTATTTTTATAGACATTTAGCTCACTTTTTTATAATCATTGATACTAATTTTGAAACATAAACCAATGTGTTTTTCAATTTCTAAAACACCATTTATTTGCCTTGATAAAGATCGAATTAACTTCATCCCAAAAGATTTTGCTTTTAGAATAGATTCAACATCTCCGTTTCCATTGTCTTCTACTTGTAGGATTAATTGTTGATTTTTTTCCTCAATTTTTACCGTAAGTTTTGGTTTTTCTGTTCCTTCAAAAGCGTATTTAAGACTATTAATGACCAATTCATTAATCATTAAACCGATAGGAACAGCAGTGTCAACATCTAATTCTATTTTAGAAAAATCAATGTCTAATTCCATTTCTTCTTTTGATACGCCAAAAGAATCGAGTAAACCATCCACTAACTTCTGAACGTAATCATTCATGTCAATTCCGGCAAAATTATTTTCTTGGTAAAGCAATTTATGAATCAAGCCCATGGATTGAACCCTTTCTTTTCCTTCAAGAATTGCAGCTTTTGCTGTTTTGTCTGTAATGTTTCTTTCTTGAAGGCTTAATAAGCTAGAAATCACCTGTAAGTTATTCTTTACTCGGTGATGAATTTCTCCCAATAAAAGTTCGTTCTCTGTATTTTTCTCTTCGATGAGCATTTTTTGTTCTTTTGCTTTTTTTAATCTCCTAACAATGATCATCGCAAAGACAATTATAAGAAGTGTAAAAACCACAATTGACCAAGTGATGATTTTTTGAACCTTTTGATTGGCGGCAATGATGGTCAATTCTTTTTCATGAGATAAAGTAGTTTGTTCTTCTTTTTTATCAAAATTATATTTCAATTCTTGTTCAAGTAGCGCATTGTCTAACGCGTTAGAATTGATTTTTTGTTCCATTTCTGTGAATAACTCATGTGTTTCTAAAGCTTTTTCCCACTTCTCTTCTGCTTTGTATATTTTCCAAAGTATGCTCGTTGTTGTTTTAATACTCGCATCAGAATCTAATTTTTTGGCGTATTCTAAACTCTTTTCACCGTTAAATTCTGCTTGATTAAGCCTATTTTTTTCTAAATCAATAACAGCTAAATGATTATATGACAAAGATATACCATTGTCATTCTTGTTTTTAATTTGTAATTTTAATGCATGCTCATACATTTGGTATGCTTGGTCAAGGTTCCCTAATTCTCTGTTAACAGCAGCAATGTTCTCATAATTAATCAACATCGCTTCGTCGTCACCAATTTCCATTTCTAAATCAAGACTTTGATTGAATAATTCTAAGGCTTTGTCATATTTTTTCTCTTTAAAATAAACCAATCCAATGTTGTTTAAGCAAGTAGAAATCCCTTTTTTATCGTTGTTATCTTTATGAATAGCTAACGCTTCTTCAAAATATTTAATAGCTAAATCAGTATCTCCATATTCTTGGTAAACAAAGCCTATATTATTAATCGTCTCCGCTGCATTTTCAATGTTTCCATTGATTTTGTCTAATTCATAACTTTGGGTAAAAAAATCAACGGTTTTTTCAATGTCACCTTTGTAAAAGTAATACACACCAATATTATTAAATGCCCCTGAACGAATTGCGTTTAGTTTACGGAGTGTGTTTTTATCAGTTGTTGAATGAATTGCTTCTTTTGTTTTTTCTAAAATCACGTGACACAAATCAAGTAAAGAATCTTGGTCGTGGTTGAAAAGCGACTCTGTTGCAAGTAAGTATGCATTGGCAACAATAGTATCATTTCCTTGATTTTCTATGACAATAGAGTGGAGACTATCCAATTTGTTTTGATAGTCTTCTGCTTGTGCGAAAATTTGAATTACCCCTATAAAGGAAATTAATAACAGTAAATACTTCATAAATATGGCTTGTTTACAAAAAAAGGGCAGATGTTTACAAAAATAATGACTTCATTCACAAAAACAAATTATTTGGTAATCAAATACTTACTATATTCGAACTGAATTAATTTAAAACAAAAACATTTATGAAAAAGATTGTATTTAGTTTCCTTGTTATTGGGTTATTGTCTTCATTGACTTATTCAAAAGGAAAAGACAAGAAAACGTTTATTGAAAAAGTGGAAGCGAATAAACCGGTTAAAGTTTTCTTTAATTACAATACAGAGATAATTGATAAATCACACGAAAAAAAATTAAAACAAGCAGATAAAAATGCCAAAACAGATTGTAGATCGACTTTGCCGAGTGGTTTTTATAGCTCAACAATTAAAGACGGGATAATCAGTCATTTAAATTCAGGGCTAGAATTAGAAGGAGCTTTCGTAGAAGGAGATATTTCTTCTGTACCTAAGGATGGTTTAAAAATGGGAGGATTAAATTTGTCCAGTCTAGAAGATGGTTTTTACGCTGTTTTTTACGTAGATGGTGATTATACTCGATTTTTATCCAAAAAAGAAGTGGAAGGTAAAACGGTTTTTGAGTATAAAAACAATCTCCAAATTATGTCGAAATTATTTTTCTATGAGGTGGTTGACCATAAAATGAAAGCATATGGTTCTAGAACAGGTTTAGTTCTGGGGTTAGTTTCTTCCTCATCTCTCGTTACTTCAAATTTAGAGAATACGGAATATATGCAAATCAATTTTCCTGCTTCTGCATTGTTAGATAGTTATACGCAAAAAAGTTTTTCTAATGTGGATGACTTTACACGTAAGAAATTGAAAAAACACAAGAAAGTTATTTCAAAAAGATAATTCAATAAAAGATAAAATAATGAAAAAAGGAACACTTTTATTCGCATTTTTAGTCATTTCAAGCGTTGTTTTGGCTCAAAAACCTAAAAAAACACACGATTTTAACGTTTTTGCAAAGAAAATTAATTTTTCTTTTGTCCCAGAGTATATTGTAAATCGACTCCCAGATGATAGAGCATTGCAATTTATCTCTGAAAAAACAGGAACATCTGTTGCTGATTTACAAAAACAAAGAGTAGAAAATAAAAATAAGATTCGAGAAGAATTAACAGAGATTAAAAAGGTTATTCCAAACCATATCTACACAAATTCAGAAGTTAGAATTGTACAAGAAACGCCCATTAGAATTGCAGATATTGTTTTACATTGTACAGTAACTGCGGGTGAAGTTTCTTTCGTTTTAAAAAACTGTATTCAAACAAACTTGAGTTGGTATTTAGGCGATGGTGTCACTGTAGAAGGTGATGGATTTGAAGGAACAGAATTGGCGAATGCAGAGTTTGAAGCAGAAAAAGAACGCCGAAATAGTACAGGTTTCTTGGGTACAATGAATCAACTGGGTAACCTCAATGATAGTTTAGGTAATCTAGGTGCTGCAGAACAAAAACGTATGGATTCCATTAACCAATTTCGTAAAGGTTATATTGGTCAAGCGTTTCCCAAAGAAGTGATGGGACCTGAAGTAAGTAAATACTATTTAATGGATAAAGTTGACATTCCATTGGCAGGTTATTATGTGAAAAATGATGGTTCAATAGTGAAAGCAAATATTGTTTATCGTCTCCCTGAATTTTTTGTGGGTGATTTGGCGAATAATTTCAATTTAATTATCTTTCACAATCCTAAAACAGCTAAAATTGATGTTTGGAATGCGCAAAAAGATCCGAACTATAAAGAACAGGTTAGTAAAAATGATATTCAAGCATTCTTTGTTGGTGGTCAATTGTTTAAAAACTACCCAGGAGTTGGTTGGAGAATTGTAATGTCAGAAGGAGCAATTCACGAATTTATCTCCATCGTTAAAGTGGAAACGAATAATGAAACAATCTACCACACTTTTTCGCAGAAACAAAAAATGAATGGTGATGCTTACGGATCATTCTTAGGCTCACCGTCTACCAATGTCATTCTAGATATGATGGAAGATTCACCAGAAATTCAACAAGAATTGAAAGATGGAAAATCGCAATACGAAGTTATTATCAAATACAACTATTGGTATGATATGAATTATCCTGAAACGGTTAAATACATTCCTACTTTATAAAACGACTATTTTAAATCAAAGTGAGCACAAATGTGCTTGCTTTTTTAATTTTTGAAAGCATGAAGATTTTAATGACAACAATATTGCTTTCATTAGCATTTATAGGATTCTCACAGAGTAAAACGAAGAGTGTGGGAGTAAGCCAAATCGTTCAAACATCCATTGTTGGCGAATGGGAGTTTCATGAAATTACAATGAGAACTCCGAGAGATGGTTATTTAATTCACATTGCTGAACAAGAGATAAATATCATGCATCTTTTAGTTTGTAACTACACCTTTAATAGTGATGGAAGCATTGTGCTTGACCCAAAATATATGGAGAAACAAAGGGTTGAGAAAGCAGATTGGAAATTAACAGATACTGGTAATCTTGCAATAACTTATTTTTGGAATGAAGAAAAAATAAAGAAGGACAAACTTTCTTCTTCAAGTGAAACCATGGAATATACAATTACGATAACTGCATCCAAAGAACTTTCGTTAAATTTACAAGATATGTTTATTGTAAATTTAGTTCGTTAATGAGGTTTCTTTTCTTTTTCATTCCTATTGTATTGTTTTCCTGTAACTCAATCCCAACAGAAGCTGAGCAGGTAAGTATTCCTATTGAAGGTGAAACAATACCTGTAATTGAGGAAAAGATTGAAGAATCATCGCAAGAAGATTTTGAAATTATTGAGGAAGAAGCAAAAGAATTGACATTCTTTCAAAAAGCAGTTCAACAGCAACAAAATAAAGATATTTTCCCTCAAGGCTTAGTGTTAAAAGGTAGTGACGATATTTTTGAAGTGGAAATGCTTACGTTTATTTCGATTTTGAAGAGTACGGAGAATTGGTTTTTGGTACAATATTCTAGGGAGGAAGGAGAAACAGAAGATGTGTATTATTTCACCTTTGATTTTAACGGCAATCAGTTGGATGCGAAGCATCTGTACACACTTGCTATTGATTTAAATGCAACAGTTAGTTTCACAACTAGTAATGAATTTACTGTGCGTAAAACAATCGAAGAGGTTGAATTGGATGATAATGATGACTTAAAGATAATTTCTTCGAAAGAGAAAATCGAAAAATACACTATTTCTGATGAGGGAAAGATTCTATTGTCTGCGTTGTAAAAAGAATAAATACATCACTCCACCAACTTAAATTCCTCCGCATGATCTTTGATCCAGCGCAACGTTAGTTTAATTTCATCTAAGTCAAACGAAGTGACTAACTTCATGCGGTATTCTTTAAAATGAGAAATTCCTTTGAAATAATTGGTGTAATGGCGTTTCATTTCTGCAACACCCAATGTTTTTCCTTTCCATTTCACACTCATTTCTAAATGTTCCATGCAGGCATTTACACGGTCAACAATACTTGGTTTCGGGAGAGTTTTTTCTTCTAGGATCTATTTTTCTTTAACTAAGAAATATTTAATTTTCACAGTTTTACCTAGGTGAACTAGCATGAGAAGTTCATCATTATTCCCATTCGTAACAGAACATACTTCTAAATCTAAAATCTGCCTTCTTTTTCTAAAATTTTCTTCAAATGAATATAATAATTCTCTTTTTTGTTCTCCATTAACTCCAATAGTACAGGTTGAAAAACAGTCATGAAGATACACATGAAGGGCCTCTTTTGTAAAGTCTTTATCTAAATTTTCTAAATCATCAGGAAACACAAACATTAACCCCTTTTTTGTTACCATAAATGCATATGATTTTTGTAGAGGACTAGCACCTTTAGTCATTTTATAAGGTATTTTTGTATTAAAAATAAACTCCCCATCCTTGGAGTATTTACTGATAAATATACTATAATCCGTATAACCAGGGCCAGTGAAGTTCGTTGATTCAAGTACTGTTCTTCTGCTTATAATGTATATTTCATCTTTAATGAAAACAATTGAATCTATTTGAAGGTTACTATATCCATAAAGCTCCCCAGTCTTTTTTTCAATTAAAACGTTTTTAAATTTAGGATTCAATCCATATAAATACACTTCTGTTTCAAATTTATTTGACGTTTCATTAATAATATCTAAAGTATTTGAATTAAATAAATGACAAAAGGTTCCAATGGTTTTATTCGGACTTATTTCAGAGGGTAAACATCCTCCGAGAACTAATACTCCTTTTTGATTTACAGTTAATTGAAGCTGGTATGCTAGAGGTTTTTTAAAATATTTAATTTTTTTCTGGATTACCTCCTCATCTTTACTAAATCTATATAAGTCTAAATCAGGCTTTTCTTGATTATTTAATCCTCCTAACATAAATGCATCCCCTTTATTATTTATAGTAAAAGATAATGTTTTATAATAGCGATCTTCATGACTTATTTCAAAATTTTCTTTTGCCCAAGAAATATTCATATTTTCATCTAAAACGTAAAAACTTATTATTTCATTCTCTTTTCTTTTATATTCTTGCCTAGCAGCTATAAGAATAGATTTTCCATCTGGAGAAGCATGAATTTCTATGGAGGCAGCAACTCTTGCATATGGGAGTGTATAAGCGACGTACCCCTCCCCATAAGGTTTTAATAAAGAACCAGTAAAAAGGTCAGTTACTTTACTTTCTTCTAACGTACTTAGATTTATAGATTGAAAGGAAACGGTATATATATTCTCTTTTTCAGTAGCTTTTTTTGAAAAGAAAATAAGTGAATTATTCATAACTACCTTACCTAATAAAGTCCTGTTCTTGAAAATTGATAGTCCGTCGATATTAATTGATTTGATAACTTTCATATTCTCATCTCTAAGTTCAATGAAATTCTGATAATCTAAATGGATATTATACTCTCTTTTCCAAATAAAATAATCACCATCAATATTTTTCCCAAATTTCATTACTTCTGGAATTTTATTTACTTGTTGATTCCAGTCATACATGGTAATACTAACATCCTCTATTTGAGATAGTGAAGTAAATGAAATAAAAAAGAAAAAGATTAGTTTGTTCATATTAGAATTAAAAAGATTTAAATAAAGAATCAAAGATATATAAATACATCACTCCACCAACTTAAATTCCTCCGCATGATCTTTAATCCAGCGCAACGTTAGTTTAATTTCATCTAAGTCAAAAGAAGTAACCAATTTCATGCGGTATTCTTTAAAATGAGAAATTCCTTTGAAATAATTGGTGTAATGGCGTTTCATTTCTGCAACACCCAATGTTTTTCCTTTCCATTTCACACTCATTTCTAAATGTTCCATGCAGGCATTTACACGGTCAACAATACTTGGTTTCGGGAGAATCTCCCCTGTAGCAACATAATGTTTAATTTCATTGAATATCCACGGGTTACCGATACTTGCTCGACCAACCATAATACCATCCACATTGTATTTTTCTTTGTATTCTTTTGCTTTCTGTGGGGTGTCAATATCTCCGTTGCCAAAAACAGGTATTTTCATACGAGGATTGTTTTTCACCTCAGCAATCAATTCCCAATCCGCTTCACCTTTGTACATTTGCTTGCGGGTACGACCGTGAATAGAAATCCCTTCAATACCAACATCTTGCAAACGTTCCGCAACTTCCACAATGTGTTTAGATTCTTCATCCCAACCCAATCGTGTTTTAACAGTTACGGGCAAGTGAGTGGATTTCACAATTTGCTTGGTCATTTCCACCATTTTAGGAATATCTTGGAGAATTCCAGCTCCAGCACCTTTACACGCCACTTTCTTTACTGGACAGCCATAATTAATATCGATAATATCCGGATTGGCTTGTTCCGTTAACTCCGTAGCACGTTTCATGCTCTCAATGTCGTAACCAAAAATTTGAATACCAATTGGTCGTTCGTATTCAAAAATATCCAATTTCTGCACACTTTTAGCTGCATCACGAATTAAACCCTCCGAAGAAATGAACTCTGTGTACATTAAATCAGCACCGTACTTTTTGCATAAAGCGCGAAAAGGAGGATCACTAACATCTTCCATCGGTGCAAGAAGCAAGGGGAAATCTCCGAGTTCTATGTCTCTAATTTTTGCCATAAAGTTAACCTAAAACAATATCTAAACTATCGCAGAAAGCTTTTGCAGCAACCTCAAGGTAAGCTTCTGTATGCGCTTGTGAAATAAATCCAACCTCATATCCACTTGGCCCGATGTAAACTCCACGATCCAATAATTCACTGAATAAAGTAGAGAATTTCGACATGTCACCATCAATTTGGTCCGCACGTTGAATATTTCTTTTTCCATCAAAGGATAGCCAAAAAATTGAACCTATCGTTACCAATTCAAAATCGTATCCTTTGGCTTCTGTGTGTTTATTTATTGTGTTTACAAATGCTTTTGTTCTTCTTTCTTGGTCTTCGTAAAAACCTTCTTTGGCGCATTCGGTTAATTGTGCAATTCCTGCAGCCATAGCTACTGGATTTCCTGAAAGTGTTCCTGCTTGATAAACGGGACCATCAGGAGAAATCATTTGCATTATTTCTGTTCGAGCTCCATAAGCTCCAACAGGTAAACCTCCTCCAATTATTTTACCGTAAGTAATGATATCAGGAGTAATTCCATATAATTCTGCTGCTCCATTGAAACCAACTCTAAATCCTGAGATTACTTCATCAAAGAACAATAAAGCTCCGTATTCTGTACAAACTTCACGCAAGGCAAGTAAGAATGATTTATCTTGTAATAATAATCCATTGTTGGCTGGAATCGGTTCGATAATCGCACAAGCAATGTCATCTTTATGTTCTGCAAAACACGCTTTTAACGCTTCAACATCATTCAAAGGTAAAACCAATGTTTCATTGGCATATTCTTCAGGAACACCAGCACTTGAAGATTCACCAAAAGTAACCAATCCACTTCCTGCTTTTACCAACATAGAATCGGTGTGACCGTGGTAACAACCTTCAAATTTCAATACTTTTTTACGACCTGTGAATCCTCTGGCCATTCGCAAAGCCGACATCACAGCTTCAGTTCCAGAACTGACAAAACGAATCTTGTCAATGAATGGATTTCTAGAAAGAATTAAATCTGCCAATTCATTTTCTAAAACGGTTGGTGCGCCAAAGCTTGCTCCATTTTTTAAAGCGCCAACAATTCCATCGTAAACACCTTTGTTATTGTGTCCGAGGATAAGTGGCCCCCAACTGCAACAAAAATCGATAAATTTATTACCATCTTCATCCCAAATCTCACAACCGTCTCCTTTTTTTATAAAGATAGGCGCTCCTTCAACGGATTTAAATGCTCTTACGGGAGAATTAACTCCACCTGGGAAACACGTTTTTGCGATTTTAAATAATGATTCTGATGTGGAACGATTGATTTTTGACATGCTGTTTTTTTTACAAAAGTAAGCATTTTGTGTGCTTAAAGAATTTTGAAGAAAGATTTTGTTCTTATCATCAAATACTAAATCTATTTTTTATCTGTATTTTTGCAAAAAATTGTCATACTAATACGCTACAACTATGTTTAAAAATGTGTCTTCATTTCTATTCTACTTTTCACTGTTTATTTTTAGTTTTTTCAATCTTAACGCGCAGACGGTTACGGTAGATAACCCAAACGGTGGGGAAATTTTATACGCTTGTGAACAGTACACCATTAACTGGTCAACTTCGGGAACATTATCAAATTATTATGACATTGATTATTCTTTGGATGGTGGAACAATTTGGGCTTCTGTTGCTACGAATTTTCTCTCAACAAATGGGCAGTTTGTTTGGACAGTTCCTTCGGTACAATCGACAACATGTCTCATTCGTGTTACAGATGCCCAAGATAATTCTACAATAGACGAAAGTGATGCGCTTTTTACAATCAATATTCCAATCACCGTTTTAGTACCAAATGGTGGAGAAGTTTTTTCTTCTCAAAGTGCACAAATAATTTCTTGGAATGGAGTAGGAACATCTAATGTTTATGATATTTACTATTCAACCAATGGCGGGTCCAATTGGACAATCGTCGCAGCAAACTATTCTACAATTGGAAATACTTTCAATTGGACGGTTCCCAATACTCCCTCAACAAACTGTTTAGTGAAAATTGTAGATGACGTAACTCAATGTATGGTTGATGTTTCTGATGCACCATTTACGATTACACCATTACCTGCGACATTAACGTATCCCAATGGAGGGGAAAATATAGATGCAGGTTGTGCTTTCAATATTCAATGGGACAATGAAACATTTTATACAAGTGTTCGAATCGATTATTCTTCCGATGGAGGGACTATTTGGAATACAATAATTGCCAGTACATCGAATGACGGTTACCATTCTTGGACACCACCAGCAGGAG
>CAYLWS010000049.1:0-24758 GCA_964387525.1 uncultured Fluviicola sp.
ATTGATTCAATCTTCACAAAAAAAACAAATGGTATACTATATAGTTAACACTTTTGAAGCTTTTTAGACAGTTTAAAGAACACATGTTTATTCTTTTTAGAAAAACACACAGTACTGTTATATATATGTCTGATCTCAAATCATACTGCTGATGGCAGATAGTTGAAGAGTAATTCACCCTTAAAAACTAGCTTAACTCTTTTAAGTGGAGTAAATGTATTCAGTAAATTGGAATATTTATAGAATCAACGGGAGAAAGGTTGAAGGATAGAGAATGTACTTTTTAAGGATTCTATAAATGGGAAATGATGTTTGAAAATGAACTGTGATAGTGCCGAACACGATGAAATCGTGCACGAGCGGTTATTCGCGGACTAGCGGGGGGGTAACTGTCATGTTGTTATTGTCTAAAAAGAGTAAAAGTGCCAATTGGAGCATTACCTACATTACCGAATAATCTATGGATAATTACTTGCCGAACAATTAAAAACAACCTTATCAGATACAAATCTCATTTTTTTTATAGGTTCAATCTGATCTATAAAAACTCTGAATCTTCCATTAAATTCGTCTCTTTCAGCTCCTTTTATTGTAAATATGAATTGATCACTTTCATTTTTCTCCACTATCCAGTGAGCAGAAGAATTAAATTTCCCATTTATCATTGGCACATTACAAATCCCATCTCTTTCAATTAAAAAAGTATTATGAAAAATCTGATCACGACCCAAATTCACTTCATTAATCTCAATACTATCAACAGCCCATAGAGTAATCAAAAAGTTCTCTACTTTAGAAGTTTCATTGCAAGAAAAAATAAAAAAAGCTGTAGCAATAAATAAAATTTTTTTCATATTTAACATTATTTTTCTTACTCCTTATCCATAATATTCCCTTGATTTCTGACAGGCGGAGCAAGTACACTTGGAGAAATATTTGTATTATCTGATTCAGGAACATAATAATCTAAATCAAGATAATTATTACTTTTAGTTTCTACATCAATTCCAATTTGATAATAGTTATACAAAAATATTCCATACTCTCTAATATGAGCTGGAATACCATCTGTAGCTCCATATAAAATTACATTAAAAATTTGATCCACATTTTCTTGATTATAATATTCTAATGGGAAAATTCCATCACGAATTGCCGAATTGATTGTTAGAAGTACTTTATTATAAACTTTAGTTGCTTGATACTTTGTTTCATCAGTATAATAACTTAACATATAACCATGACCTAAATCAACCCCCATAATAATTAAATCAATTGCAAGCATAGTAGCCCCTCCACGCATAACCGCAGGTGAATTCGAATGAACTCTAAACCTCTTATCAAACTCTCCTTTATTAGTTATTCGTCTATTGTTATTCATTTGCTGAGCAGTACTTTGTTGTGCTGATTCAGTATGAGTCGTATTATCTCCATTTGGACCAGCTGCATTGCCTTGAGATGGTAAAGTCCCTACATTCATAACCATATTGCCATATGGAATCCCTCCAATATACATTTGTCCATCGGGTCCTTCAGTAGATTTACTATCTTTTCGATATTTCAAACCATTATAAACAGGCCAACCAAAATTTTCAACTTGAAGGAATAATATTCCATATTTCATTTTAATTAATGCCTCGTCAGAATCTAAAAACTCGAGTCCCTCTAATTCTATCCCTTCAATCACTCGGTTTTCAGCAAAACCATAAGGTGAAGAAGATGGATAACTTGGAGATAACGGATCTAAACTTAAAAACCTACTAATTCTAGGATCATGCATTCTGTATTTAAAGTTAGAGCTATTCCCTTTGCCCTTTATCTCGTCGTCTGTTTCTTGATTTTGGAAGCCATATCTGTAGTCACTGCTTGATTCATTCCTTCCAGGCATTAACATCCCGTAAGGATAGTAATCAAAACAACTTCCCACATCAACAACTTTACAACACTTACTAGAGCTTGCATCATAATCAAAAAATGTATCTAACTTCATTTCTTTCACAACATCAATATACAAAAAATCCCACTCAAAAGAGCGGGATTTAAAATTCTTAACCTCCGAAATCATCGAAGCGAACACTTTCTTCGGGAACGCCCCATTCGTCACACATCTGAACAACTGCGTTATTCATCATTGGTGGACCACAGAAATAGAATTCTATATCTTCAGGAGAGTCATGTTGTTTTAAATACTGGTCAATTACAGCATTGTGAACAAAACCAACAAAACCATCTCCTTCTTCGTCGTGAATGTCTTTTTTGACTTTCCAATTATCAGATTCTTGCGGATCAGATAAAACTAAGTAGAATTTGAAATTTGGGAAATCTTTTTCTAGATCTCTAAAGTAATGGATGTAAAACAACTCAGCTCTAGAACGACCACCGTACCAATACGTAACTTTACGTCCAGTCTTCATTGTTTTAAATAATTCATACAAATGAGATCTCATTGGAGCCATTCCGGCACCACCACCAACGTACAACATTTCTGCGTCTGATTCATTGATGAAAAATTCTCCATAAGGTCCTGAAATAATTGCTTTATCCCCTTCTTTTAAATTGAAAATGTAAGAAGATGCAATACCTGGATTAACATTCATCCATGCATTTCTGTCTCTGTCCCATGGTGGAGCAGCAACACGTACATTCAACATTACTCTTCGTCCTTCAGCAGGGTATGAAGCCATTGAATATGCACGAACAATTTCTTCGTCATTTTTCATGACTAAGTTACGTAAAGCAAAAGGTCCTTCTGCCCAATCTTTCTCAAATTTCTTTGGTTCACCTGGGTGATCTTGAGGATGTGCCGTTACGTCCATCTCTGAGAATTTAACCTCACAAACTGGAATTTTAATTTGGATGTATCCACCCGCCTTATAATCCATGTCTTCTGGAATCTCCACAATAAATTCTTTGATATACGTCGCAACGTTGTAATTTGAAACTACAGTTGCTTCCCATTCTTTAATCCCAAGAATTTCTTCTTCGATTTCAATTTTCATGTTCTCTTTCACTTTCACTTGACAACCCAAACGTTTATGAGCTGCAATCTCTTTACGAGAAAAGTGAGGTTCTTCAGTTGGTAGAATACCTCCACCACCTTCAAGGACATGACAAGTACATTGTACACATGTTCCACCACCACCACAAGCAGATGGTAAAAAGATTCCATTGTTTCCAAGTGTACTCAAAAGAGTACCACCACCGTCCACTTCGAGGACACGTTCACCGTTGTTAATGTCAATGGTGATTTTCCCAGAAGGAGAAAGTTTTGCTTTTACAAATAAGAGCATTGCTACAAGTAGCATTACAACCAATAAAAAAGCTGCTATTGCAATTCCTACAGTTAATCCCATTTTTATATTGCTTTATAAGTGTTTGTATTTGTTGTTTGCGCCATTCCTTCATTGATTGGTGCTTCAATTGATCCTGTTTTAGCATCATCAGCTGGTTTTTCTGAACCGTACTTGATTCCCATAAAACTCATGAAAGCAATCCCCATCAATCCAGTAATGATGAATGTAATTCCTAATCCTCTTAATGGAGCAGGAACGTGCGAGTAGCGTATTTTTTCACGAATTGCTGCAATGGCAACAATTGCGATGAACCAACCAATACCTGAACCTAATGAGAATGCCGTAGCATCTAAAATTGTTGAGTACTGACGATCTTGCATAAATAATGCTCCACCTAAGATAGAACAGTTCACTGCAATCAATGGTAAGAAGATTCCTAACGCACCGTATAATGCAGGCGCAAATTTTTCAACAAGCATCTCAACCAATTGTACGATAGACGCAACAACGGCAATAAACATGATGAATGATAAGAAACTCAAATCAATTTCAGCATACGAAGGGTCTAACCAAGCTAAAGCACCCTCTTTCAACATATAGTTTTCTAAAAGGTAATTGACTGGTACAGTAACTACCAATACGAATATTACAGCGGCACCAAGACCAACAGCAGTTTTTACAGTTTTAGAAACGGCCAAATAAGAACACATTCCTAAAAAGTAAGCGAAAATCATATTTTCAGAGAAAATCGCTTTTACAAATATATCTAATGTACTTTCCATTTTTCTATTATTTAATTTGACTAGTGAGTCTCGATTAATGATTTGTTTCTTGAACGTTGTACCCAAATAATCACACCTACAATGATCAATGCCATTGGAGGTAAAATCATCATGTTATTGTTCATATAACCCAATGCATATAGTCCTGTTTCTTCTCCAGGCAAAGAATTTCCTAAAAGTGGAAATCCCATTAAAGAACCTGAGCCTAACAGTTCACGGAAAACGGCAACCAAGACAAGTAGTCCAGCGTACCCTAATCCATTTCCTACACCATCCATGATAGAAGGCCAAGGTTTGTTTGCCATTGCGAACGCTTCAAAACGTCCCATGATAATACAGTTGGTAATAATCAGTCCAACAAAAACAGATAGTTTTTCAGAGACATCCGGTAAAAATGCTTTCAGCACTTCGTTTACAATAATTACCAATGCTGCAACTACTACTAATTGAACAATGATTCGAATTCTAGAAGGAATTAGGTTTCTCAACAATGAGATGATTAAATTCCCTAATACCAATACAAAAAGTACAGCTACTCCCATCACAATTCCTTGTTCAACTTGAACAGTAATTGCTAATGCAGAACAGATTCCTAAAACTTGTACTGTAACAGGATTGTTATCCGTTAGAGGATCCGTAACTAGCTTTTTATTCTTCTTTGAGAACAAAGGCTCTTTCGGCTCTTTTGTTTTTACTTCTTCACTCATAACGATTTATTTTTTTAAATTATTAAAGTAAGAAACATAAGGTTTCAAACATCTATTCACCATTTCTTGTACTCCAACAGAAGTAATTGTACCACCAGTGATACCATCTACTTTTACAGGTTCAGAACCGCTGTTGTTTTTTACAATCTCGAATTTAGTTGCATTTCCATTCTCATCAGAAATCTCTTCTCCTAACCATCTGTTCACGAAGAAAGGTTGAGTAATTTCAGCTCCTAAACCTGGTGTTTCACCTTTGTGTCCAAAAGAAGCTCCGATAATTGTTTTCATGTCTTCACCTACACAAATGTTTCCCCAAATAGGTCCCCATAAGCCGTTTCCAACAATCGGAATAATGTACAACGTTTTACCGTCTTTCTTCCCAATAAACATCGGGTAATTCTTGTCTGATTCCGCTAAAGTTTTATCTCTTCGTTCTTTTTTAATGTCCACTGTAAAAGCATTTGCATCTTCTTTTACATTTCCATTCATATCCAAAACGAAAGCATCATCTAAGTTGACATATTTATCAAACTCTCCTTCTGCATTCTTACGAGAAATTTCACCCATTTCATCTGCAGTCATCATTGCAGAAAGAATGTCAATTTTCTTTTTAACTTCTTCGTTTTTCTTTTGCATCGGTTTTAATCCTACGGATAACATCGCAAGGATGGCACCAACGACAACGACTAATACCACAGCAAAGCTGAGTGTATATACGTTACTATCTTTATTAATTGCCATAATTATGTAGTTTTAAGTCTTTTTAATCTTCGTTTAATATTCGATTGAACTACGTAATGATCAATAATTGGTGCCATAACGTTCATGAATAGAATTGCCAACATTACTCCTTCTGGATAAGCTGGATTCAATACACGAATAAGTATAGCAAGCATACCTCCTATCAAACCGTATATGATTTTACCTGTAGCTGTTTGAGAAGCTGTTACCGGATCAGTTACCATAAACACAGCACCGAAGGCAAAACCTCCAATTACTAAATGAAAGTGAGGTGGTAGCATTAAGAAATCATTTCCACCAATCATATTCAACATTAATCCCATTAAATAACCACCAACAACAAATGAAGCCATTATTCTAAAAGATCCAATTCCTGTAGCGATAAGTATAAGTGCTCCAATTAAGATAGCAATCACAGATGTTTCTCCAATAGACCCAGGGATATATCCCATCAATGAATCCATGAATGAATAATTATTGGTGTATTCCGCTAGATTTTCAAACACCGGTTTCTCCGACATGAAAGAAGCTAAATCACCCAATGCAGTTGAACCTGTAAAACCATCAACAGATGTATTTTCTGTTCCAGCCATCCATACTTTATCCCCAGACATTGAAGTTGGGTAAGCAAAGAATAAGAAAGCTCTTGTTAATAAGGCAACGTTCAGAATATTCATTCCCGTTCCTCCAAAAATTTCTTTTCCTATAATTACAGCAAATGCAGTTGCAACACCAACCATCCATAAAGGAACGTCAGCAGGCATAATTAAAGGAATTAACATTCCTGAAACTAAGAAACCTTCATGTAAAGAATGACCATTTTTCATCCCAAAGATGAATTCAATCGTCAAACCAACTCCGTATGAAACAATCACTAAAGGAAGTACAACTGCTAAACCTAAGAGAAATTTCTCTCCTCCGTTCGACCAGAAATCAAGACTTCTATCTCCTGCTGCAGCAACCATTTCCCAATGACCTGTGTTGTATATACCGAAAAGTAAACAAGGAATCATGGCGATTATAACCATCATCATTGTTCTTTTCAAATCAACCCCATCCTTAATATGCGTTCCTTTGCTCGTTACGTGAGCAGGTGTAAATGCAAGAGTGGTGAATGATTCAAAAATTGGGTGCCATTTCTCGAGTTTACCACCTTTGGCAAACTTTGGCTCCATTTTGTGCACTATATTTTCTAAAAATTTCACAATAAGAATCGTTAATTAAAATTACATACATTCATCCGCGATCAGGTCTAAACCTTGACGGATTTTATCTTGAATGTCTATTTTTGTTGTACATACATATTCACACAAAGCGAAATCTTCAGTAGCTACTTCGTAGATTCCTAAATTTTCCATTCCGTCAATATCATCAGTGATTGCTGCTTTTGTCAAATGCATCGGTAGAATATCGAAAGGAAATACTTTCTCCAATTCACCTGTCATAACAAATGCTCTCTCTTCTCCATTCGTATTCGTATCTAAACGAAATTGTTTTTTAGAAGACAAGAATGTAGGGAATAAGCGTGAATTTGAGAATTTATCAAATCCTAATCCCATCCATCCAGTTGTTAGAACAAATTTCAATTGATTTCCTTCTGGAATAACCGTGATTTGGTTTGAATAGAAGCAAAGATGTCCATTTTCTTCAATTTTATTCCCAGTCAATACATTTCCAGAAATAACACGAACATTATCACTTGTAATTCTATCTGTTAAAATTTCAGTAACATTTGTACCTTGAATTACTTCAACATAATTTGGGTCTTTAATTTCAGAACCTGTTATTGCAATAATTTTCTTTGCAGAATAAACACCGTTCATGAAATAAGCTCCAATGTTTACAACATCTTGTGCATTCACAGTCCAAACAAACTCTCCTTTATTGACTGGGTCAATATGATGAATTTGAGTTCCAACATTACCTGCGGGATGTTTCCCGTAAATTTTATTTATTTCAACACCTTTAGCATCCGTAAAAGTTGAATCAGCATTTAATTTACCGTTTAAAGTTAAATGAACTTTACCTTCCGTTAATTTTGCTAATACATCGATTCCTGCTTGAAATTCTTTATTTTTACCATGAAGAGCAAAATCAAAATCAGGTGCGAGAGGTGAACTATCAAATGCAGAAACAAAAATTGCTTTTGGAGCATTCTTTGGATTTGCAACGATATCCAAAGGACGTTGTCGCATATAAGGCCAAAGACCTGCTTCTAGCATTTTAGTTTTAACATCTTCACCAGACATTCCGTTTACATCAATAGCACCTATTGAATTTACATCTTGATTTTCAGCAACATCGATAAGTACTTCAAGAATTTTACGCTTTTCACCACGTACAATTGCATTGACCGTTCCGTTTACCGGAGAAGCAAATTTAATTGGTTCATTGTATTTATCTTGAAAAACGAGGGAACCAACTTTCACTGTTTCACCTTCTTTTACCAACATCTTTGGGATCATCCCATGAAAATCCGATGGTTTTATGGATACCGTCTTCGGTTGAACAAACTCAGCTTTCACCTTGTTCGCTACACCTACTAATCTGATATCTAGCCCTTTTTTAAGCTTTATTGTTTTAGACATGCATTAAAGCGTTTAATTATTCCAACTGCAAAAATAAAAAATTCAATCTCATGTAGAAGAATGCAGGAAATGGATTTCACATTTTTGATCAATTTAGAATCATTCTAAATTGAGTTTTTAAAGAAAATTGAAAATATTTACGCCTAATTCCATTTTTTTTCATAACTTAAACTTCGATTTACTACATGAAATATGGATACACTTATCACTTCAGGGGTCAGAATATCAGTTTCCACCCAATTTAGACAAGATTTTTCATCTCTACTCGATGCTGTTTTCTTTTTCAATTATAGAGTTGACATTTTGAATGAGAATGATTTTGATATACAATTACAATCACGCCAATGGTACATATTCGATTCTCTAAACGAGGCTTCCTTTGTGGAAGGTGAAGGAGTCGTTGGGCAAACTCCCGTACTTAAGCCTGGTGAAAAATACTCTTATACTAGTGCTTGTGAATTAAGGTCAGAAATTGGATTTATGAATGGTTATTACACATTCAAAAACAAAAATGACGGCACTACTTTTCAGGTAACGATTCCTCGATTTCGTTTAGAATTTCCTGGAAAAATGAATTGATTTACTAAACCTTAGATGCTTTAAAAAAACTTTTCCCAATAATTCCTCCTGCTAGAACAATTATAAAAGCACCCGCAACTAACATCCAGGATTTATTTTCATCGTCTGGTTGAGAAAGTTCTGTTTCTTTAGGGATTGAAGCTTCAATTTCAGTAATATAATTCACCAATTCAGTATTCAATTCCCTTTTTTCATCCAATTGATTTTTTAAATCATGGAGCAGAATAGATTGTTTCTTTTTAGCGATAGAATCACCCTGCTCTCCATATATATATTCTAAAAGCTCAACACCATCGTATTCATCTTGGATAAGAAAATTATCTTTTGCCAAGACAATTGAGCTATTCACTTCAACAATTGCCTTTGTTAAATCGCCACGCTCAATGTAAAAGCTAGCAAGATTAAAATAACTCTCACAGATCTGACGTGGTCTTCTTAACTCTTTTCTCAACATCAATGCTTTTTCAAAAAACACTAAACTTGAATCATAATTCTCCACAGAAAAAAACACAATCGCTTTATTTGTATAAATGTGTGATAATTGTATTTTAGAATTTGATTTTAATCCATAGTAAATACTTTTGTCCAAAAAGCTCATAGATTCTTCTTGATTGCCTTTATCTTGCTCAATCATTCCTAGAAATCCATAAGCGTTTGAAATGGATTGGTACTTTTCATATTTAATACATTCTTTGATGTAACTCGCCAAAGTTGATTCTCCTTTTAAGGTGTCCCCTAGCGAAAAGTAAGCTTTTGCCAATCCTATTTCTCCATTAAACGAAGCTGTTTCATCCTTTGAAATTGAACCGAAATCCATCGAAGATATATAAGATTCAATTGCATTCGTGTATTCTCCACTAATTGCATAACTATTACCAATCTCATTTAAAATTTCAGAGACCAATTGATAATCTTCAATGGATTTAAAAAAGACTAAAGATGATTTTAAAGATTTTATTGCTCTTTTTTGCTTCCCCGTTCTTAAAAAATAACTTCCCAAACCAAACTGTCCTGTAGACAATGAATATTCAATGTTATTTTCTTTCCCTATAAGAACCAATTGTGTAGAGATCAACCTCAAACTATCCAAACTATTCATTGAATATTCATTCAATAAAGAATAGGCAATCTCCGTTTTCTTATGCAAATCACTCTCGTTTTGAAACTGTTGATAAGAAACCTGACCTATACTTACGATAGAAAACAGACAAAAAGTGGTGAAAAAAAGGTGCTTTCTCATTTAGGTTTTATTAATGAACTATAAAATACATTGCAAGGATAGACAACATTGATTACTTTTGCAATATAATAAAAAAATTTTAACTCATGTCAAACGCACTTTTTAAAGTACCTCAAGCAATTAACGAACCTGTGAAAGCATACGCCCCAGGATCTGATGACGTAAACAGTCTTATTGCTGAATATAAAAGAATGTATAACCAAGAACCAATCGATGTGCCGATGCATATTGGTGGTAAAGAAGTTCGAACTTCAACTAAAAAACCGATGTCTCCACCACATGACCATAAAAAAGTTGTCGGTCATTATAATTTTGGTGATGCATCTCATGTGAATCAAGCTATCGATGCTGCTATGGCTGCTCGTGAAGATTGGGCGAATTTACCTTGGGAGCAAAGAGCTGCAGTTTTCTTAAAAGCTGCAGATTTACTTGCGGGTCCATTTAGAGACAAGATTAATGCTGCAACAATGCTTGCACAATCTAAAAACGTAATGCAAGCTGAAATTGATGCTGCATGTGAATTGATTGACTTTTTCAAATTCAACGTTCAGTACATGACTGAAATTTACTCTCAACAACCCGATTCTTTACCAGGAATGTGGAATCGTTTAGAGTACAGAGCACTGGAAGGGTTTGTTTTTGCAATTACACCGTTCAACTTTACTTCAATTTGTGCAAATCTTTGTGCAGCTCCAGCAATGATGGGGAACGTTGTTGTTTGGAAACCGGCTGAATCTCAAATGTATTCTGCACAAGTAATTATGGAGCTTTTCGAAGCTGCTGGTGTTCCTCCTGGAGTAATTAACTTAATTTCTGTGGATGGTCCTGTAGCTGGAGATGTTGTTTTTAAACACAAAGATTTCGGTGGACTTCATTTTACTGGATCAACGGGTGTTTTTAGACATTTATGGCAAGAAATTGGTGAAAACATTGCCAATTACAGAAGTTACCCAAGAATTGTTGGAGAAACTGGTGGTAAAGATTTCATTATGGTACACAAATCTGCTGAAGCAAAATCAGTCGCTACAGCTTGTACTCGTGGATCTTTTGAATACCAAGGTCAAAAATGTTCAGCAGCATCAAGAGCGTATATTCCTTCTAATATTTGGGATGACACGAAGAAAATAATCATTGATCAAGTAAACTCATTTAAAATGGGTACACCTGAAGATACTTCGAACTTCATGAATGCTGTTATTGATGAGAAATCATTTGATAAAATTGCAGCTTACATTGATTATGTAAAAGAACAAGATGATGCGGAGATTATTGTTGGTGGAAACTACGATAAATCGAAAGGATACTTTATTGATGCAACAGTAGTTGTTACTACTAACCCAAAATTCAGAACGATTGTTGAAGAAATTTTTGGACCAGTTTTAACGATCTTAGTATACGATGAGAACGAATTCGAAGCAACATTAGATTTAGTTGATTCAACTTCTGAATACGCATTAACAGGTGCTATAATATCAAACGATAGATATGCAATCAACCTTGCGATGAAAAAACTAGAGAATGCTGCAGGTAATTTCTACATCAACGATAAACCAACAGGAGCTGTTGTCGGACAACAACCATTTGGAGGTGCTCGTGGTTCAGGAACAAATGATAAAGCTGGCGCACCAATGAATTTATTACGTTGGGTATCTGCTCGTACAATCAAGGAAACTTTTATTCCAGCAACTGATTATAAATATCCATTCTTAGGATAAGCTAATTATTAGCAAATAAAAATGCGACCTGAATTCAGGTCGCATTTTTTATTCAATATATATTGACTCTACAATTCTTTGATCGAATGAATAATCTCTTTTACTTGAATTTTATACTGATCTTTAGCAGATTCTAACGTCCACCCCATTAAAGTATAAATTCTATCTTCACCAACTACATACGCAGTAAAGTAACTAATTGGAATTGTTATACCAGGAACCTCAGCATCGAAAGAAAAAATTCGAGCATCCATTCCATTTATTGTTGTTTTCTCTACTTCTGATTGACTTGTGATAGTCATTCCTGACCCAAATCCAGAAATTTGAATATCTGAAAAATTATCAGCAACTGACATGTCTTCATTGTATATCTCACTTTCTAACATTGCATCGATAAACTCTTGTTTGTCTTCGTCGATAACGATGAAATATTTTTCTGAAGAAAGATTATTATACTGAAGAGACGCGTCTTCATTTAAACTTGTCGTAATAGAAAAATCATGAGGAATTCGAATAGCATACTGATCATTTACTTCTTTCAAATCCATGTTAACAGTAGCAATGTCTTCTACCTCTATTTCTTTTAATTCGTTTAAAGTTTCTTGGAATTCTTTGAGTGATTCTGCATTTCCGCCACAACTTGTCATAGCAAATGACATTCCGATAATAGCGATTGATAAAAAGGTTTTTTTCATAGTAGAAATTATTTTTAATTTATTTTAAGTTTTTAAAGATAGGAAGAATTGAGAGATTTGCAAAAAGTCTAAAAAAAGTTTAAGCAAAAAAGAAAGCGCAACTTTTAAATTACACTTTCTTTTTCCTCAAATAAACTTTTTTATTTCAAACACTTAAAATAGTCAAAAGGTTCTTGACAAGAATCACATTGATAGAGCGATTTACAAGCTGTACTCCCAAATTGACTAATCATTTTTGTTTTTTTAGAATTACACTTCGGGCAAGGAACGACAAAAGGTTTTGCAAACAAAAGACTTTTATCTGGTTCATTTTCCGGAGGAGCAATCCCGTATTCTTTTAATTTCACTCGGCCTTTTTCAGACAACCAATCCGTTGTCCAAGCTGGGGAAAATTTCAATTTAACGTCAACATCCTCTACTCCATTCTCCTTTAACTTTGCTTTAATATCTTCGATAAAAACTTCTGTTGCAGGACAACCACTGTACGTTGATGTGATTTCAATGAGCACTTTAGAATCAAGAATCTGAACTGTACGAACAACCCCAAGATCTACAATTGAGATCACAGGTATTTCAGGATCTGGAACTTCTTCCAGTAATTTCCATATTTCGTTTTCGCTCATTACTTTATTCTTAGTGAATTACCATTTTGCATCAGGATAAGCTCTTGGAAGGTATTGCATTTCTGTTAAAAGATGTCCTAAATATTCAGAATGTACTCCTTTTCTTGAGCCGCTATGAAAATAACCATCTTCTGGTCGATCTAGCTTTGCTCTTTTCAAAACACTGTCAATTGTTTCACTCCACAATAATTTTATTCCTTCAGGATTAACAGCTAGTCCACTTTCAATTAAAGTTTTATCTCCATCGTTAACATCGAACATATCAGCAGAATATTTCCACACTTTGTTCAACGAATTTTGAATTTTAGTTTTACTTTCTTCCGTGCCATCTCCTAATCGAACAATCCATTCACTTGAATGACGTAAATGATAAGTTACCTCTTTCAATGATTTCTCAGCAAATGCAGAAATTACTTCATTTTTACTATTCACCAATTGTGTATAATAATGAAAACTGAAAGCATCAATTAAAAAATTACGCGCAATTGTATCTCCAAAATGACCATTTGGTCGCTCAGAGATCAATGTATTGAAGAATTCTCTTTCATTTCGATTAAAAGCAATTGAATCTTCGGTAGCATTTCCACCTTCCAACTCAGCGATGTATGAATACAACATTCTAGACTGGCCGAATAAATCCAATGAAATATTAGTCATTGCAATATCCTCTTCTAAAACAGGACCATTACTACACCATTCTGCCATACGTTGTCCAAGTATTAAACTTGAATCCCCTAGACGTAGGCAATAATTGATTAAAGCGTCTTTATTTTCCATTGATTAAATGTTTTTCGCGCCTTCTGGCATAGTATAATACGTTGCTTCTCTGTATGTTTTATCATTTGAAGGATCGAAAAAAGCGCCATCTTCTTCAGGTACAGAAGCAATGATGTCTGCATGTTTCACCACCCAGATACATGTACCTTCTTGTCTTCTTGTGTACATATCTCGTGCATTTTGAAGTGCCATTTCTTTTCCCATTCCGTGCACGCTACCAACATGTTTGTGCGCTAAACCTGGTTTACTTTGAATAAATACTTCCCAAATATCTCCTTGATTATCCATTATATTTCTTTTTATTTTTTTATCTCTCGATTATTTATCTGCTTTTTCTGCATAAGCAATAGCTGCTTCTCGAACCCAAGCTCCATCTTCATGCGCTTTAACGTGGTGTTCAATTCTTTCGTCATTACAAGGACCGTTACCTTTTACAACATTCCAGAATTCATCCCAGTCGATCGCACCAAAATCATAATGATTGGTTTCATCGTTCCATTTCAAATCTTTATCAGGAATAGTCAAACCAATAATTTCTGCTTGTTGAATGGTTTTATCAATGAATTTTTGACGTAATTGGTCATTCGTTTCATTTTTAATTTTCCATTTCATCGCATTTTCACTTCGAGAAGATTCTGCATCATGTGGTCCAAACATCATAATCGAAGGCCACCAAAAACGATCTAACGCATCTTGAGCCATTTGTTTTTGTTCAGGTGTTCCCTTTGCCATATTAGAGATAATTTCATATCCTTGGCGTTGGTGAAAACTTTCTTCTTTACAAATCTTAACCATCGCTCTAGAATATGGTCCGTAAGAAGTTTTTTGCAATGAAACTTGATTCACAATTGCTGCACCATCCACTAACCAACCTACTGCACCCATATCGGCCCAAGTTAATGTTGGATAATTAAAGATACTTGAATATTTTGCTTTTCTCGTTTGCAACTCATTGATATAAGTACTTCTACTTTTACCCAAGGTTTCTGCAGCAGAATACAAATATTGACCATGACCTGCTTCATCTTGAACTTTAGCCAACAATATTACTTTCGCACGCAAACTTGGAGCTCTTAAAATCCAATTCCCTTCAGGTTGCATTCCAATCACCTCAGAATGTGCATGCTGAGACATTTGTCGTTGCAAGTGCTTTCTGTAATCATCCGGCATCCAGTCTTTTGGTTCAATCTTTATGTTTTTCTCAATTTTATCAAGAAACTTTTCTAAATCAGACATTCTATTGTTTGTTTTATTATTCTAACTCGCAATTTACAATTTTTTAATCACAAAAGACCATGACCAAAGTCATAAATTAGAAAGTTTAGGGTTATTGTCCCATTAAAACTATTTCAACGTTTATTTCCAGTATTTTTCAATAAAAAAGAACCATTTGTCCTGGGTAAATGATCTTGAATCGATAAAAAACGAATTAGAATAAACGATTTTCTTACTTCTCGTAAAAGGAAAGACATAAAAACAGATAAAAATCCTATTTTTGTAGAATAGAAAACACATAAAGACTGCAATCAATGAATTTTAATACACTCCTTGTCAAAGAATTAAAGAAAGAAACATCTGAATCAGTTTCCATCACTTTTGAAATCCCAACTGATTTGACGAAAGAATATTCTTTTCAAGCTGGACAATACATAACAATTGAGAAAGAAATCAATGGAGAAAAAGTCCGTCGTGCCTACTCAATTTGGAAAGCTCCATTTGAAAATGAAATTTCAGTTTTAGTTAAAAAAATTGACCAAGGACTATTTTCAACATTTGCAAATAATGATTTAAAACAAACGGATCAACTTTCTGTTTCTGTTCCTCAAGGGAATTTTAAATTGGTAGCGAGTCAAGGGAAAACAATTACTTTATTTTCTGCAGGAAGTGGAATAACACCGATTCTCTCGATTGCAAAACAACAATTGAGTTTAAATGATAAAAACAAAGTTGTTCTTTTTTATGTGAATAAAACGGCTAGTGAAATCATTTTCAAAAATGAATTATCAGAATTATCAGAGAAATACGGAGAACGTTTAATCGTTCATCATTTATTGACAAGAGAAGAATCTTCGGAAAATAAATTCTCTGGTAGAATTAACACTGAAAAATGCCAAGAGTTATTTGATTCCAAAGCATTGAATATTAATTCTGATGATTTTTACATGTGTGGACCTGAAGATATGGTCATTGACATCAAAGATTTTTTATTGAATAACAAAAGAAATTCTGATGCCATTCATTTTGAATTATTTACCACTTCTGAATCATCAGATGTTTTTGAATCAAAAATTGACAAAGCAACCGTTTTTGTAACTATTGACGACGATGAGTTTGAATATGAGTACACCATTGCTGAATCTGCTTCATTAATGGATGTAGGAAATGACAGTGGATTAGATTTACCATTCTCTTGCAAAGGTGGCGTATGCTGCACATGTAAAGCCAAAGTAATGGAAGGTGAAGCGAAAATGATAAAAAACTACGCACTTTCTGATGAAGAAGTTGCTGAAGGATATATCCTTACTTGTCAATCGCATCCGACAACTGAGAAGTTAGTGATTTCGTTTGATGAATAGCATCTCGCATCTCGACAAGCTCGATGCCCGATGCCCGATGAACGATGAACGATGAACGATGAACGTAAGCTCGAGGAATTTGAAAAGGAAACAGTTCGATTGACACGGAAGAATAAATCTTCGTTGAATGTAGATAAAAACTAAAAAAATAAATATTATGGCATTTTTAAAAAAACTTTTTGGAAAAGGAGAGAAAACACCGAAAGGGTTTCATTCTTTGACCGTTGCAAATGTAACTTCTGTTGGTACAGATACAGTGAAGGTTGAATTTGATATTCCAAGTGAACTGAAGAAAGCTTTTGATTTCACTCCTGGACAGTACATTAATTTTTCGATTTCTGTTGACGGAAAAGAACACAGACGTTCTTATTCTATTTGCAGTGGGAAGAATGAGAACTTAGCTGTTGCCATTAAAAAAGTAGAGAAAGGAATTATCTCAACATGGTTTCAATCTGTTGAAACTGGTACCGCTATTTTCACATCTAGTCCAGAGGGATCATTCATTCTTCCGAGTACAGCTAAAAAAGTTGTAGCAATTGCTGCAGGAAGTGGAATTACTCCTATCTTATCCATTGCAAAATCAATTGAGCAATCTGGTGGAGAATTGTTGTTGTTTTACGGAAATAAAACAGAAAATGAGATCTTGTTCAATGACGAGTTAAATGCATTAACCAAAACGAAAATCAATCATTATTTAAGTCAAGAAGACCACAGTGATCATAGTAAAGGTCGTATTGACAAAGATGCTTTTTCTGCAGCAGTGAAGAATAATTTAGATTTATTGAAATCCGATATTTTCTTTATTTGCGGTCCTGAGCAAATGATTATGGACATCAATGACACGTTGAAATTGTATGGTGTACCTGAGGATAAAATCAAGTTTGAATTATTCACTGCCCCAACTTTAATGAAGTCAACGGAGAAGAAAGACATTGATTTTAAAGGAACGAGTCATGTAACATTAATTGTAGATGGAGATCCTACAGAATTTGATTTAGATGCGAAAAAAATCATTTTAGACAAGGCCATTGACGAAGATGTTGATGCTCCTTACTCTTGTAAAGGCGGTGTTTGCAGCTCATGTAAAGCAAAAGTCATCAAAGGTGACGTACACATGAAAGCAGCATATACGTTAACCGATAAAGAAATTGAAGAAGGTTATATTTTAACTTGTCAAGCTTACCCAAGAAGTAAAGAATTAGTAATCACTTACGACTTTTAATATGAAAAAAAACATCGTAGTTGTTGGCGCAAGTCGAGGAATTGGTAAAGAAATCGTTGCTCAATTGGCCGAAAATTCTACACATACCATTTTTGCCTTGTCTCGAAATTTAGAGAAAATGCACGAAAATTTTTCTGCATTGAAAAATGTACGTTGTTTTGCTTTTGATTTAGCAAAGAACAACGTCAGTGAGCAAGCTGCTAAAATTTTCAAAGACATTGACTCGATTGATGTCTTGATTAACAACGCGGGGAAATTGGTCAATAAGCCATTTTCTGAATTGACAACTTCTGATTTTAACGATTGCTATCAAGTGAATGCAATTGGCGTTATGCAAACGGTTCAAGCAGCATTGCCTAAAATGAAAATTGCTCATATCGTTAACATTAGTACCATTGGCGGATTCCAAGGCAGCGTTAAATTCCCTGGATTAACGGCTTATTCAACTTCCAAAGCTGCGGTGGTTAGTTTTACAGAATTGTTTGCTGAAGAATACAAAGACACGACAATTAAAATGAATTGTCTTTGCCTTGGTGCAGCGCAAACCGAAATGTTGGAAGAAGCATTCCCAGGATATGAAGCACCTGTTTCTGCGGGAAAAATGGCAGAATATATTGTTGATTTTGCTTTAAACGCAGATCAATGGATGAATGGAAAGATTATTCCTGTGAGCTTGAGTACGCCTTGATTTAATAAAGAGTTAGAATCAGTCATTTACACGAAATTTCATTCACCTAAAAATGGATAATCCGTATAACCTCTTGCTGTTCCTCCACCAAAAAGTGTGTGATTATCGCTTATTTCATTCATTTCAGCATTTAATTCTACTCGCCTTGGATAGTCTGGATTAGTTAAGAACTTACGTCCAAAACCGATCAAATCGACTAAACCATTCCCCAATAAACTATTGGCTTCTTCTGGTGTTTTATTCCCCGTTGCTATGATTGTTTTGCTAAAAGCATTTCGTAACTCAATTCTGAAATTACTTGGGATTTCGGGAGCATCACCCCAATCTGCTTCACATAAATGAATATAAGTAATTCCAATTTCTTCCATTTTTTTAGAAGCCAACATAATTGTTTCTAAAATTTCAGGGTCATTCATATCTTTAAAACTGATAAAAGGCGACAATCGAACCCCTGTTTTTTCTGCTCCTATTTCAGTTGCAACTGCTTGAGTGATTTCAGTTAGAAATCTAATTCTATTCTCTTGACTTCCTCCATATTCATCTGTTCTTACATTTGAATTACTTCTTAAAAATTGGTCGATTAGATACCCATTTGCTCCGTGAATTTCTACGCCATCAAACCCTGCTTCAATAGCATTCTTTGCAGCAATTCTATGTTCTTCTATGACTTGTGCTATATCTTCTTTTGTCATTGCTTTAGGCTCTTCAACGGGGATAAAGGTAGCATCTCCATTTGGAGCTCCATCAAATATATATACCGTAGTTTCTTTTGCCGATTTTGCAGAAGGAGCTATTGGTTGTAACCCGTTAACTTGAGAACTTGATATACGACCTACGTGCCATAATTGTAAGAAAATTTTACTTCCTTTTTGATGAACTTCATCTGTCACTAATTTCCATCCATCAATTTGTTCTTGTGTATAAATGCCTGGTGTTTTAGAATACCCTTTTCCTTGTAATGAGATCTGTGTTGCTTCAGTAATTATAATTCCTGCTGACGCTCTTTGGCCGTAATATTCTGCCATTAAATAATTGGGGGAATCATTTGGTTGACTAGCTCTTGAACGTGTCATTGGAGCCATTAAAAAACGATTTCTAAGCTCAATGCCATTCATGTTATACTTGGTAAACAATGTGTTTTTCATACAGTTAAGGTTCTTTTGTTATCTAATATTTACCAATGGAGTCTGAACACAAACTTCATTTCATCTTAAAATTAACAATTATACTGTACATCTCCCCTTCTTTAATCAATTATATCTCCCATCTCATAATTGTCTTTTTCTCAATCATCGAGAAATTATATTCGTCCAAAAGTATAGAAGTATTTTGTTCTAGGCACCAGTTCTATTGTTATTCCCACAGGTTTTTATTCAGTCTTACCCGAAAGTCCATCAAATTTTGTTTTCATTGTAGGATTTCCGTGCGTTAATTTTTTAATCGTCAAATCATCTGCTTTATTATTCGCCAAACGTAAATTATTTTCGGAAGACACCAATGCGTCTTTTGTTTTATTCAGATGAATAATTGTTTTATCAATTTCATCAATTGCAGTTTTAAATTTACGACTAGCTAAATCATAGTTTTTTGCAAATCCAGTTTTAAATAAATTTATTTTTTCTTCAAAATTCGTAATGTCAACGTTTTGACTTTTCATCAAATTCAATTCTGCTTTGTATTTCATTGAATTCATCGCTGCATTTCGAAGAAGTGTGATTATGGGAATGAAAAACTGAGGTCGGACGACATACATTTTCTCAAACTTATACGAAACATCAACTATTCCTGTATTATAGAATTCATTGTCCGATTCCAAAAGAGAAACTAAAACGGCATATTCACAGTTTTTTTCTTTACGGTCTTTATCCAATTTTGCAAAGAAATCTTCGTTCCGTTTTTTTGTAGCAGTTTCATCATTTTCATTTTTCATCTCAAACATAATTGAAATGATTTCATTTCCTGCATCATCCGTTTCTTTATAAATAAAATCGCCTTTATTCCCACCTCTTGAATCGTTGTCTTTTTCAAAATAAGCATTTTGAAAAGCGGTTGCTCGTAACTTATTGAATTCAGTTTCACAATGTTGCTCCAATGTTTCACCAACCATTTTTGTTGACAATTTTTGTTTAAAATCTTTCAGGCGAGCAATTTCATCATCTTTCATTTTGATGGTTTCATCTTTTACAACAAGTTTATTATTAAACTGTTCCTTAATTGATTTTTCAAGTAATTGTGTTTCGGTTGCTTTAATTTTCAAATCATTCGCTAGATTGTCACGTTCTTTTTCAATGACTTTAATGGCTACAGAAACATCTAATTTTTTTTGGATTTCTGCACTTAGAATTTTGGATTTCATTTCAGCGATTTCCATTTCTTTATTTGCTAATTTTTCAGCAAGTTCAGTTTCGCTTTTCGCTTTTAATTCGGTGAGTTCTTTGTCCTTTTTTGCTAATTCATCTTGCAAGGAGTTTTTAATCTTCGCCTTTGCAAGTTCAACGGCACTTTCTTTTTCTTTTTCTGCGAGATCAAGTCGATTATTTAGTTCTTCCTCAAATTGATGATCTCTAACTTGTTTTAGTATATCAGCAAATCCAGCCTCATCAACTTTAAATGCTTTTTCACAATTTGGGCAAATAATTTCATTCATATCTCTCTTTTATTTATGTTCATTTTTCTAAAAACCTAGGACTAAAACACCTCCTAGTTTTTAGAGTATAGTTCGTCGATCAGTAGAAATCACGAAACTTTCAGTGTTTGTTCTTTGGCATAGTATTGATCGGCCTATTAACGATATACAACTCAAGTTTACAATTCCTTAAATTTAGCAAAAAATAATAAAAGAACAAAGGAAGAATTAAGGATAACCTATCCATAAAGGCATTATATTCCACTCACTTTTCTGCCGAATTTCCGTGCAGTTGTTGGTGACTTTAGATCTCATTTTCAAGTCGTAGAAAGAATGTGCATGGTTAATCTAGAATTAGAAAATCGGAAAGTAAAAGTAAAAAACTAGCTTTAATAGCTCTTTCTGATAAGCTCCGAAAACTATAGAAGTCTTTGTTGGTGAATTAATGAGATTTTACTTGTTTTCACCACAGTTCTTTGTTGTAACCAGTTATTTTTATTCGTAAAAGATTGTATTTATTGGATATTTTTTAATGTAGTCCTTTGTTGTTCTGTCTGGATAAATATGATTTTCATTATTATTAATCCCTTTGCATATTCCAATTGCAATATTTTTCGGTGTAGATTTTTCTGTTTCTGTTTCTTCAGGCACCATACTTGTATCGACATATCCAATATAAGTAGCCATAACTTTAATGTTCTTTTTTCCTAACTCTTCTCGTATTGTTTCCGTTAAAACGTGAGAGGCTGATTTAGAAGCACAATAAGTTCCAAGTCTTTTTACTATTGCTAACGCTCCAAGAGATAGAATATTAACAATTCCAGCGTATTCTAATTTTTCTAAATTAGGGATAAATGAATTAATCATATCGATTAGTCCGATATAGTTCACTTTCATTTCCATAAGTGCTGCTTGACTACTTTTTTCGGCTATGAAAGGAACTTTAAATTCTACTCCTGCATTATTAATCAATAAATTTGTATCAGAACATTGTTTGGCACAATCAATTATTTGTTTGGAATTTGTTACATCTAATTCAACGGAAACAACTTTATTATAATCCTTAAATATTTGATTTAGATTTTCTAATTTTAATCCAGTCGCATAAATTTTTTTTGCTCCTTGATTTAAACATTCGGTAACTAACGCAGTTCCAATTCCGCCATCTGCTCCTGTTATTAATATTGTGCTATCTTTTATTTTTGTCATTCAATTTCTGTTTTTATTTATAAATCATCTGTAAAATGTTCCTTTCTTTTCGGTTTAGAAAACTTTTCTTTATTGTAATCTTTAGATTTTCCTTTTGGTATTGAGAGGGAATTCCAATTTTCATTTTGAATTATTTTTCCGATAAATACAATTTGCCCAATGTGATATGGATAATGAGCAAGTTGTCTATTTATTGCTTCCGATATTGAGTGTCCCATATTTCGGATATAAATTTCCTTTTCAAGGTCTTTTTCCGTTAATGGGTTAATTGCATTGAATAAACATTTCCAACCTTCATTCCATTTTGATAATAATTCTGCTTTGGTTTTAATATCGTTATCAAATTCTTCATCACGTTTTCTCCATTCTTTTTCTCCGTCCGTTGTTAAGAAGTCAGTCCAACGAGAAAGCATATTCCCGTTTAGATGTTTTACAATCATAGCAATACTATTACTTTCTTCATTTAGTTGCCAAAACAATTTTTCTTCTGGAATTTGCTCAAAAGTTTTCTCTCCGAGCATTTTATAATATTCAAACTGTTTTTTGACACTTTCTAAATAACTATTCATCTTTTTCTGATATCTGTTTTTAATTGGTTACAACGTTCTATGTAAGCGTAGTTGCGGATTTCAAGGCACTTTCCTTTCAATTTATCGCTAAACTTTGTACAAAGATACAAACTTTGGATTTATCACAAAACCCGCAATTACGTTTACATTTTGTTATGCATTGTTTTTGTTACTTTCATCATTTCATTGAAGGCTTTAATCAAAACTTTTTTTTCTTCTAAAGGCATATTTTTATTCATAATATAATCAGAAAGATCATTTATAATCGAATTGTCATATTTCTCTGTTATATAAATTAGTAAGGCTTGCATCATTCCAAGTTTTTTTTGTGTAAATGAAATTGTCAAAGCGTTGAATTGAGCCTCTTTGTCTCCATCTTGTATTAGTCCAGTCATTAGAAAAGCGAAAAGGGCTTCATCAAATTTTAATTCTTTATCAAGTGCAACACCTAAATTGAACCAAGCCAATCCATTTGTAGAGTAAAGTTCTGTTGCTTTTGTTAGAGTTTTGATTATCTCTTTATTTTTAGATTGAGTAAGGCTTTGTTCACAAAGTTGGATTGATTTTTTTCGATTGAAAATAACATTGTCAAGTTTTCCATTCATTAATTCAAGGCAGACCATATTTTTAAGAATCCATTCTTGAGATGGTTTTTTAGTTATTTTAATGTACTTTTCAAAATATTCATTGGCATCTTTAAATTTGCCTTGTAGAAAAAGGCAATCAGCAATAAGTGCAATAACAAGGTTTTCTTCTCTTGGTAGTACTTTCTCAAGACGGAAATACTTCTTCTTTTCTTTGTTGTTTTTAGTTAAATCTACTGACTTTTTGTAACAAATTTCAGCCCATTGATAGTGTTTTTTAGAAAATAATAATCCTGCTATTTCTCGCCACCAATAATATCTGTTTTTATAATCTGGGTATAGTTTTGCTGCTTTGAAGTAATGCTCAATTGCATCCATCATTTTTGATTTCAAAATATTCCCAATATTATAATGACTTGTACCTTGTACTTGCTTATCTGTCGAAGTTTTAATAACAGCCTTAAGATGTTCAATTCTGTATTCCTGTAATTCATCTGTACCTATTGCAAAATATGCCATATCAAAAAACAAAAACATTTCAAATTTTTCTGTTTCAATTATTTCTTTAACAAATTTGTTATATAAATGTATTTCATTCTTTCCATAAGCAAGACTTAATAAACCTAAAGGATCAAGTTCAATCCATTTGTTTTGATCTGAAAAATCAAGTTTACTTATTAATTTGGCAAGTAACTTTAGGCTTCCTTTAATGTCATATTTAGCCAACGAAACAGCAATAGATAAAAGGATTTCCTTATTAAAATCATTAATGTCATCACAATCAAACTCAGGTCTATATAGAAATGGTAAATTTTCATTAAAATTTACCACATTAATAGATTTTGAATAGGAACTTGTAGAAACAATAGTTTCAATTGAATCCCCATTTGTTTTATAAAATAGTTTTAAATGTTTAGGTAAATTATTGAACTTAACAGAAACAGATTGGTTATAGAAATATACTATCCAACGTAATATGTGATTGTTAAAAGTATGAGTTAAATCAGAATCGGTTACTGTTGATATTCCTAATTTATTTAATAAATCAGTTTGCGAAGTGATTATTTTAAATTTGTAAGCATCTAATTGATAATCTTTACCAAGTGAAAGAGATACTGTCTTTTGATTATCTTTTAATGGGTTTAGTTCGATAAGTTTATTAGCCCAAATACCCCATATTTTTTCAGTTGTTACTGAAACACAAATAATGATTACAGGAAGTGCTAATGAATTATAATATTTGAGATTATCAGTAGTAATCTGTTTTTCAAAAGTTTCGTTTTTAATCTCTTGGGTTGAACCTTTTAATTGAACAAAAAATGTTTTGCCAGTAGATTTATTATTTTCAAATATTTCTACCAAATAATCGACTCCATAATCTGGTTTTATTTCACGACACACCCATTCAACAGGAACAATTCTTTCAAAAATCCTTTGAGATTTAGTTTCAGTTATATGTTGTTCAGGTCTTTTCATTTAATAATGCATAACGCTTAGGCTCGTATGTTTGTTTCGAGTTTAAAACTGTTGTTAAAAGTATAACA
>CAYLWS010000050.1:0-24647 GCA_964387525.1 uncultured Fluviicola sp.
ATTATCAACTAAATAAAAATAAGCCATTGACTCAGAGTCATTAGAAATAAAAATAGTGTTTGAAGCTGGATTAGGAAAGACACTAAACAATGATACCTCATTCTCATTTAAACTTAAACTGTTTGTTGAAACTTTAACATCTACAGAGTCAATAAAATTTATACCGTCAGTTGAAATATAATAACGGTAATGAGCATTATTATAAGAAGGAGATGTAACATAAGTTGAAAAATATTTAGAGTCTCCCGCTATAACATTATAAGGACTACTTGTCCAAAGTTCAAGTGAAGATGGAATATAACAGATGTCCCAACATATATAATTTGACCAATCAGTTGGCTCAACAATAGATTTTCTTGAAATTTTAAAATTCTGATCAGTCCCTGTATTATTTGTTACATAAAAATCATACATATGCTCACCTGTAGTTGACACATTGCTTTCGTAAAGCACTTCTGTACCGTTAACTGTAACACCATCTAAACTGTCTAAAGTTATCTCAACTTGTGCAGTAGAGTTAAATATAGGCATTAATGTAATTGCTAGGACTAATAATTTTACTTTCATCATATTTTGCTTTTTAGTGTATTACAAAGAAAAGAAATATTCATTTATTCTATTAATATAAAGGTATGACAACTAATGACCGTGTAATTTTATTTCATGAATAAAGAAAAATCATGTTCAAAAGTACTTTTCATAAATCTCCTCTCTTTCTATACTATCATCTATTTCTGCAAAAAAATTCAATTGCCATTCTTGTGTTTTTATGGCTTGTTTGCTTGTTACCTCACACCATTTTGGATACACTCTAAAACCACGCTTTCCAGTTTTCGTTTTAGTAGAAACTATTCCTCTTTTTATTAGTTCAAAAATAGGAAAAACGAATTGACCAAAATTTTTTTCATCCTTACAAATCACAAAATAAAAATCTATGGGGTCATTTTCATCAAATGGCGTTGTCTCTCCTTCTTTATTTCTTTTCCAGAATGTCACAAACTGCCCAACTTTTTTTGGTGTTACTTTAGAACTTCTACAAATAATATTTTCCCCATTCAGCTTGAATCGACAAGCATCATATTCTTTCCCTTCCTTTTCATTCTGAAATTCGGATAGAGTCAATGATTTTTGTAAAAACACTTTCTCATTGATTTCTACTAAATTATTATTCAGTTGTACTGTATCTTTCATTGTTTCAAATTATCATTTCAAAAATAGCAAATCTATTTTCTTGTAACTAATTTTCAATGCTCAGTTATAATCTGCAAACTAAAAACACTTTTATGAAAACATTACTCACAATCGCTATCCTTCTAATAACTATTTCTGCGAATGCTCAAAAAAACATGTACAAAGTTACCAAAGGCGCATTCAACAATTTCTATGAATATGGTTGGTTCTATAAAGACCAGTTTAAATACAAAGACGACTACAAGAAGAATGAAGTCAAAAAAATTGAATTAACGAATTATACAAAGAAAAACACGACCACTAGTTATCAATATTACGACCAAGAAGGACGAATTATTAAAACAGAGAGTTTTTACAAAAAGAAAAAATACACTTCAGAATATTCTTACGACAAAGCAAATAACGTCATAGAACTGAAACACACTCGACCGAATGCAGAAATTAGGTTATCTAAATACACTTACAATGACTCTAACATGATGTTGTCTGCATTCACCGTTGATGAAAAAGGAAAAGTTTTTGGAAAAAGAATAAGTTACACTTCTGATAATAAGATCCTTTCTAGTTCCATCTTTAAAAAAGATACAATTACACCTACAAAAGAATTGCTTTATGAATACTATCCTGAAGGAAGTAAAAAGAAAACCATTTACAAAGAAAAGGGAAAAGTAAAATACGTTTGGGAATACCAATGCTCTGAAGAAGGTGAATTAGTAAGTGCTGAAAAAAAAGAAACTAAAATCTGTATCTTAAAAGAAATAAACTCTGACGGCAATGAAGTGATTTGGACAAGGGAATTTCACAAAGGGGAATTGAGAAAAACAAAAACAATTAATTCAAAAGATGGGCTTTGGATTTCAATTCAACACTTTGACAAAGATGAAGTTCTAGTCACAGAATATACTAGAAATGAGTCTGGAGGGCAAGTTACTAAATCAAGAAATAAAAAAGGAGAAATGATTCTTACAGCAGAATCTATTTTGGATGAGAATCAAAATCTAATAAAATTCACGAATAATAATAAAAGATGGGGATATACAATGATTTATCATTATAAAAACGGACTACTTTTGACTAAAATAATCAAATCAAAAAAGAGTGTTTCTGTCCAAGAATATAATTATTCTTCGTAGACCATAAATAAACCGTTTTAGCAACATCTTATCCTTTTCATATAACTTACAGGACAATTTAAAAGCGTTAACAACTCTTCAAACTTGTTAATAATTTAACATTCAAATAAAGCACTAACAGCTTTGAATGGCGTAATTTTGTCAAAAAACAATTTATATGAAACATTTTTTATCATTCATTATTTTCATCACCTACTCTGTATCAATAAATGCACAGTGTAATGATTTATTCTTTTCAGAATACATTGAAGGTTCTGGATCAAACAAAGCAATTGAGATTTATAATCCAACATCTGCATCTATTGACCTGAGTAATTATGTTGTAAAAAAATATGCTAATGGATCCTCAACAGCAGGGTCTACGATTACCCTTTCAGGAACAATTGCTTCTGGTGACGTATACGTGATTACAAATTCTAATGCTGCGTTAGCCCAAATTATAGCTGCTTCGGACATCACTAGTGGTGTAACCAACTACAATGGTGATGACGCTATGGAATTGGTAAATACAGCAACTGGATTATCTATTGATATTATTGGAGAAATTGGTGTTGATCCAGGTTCTTCATGGACTGTTGGAACTGGATCTACTAAAAACCATACACTTATTCGTAAAATGAGTATTAATAGTGGAAACATTGATTGGACAACGGCTGTTAACGAATGGGACTCTTACGCAATTGACATGGCTGATTCTATTGGAATGCATACAATGACACCTTGTTCTACTGGAGGTTGTAATACAACAAACTCTATTTCACCAACGGCTTGTGGGACATATACTGCTCCAAGTGGAAATATCCACACTACAACTTCTACTTTTTTAGATACGATACCTAATGCTGCTGCTTGTGACAGTATCATCTCAATAAATTTGACAATTAACCCAATCTACAACGAAACAGCAACCGCTTCAATTTGTACGGGTGATTCTTATACATTTGGAACACAAACATTAACAGTAGCTGGTCAATACACTGAGTTGTTTTCTAGTGTAAATTCTTGTGATTCTACCGTTATTCTTGATTTAACTGTTGTTGCTAATTACACAACGACAGTTTCTGAAACAATTTGTGATGGAGAAACATACGTTTTAGGAGTACAAAATTTAACAACGGGTGGATCTTATTCAGAATTATTTACATCAGCTGGAGGTTGTGATTCAACGGTAAATTTAACTTTAACGGTAAATGCAGTTTCTACAAGTTCTATTACTGAAATAGCTTGCGTTTCTTACACTTCTCCAAGCGGGAATGTTTGGACAATTTCTAACACTTACATGGACACAATCCCGAATTCATTAGGATGTGACAGTATTATCACAATAGCTTTAACTATCAATCAACCAACGTCTAGCTCATTGAGTGAAATGGCTTGTGGTTCTTATGATTTGAATGGAACAATTTACGCATCTTCAGGTGTTTTCACACAAGTAATTACAAATGCAAACGGTTGTGATTCTACAATTACCTTAACTTTAGATATAACTCCAGTGCCAACTACTCCTGTTACTTCAGCTGATTCAACGTATTGTGAAGGTGATGTAATGTCTAACATGACCGTTCAAACAACGAGCTCATTTGATTCATTAATTATTTCAGGTGTTGTTGATGCAACACTTTCTGGTGGACTTCCTAAATACATTGAATTCTATGCAATTCATGATATTGCTGATTTGAGTAATTATGGTTTTGGTTCTGCGAATAACGGTGGTGGTACAGATGGTGTTGAGTACACTTTTCCAGCTCAGCCTTTAACTGCTGGTTCTTTTTTCACTGTTGCTACAGATTCTGCTAATGTATTCACATTCTTCGGTTTTTATCCTAACGCGAATGCTGGTTCTGCTGCTAACGTAAACGGTGATGATGCAATTGAGTTGTTTACGAATGTTGCTTCTCAACCTACTGTTATCGATGTTTTTGGAGAGGTTAGTACTGACGGAAGTGGTGAAGCTTGGGAATACCTTGATGGCTGGGCATACAGAAATACAAATGCTGCACCAAATGATGGAACGTTTAACATCGGTGAATGGTCTTTTAGTGGACCAAATGCATTGGATGGAGCTACAGATAATGCAACTTCTGGAAGTCCTGCACCTACGCAGACGTATTCTTTCACTTTACCAACTTCAACGTTTACATGGTATACTGATGCTGCATTGACAAATATCTATGGAACTGGCGCTTCAATTGCTCCAGGTACAACAACTCAAACGTACTACGTAGTTGAAACATTTACAGCTTCTTCTACTTGTGTTAGTACTGCTGACATGGTTACCAATACAATAAACGCTTTACCAAATGTAACATTTGGTGCATTGACAAGTATTTGTGACGATGCTTCTCCGATTACTTTAACAGAAGGTTCTCCTTCAAATGGTACTTACTCAGGAGCTGGAGTTACTTCTCCTGAATTCAATCCGACAACTGCAACTGCTGGAACACATACAATTACGTACATGTTCACTGATGCAAATGGATGTTCAGGTTCTGCTACTTCAGACATCATCGTTGATGCTTGTGCTGGATTAGAAGATTTATTCGCAGCAACAGTTCAATTGTTCCCAAACCCTGCAAATGGTCAATTTGCACTTCGTTTTGAACAAGCTTCAGCAACAGTTACTATCCTTGACTTAAATGGAAGTGTTATTTCAACAAATGACGTTATTTCTAATCAAAAAATAGATGTATCAACATTGAAAGCAGGAACTTATTTAGTTCAAATTTCAATTGATGGACATTCATTCACCAAAAGATTAACGGTAAAATAAATCCGAAACATCAATAATAAAAAGCAGTCGCATTCATTTGTGACTGCTTTTTTTTTGTAAAATGGAATTGATTTAAAAAAAAACTTATTCGCTTTAATAGGACAAAAACAATTAAAACATTACTCTCAACACCTTCTAATTTAGGCTTAAGTTATATGTTTACTTTTTTGTTTTCAACAGAATTTCATTGACTCCCTCCTTCAATTATAACATATTATATCCAAATTTGAATCCTTCAGATTTTGACTAGAATACAACTCATTATTTTGACTAGAAAACTTTGGCCATTTAAGAAATTAGAGAAATCAAAAAAGACGAATTGGACATTATTACTATTATTCTGATCACACATTACTTGTCTGATATTTATCTGGAAAAAATACGGTAAATTTGAGACAATGAATAATACAAAAACACCAAGTAACGACTATCATTCAGGTCCAATTTGTTGTGAAAAACAATTAGTATTAAAAGGAATTAAATGCTGAAATCATGTACACCTTTTAATTTAGATCGTTGTACATATTCTAAGAAAAAAAATCATCCACATTTTTGATTACACCTTATAATGCCAATAAAAATGGATACTTGATAAAGAGTTTGGTAGAATAAGTGTTCCTTCAAAATTTTTGAAAGGTGATAAAAAAAATCAAGATCCCCCTTTCAATACATGAAAAAAATGATCAGATATTCGTGTTATTTATTTTTATAATAACCCTATTTGGATGTCGTCTGTAATTAGGAATAACAACAGTGAACTCAGAAGTCTTACAATCAATTCTTATCTAGCTTAAACGTATACTGCAACATTATCGTTCTTGGTTGCTCTATTTTCAACGGACGAAGAGAATACACTCTATTTCCTATGTTTGCACTAATGATTGCAATTTTATGCTTTTCAGAAATATCATAAGAAATTCTTGCATCAAATATCCAATTTCCAAAACGATGAGAATTGAAATAATCCATGTAGCGAATATCTTGAATGTATGGACCTGTTGTACCATTTTCAAATTCTTCAATCGCAGAATCCATGTTAAGAATTTTACTGAAATACTTTACACTAAATCCTATTGCTAGTTTTTTAGCAATCTTGAACTCAAAATCACCTTTAACATTATGCAAAAATCTATATTTTAAAATTTTAGATGTAGAATCTAGCGATGTAGAATTGTAACTGTAAGGTCTATTCAACTCATCGTATGTATATATTAGCTCAGGATTTAAAGTTGTAGGAACGATGTAATTATACCCCGCCATAAATGTCAATTCTACTTTTTTCGATATTTTTGCTTTCCCAGAAAAAGAAGCATCTATCCCTAGAACTCTTGATTTCCCCGTATTCACAAACTTAAATCCAAATGTTGAGGATGGATTAACAGCAGGATCTCCCCAAAAACCAAAAAGGTATTCAATGGTATTCTGGTACTCTTGCCAAAATACAGCTACATCAAAATAACCATAAATTTTCCCAAATTTCAATCCTTGCTTCACCCCAATTTCAGCATTCCAACTTGTTTCTGGCTGGATTTCAGGATTTGGAAAAACACCAAAATTTCCTACGCCAGTTTTAATGTATCGTTCTGTAATGGTAGGAAAACGAAATCCTTGACCGTATGAACCTCGTAAATAAGTTTCTTGGTAAATTTTGATGCTTGCTCCTGCTCTAAAAATTGGTTTAATCTCTGTAATCGTATCGTTCAAAGCAAAATACTCCATTCTACCACCAACAGAAACATTGACTAATTCTTTGATTTTTTTCTCCAACTGACCGTATCCTGAAACATTCAAAATATTATTTGTTGGTGAACCACCTCCAGAATATAATTCAGCATAAGAATTCGTATGTGTTGCGACTAAACCACCGATAAAGTCTAAATCATTCAAATTCTTGAAGGTTTTCTGGTAATTGTAATTTCCATAATAGGTTGTCGCCTTACTTGACTGGCCAGCTGTCATATCATTATCAGCATACAAAACACGCATTCTAAATGAATGTTTACCATCCGTTTGAGTGAAAATATTCACGTAGGGATCAATGTTGAATATAAATTGTTTCCGAAGAAAAACGGCCCCAGGATAAGCTCTAAATAATCCTGAAGAATCATCCAACCAAGCAAATGTTAAATTAGACTCTGAATACATTACATTTCCATTCAATCCATAATTTACTCCCTTGAATTTTTTAGAACGAACACGTGTATTGAAATTCATTCTCGCCCTTGTAGAAGCCATCTGAGCATTGGAAAAATTAGAAATGGTATCTTCATACACAAACTCACCCGTAACAGGTGGACCGATGTATCCATGATCATAATTGACGTTTCCCCCAACTACAACATCAATGTTATCAATCATTCTAGAATGCAAGAAATTTACACCTGCAATCAACGGCACATCATTCCACCAAGTTGCACCGGTTTCATTCGGACGGGAATAAAAACCGGAATAGACATTCACTTTTGTTTTGGGTTTTGCTTTAGGGTAAGCTGTTCGAATGTGAATGGATCCTGAAAGTGCAGAAGACCCTGACAATACAGACGAAGCACCTTTAATCACTTCAATTTGATGAATATTTTCCACAGGAATAAACCCCCATTCTGGTCGACCAGCATCACCTGATAGCATAGGCATATCATCCACAATTACGGCCACTTTGGAACCAACGCCAAACGTAAAACCGGAACCACCTCTAATCTGAGGTTCACCGTCCAAAATATTCAACCCTGGCGTTTGATCCAATGCTGTTTCTATACTTCGAGTATTTTTATTCTCGATAATTTCTGGGCGAATAATTTCCATAGAAACCGTTTGGTCTTCAATTCTCTTGTCAAATTTACCAACTCTCACTTCTACACCTTCCATTTCTTGAACAACTTGATTCAGTACAATGTCATGTGTCAACGTTCTACTTTCGATAATTTTTATTTCAAAAGTATCCGTTATAAAGGAGGAGTACCTACAAATTATTCTTGCCTCACCAATCGGGAGTTCCAATAAATAGTTTCCATTTTCATCCGTCACATTACCAACTGTAATGTCTTTACGGTAAATAACGGAAGCCCCCATTACAGGTTCACCTTTTTCATCGATTACTTTTCCAGTAAGCTTACCTGTTTGAGAAAAAACAGCAAATGATGAAAGAAAAATTAGTGCAAAAAGTAAAATTGTTTTCATAGGCATAAAAAAGGCTGGTTCATGTAAAAGAACCAGCCAAAAATAATGTATTTTTTTGAATAACTAGTTTTTCAATACTTTGTAACTGTATGTTTTATCATTTGCAACAATTTTCACAAAATAAACACCCGACTTTTGATTGAAATTAATTATAGATTTCAACGTACCCGACTGAACAGATTGTCCTGTAGTAGAGTAAACTACATACTCTCCTTCAATGGATAAATCTGATTGAATATTAATTGTATTGGATTCATTGTTCAAAGAAACGATAAAATCATTGGATTCAGTTTCAATCACTCCATTTGTCGTTGGATTGTAAATCAATTCCATATCATCAATAAATAATTCATCACTTCCTGTTCCAACTCCAGGAGTTTCATTCGTAGTAAATGTTACTAAAATGTATGCATTTGATGATTGTGCTCCAGAGTAATCAAAAGGAACAGCCATTCTTACCCAACTTCCATTTGTAGAAGGAAAGTTACTAACAGCGGTAGCAGTTACTTCTGCAGAAGAACCAGCATCTTCTGGATCTCTATAATCGTAAGCACCATGCATAGTTGCTTTCATTCTTGCATTATCGTTTCCATTTCCAGGATTAAACTTCACCCAAAAAACAATAGAATCTGGTTGATCAGTTAAAGCTTCTGAAAAATTAGGGTCTGCAATTAAAGAAGTATTATAGTTATCCGGAGAAGACGCCGTTGTGCTCCCCATGTTCACAATTCCAAGCGTAACATTTCCATTGGCTACAATCCCCAAAACACTTCTTGACCAGATACGACAACTTTTAGTCCCCGCTGAGCCTGGTCGTACATCTACAGAAGACTCTACTTGAGAGGCTGCAAGTCCTGTCAAAAAAGAACTACCTTGTGCCGTTAAAAAACTATTCCAGTTTACAGGTTCTTCATCCCCTGCAACAGCTTCCCAATTTTCAAAATCGCTATTTCCTACTTGTGTTTGTCCGTAGGAGAAAACAGATGTTGAAGCTATTAATGTAATAAGTAAAATTATTTTCATATAAGTTATGTTTTTAGTTAGAACAAAGATAAAAAATTTAATTGAAATTTAAAAAGCGAACAAAGAAACCAACCCTTTGCCTAATTAAACCGTTATAGTAATAGAGGAGTTAATTAATCTCTCATTTGTTTTTGTTTATTAATGCTAAAACTACTCTATAGCTAAACTAGAATACGCCCGTTGAGAAACGGGCGTTTTTTTTTCACTAAACACATCATTGGTTCACGATGCAATAGGTATCAACAAAAAAACCGATACTCAATGAGTACCGGTTAAATTCTTTTACAAGAAGAGAAGGTCTAACGTTTGTGCATTCCTTCAGAAGAAACAGATACTTTCTTTCTTCCTTTACGACGACGCGCTGCTAATACTCTTCTACCGTTTTTAGTAGCCATTCTGCTACGGAAACCGTGTTTGTTTCTTCTTTTTCTTACTGAGGGTTGAAATGTTCTTTTTGGCATGATATATTCTTTATCTAATTGTCAATTTTTTTGGTCTGCAAATGTAATCATATTTTCTATTCTACAAAAGCTTTCTGTAATTTTCTCAAAAAAAAAAAGTTTTCTCGATTTTTAACAAGGATACTCTTACTTTTGCAGCACAAATTTAGCAAATAAAGACAATGCTCAAGCCAAAAAAGAAAAAAGAAGAACGAATTAAGCTTTCTAAAGAAAGTGTCCAGAAAGCAAAACGCATCTTCAAATACATGAAACCATATAAAGGTCAGTTCTTTATAGGATGGGTTTTCTTATTCCTATCTACTTTTATAGGATTACTCTTCCCTCTCCTTTTAGGACAATTATTGGGTGGAGAATCAGGAAATGAAAGTTCAATGTCTGCACTTTTCGAAAAAATGGACATGAATAACGTCAATTCTTTTGCTTTCGCATTATTTTTAGTTTTTGCATTTCAATCTATTTTCTCTTTCTTTCGTGTAGTTATTTTTACAAATGTTACAGAAAACACACTCCGTGACATCCGAAAAGATGCTTTTAAAAGATTAGTTTATATGCCAATGGATTTCTTTAATAAGAATAAAGTTGGAGAATTAACGAGTCGAATTTCTTCGGACATTACTCAAATTCAAGAAACATTACGTACAACTATCGCTGAATTCTTCCGACAGTTGGTTATTATTTTTGGTGGAATTGCTTTTTTAGCATTCATTTCAATGAAACTAGCCTTGATCATGCTCGCTTCATTGCCTGTGATTATCGTTATTGCTATTGTTTTCGGTAAATTCATCAAGAAATTATCAAAAGCTGCTCAAGATGAAGCTGCAGCATCCAATGTTGTTATTGAAGAATCTTTGATGGGCATTTCAAATGTGAAATCTTTTACAAATGAAAAATTCATGCTCGGGAAATACATTAAAATTGTTGACTCTATCCGAAACCTTCAAGTAAAAAGTGGCTTATGGAGAGGAGTATTTATCTCTTTTGTCATTTTCACAATGTTCAGTGCCATCGTTTTTATCATTTGGCAAGGTCTATTAATGACACAAGGACCTGATCCAGAATTATCCCGTGGAGATTTCTTCTCATTCGTAATGTTTACCGTTATGATGGGAGCATCTTTCGGTTCGGTTCCAGACATGTATGCCAACATTCAAAAAGCTGTAGGTGCAACCGAAAACTTAATGAACATTATCGAAACAGAAAGCGAAATAGAATTACACAAAGGTACTTCTAAACCTGTTATTTCTGGAAAAGTAGAATTCAAATCTGTCCATTTTAGCTACCCACAAAGAAATGACATCGAAGTATTGAAAAATATTAGTTTCAATGTTGACGAGAACACTACCATTGCACTTGTAGGTTCTTCCGGTGCTGGTAAATCGACAATCGCTTCCCTCCTATTGAATTATTACCCATTGACCAATGGGGAGATTCTATACAATGGGGAAAGTGCAGCATCCATTGATACACATCATTTACGATCACACATTGCCATCGTACCTCAAGAGGTTATTCTTTTTGCAGGAAGTATCCGAGAAAATATTCTTTTTGGAAATACTGAAGCATCGGATGAACAAATTATTGATGCTGCGAAAAAAGCAAACGCTCTAGAGTTTATCAATTCTTTTCCTGAAAAAATGGAAACGGAAGTTGGAGACAGAGGGATTCAGCTTTCTGGTGGACAGAAACAACGAATTGCCATAGCTAGAGCAATTTTGAAAGATCCTAAGATTCTAATTTTAGATGAAGCAACTTCTGCATTGGATTCTGAATCGGAAAGATTGGTTCAAGATGCACTGAATACACTCATGAAGGGTCGTACATCTTTTGTTATTGCTCACCGACTTTCTACCATTAAAAATGCAGATACAATTTTTGTATTAGAGAATGGCGAAATCATTGAGAATGGAAAACACGAAGAATTACTCTCTCAGAAAGGTACTTACGCTAAATTGGTAAACCTTCAAGGTTTCGATATAATTGATTAAATCAACATTATGACATTTACTTCCCTCGGAATATCAAAAACTTTTGTAAAAGAATTACAGAACCAAGGTTACGAATCTCCGTATCCGATACAAGAAAAAGCCATTCCTTCTATTCTAGAAAAGAAAGATGTACTAGGCGTAGCAAAGACTGGGTCTGGAAAAACGGTTGCTTATGTACTGCCTATTTTACAATTATTAAAGAATCAACCTGAATTAAAAAACAGACATATTCCTGTTTTAGTATTAGTTCCCACACGAGAACTAGCTATTCAGGTAGAGGAGGTTTTTAAAACATTTGGATTAGGATTAGATTACCCATCAAAATCGAAAGCGGTTTATGGCGGTGTTTCCATCAATCCACAGATGAAAACGATGAACAATGTTTCTGTTTTGGTTGCTACCCCTGGTCGTTTACTCGAATTAATTAGGTCTAAAGCACTTCATCTTTCTTCTGTATCTACATTGGTTCTCGATGAAGCTGATAAGATGTTGAACCTTGGTTTTAAAGCGGAAGTGGATGAGATTTTAGCTTTGTTGCCTAAAAAACGACAAAACATTCTCTTTTCGGCAACATTGAATCCTGAGATTGAACGGATAAACGAACTTTTATTAAAAAACCCAACCGTTGTAAATATTGTCCCAGAAGTTGAAACGGTTGAATTAATTAACCAAGTAGGTTACTTCATCGACGAAGAAAAGAAAGGACCTTTATTGCGTTTTTTATTGAAAGATAAAGAGATGCAACAAGTATTGATTTTCACCTCTTCTGTTTTTAAAGCAGACCAATTAACCGTAAAACTGCGCAAGAATGGTTTCAATGCACGTGCAATTCACAGTAAAAAAAGTCAAGGAGCACGACAAGAAGCCCTATCAACTTTTAAAGCTGGTAAATTGAATGTTTTGGTAACTACTGATTTATTGGCACGTGGAATTGATATTGAATTTTTGCCATTTGTGATTAATTACGAGCTCCCTCGTTCACCAAAAGACTTCATCCATAGGATTGGGCGTACCGGTCGAGCAGAAAACCCCGGAGAAGCAATTACATTTGTTACAGAAGAGGATAAACATCATTTCAGAGTCATTCAGAAAAAAATGAAGCATTGGGTAACGATGATTGATGGTGATAAATTGGTGTAGAACACTAGAAGATTAGAAACTCTTATTGCTTTATTAATCGATAAACAGTTCCATCATCAAGAACAACAAAATAGATTCCAGTCGCTAATTTTTCAGTCAACAGAACCACCTGATGATTTTTAAAAATGAAAGACACATCCTGTTTTTGTCCCAATTGGTTGATTAATTCAATATTCTCTACTGCTCCTTTAAAATTTAGAATTCTAATTTCGTTTGAAAAGGGATTTGGATACACTTCTATTTCTTTTTGTACACAATCTGAAGAATGAGAAACCAAATTCTCTCTTGTACCATCAAAATCTGTTTGACTCAGACGATAGTAAGTCGCCTCATTCCTTCGGTTTTTCAAAATTTTCACTGTGTAATTAATTTTTTCTTGTGAACTTCCTTGCCCATTTACTCTAGTTTCTTCTTTCCATTCAATTCCATCAATTGAACTTTCAATCAAGAAAAAATCATTATTGATTTCTGAAATTGTTACCCAGTTTAACACAACAAAATTATCATAACAATCCAATGAGCTTTCACTTAATGAAACAGGAAGAGGATAAACATTACAAGTTGTATTATTAATTTGCAAATTATATAATCGATTAGAGGTTTGCGAAGGACTTGTTGTTGCACTCAACCAAGAACTCCCCCAACCTACACGTCCAGGGTTTACGCCATCTGTTCTTGCATTCGTACGATCAAACCAAGGTTCATCCCACGTATTATCACTCCCTCCTCTTGATTCAAAAAGAACTTCAAAAGTACTTGCACCATCGTAATTAAAAGATGGAGCAACATTAAAGTTAAAAACATAAACTCCAGGTCCACTAAAAGTAAAATCACCACTATAGATTTCTGTAAAACCGGCTGTCCCTGGATAACCTAAAGAACCATCATAGTCGATCACAGAAGAATTTCTTACCCATATTTTACAATTTGTATAGGTATACGTATTCCATCCTCCAGAAGCATCATTATCCAAGCGAAATGAAATAGACGTCATTGTTTGAGCAGCTCCAATTTGAGAAGGGGTATATAAATTAGCCGACCAACTATAATAAGGCCATGAATCCGTTTTAAAAGGAAATTCAGGTGTATTTAAAGGACAATCAACTTGAGAATAAACAGAAGTTGATAAAAGAAATAGGAATAGTAGTGATTTAAACATTTTCAGGTAATTAAGTATCGATTAGGTTTTGCAAATATAACTAAAACACTTGAAAATCAAATTAATACTCCACCTTATACGGCCCCCCATTTTTTCGCCCATTCTTTCTCTTCTTTCAACGACACAAATGACCAAGCCACAATTCGTGTGCTTTTATTCCCTGTCCCCATTGGGATAGTTCTAATTTCTTTTGCATCTACTTCATCCAATGTTTTGTAAATTCCTTTTAAATTGGACTGCTTAGAAACAAGGGTCGTAAACCATAAACAATTCTTCGAAAATTGCTCACTTTCCAAAATCATATTTTGAATGAATTGATTTTCTCCACCTTCACAAATAAGCTCATTACTCAAACCTGAAAAATTTAAAACTGCTTCATCTTTTGATTTATTGGCTAAATTTTTATTTTTCCTTTTTGTTCCATTCTCTGCTTCTTCGATTGATGCATGAAACGGTGGATTACAAATCGTGATATCAATTTTGTCTTTCTTCGTAAGAATACCTTTAAAAAAATTGTTTTTATTCGATTGAATCCTACATCCTATGTTGTTTTTTAACATTTCATTGGATTGGATAATCTTTTTTGCGTTGTCTAGAGATTTAACATCAATATCTGTAGCAATAAATCGCCAACCGTATTCTGCAACACCGATAATTGGATAAATACAACTCGCACCTGTCCCAATATCTAAACAAGATATTTTATCTCCTTTCGGTATATTCCCAAAATTACTTTCCGTTAAAAGATCTGCAACGTAGTGAATATAGTCAGCCCTTCCTGGAATAGGTGGACAAAGATTTTCTTTGGGAAATTCCCAAGAATCAACACCGTATGTATGGTGCAATAATGCTTTATTCAATAAACGAACAGCTTCAGGACTAGAAAAATCAAGCGAATCATCTCCATATTTATTCGGGCGAATGAATTCTTTCAAATCTGGCTCAACCAAAATCAGTGCTTCTAAATCGTACCGTTCTCTATTTTTATTGCGCTTATGCAATCGAAATTTAGTGGTGTTTTGTGTTTTTTTCATTTTAAATCAATTATGGTGCTACCATTGCCATCATTTCAGCACAAGCAATTGCGCCGTACGTTCCCAAAGCATAACCAAGTACCGCTAGAATTGCTCCAACACTTGCTAAAGAAGGATGAAATGCTGCCGCTACAATTGGCGCAGAAGCCGCTCCTCCAATATTTGCTTTTGAACCAACAGCTACAAAGAAAAATGGAGCTCTGATTAATTTTGCAACAAAGAAAAGAATTCCGACGTGAACAAGCATCCAAATTATTCCAACCAAAATAAGCTGAGGTTCTTCGATTGCTTTTTCCAATTCCATTTTCATTCCAATCGTCGCTACAAGAATATAAATGAATACACTTCCTATTTTTGAAGCTCCAACTCCTTCGTATTTTCTCAATTTTGTCGCAGAAAGAATTAACCCTCCAGTTGTTGCTAACACAACTAACCAAAAGAATGAACTACTGAAAGGTGATTCACTCCCTAACCATGAAGTCATTATTCCGGACATCCATTTCCCTACATAATGAGAGAATCCAACCAATCCAAATGTAATTCCTAGTAAAACTAAGTAATCCGTTAATGTTGGAACTTTTGCAGTTGTTTTTTGGAAATTACTCATTTTCACTTTCAACTCTTCAATGGAAGTCGTATCTGCCTTTAACCATTTATCAAATTTATCGGCTCTTGCTGCTCCCCAAAGTAAAAATGCCATCCATAGATTAGCTACAACAATATCTACGGTAACCATTTTACCGTAGAAATCAGGATTGTAATGATATGTTTCTAGCATTGCTGCTTGATTTGCACCTCCTCCAATCCAACTACCGGCTAAAGTTGCAAAACCTCTCCACGCCGCTTGGTCTCCAATTCCACCCACAACTTCAGGGTCGATGAAGGTGTATACATAAATGGCTATTGGGCCACCGATTACAATTCCTACCGTTGCTGTCAAAAACATAATGATTGCTTTTGGCCCAAGGTTGATAATGGCTTTAAAATCAATCCCAATCGTCATTAAAATTAACGCCCCAGGCAATAGGTAATTTTTTGCCATTGTATAAAGACTGGAGTACTCTTTCGAAATCAGTCCAAATGAATCTAAAATTGCTGGGATTAAATAACAAAGCAATAAAGCAGGAACAAACATGTAAAACTTCTTCCAACCTTTAGATTTTAGATTTGAAGTATAAAATATCAATGCCAAAACAATTGCTAGTAAACCGAATACGATTGTATCCGATACAAAAGTGGGACGATCTCGGTAATCTACTTTAAAAGTCAATTGATTGGTTTGGCTCGATTTCATTTCCAATGTATCACCTCCATTAAACATCAACATCGAAACGTTTACGGAAGAATCCATATTTTTCAATAGAACAGGACGAATTTCTAACAAGGTCATCGATTGTATGTAATTCTCTTTGTGGAATTTAAGCTGAACAGAATCTACATGGGAAGGCATATCCAACATGCTTAAATCAACCAAAATAGAAGATTTCTTCTCAATAACAATTTTATCTTGCACACTGATATTAATGTATTCAAAAGATCCTGGTTCAAGTGTTTGCATAAAAGCACTGTCCACCAATTGGATATTTTGAGCAAAAGAAAGAGTAGTGATAAAGAAAAAAAGGAAAGAAAGAATGTTTTTCATTGTATGTCATTTAAAAAGAAAAACATCCTGATCATCGTTGAACGAGAAAAGGATGTTTTAGAATAATTTTATCAATGTTATTTATTTCACACCGTGCATTAATTTTTTAATTACAGGGGAAAGAACAAGAATTAAAAGACCTGCTACCAGAGGAACGACTGTAAATATCAAGAAAAAAGTTGATAAAGAATATTCTTCCGTAATATTTTCAATTTGTCCACCGAGAACAGCGGCTAATTTATTTCCAATTGCAATAGCTAAATACCACATACCAAACATGAATGCGATCATACGAGCAGGAACTAACTTACTTACATAAGATAAACCAACGGGAGAAATACACAATTCTCCAAGCGTATGGAATAAATAAGCAAACACTAGCCACATCATACTTACTTTAACACCTTCTTCCATTCCGTAAGAACCCCAGGCAAGCAGACCAAATCCAACCGCCATGACTATAAGTCCTAACGCGTATTTACCAGTTACAGAAGGGTTGTATTTCGATTCCCAAATTTTCGAGAATATTGAAGCAAATGCAATGATGAAGAATGAATTCAAGATACTGAACCAAGAAACAGTAATCGTTACTTCGTTATCGTTGATTTGTTTTACAGACGCTGTAATTACACCATTGTCTCTTTCGAAAAACTCACCATTCTCTCTAGCTTTCACAAGACCTGTTTCATCTAAAATACCATAAGCAGTTTTCTCATTGTTCATGGTGATAATATTAACTTCCTCACCAATAGTAAACGTTTCTGTATTTCCAACATTCTTTACAACAGAAACTATCGTAGCACCACTTGGTACATCCATGTTCTCAGTAATTGGAGTATTTACAAACAATAATTTTCCATCTTCGGAAGTTTTTTGTTTTCCAGACTCTTCATCCATGATTGCATCTCCTTGGATAGCTGAATATTCAACAGCATAAGAAACTGTGCTATAATCTCTGTTCAACATCCAACCAACAATTGACCACATACCTGCAAAACAAATAACGAGAACAATGTTTGATCCTGGAATAATTTTGTATGTTTTTTTCCAAAGGAGAATTAAAACATAAGAGATGAATAATAATGGAACAATTGTTAATAATGTATTGACAATATTATAAATTGTTGCAGCATTTCCTGTCATAACTCTATCTACAGAATCACGAGCAAAAAGTACCAAAGAAGTTGCCCCCTGTTCAAAGGATAACCAAAAGAACACAGTAAAGAACGCAAAAATAACAAATGCAATCATTCGATCTCTAGTCACTCGATCATAACGCAAAATTCTTGAAATCACAAGAATTAGAAACAATAACAATCCTAATAATATAGAGAAATATTGTCCTTGAATTCCTAAGACTTCAAAAGGAAATAAATTAATGCCTGCAATTCTCGACATCGGATCATTTATCAAATACATGAAACCAATAACAGATGTTATTACAATTAAGATTTTATCTAGCATTGTAAAAGGATTAGCCTTAGCTTCTCCCTCTACTCTCGTATTTTCAGTAGTACTATCTAATAAATCTTCCACTTCACCATTGGCATCTTGAACAGATTCAATCTCTTCAATAACACCTTCTTTGTTCTTCTTATTTGGAACAGCCCCTATATTTCCAAACAAAGGTTTAGATAACCAAAATTGTAATGTTCCCAGTAACATAAATACTCCAGCCAATCCAAAACCATATGACCAACCGATTTTCTCAGCCAAATAACCACATAACATCATTCCGAAAAATGCTCCTGCATTTACTCCCATGTAAAAGATTGTATATGCACCATCTTTTTTCTTAGGAGTATCCTTATACATTTCAGAAATAATTGAAGTCATTGTTGGTTTAAAAAAACCTGTCCCAATTACTAACAATCCAAGTCCAAAATAGAGCGAAAATTCTGTTTCAAAAGCCATTGAAGCATGTCCCGCTGTCATAAGAAGAGCACCAACAACTACAGCCCATCGGTATCCAATCATTTTATCCGCGATAATTCCACCAACAATTGGAGTTAAGTACAGTAATCCTGCGTAAGTCCCAAAAAGTGCCGTTGCATTCTCTGCTGACCATTCCCAACCTGGATTATAACCAATCACGGCCATTGTTAAAAACTGAACAAGAAGAACTCTCATTCCGTAGAAAGAGAATCGTTCCCACATTTCTGTGAAGAAAAGAACAAACAATCCTGCTGGATGTCCTAACACTTGAGAATCAAAAAAGTTTGGATTTTTAGTAACTTGACTTGACATTGTAATTTATTTTCGGGTTATAAATATTATTCTTGATCAATTAATTCGAAACCTTCTGTTTCTTTAAAATTGGTTCCTTCATTATCTTCAGCACCGTGTGTTAATGCTTTCATTTTCTTTAAGAAGAGCATAACTAACAATCCTATTACTATTGTAAAAAGAGCAATTCCGGTGAAAATAGTATATTCTCCAAGAGACTCTGCCCACTCACCAAGAAGTCCAGCTAATTTTGACCCGAATCCTGTCATTGCAAAATAAACCCCCATCATAATCGAAGCATATTTAACTGGTGCAAGTTTAGTTATAAATGATAATGCAACAGGAGAAAGACATAATTCACCAATTGTATGAAATAAATAGGCGAAAACCAACCAATACATCGCTGAAGAACCAGTAGTGTTATATTGAGCGACAGCTCCTGTCATAAAGAAGAAACCTATTCCCATTATAATAAGACCTAAAATCATTTTAAACAATGAAGAAGCTTCTTTTCCTTTTAATTTTCTATTTGCCCAAAAAGCAGCAACTACAGTCCCAAAAATCACAATAAATAATGCATTTAAAGATTGAAACCATGTTGCAGGAACTTCCATTCCTAATAACATTCTATCCGTTTTAGTTCTTGTATAGATATTCATCAGACCACCAGCTTGTTCAAATGCTCCCCAAAATAGAATTACAATTAAAAAAGAAATAAATAGAATAACAACTCTATCCTTCTCTATTTTTGTCAAAGGCTTCTTGAGAGCTTCAATATCTTTTTTGTTTTTTGAATCACCAAGATAATTCCCTACATTTTTAAGATGTTTTTGACCAATTGCATATTGAATCAATCCTAATGCCATTCCGATTCCAGCAAGTCCAAACCCATAATGCCATCCAATTTTCTCTCCTACATAACCTACAATTATACTCGATAAAAATGCACCTACATTAATACCAATATAAAAAAGAGTAAAACCTTTATCTCTTCGAATATCACCTTGTTTGTACAAACCTCCAACCATTGTAGAGATATTTGGTTTCAACATACCAACTCCAAGAACAATAAATACTAATCCAGTGTAAAATGCCCATGGTTGCTCAACAGCTAAAACACTGTGCCCAATTAAGAGTAAAACTCCACCAACATAAACTGATTTCTTTTGTCCTAACCATTTATCAGCAATAATACCACCCGGTATTGACATCACATACACCATCATGGTATACCAGCCATATAAAGCTAAAGCTTCTCCATCCGTCCATCCAAGTCCAGGATTAATTTCATCCGTTTTCCCTACAAGATACAATACTAAAATTGCACGCATTCCATAATACGAAAAACGTTCCCACATTTCTGTAAAGAACAGTACAAATAATCCTTTTGGGTGGCCGAATAATGTGTCTTCGTTTTTTAAACTAATATTTTGACTCATAATTTTGAATTCTTTTTTTAAGATTGTGAATGTAGTAATTTTTTAACAATTATTATACAATAATAGGACAGCATATTCTTCAAGCAATATAATCATCTGGATATCAAGTCTAAAATAGCTCAAAAAAACACACTGTATTTCTTATTAAAAATGAATACAGTTACTATATTTGTAATTATTCAAAAATCGAAAATGAAACAGTTATTCTTCTCTCTTATCTCCGTTTTTATAGTTGCAGTATCTTGTAACTCTTCTGGCTCTAAAACTGACCACATAATAAATGACAAAACAGTTGCCTCAACTCATGAAGATAATGACAAAGATTATCACTCATTCTCTAATACTGAAGATGTATATACAGAACATATTCATTTAGATTTAGAAATTGATTTTGAACACAAAAACATCTCAGGTGTTGCTCGTCATAAAATTTCGAAGCACTCTGTTAATGAAATCATTTTCGATTCTAAAGCATTAGAAATAATCAAAATAACAACAGGTAAAGAACTTGAAAAAGACGCTGACTTTGAATTAGGAGAAAAAGATGAACTTTTAGGTCAAGCACTTAAAGTTCAGATTTCACCTGAGACTGAGTTCGTTAACATTTATTACACGACGACAGATAAATGTGAAGCAATTGAATGGCTACCAGCAGAATTGACTTCCGGCAAAGAAGAACCATTCTTATACACTCAGGGCCAAGCTATTTTAACACGCTCTTGGATTCCTTTGCAAGATTCTCCATCAATTCGAATTACTTACTCTGCTGATGTCAAAACAAAAAGAAATGTACTTATCTTAATGAGTGCATCCAATCCAACGGAAAAAAATGCGGAAGGTATTTATCACTTTGAAATGAACCAAAAAATACCCTCTTATTTAATTGCTATTGCCGCAGGTGATTTGATTTACACTCCTATCAATTCTATGTGCGGATTTTATTCAGAAAAAGAATTAACAGAAGCTTGTACATACGAATTTGGCGATTTACCCAAAATGATAGATGCAGCTTCTAATTTATATGGACCTTATCTTTGGGGGAAATACGACATAATCGTCCTTCCCTACTCTTTTCCATTTGGAGGAATGGAGAATCCTAGGTTAACATTTGCAAACCCGACTTTATTAACTGGCGACAGAAGTTCTACTTCTGTAATAGCACATGAATTAGCCCATTCTTGGTCTGGAAACCTTGTGACAAATTCAACTTGGAATGACTTCTGGCTCAATGAAGGCTTTACTGTATATTTTGAAAATAGAATCATGGAAGAAATTTACGGAAAAGAAACCGCTGATATTCTTGCCACGATTGAATACCAAGATTTAATAACTTCTATTGGAGAAATTGAAAAAAGTGAATTCCCTGAAGACTCAAAACTCAAACTTGAGCTTAACGATAGGGATCCTGATGCAGGAATGACTGACATCGCTTATGTGAAAGGGGCCTTATTCCTTCGTTCAATTGAGCAAGAAGTTGGTAGGAAAAAATTAGATTCTTTCCTAAATCAATATTTCATCGATCATGCTTTTGAATCTATTACTACAGAGGATTTCACCAAGGATTTAAAAGAAAAATTACTTTCTCCTAACAACTCAAATTTTAACTATAAGGTATGGATTTACGAATCAGGAATTCCAGAAGATCATGTCAAAATACATTCTAAACGATTAGACAATATGATTTCTATCGCTCAAAAATGCAACAACGGTGAGCCAATTTTCAAAAACGAATTTCTTGACGTAAAAAGAAGTGATAGAATTACCCAAGAATGGCTAACATTCATTAGAAATCTAGATTCTCACCTTCCTATTAAAAAGATGAAAGAAATAGATGATCATTTTCTTTTCTCAACCGAAGCCAATGCAATTATTAAATCTGATTGGTTCAAACTTGTTGCAAATACGGAATACAAGGATGCTTATCCAGCAATGAGTGAGTATCTTCAGCTAATTGGAAGAAGGTGGCTAATTGAAGGTATATACAATAATCTAATGAATTCTAAAAGCACATTCAATTATGAATTTGCTCAAAATACTTTTGAAAAATCAAAAAATAATTACCACTTTGTTACACGATCATCCATTCAAAAAATTCTTGATAAATAGAAAAAAATCACAACTATTTAACATTTTCCTCAAAAGATGACCTATGTCATATTAATAACTACTAACCAGTTGTAAATTTGTAAAGTATTTATAACTAAAACAAATAACGATGAAAGCAAAACACATCTTTTTATCAGCAAGTATCCTATTTGCACTCACTTCTTGTGGTGGGAATTCAGATGCAACAGAATCAAACGAAAGCGCTACAGAAAGTACGCCAGTTGAAGTAAACAAATCTCATGGTCAATCAGGAGTCGCAGCCGTAGAGGGAGAAGAAATGAACGCTCTTCAATTAGCGTTGTCCATGGACGATTTTTCAACTTTAGTTGTTGCTGTTCAAGCTGCAGGTGTTGAAGACGCTTTAGTTAACGCAGGACCATTGACGGTTTTCGCTCCATTAAACACAGCTTTTGATAAATTACCAGAAGGTACTGTCGAAACTTTGGTTAAACCGGAAAGTAAAACAGATTTAACTATGATTTTGATTAATCATGTTGCTCCTGCAAACTACCCAATCAAACAGTTGAAAAAAGAAGCGAAAAAAGGTCGTAAATTATACATGGCTTCTGGTGAGTATCTTCTTGTAGAAAATAAAGATGGGAAAATATTTGTAGGTGGAACTGAGATTTTACAATCAGTAAAAGTAAGTAACGGATGGGTTCATGTAATTGATGATGTACTTGTTCCTGCTAGCAAATAACAAATAATAATAAATAATAAAACAAAAGATGAAAATTAAACATTTAACATTAATCGCAGCAATTTCATTTGCAGTAGTAAGTTGTGGTGGTGAAGCTCCAGAAGCTCCAACTACCAATGAAGCTGAAACAGTTGTTGTAGAAGAAGAAGTTGTCGCAGAAGAAGCTCCTGAAACATCAGCAAATGAGAATATGGACAACAAAGGAGTTGGACCAATTTCTAGTGTTGAATTAGGTGATATTGACAACACTTTGGCAGATTCTGGTAAAGAATTGTACAAAACGAACTGTACTGCATGTCATAAATTTGGAAAAAAATACATCGGACCAGCATTGAAAGGTGTTACTACTCGTCGTTCTCCAGAGTGGATTATGAACATGATCTTAAACCCTGAAGTTATGGTTGTTGAAGATCCAATCGCTATGGCTTTATTGGCAGAATACAATGCTCCAATGTCAAATCAACAATTGTCCGAAGAAGATGCAAGAGCAATCTTAGAATTTTTCAGAACAAAAGAATAATTTTCAAATACTTAATTAACTAAAAACAAATAAGATGAAAAGAATTTTCAAATCAATTTTCTTATTGGCAATTACCTCTTCACTTGTAGTGAGTTGTGGTGGAGCTGAGAAAGGGAAATCAAAAGGTGCTATTTCAGGGAATGCTGCTGAAAAAGTATACGTAGCGCCAGGAGAGCATGATTCTCATTATGCATTTCTATCAGGTGGTTTCAGTGGACAGTTAGCTGTTTATGGATTACCATCAGGTCGTTTATTCAGAGTTATCCCTGTTTTCTCTCAAGATCCGGAGAAAGGTTACGGATACAGTGAAGAAACAAAACCAATGTTAATGACTTCACATGGGTTTATTCCTTGGGGAGATTCTCACCATCCAGATATTTCACAAACTGCTGGTTCAGTAGATGGACGTTGGATATTTATCAATGAAAACAATACACCTCGTATTGCTCGTATTAGTTTAGAGACTTTCGAAACTGAAGAAATCATTGAAATCCCTAACTCTGCAGGTAATCATAGTTCTTCATTCGTTACTGAAAACACAGAATATGTTGTTGCAGGTACACGTTTTGCAGTTCCTTTTCCTCAAAGAGACATGCCTATTAAAGACATGAAAGGTGAATTTAAAGGTGCTTTAACTTTCTTGAAAGTTGACAAAGAAGAAGGGACAATGAACATTGCGTTCCAATTAAGAATGCCAGGATTTAACTATGATTTATCTCACCCAGGTCGTGGAAAATCTCATGGATGGTTCTTCTTCTCTACTTATAATACTGAGGAAGCTAATTCATTGATGGAAGTTAATGCTTCTCAAAATGACAAAGATTTTATTGCAGCAATTAACTGGAAAAAAATTGAAGAGTATGTAGCAAACGGTGGTGGTACTAAAATGCCAGCTAAATATGCACACAATACTTGGGATGATGATGCACATACTGCTACAA
>CAYLWS010000051.1:0-24602 GCA_964387525.1 uncultured Fluviicola sp.
TAATAACCCCATGTAAAATGTACCTAAGAAACTAGAAAAAACCAATAACATAAACCCTGCACAAAGTATCAACGTAGTCAATATCATTGCTTTTCCTGTTGTTAAATAGGTTCTTTTTAAGGCGTAAATTTTACTTTTCCCTTTTCTTAACTCATGTTTAAATTTCCCGAGAAAATGTATTGTATCGTCTACTGCAATACCAAATGCAATTGTAAAAACAATAGATGTACTTGTTTTCAAAACAATTCCAAAATATCCCATTATTCCTGCAATAAAAATCAACGGGATTAAATTTGTAATAATACTAATCACGAGAACTGGCAATGATCGGTAAATTAAACTGATGATCAATGCGACAATTAGAACCGAAAACGCAAGTCCTTTCACTAAACTTGTGGACATGTATTTCAAATTCTTATCAATCAAATGAGCCGTTCCTGTAACTTGATATTTTATTTTTCCATCGAGTGTTTTACTTTCTAAGAAAGCATAGAGATCTTGATTCTTCTCGTAAATAATGGTATTCCCTAGATCAGGAATAGTTCCATTTATTCGTGTTGTCTTTTCAGTAGAATCAACAAAAGTTTTAATGAATTGTCCTTTTTGAATCAATCGAAGTGATTTCCGTTGGGTCCTCAATTTTCTTTTGGATGTTTCTAATTTATAGTAATCTTTACTTCCTGCATGTGAGGATCGATTGATTACTTTTAACATTTTTATCAAAGAATTTTTAATACTTACACCGTACGTATTCTCTAAGTAATACTCTACACTATCTATGGTTTGTAACACATCTTTGTCCCAAACTTTTGAAGTAGGATCCGTGATCATTACTGCCAATTCAAATGGACGAATTCCACCGTAATGTTTGTCCAAATAGTCAAAATCAACTTTCAACGGTTCTTTTGGATTCAAGTCGTCCATTAAAAAATTATTACTCTTAATTTGCAACATTCCAAGAATACTCACCAGGAGAATAACTGAACTAACGATGACTACTTTGATTCTATTTTTCAGGACATATACAAATCCTTTTGCTAAATATTTCTTCCAAAAATGTTCTTTCTTCGATTCTCGGACATATTTCGGCCCTGGAAAGAAGTAAAACAAAACAGGAAGCATCGCAAATGTAAGAACGAATGCGATCAACACCCCAACCCCCATCACAATTCCAAATGCTTGAATAGGTTGAACATTTACAAAGTAAAGTGAGAAAAAACCAATAGCTGTTGTAACAGAAGTAAGGAAGGTAGCCATTCCAACCTCTTTTATCGAAACCATGATGGCATCAAAAACAGAGGGTTCTTCTCGCAAGGCATCCAAATATCTCGAAACTAAATGTATCACATCAGACATCGAAACCACAAACATTATGGAAGGCAATGTTGAAAGAATAATGTTCATTGGCTCATTAAAAAGCCCCATTCCACCAACAACCCAAGTCATGGATAAGAAAATGATTACTTGTGGAATTAGTACTCCCCAAACAGAACGGAATGCTAACATGAGAAAAAGAATAATTAAAACAGCACTCAAGCCAATAAATAACGCCATTTCAAAAGTCATTTTTTCGATATAATATCGTTGACCTATCGTTCTACCAGCGACTCTAGTTTTATCAAAATCATATTTTGCAAGAACCTCATCCACAGCTCCAATAAGATTGTCACTTTTCTGTTTAGAAATGTAATCTGTGTGCCTGAGGAAAATACAAATGGATTTAGCATCCTTTGCAACAAGCGTATTTATAAGTTCATCATTCTTGAAAATTCGAGTAGAATCCCTTTTCACATCAAAATCATCGAAATTAATGTACACCTTGGAAGAAGATTGTCCTCCAGGGAATATAAAACGTTCACTTTGATTGGTTATTGAAGTAATAAATTTAACATCTTCTACTTTTTCTAAATCTTTCGTTACTTTATCAACTTCTTTTAAAAAAGGGAGATCGAAAACACCTTTATTATTTTCTATAGCAATTAGAAGAAAATCATTATCTGATGTAAATTGTTTTCTGTAAGACAGAAAAAAGTCTGTTTCATCGTCATTTACGGGGAAAAATTTCTCAAAGTTATAATCGAATTGAATTGTTGTAGCTTTGTACCCAAGAAATGCTGTTAAGGACATTATTACAATGATACTTATCCATGCATATTTTTTAAAAGTAGATTCTCCAACCATTTTTAATTCAAGTTCGTTTAGATGTGTGTCAAAGATAATCGTTTGAAAGAATAAAACATTGATTGAGCATTATTTTTGAAAATAAACATTAAAAAATGATTAAGTTTGAAAAAAAATTAACTATGAAAAAAACATTACTATTCGCAGCAGTTTCAATTTCTTTGTTTGGAAGTGCTCAAACCTTAACTCAAGCAGATGAAGCTGCAATTGGAACAACTAACAATATGTTTTTATGTGATTCATTTACCGTGGATTATGCGGGAACGATTGGAACTGGAATTACTTGGGATTATTCAAACCTAGTGGGTATTTCTGGACAAACACGAAACATTGGTGTTATTGACGCAACAACTTCTGTAAATGCTGCAGATTTTGCTTCATCAACATTTGCTTTTGAAGTTGAAAACTCTGTAACTTCTTTTTACAACTCATCTGCTGCAAGTAAAATTTCTCAAGGATTTGTTTTTGATGAACCAACTTTAGGATTGGTTGTTGCAAAATTTGACACAGATGATGAAATTGTCATCACATACCCATTTGCTTATGGTGATATATCTACAGATACTTATGCTGGATCAGTAGATTATACTTTATCTGGCGCTCCATCAAACTCATCATTAACAGGTGTAGCTCATGCAACGATAGATGGTGTTGGAACTTTAGAATTACCTCAATCGGTTTCATTAATAAATGTTATTCGTTATAAAATTGTAGATACAACATTGATGTTAAATGTCCCGATTCTTGGTGACATTGAAATTATTCGTCGTCAATTTGAGTATTATGATTTAGCTAACGGAAACTTACCTGTTTTAACGTTAACAAAAATGACGATTCAAACACCTGGTTCTTCTGCTCCAATTTCTGAGCAACAATTAGTTCTTTCACAATACGCTCCAGTATTATGGTTAGGCTTAAATGACCAATCTTCGTTTGATTTTGAAGTATTCCCAAATCCTACACAAGGAGAATACACAATTAAAGGAGATTTTTCTAATGATGCTAAAGCAAAAGTTTTAGACCAAAGTGGTAGAGTTATCGCTCAATTTTCTGTTTCGAATGGAATGTCAGTAGATATTTCTACTTATGAAAATGGAATGTACTTTTTACAAATTACAGACAATAACCTTTCAACAGTAAAAACGATTGTAAAGAAATAATAATATTTACTTTTCTTAAAAATCCTTCAGAGAAATCTGAGGGATTTTTTGATTAAAAATAATATATGATAAATTCTGGGGTTTATGTTCTTTTTGCATTGATTGTCTACATTTCGATTATTACTATCGCAACTAATTTCATAAACAAAGAATTCTTTGAATTAAAGAAAAATAAAATTAGATTAAAAAATAATTTAATTTCAAGAGATGAATTTGAATCTCGACTACGTCAATCTTTTAAAATGCATTCTAATAAAAAGAGAATAAGTCTTCAAATTATGCTTGTTACACTTATAATCCATGCAGGAATGGAAGAATTTAACGGAAGCCTATCTTATTATATATATATCACTCCTTTTATATTGATGACTTTCAGTTTAATTGGCTTGTTTTGGTTAAAAGGGAGGGCTACACTAAGTGCCGTTAAAAATTCGGCAGGTATATTTCCTTGGATGTGAAGTTAGTTTCCGTAAAATAAAAAAACACTAATTAAGGAAGTATCAGTACATTAAAATCTTTAAAGTAATTTAGCTCCTCCCTTTGGAGAAGAAAAAGAATTGCTTTTGAAGAGAAGAAGTATATACCGAAACAAGTGGTAATTACACCTCACAAGAATCACCCATACAATTTGGCTTTTCTTTTGGTTGTGGAAGCAATTTTACTTTCAATGCAAAATGATAAATTTGACAACCTAAACATATCCCAAAAGCTGTTTCGAAATACAAAATCCAAAGACAAATGACACAAAGCATACAAACTGTTTCAAAATATTGCAAGTCATTCAAGAGTAGTAAAGACAATCCAAAAATAGAGGCCGAAAGAATTAACCCTATACTCCATGCGAATTTCTTTTGTACAGCTCCAATAGGAAGAGGTGACTGTTTACTTACCATTATTCGAGCAACAATCATTGTTGGAGCAAATTTTGGATTAATGAATAAGCCAATTAAAAAATTCAGCATAAGTCCACCCGAAACATAAGTGATTACAAAATATCGATCCAAAAAGCCAACATTTACAAAAGCAACTAATGCTAAAAACAGCATTATACCTGCACTTGCTCTCACTTCTCTTTCGTCTAAAACTTTATAAGAGGATCCATCTTTGTATTCACCAAAACTAAATATCGACATCTTTTTTTATGTAAAAATACGAGAAAATTGGATGATATTCATTTTAATAAAGCATCTCTTGAAAAAAAAGTGTTTTTAATCCTTAAACCAATAGAAAATTATAGTTTTGTAAACAAAATTACACATCATGATTAAACAACTTGAAAAAAGAAGCAATGGAAACTGCGAACTTTGCGGTAGTACAGAAGAATTAGCTCAATTTATTGTATCTCCAAAATCAGGAGATTCCATCGATGACAATATTCACATTTGTTCAAAATGTAAAGATCAATTGAACGGTGACAAGGACATGACTCCCAACCATTGGAGGTGCTTAAATGATACTATCTGGAGTGAAGTTGAAGCTGTAAAAGTTGTTGCTTGGAGAGTTTTGAATGAAATTAAAGCAGAGGGTTGGCCAGCTGATTTAATGGACATGATGTACATGGAAGAAGAAACTGAAGAATGGGCAAAAGATGGAATTCCTGATGAAAACGCAATCATTCACAGAGACAGTAATGGTGTTCAATTATTGGCTGGAGATTCTGTCGTTTTAATCAAAGATTTAAAAGTGAAAGGCGGTGGTTTTACGGCTAAAAGAGGAACACATGTAAGAAACATCACTCTTGTTCACGACAATGCTGAACACATAGAAGGTAAAGTTGAAGGTCAACGAATTGTTATCATAACGCAATACGTAAAAAAATAACGTATGGCTTCTGGTTTTTTTGCTCTATTTGATGACATCGCTACTTTAATGAACGATGTTGCTTCGATGAGTAAAGTGGCCACAAAAAAAACTGCAGGTATTCTTGGTGATGATTTAGCTGTTAATGCTGAAAAAGCATCCGGATTTGTGTCAGAAAGAGAGTTACCTGTTATTTGGGCAATTATGAAAGGTTCTTTTTTGAACAAACTCATTATTTTGCCCATTATTTTTTTACTGAGTGCTTTTCTTCCCTGGTCTATTGCCCCTTTACTAATGCTTGGTGGTGCTTTTCTTTCGTATGAAGGCGTAGAAAAAATTGTTGAATTCTTTTTCCATAAAAAGGCTCCTGAAAATTCTGAAAAAGCTATTATCAAAGACATTGAGGATTATGAAAAGAAAAAAATTAAGTCCGCCATCTTTGTCGATTTCATTCTTTCCATAGAAATTGTTTTGATTGCGCTGAGTGCCGTTGAAGATCAAACCATCAAAATTCAAATCTTTGCTGTTTCAATTACAGCCATCATTGCAACCGTTGGCGTATATGGAATCGTTGCTTTACTCGTTAGAATGGATGATTTTGGATTTGCTTTAATTAAAAAAAGAAAAGAGAAAAAAGGAATCATTTATAGAATTGGTCAATTGTTGGTTAAATCAATGCCAATCGTTATTAAAACATTGACTGTTGTTGGTACGATTGCAATGCTTTTGGTCGCAGGTGGGATTTACATTCATCACTTTGATTTTCTTCACCATATTTTTGAAAAATGGCCCATTATTCTTGGAGAATTTATCATCGGTTTAGTATTAGGAGCAGGTGTTCTTGTAATAATATTTTTTTCTCAAAAGGCTACCCTTCTTTTCACGAAGAAATGATTTTATAAATGAATCTTAATTCAACACAAAATGAAATTTGGCTTCACTCCTATTCTTTTCTCCTTCTTTATCCTCTTTCTTTTTACGTCTATACAAGACACTGGAAATATTGAAGAATCCGATGAGCTTATTTATACTAATTTCACTTCAGAAAGCCATTTAAAATGGAGAGCGAGTCATCTTGGAGGAATTGCACCACGATTTGGACGTATTTTTTTAAAGAAAGCTAAAGGGAATTTCAAAAACAATCAATTGAATGAACTTATTGTTGAAATTGACATGAATTCAATAGTCGTTGAGAATTTCAAGCCTAAAAACAAAGAGAATGCAATAGCTTTGGAAGAACATTTAAAAAGCCCTGACTTCTTCAATTCTCCACTCTACCCTATCTCTAAATTCCAGATGACCAAAATTGAATCGGGCAATAAGGAATATAATTCTTTTATCACAGGTGATTTGACAATACTAGATGTCACTCGAAGCATTTCCTACTTTTGCACCGTAAATAAAACTAAAAAAGGATTAATTATTCATTCTCAGCCATTTGAAATTGACAGAACTCTTTGGGAAATTTCTTACCACAAAGAAGGTTCGAAAGGAATATCAAAAGACGCCGTCATATCTAATAAAATTATTTTTGAAATTCTAATTCACCTAAAAAAATAAAATGAAAATTTTTCTTTTCTTTTCCATAACTCTACTCTCTTTCCTTTCCTTCTCTCAGCATACGGAAATAAATTCTCAACACGGGTATGCTGCGGATGGCTACGACGTTGTTACTTACTTTTCGAATAAAGCAATCAAGGGCGATAAAAAGTTTACAACAACTTATCAAAAAATAGCGTACAAATTCGTTAGCCAAGAAAATCTCACTACTTTTATAAAAAACCCTGAAAAATATATCCCTCAATACGGAGGATGGTGTGCATACGCTATGGGAAAAGATGGTTCTCAAGTGAAAATCAACCCAGAAACTTTCGAAATCATCGAAGGTAAATTATATTTGTTTTACAATGCTTTTGGAACAAATACACTTAAAAAGTGGAAGGAAGAAGGAGCAGAACAATTAAAAAAACAAGCCGATGAATATTGGTTAAAACAATAGAAATGACAGATCCATTTTACATTATCGAACCGACAGTTAAAAAAGTTCCTTTTATCTTAAGTGTACCTCATTGCGGCACAGAATTCCCTAAAGAATTAAAGCAGGATTATATTCCAGACATGATGGCAAGTCCTGATGACACAGACTGGTTTGTTCAAGATTTATACAACTTTGCCAATGAATTAGGCATCACTATTATTTATGCAAAATACAGCCGTTGGGTCATTGATTTGAATAGAGATCCAGAAAGTAAACCGTTATATAATGACGGAAGAATAATCACTGGCTTGACTTCTACAACCGATTTTTTTGGTAAGGACATTTATATTTCTAAAAGCAAAATCCCCAATCAAAAAGAAGTTGAAAGAAGATTATCTACATACTACTGGCCATATTACCGGAAAATTGAAGAACTACTGGAAGAACGTATTCAAGAATTTGGAAAAGTATTGCTTTGGGATGCTCATTCTATTCGCAGAAGTGTTCCAACCATTCGTAAAGAATTCTTCCCGGACATGATTTTAGGAAATAACGATGGTAAAACAGCTGCTCAAAATCTCATCGATACAACTTTACAGAATTTAAGCAATGGACCGTTCCAAGTAAACCATAACACACCTTTCAAAGGAGGACACATTACCCGTTATTTTGGAAATCCAACTAAAAATATTCACGCCTTACAATTAGAAATGAATAAAATCTTGTACATGGATGATTCTGAAACAGTATTTGAGGAAAATCGAGCAAATAAAATGCGTACTATTCTTAAACCAACTTTCCAAGAATTAATTAAACAGTTGTAAACAATGGAAAATTATATATTCAAACATCTGTTAAACCATTCTGAAGAGAAAGGAATTTATTGGATGAAAGACGTTTTAGTAAAATGCGATGCTGCTGGAAAAATCATTTCCATGGAAGAAAATGAATTTGAATTTCCTTCCAATATAATTACAGGATATACCCTACCCGGTTTTCAGAACGCCCATTCTCATGCTTTTCAATATGCGATGGCAGGCCTGGCTGAAATTCACCCAACAGGTTTATCCGCTGATGATTTTTGGTCGTGGAGAAAAGCCATGTATAAACTTGCACTTAGTGTAACACCCGATCAGATTGAAGCCATTGCTACAATGCTTTACACGGAAATGGTTCGACATGGATATACAAATGTTGCAGAATTTCACTACGTCCACCATGATAAGAACGGGAAACACTACAACAATCTTTCTGAAATGGGAGAACGAATGATTTCTGCGGCTAAAACTGCAGGGATAAATATTACTTTAGTTCCTATTTTCTATCAAAAAGGTGGATTTGGAAAAAATCCAACGGAACAACAAAAGCGTTTTATATCACCATCAATTGAGGATTACCTTCAGTTATTAGAAGCTAGTAAACAATCTTGTCGACATTACGACGGAGCAAACATTGGAATTGGAATACACTCAATGCGCGGGGTAGAACCTTTGGACATTGCTAAAATTGCACAAGAAGGACCTCAAAATATTCCATTTCATATTCATATCTCTGAGCAACTCAAAGAAGTAGAAGATTCTATTGCCTATTTAGGAAAAAGACCCGTAGAATGGCTCTTGGAGAATGTCGAATTATCTGAAAGACATCATTTAGTTCATGCAACTCATTTAACATCGGCTGAAACAAAAGGAATTGCAGAAAGCAATGCAAATGTGGTGATTTGCCCTACAACCGAAGGAAATTTAGGCGATGGCTTATTTCCTTTGATTGATTACCAAAACTACGGAGGAAATTGGAGTATTGGAACAGACAGTCATATTGGAATTAACCCATTGGAAGAACTTCGTTTATTAGATTACGGACAGCGATTGATCTCTCATAAAAGAAACATTTTCACATCTAAAAACGAGGGAAATAGTGGTGACTTTGCCTTAAAGATGGCAACTATTTCTGGTCGAAAAGCGATGAATAATTTTGAGAAAGACTTCTTTAAAGTTGGTGAAAAATTAAATGCAGTTGTATATTCTGCTAATTCTCCCTTTCTAGCGACCACAGGTTTAGATAGAATGACGAGTTCAATAGTATATACATCAGATGCAAGAACAAATGTTTCTACAATTGTAAACGGGAAACTCATTGATGAAGAGAATAACAATCATGAGGAGATTGAGCGTAAGTTTATCGAGACTATTAAGGAGTTAGGGAATCGATAGAAACTTTTAGTTTGACATGGAACAAGAAATACTTGCGATAATCTGATTGTTGTCATCTTCGATTAAAGAATGTTAACGGTTTGTTCCCCGTAGTCCGTAGTACCGCATATTTTGTGGTAGAAATACAGAAAATGATCGAAGAAGATGAAAAAATGAACTTGAAATGGGCTTCGGTGAGCTCGTAAACTCGGTTGTCAACACTGCATTCACTTGGCCTTGTTGCAGAGCCTGTTGAAGTGTCGAAGTACGACTGTTTTATTATAAGTAGCTTAAATTTAAGGTAAGAATGAGTGTACAATCACCCAAAGTGCATGAACGAATGAATCCCAAATTGGAGTTGAGCTATTTTCGTTTTTTATGGGCTCTTCCCATTTTCGTTTTTTACTCATTATTATAGGTTATGATTAAGCTAAAATTGGTCCCATTGTAAAATTTATTTTCATTTTACAATAAATGTTCTAATTATTCCAATGGTATTTATCAACCAATGCAGTCCTAACGATAGCATTAAGTAAAAAAGCCAAACAAGTCCATAACCTCCAGTAGAATTGTAAATTAAGTTGTAGTGAAATAATACATTGTAAATTACAAATATCGAAAAATTAATTAATCCTGTCCTTTTTTTATTTTTACTTCTGCTAATCCAAATTACCATTGTAATCAATTGGATTAAATAACAGAATAATAAGTATAAATTATCTTCACTCATTTTAATTGCAAGAAGTCATTTTTAATTTTTGCTAACGCTCGGGCTATGCTTTCGCCGAACGATACAAAGTTAAACGAATATTCGAAGAAAGAACGTGCGAGTTCGAATGATTTATCATTCGAAGCGAGATCTCGGTGAAGTATAGGTGATGTTAGTAGCATATCTACTATTTTATCATCCAATTCTCTTGTTTACTAGCTATTAAAAAATATCGATGTTCAATTACACCAGTCTTATCATCATAAAAGTACCCTTTGCCCCATATATCTGTGTAATGTAGTTTCCAAACACAATATTCATCAGTCTCAAACTCTTTCGAATATGAATATTCTTTGAGTGTAGGTGTTAGGTACATAGTTTTAAAATAAAATATTTCATTCAGGCTAGATGGGGTTGTACCTTTTTCATAATAATAACTCATAACTTCATTTGCTATAAGCTGTGCCTGAAGCTTAGATGAGTAACTTTCAAGTGAAAGAAAACAACCGATTGCCATGGCTGAATAAATTAAATAGAAATACCACTTCCTTTTTTTTATTATGGTGTACAAGAGAAAACTTAACGAAAAAGATATCAGCAATAAACCAATAGAAGGATTAATGATATAAGCTATGATTGATAGGATACAGGTTAATATGACTTTTAAATACAAAACTTGAGTGATATTTTCATTACTGCTAACAAGTCGCTAAAGCACATGAACTTTCTACAGTCTAAAGCGAACAACGGTTTAACTTTTAATTATTTATTTGTTAAAAATAACACTTTCCAATCAGTTTATCACTAAATCAATCGAATTCTACTTCAAGAATACATTTACTCCACAACAATCCCAACCGGGCAATGATCCGAACCTAAAATTTCATTTTCTATGGAACTTTCTTTAATGCGACTTTGCAACGATTCAGAAACTAAGAAATAATCAATTCTCCAGCCTACGTTTCTATCTCTAGCTCCACCTCGGTAACTCCACCAAGAATACTTTACTTCATCAGGGTATTGCTCACGGAAAATATCAATTAAACCATTTTGGGTAAAATGATCCATTCCATCAATTTCTTTTTGGGTAAATCCAGCTGATTTATTGTAATTGGCTTTTGGTCGAGCTAAATCTACATCTTTATGGGCCACATTAAAATCGCCACAAACAATCACTGGTTTTTTCTTCTCTAAATTTTTAAGGTAAGCTAAGAAATCTGCATCCCATTTTTGTCGGTAATCTAATCGAGATAAATCACTTTTTGAATTGGGAACATACACAGTTGTTACATAGAAATCATCAAATTCAGCCGTTAAAACTCGACCTTCCTGGTCATGCTCTTCAATTCCCATATCGTAAGAAACAGATATCGGTTCCACTTTAGAAAAAATTGCTGTACCAGAATATCCTTTTTTCACTGCTTGATTCGCGTAAATATGATAATCAGAAAGAGTTTCTGCTACCGTTTCTTTCACTTGTTCAACAGATGCTTTTGTTTCTTGCAAGCAAATAACGTCCGCGTTTACCGTTTTCATATCTTCGAAGAAATTCTTTTTAGAAATTGCTCGAACACCATTGACATTAAAGGAAAGTATTTTCATTTTGCTTGTTTTTACAAATATAAAAAAACTGTACGAACAAAGAGAAAATAAATCTCTCTCACATTTCTAAAACTATCCTTACATTTGCACGCATGAAAATTGACCAACAAACTTTAGATGATTTAGAATTTCCGATAATTAGGGGATGGTTAAGTAAACTTGCAATTTCTACAACTGTAAAAGAGCAATTTCAAAATTTAATCCCTCATTCAGATCGAAATACAATTATTCTAGAATTAAAAAAAGTCAATGAATTACTTTCTATTCGTACTGAAGGGGAAACATTTCCAAGAATTGAGTTTGAAGAATTACATGAAGAAATTAAACTCCTCCCGATCAAAAATGCCGCAATTCATTTAGAAGGATTTCTACGTATCTATTCTGCCTCACTTCTTGTCAATCAATTGATTTTCTTTTTCAATAAAAGAGAAAAGGAATACCCACTTCTACATTCTATTACTTCAAAAGCTCATTTCACCAAAGAAATAACGGATGCTATACAATTGGTATTTGACAAACATGGTAACATAAAAGATGAAGCTTCTGAGGAGTTAACCAATATTAGAAGCAATTTAAAACAATTAAAAAAACAAATAAATCGGAATTTTGACAAAGAAGTCAGAAGACTTTTAAAAGACAATATTCTAGGAGATACCAAAGAAACATTCATTAACGACAGAAGAGTTTTGTCTGTAATCGCTAGTCATAAAAGACGTGTCCCTGGTACAGTCGTTGGTTCTAGTAGAACAGGTAGTTTTACATACATCGAACCTTTATCCAATGCTCCATTGAACAATGAGTATGAATTATTACTCGATGATGAACGCAAAGAAATTTTCAGGATTCTTCAAGTTTTAAAACAAGAGCTATTTCAACACATTGAATTGATTCAAAACTATCAAGAAATTTTAGTCGAATTTGATTTCATCAATGCCAAATGTCGTTTAGCTATTGATTTAGATGCGTGTCTACCTTCCATTCAAGAAGAATTAGAAATTGAATTAATGGATGCTTATCATCCTATTCTACTGAAAAACAACCGATCTCTCGGAAAAAAAACACTTCCTCAGCATATTGGAATGGACAAATTTTCTAGAATGCTCGTTATTTCAGGACCAAATGCTGGTGGGAAAAGTATAACGTTAAAATCAATTGGCATCCTTCAATTGATGCTCCAATCTGGTTTACTTGTCCCTGTTCACCAGAATAGTAAAATGTGCTTATTTCAAAATATACTGAGCGACATTGGAGACAATCAATCTATTGAAAATGAATTAAGTACATATTCTTACCGCTTAAAAAGAATGAACTACTTTTTACAGGTTTCCAATCGTAAAACCTTACTTTTATTGGATGAATTTGGAACAGGATCTGACCCTGATTTAGGTGGAGCATTGGCAGAAGCAATTTTTGAAGCTTTGTACAATAAGAAGAGCTATGCTGTAATCACAACACATTACAACAATATTAAATTAAAAGCGGACAAATTACGTAATGCCGTCAATGGAAGCATGTTATTCAATACTGAAACGCTCGAACCAAAGTACCAATTTTCTATTGGTCAACCAGGGAGTTCTTTTACGTTCGAGGTAGCAAAAATGAATGGAATTCCAGACGAATTAATTGCAGAAGCAAAAAGTAAACTAAGTGACAACAAGGTCAAAATGGATCGCTTGCTCAATGAGCTCCAAAAAGAGAAAACTTATTTAAATAAGCTAAACAAAGAACACATTGAAGCGCAAGATATTGCTCAGGACGCTTTAAATTATTATACTGAAAAGAAAGAATATTACGAATCGAAACTACGTGGAATACGTGATAATTCTACCAAAAACCAACATTTAATTAATGCTGGAAAAAAAATGATTGCTTTTATTGAAAAATTTGTTCCTAATTCTAAAAAGAAGTCCATTAATGACAAATTAATGGACGATGTTCGAAAGTATATTGCCGTTGAAAAATATAAGACGGTGGATGCTAAACAGAAACAAAAGGAAATCAAGCTTTCAAAAAAACCGAAAAAAAGTAAAAATATTCCCCCAAAAATAGACCTACAGCACCACAGAGATAAAATTGAAGTAGGAAGTCGTGTGAAATTAATTGCAACGAAACAGACTGGTACTGTTGAAGAAATGAAAGGTGAAAACGTAACAGTTTCTTTTGGCTTTGCTCGGGTAAAAGTTAAGCTTGAGAAATTGAGTTTTGTTCAATAAATTTTATTTTTTCTTTAAACTATATCGTTTTATACTGGTTTCAGTGTGATTTATCCTTTATTTCTTTCTAATTCTCCCCTTTTTTTAGTATTTTCAGTCTCTAAAATTCTAAAAAATGACATTTAAACATATAACCCTTTTTTCGGCGAGTCTTTTCTTAGCTTCATGCGGAACTGAAACAGTTAAAGAAGACACGAACATAGAAACAACAGAAATAAGTTTACCTGAAGGAACTGTAGATCGTTTTGCAGACATTCAAGTATTGCGTTACGACATCATAGATTTTGATAAATTAACCATTGATCAAAAGAAATTGGTGTATTTTTTATCTCAAGCTGGATTAGCAGGCCGTGATATAATTTTTGATCAAAACAATGCATTTAACATAGAAATTAGAAACGCTATCGATCATGTTGTTGCAAATTACTCCGGCGATAAGAACACAAATGAATGGAAAGATTTCATGGTTTACGCAAAACAAATTTGGTTTGCCAATGGAATACATCACCATTACGGCATGGATAAAATTATGCCTCACTTTTCAGTAGAATACTTCAACACATTGATTTCTGATACAGAAGGAAGTATCAGCAAAGAAGCTAAAGAGGTTATTTTTAGTGATCATATAGCAATGAAACGTAAAGTAAAAGATGCTGATGTAGATATGATTAAAGCTTCTGCCAATGGTTTTTACGGTGAAGGTGTAACCCAGAAAATGGTGGAGGACTTCTATGCTGACAAAATCAATCCTAATGACAAACAACCTATTGAATATGGTTTAAACTCAACGATGGTTTTACAAGATGGACATTTAATTGAAGAAGTATGGAAGTCTGGAGGCAAATATGGAGCAGCTATCGATAAAATCGTTTATTGGTTAGAAAAAGCAGTTACTGTAGCTGAAAATGATGAGCAGAAAGCATCATTAGAAAAGTTAATTGAATATTACAATACAGGAGATTTAAAAATATGGGATGAATACAACATTCTATGGGCAAAGTCTACCGCGGGTGACATTGATTGGATCAATGGTTTTATAGAAGTTTATGGTGATGCAATTGGAAAAAGAGCCACTTTTGAAAGTATTGTTCAAATTACAGATTTTGAAGCTTCTGAACAAATGAAAGTCGTTACTGAAAACGCCCAATGGTTTGAAGATAATTCACCATTGATAGAATCACACAAGAAAAAAAGTGTAAAGGGTGTTAGTTATAAAGTCGTACAAGTTGCTTCCGAATCAGGAGATGCTTCTCCCTCTACTCCAATTGGTGTGAATTTACCAAACAACAACTGGATTAGACAAGAACATGGTTCTAAATCAGTAAGTCTTGGGAATATCATTTCAGCTTATGATAAAGCTTCAGGCTCGGGAATGTTACAAGAATTCGCCAACGATGAAAAAGAGATTGAATTGGCTAAAAAATACGGGTATTTATCTGGGAAATTACATACAGCTCTTCATGAGGTTGTTGGACATGCTTCTGGACAAATCAATGATGGAATTGGACAACCAGCTGTTACTTTGAAAAACTATGCAAGTACATTAGAAGAAGCTCGTGCAGATTTAGTTGGTTTGTATTACATCATGGATGAAAAACTAATCGAATTAGGATTAATCCCTAGCCTTGAAGTAGGTGAAGCTGAATACGATGGATACATTAGAAATGGAATGTTGACTCAACTTCAACGTTTAAATTTAGGTAAAAATGTAGAAGAAGAGCACATGCAAAACCGACAATTGGTTGCATCATGGGCAATTGAAAAAGGCGCAAACGACAATGTAATTGAAGTAATTGATCGTGAAGGAAAAAGATACTACAACATTACTGACTACACTAAATTAAGAACACTTTTTGGAGAATTACTTCGAGAAATTCAACGCATCAAATCGGAAGGGGATTACGAAGCCGGAAAAGCATTGGTTGAAACATATGGCGTCAATGTTGACCAAGCAATTCACCAGCAAGTTTTAGAAAGAGTAGCTCCTCTTGACATCGCTCCTTATAGAGGTTTTGTGAATCCTGTTTTTGTTCCTGTAACGGATGATAATGGTGAAATTATTGACATTAAAATTGAAAATAACCAATCTTTTGTAGAGCAAATGTTGTTCTACGCTAAAGAATACGGCATTTTATAGTTGATTCGACATCAGTTCGATTGAATCAACAACATTAATCATTTAACCAATTAGAAATGAAAACAAAAGAAGAGATTGTAGCCAATTGGTTACCTAGATATACAGGAGAAAAATTAGAAAATTTTGGGCAATACATTTTGCTCTGCAACTTTGGTCATTATGTAGATTACTTCGCAACGTTTCACAATGTTGAAGTAATTGGAAAAGATAAACCAATGCAGTGTGCAACGGCTGATGGAATAACAATTATCAATTTTGGTATGGGAAGTGCCTCTGCTGCTACCTGTATGGATTTACTTTCTGCCATAAAACCTAAAGCAGTATTATTTTTAGGAAAATGTGGTGGATTGAAAAAGAAAAATGAAGTCGGTGATTTGATTTTGCCCATCGCTGCAATTCGCGGAGAAGGAACAAGTAATGATTATTTTCCTGCTGAAGTACCTGCACTTCCATCATTTGCTTTGCAAAAAGCTATTTCAACAACAATTCGTGATTTTGAAATGGATTACTGGACAGGAACATGTTATACAACAAACCGAAGAGTTTGGGAGCATGACGATGAATTCAAAGAGTATTTGACAAAAGTTAGAGCCATGGCAATTGACATGGAAACGGCTACAATATTCACCGTTGGTTTTGCCAATGAAATCCCTACGGGCGCCTTACTTTTAGTTTCTGACCAACCAATGGTTTCTGAGGGAGTTAAAACAAGTTCAAGTGATTCAAAAGTTACCGCTAAATTTGTGGATGCACATATTAAAATTGGAATTAAGTCGCTAAAACAATTGAAAGATAAAGGAAATACTGTGAAACATCTACGTTTCGGTTAAAAGGTGTTGAATGAAAAAAAAGATGTACTTATTGGGGTTAATTACGCTTTTGGTTTTCCCAATTCCAACTTTTATTGTACTCTATTTCTTTGAAGACATATTGCCTTTATCAATTCTAGATTTTTCAAGTTTTCAAGTAAAACCTATTGTTTATGGACTTATTTTAGGACTATCATACGCTGGCATTTCTTTAATTTTCATGCAAGCAAAAGTTTTTGAAAAACTTCCTTCGCGCATTGAACATGTAGTTAAGCAGATGAACCTAAACGTTCTTGATTGTATATTCTTATCCATTTGCGCTGGTGTAGGTGAAGAACTCTTGTTTCGTTCTGGTTTTCAATTCTATTTTGGACCAATCATAACGTCTATATTTTTTGTTGCGATTCACGGGTATCTAAACCCTAAAAATTGGAGAATGTCCTTGTATGGACTCATTGTATTGCCTTTTATCTTTTTAATTTCTTACGGCTTTATAGCGTACGGACTTTGGTTCAGTATCGTTGCGCATTTCTCCTATGATTTGGTTTTATTCTTGGTCATCTCTCAACAAAAAGAAGATCCTCAACCTCATGTTTGGTTAGATTGGGAAAGGCTGGAAGAAATTGACGAATGTAATTGCGAGAGTAATTTAGATAGTGATCCAGAACCAGAGAATGAATCACTTTTTAATTCATGATAATTCTCAGTTGAGTTGTCTGTCGAACAAGTAAGCAATTAGGCACCAAAGTAGTTTGGTCAATTTGCAATACTTCCAAATACCTCAATTTACACAATTCTTCTGGTAAATCAACTAACACACCTGCGTTTGCAACATAAAGCTCTCTTAACCTTCTTAATTTAACAATTGAAGTTGGGATTTCCCTGAGGTTGTTTTGATTTATGTGAATAAACTGAAGGTTTTCACAATCCCCTAATTCATCAGGCAAGGATTTCAACGAATTAAAACTCACTTTTAACACTTCTAATTTTTGCAATAGACCAATCGTTTTAGGAAGTGTTTTCAAGTTATTATGACTCAGAATAATTTGTTCTAAATTTTCCATTTCACCAATTGAAGAAGGCAAAGATGAAATATCATTGTACTGTGCTGAAATTAATTTTAACTTTTTGAGATTACGGATACTTTCAGGTAAAGAAGTCAATAGATTTTTACCCAAATAGAGCTTTTCAAGATTCTCTAATTTAGAAATATCAGCAGGGATTTCGGTAATTTTATTCCCATATAATTTCAATACTCGAATGCTTTTATTCTCAAAAACAGCTGGAGGAATTTCTGTTAGCCCCATTTTAGAAAGGTTAACAATTGTTTTTTCAACTTCACGGTCGACATCAACAAACCGAGCACAGTTCGTCAAACTTAAAAGAGTAATAATTAAATAAAACAATCTCATTGTACTAAATTATACTTTTTTCTTCGATCAAAGCAACTTTTAGCTTATTTTTACATCTTTAGTATAGTAGAAATGGCATAAAAAATGTAAACCAAAAGAAAAATAAAATTATGAAAAATATAAAAACACTTTTAATCGCTGGATTATTAATATCTTCAACTGGAACTTTTGCTCAACAAAAAACTATAGCAAAGAAAAAAACGGTTGGAACTTCTCAACAAATATCTCAAAAAAAGAGTACTGCTGAAGATAGAGCAACTAAAGAAACTGAGGTTATGAAAAACACTTTAGGTTTATCTGATTCTCAAGTAAGTAGAGTTTCAGTATTAAACTTAAAAGTAGAAGAGAAAATTCAAACAATTCTTGACAGTAACATGTCAGATAGTAAAAAGAAAGAATTTATTGAAGGAAACATGAACGATAAATTAAATGTTTTATCTACCATTCTTTCAAAAGAACAATTGGCAAAATACAAAGCTTCTTTGTCTACGGTCAAACTGTAAAAAACATAAATAATTTAAAAACGTATATTAGGATAACCTTTATACGTTTTTTTTATTCTATTTTTTTACGTTTTACATTTCATATTAAATCATCGAACTTAATACATGAATGATTCCAAATAAAGAATTACCTTTGATTAAATTGAATAATTTATATGGAAAAATCAGAATTCTTAGCACAAAATATATTTATTGGCTTAAAAAACATGAATGACGGATTTGATGATTCATCGAACCAATATTTCACGGAGTCAGATTTCGAATTAGCTCTCCAACGAATTGAGCATTTTGGAATTGGGGTCTTCATCATTGAAACGAGGTTAGACAGCAAACAGTTTGAAACTTTTAACCACGAAACGTTCAAGAAAAAAGCAACCGACCCAAAATGGTACAACAAAGCATTTATGACGTTGCAAAAACGACAAACGGGTCTTTTATACTTTGCAACTTATAAAGTTTCTAAGAAACTATTGGAAAGATAATTTTCTATGCTTAACCTCTAGAAAAAGTTAAGTGTTCTATAAATTAATTTAGAATCCGTATATTCGTTGCAATGAAATTTTTGAAGATCACTTTTTTTTTACTCCTTGGAACCATCCTGTTTTCTTGCACAGTTAAGAATGACTTAAGACGTTTGCAAAAAAACGATATGGATTTTCCCGATTTAAAAAGTCAATCTTTTAAACGAATTACTTTTCTGAAACCTGAAATGTTATCTGTTGGTTATAATGAGTCCTATGTACTTAGTTCTACAAATTTAACATTTCAAAATTATAGCCTAGACATTTTCTTTTCTGTAGAATTGTTTGATGAAATTGATGTTGAAACCATTCAGTTTTCTTTTGATGATGAAGACATTTCTGCACTAGACGCCATCCACGATAATTACATTTTCAAACGTTCCAAATCCTTGCATTCGTTTGAAACATCCGTGAAGAAACCCGTTCCAAATTCTGTTGGCTTCAGTGGGTACACACAAGTTGTACACGGTAAAACATACGACAACGAAGAAGACGCTTCTTATTTTATTGCAACAATTGAAGTTGAAAATGAGTATTATGTTTTCCAAATGATTGGAAAAAGAGAGAACATGGGTTATTTGTACGATGATTTCATTGATATTCTTTCTTCGATTGAAAAATAACATGGACAATTTCATCCAAGCATTAAAAACTAAAATTTCGAAGGGACTTCCTGGAGACAGAGCTCACCAATATCTAGTTCCAGAAAAGCGACTTTCTGCTCGAAACATTGTTGCTTCTAAAAAAGAATTTCGATCATCAGCAATTGGAATTATACTTTTCCCTAAAAACAATCGATTATACACTTTACTGATTCAACGACCAACATACGAAGGTTCACACTCTGGTCAAGTTAGTTTTCCTGGAGGAAAAATGGATCGTTCTGATTTGAATTTAGAACACACAGCTCGACGAGAATGTTTTGAAGAAGTTAATTTAACGTTGAATTCAGGAGAGTTAATTGGAGAACTAAGTGACATCTATATCCCTGTAAGTAATTTCATGGTGAAACCATTCATTTTCTATTTACATCACGAACCTGATTTCAAGCCAGACGAAAGAGAAGTAGAACACCTTATCTATTTAAATATTGACACATTAATGAATGATGACATTCAAAAAAATGGCCGTGTACAAATATCGAAAGGAGTTCACCAGAAAAATGTACCCTATTTTGAGATTGAGCAAAAAATTGTTTGGGGAGCTACAGCAATGATTCTTTCAGAGTTGAAGGAAATTCTGAAAACAATTGATTAAAATCTCAATCGAGCCACACCAAATGCAGTCGAAATACTGTTCGAATTTTTTGTAAAAAAAGTTAATGCATCTCTAGATGAGATTCCAATTTCATACCTCCCTTTGCCAAGAATGAAATTAATCCCAACTGGAATATTGTGCTTGTAAATTCCACCACCATAATATCCTGCGCTCAAAGCTAACCAACGAATAGGTCTTACCTCTCCCCCAACTGAGAATACTGCATTCTGAATACTTCCTGGGGTATTCCTGTTAAAAGGAGCTACAAAATCAAAACCTACTTGAATTTTTTTACCTAATTCAATACTTCCTCCCAAACGAATATTAGCAGCATTCTTAATTGTCACTTGTTCTTCTCCTACTAAACTAAGTAGCCCTCCATCTTTCAAGAAAACATCAATTGCATTGGTGATATTATTGTCGCTTAATCCGTCAATACTAATATCTCCAACTAAAGTGTCTTTGACGGTATATACATTTCTTTTATACGTAACAGATCCAATATTATTTACAGCTAACCCTAATTTTATATTTTTCAAAAGGCGGACACTCACCGAAAAATCTAAACCATAACCATTACCAACCGAAGTTGGAATTCCTGATGAATTTTGTGAAACTGCTGATGGATTTGTGTTTGCAATTGTCCCATAATCCAAATCAAAACTTGGAGAAATCGAAGAATACATTCTCAATTCACCATTTTTAGATTCAAAATCGAAGAGAGCAGTTGACTGTATAAATCGCCCACCAATTCCCGCATAAATAGCAAAACTTGAATCTCCAATTATTTTACGCCCATATCCAAAGTTATAGAATCGATTCCAAGAAAATTTAATTTTTGTCCCATCTGTAATCGAAGCCAAGCTCAATGGTGCTGATACATGTCCTGAAACAACATGCGCTAACGTATCTTCAGAAACACTTCCATTGTTAGATATTACAGTCGTGTCAGTTCCATAAACTACTGTAAATTGATCAAAGTAATCTGCGAACTTCCCTTGAAAAGTAATTCCTGATGCATTAGTACTCAGTTTAGAATACCAGCTGTATTGTTCTTGAATGTTAAATGCAATTCCACCAAATTTCTCTCCTTGATAAGCGAAGCCAAACCAGTTGTATGAAGCATCAATACTGACTCCACTTAATAAATAGTCTTTTGCAAATAAGGCTTGTTGTTGCCAATCAGTAGAAGTATTTGAATTTCCACGAATTTCTTTTCTGATTGTTTGGTATAAACTGGCTAATTTATCTGAAGAGAGAGAATCAGAATATAAACCTAGGCTAAATTCAGTCATCCCCATTGTCATTTTCTTTCCTTCATAACCTGTACCCCAAGCTAGAGCAGAAGAATTAATCCCTAAAGTATGGTAATCTGTAACAAATGTTGTCGCAACACCTTTACCTACTTCAGTATAAGCAACGCCTTGCGTTTGTGAGAATGATAAATTAGTTAATAAAGATATTAGAAAAAAGAGTTTAGTTTTCATAAAATTGTATTTGGTTGAGTAAATATACAATACAAACCGTAGAAAATCAAAAAGAGGAACAAATTCTTATGAACTTGTTCCTCTTTCTGCTAAACCATGCTAAAACTATAAAACTCTAAATAGAGGTAAACTACCCCCTCTATTCGATACGACAAATTTAAACCATTTTATTCGATTGACAATAGATTAAATCTTAAAAAAATGTTAAATTTCAACAACCACACAAAAATAAACACACAACAACCTGTACGTCAACCAATTACAACTACTCGATATAACTGAATTTTATTCCATCATTGCTTAATCGCAACTCTATTTTAAAACAGTAAGTCAAAATAAAAAATAATTTAAAGTGATTTATTGATTAATGTAGTGAATAAATTCAATCCTAGTTCAAGCATTTCAATTCTACACTATATTTTGATCATTTCATTACAACTGATTTCCTCAATTCTCAGGTATAAGTATGTAATTGATTAAAGAAATATGTATCTTTGCAGAAAATTTAGAAAACAATTAATTATGGCAACAAATAAAACATTCACAATGTTAAAGCCTGACGCCTTAGAAGGTGGTCAAGCAGGGAATATCATCCAAATGATTTTGGATGCAGGTTTTTCAATTAAAGCGATGAAATACACTCGTCTTAGTGAAGATCAAGCAAAGAAATTTTATGAAGTACACGCTGAACGTCCATTTTATGGAGAGCTAGTTGAATATATGACTTCTGGTCCTATCATCGCTGCAATTCTTGAAAAGGAAAATGCTGTAGCTGATTTTAGAACATTAATTGGAGCAACTAATCCTGCAGATGCAGCAGAAGGTACTATTCGTAAGAAATATGCTGAATCTATTGCTAAAAATGCTGTTCACGGTTCTGATTCTGATGAGAACGCATCTATTGAAGGAGAATTTCATTTCTCAGCTGCTGAAGTATTTTAATACAACACTCACTTACAAAAAAGGCTTCTATCAAATTGATAGAAGCCTTTTTTATTGCTTATTTTTTTATTCTTATTCTTCACCGCTTTTCGCAGCATTCTTAATTTCATTTACAGCCTGAGGAATAACTTCTTTTGCTGCCATGAATCCCATAAAATACTTTCTAGTATATTTATTAGACATCAGAAATGTTTTAACAAGACTTGAGCCAATTGATTCCTCACTATTCAACAACATTCCTAAAATGGATGATTTATTCTCACTTTTCTTTTTAAATGAAGCTGCAAATTTTACAACTGGAGTTTCTGCCAATTGTTTCTCCTGTTGTTTCACTTCATCTTTCAATTGTTGAATCGCTAAACCTAAATCGTCGTACGAGCGAATTCTATATTTATTTTTAAATTTTCTCATTTCTCCAATTTTAATTCTTCATTTCTTGCATCACTTCCTTCTCAGCATCAAGAGATACTTGAACAATTTTATCTTTCAATATACGTTCTGTTTTCTTCTTCGCAAAAATAACATACAACAAGAATACAAAAAGGTAAGCGCTCCCAGTGATGAGAAATCCTAACGCCATATGGCCAACAAACTCCCCAATGAACAAAGATAGAGCAATACTAAACATCAACATTATCATCAAAAAGAATAATAATATTAAGAAAGAACTCATCAGTTTTGCCGCAATATTAGCCGTCACACTAATCATACTTAATTTAAAAAGCTCCACCCTGTTATCAATATATGATTTGATTAAATCGATCATTTTTCTATGTATTTTTTAAAGATGAAGAATCCATATTTTGTTGTTTAAACTCATCGATCATTCTCAAGGTTTCTTGTTCTAAATCTTTATATTTTTTCGCTATTGAAGCTTCTAATTCTGACACCTTAGCAAGTTTTTCTTCAGAATCAGAATTCATAAGAATCCTTTTCACATCATCAAAAGAGAATTCATTCGACTCATTGTATTCTTTTCGAATTTGTTCCAATTTTTGGTGAAGATCTTTCCTTAAATCTGCCGTTGCATCAGCAATTTTATCTCGTGTTTCTTTTCCCGAAGCAGGTGCAAGAAGTACACCTCCGATAGCTCCTAATATTATCCCCGTTAAAAATTTAGAATCTGACATATAACCTTATATATTTTTAGTAAAGTTTTGTACGTGAAAAAATTATTTTTGTTACAATCTAATTCAGTTGAAATTGTCCAAGAACTATCAAACACCTCAATTGTCTAGTCTAAAAAGTTAAAACACAAGTTGCGTTACATTTCTTTTTAAAAAAAATTAAATGCAACATCTTATATGTTAATCAATTACAAATTATATTTATTTATTTTTGTTTTTTTTTGTTTTTTACTTGTTTCAAACCATTTATTATACGTACATTTGCCCACGCTTTAAACGAAAAGTGTACAACAAAATCCTCAAGACTGACTGTTGTCAGTATCACTCGAAATGATTAGGAATTTTGGTCTGGTAGTTCAGTTGGTTAGAATATCGCCCTGTCACGGCGAGGGTCGCGGGTTCGAGTCCCGTCCAGACCGCAAAAAGCTTCATCATACGATGAAGCTTTTTTTGTGGATATATATATAATTTATCTTCAGATCATCAACACCAATTCCTAGAATAATTAAAAGTATTGAATCCTAGATTAAAATGCTAATGCAAGTTTTTTTAGTAAAAAGTTTCCCTCAGAT
>CAYLWS010000052.1:0-24302 GCA_964387525.1 uncultured Fluviicola sp.
TACTATGTTTAACCTAGAAAATAAAAAACTTGCATTAGCTAGTTGAATCTACCAAAATATAGAAGTCTATTATATTAATTCTAATTCCGTATTAATTCCGTAAATTTGCAGTTCAAAATTTGAAACAATGGAAAAACCATCACCAGAAGCAAAAGCCCTTTCTTTATTCTTAATGACTTTTAAAGCGACAGATCCTGCATGTAAAACAAAATCAATTCACATGAATAGATTGTGGGATTTAGTGAAAGCAGGAAAAATGAGACAAACTAAATACAACGGTGAAGTTCAAAATACATTGACTTTATTCGGTGGGTATTCTGAAGTTGTAGAGAAAACAGTGAAATTCTACATCAAAAAAACAGGGGTATGGAAAGTACAAGGAAATGATAAATTTTCTGTTGATTCAAAGAAAGTTGCAGAGAAGATTTTTAATAAGAAATAAAAAAAAGCGATTTAGCTTTTGATGTAAAAAACGGTAATGCTGTTGAGGGTTGAGAATTCTTCCAATCTTTGTGTTAGAATACTCATTTTAATTTCCCTCTGTGTATCTCAGTGAGATCTCCTTTTTCTCTGTGTTAATCGTTTGTTTCAAAACATAACACAGAATACACTTCGGAATTCAAGATGTAATTTCATGCTTAAAAAGTTAAGTTTGAGTATTTCTGAATTATAGACACATCTATTTTGTAAGTTCAATTTTCACACCTTCAATCTCCACAGCTTTCTGCTCATTTTTTCTTGAAAAAATCAAGTACAATAATACTCCAAGGAAGGCAACGTAAAACAAAATCTTTAAAATGTATTTCTTTGATGCCGGAGGTGATGCATGCCGTATAAAGTTCATTTTTTTTCGTTCTTCCATTCGTCAAAGGTATGAATTCTAATGGCTAAAGCCGTATAGAAGAATTTTTCTGTTAACTTTGAAGCAATGAATGATTCTACACATATTCTTGTCACAGGCGGAGCAGGGTACATTGGTTCGCATACTGTTGTTCAATTGATCGAAAATGGATACACTCCAATTATTGTTGATGATTTACGTAATGCGAGAACAGATGCCATTAAAGGTATTGAAGAGATTACAGGAAAAAAAATCATCCACCTTTCTGTTGATGTTTGTGATTTTAAAGCTTTAGAGAAAGTATTTTCAGACTATTCTTTGGAAGGAATTATTCACTTTGCAGCATACAAAGCAGTTGGAGAATCGGTTGATCAACCCTTAAAATATTACCGAAACAATATCATTGGATTGGTGAATGTACTGGAGTTGGCGCAGCAATTTAAAATCAAAAACATTGTTTTTTCTTCCTCGTGCACCGTTTATGGTGAACCGAAGAATGAAAAAGTTGTCACTGAGGATTCTCCGATACAAATTGCCAATTCTCCGTATGGAAACACCAAACAAATAGGCGAAGAAATTATTCAAGATTTTATAAAAAGTGGTGCAGATTGTAGCGTTTTAAATTTACGCTATTTCAATCCTGTTGGAGCGCATCCTTCCTCAATAATTGGTGAATTTCCTCTTGGAAAACCAAACAATGTAATGCCTGTCATTACTCAAACAGCAATCGGGAGATTAGAAAAGGTGACCGTTTTTGGAAATGATTACGAGACCATTGATGGAACATGTGTTCGAGATTACATTCATGTAATGGATGTTGCAGAAGCACACGTAAAAGGCATCGATTGGTTGAAATCAAAAAACGAATCATTTGTTGAAAATTTAAACATCGGAACAGGTAAAGGAACAAGCGTTTTAGAATTAATCAATACTTTTGAAGAAATCTCCAGTCAAAAATTAAATTGGGGTTTTGGAGACAGAAGAAAAGGAGATGTTGTAGAAATTTTTGCGGATGTTACTAAAATGTTTAATTTAATGGGTTGGAAACCAAACCGAACCGTAAAAGATGCATTGACTGATGCTTGGAATTGGGAATTAAAATTGAAGAATGATAAAAAATAATCTACTTTTCATACTTTGTCTTTTGAGTTTTTCATTGGCTGCTCAGTACGACAGTAAGGGTGAAAATGAAGTATCTCGTTTTCGACCAGGAGCTATGTGGTTCTATACTGGAATTCGTCCGGCTAAAATTGAAAAAGTACGAAAGTACGATCGGTTAATTTTCGACATTACCTATAACGATTGGGTTGGAGATAAAGAACCTTTTGATAATAGCTGGGCATCTATTGGATTAAATACCAACTTAATGTTCGATATCCCATTGACAAAAGGAAATACTGTTTCTTTGGGAATAGGTGTTTCTCATCAATACACAAACATCCGTCACAACACAGAATTAATCATTGATGATGTAGCGCAAACAACCATTTATATTCCTGCAAATGCTACACAATCTTTTTATAAAAGTTCTCTTTCAGGAAATAGTTTCTCCATTCCATTAGAGTTGCGTTTTAGAAATGAAAGTTGGAAACATTTTAAAGTACATATTGGTGGTAAATTCGGGTATCAAGCCAATTTATACTCAAAAGAAGTAAGTAATTTCAATAGTAAACGAACGGTGAATAAACGTTTTGGTTTCCCCGATCAAAATGATTGGATTTATTCGGCGCATGTTCGAATTGGGTTAAGAAATTGGGCATTGTTTGCCAGTTATAATTTCAATACAATTTTTTCGAATAAGAATAGTACACAACTGAACCTTATTCAAATGGGGTTGAGTATTTCTTTGTTTTAATTCAGAGTAACATTGTTTGCCTGATTTACTTCTTTATTAGTTTAAAGAAGATTGTTAGATAGAAGAAATATTTTATTTCCTCCTTTGGAGGAGGATTAAGTAGGAAGAAAAATATTTATATTTAGCTGAACCCTCGCTTATGCATACTATAACTAATGCTTTATCAACTGCGCTACAGTTTGTCTTTTCATAAGGGCAGTCACTTTTTTACTACCTTTACCAAAAAAAACAATGTTCATAGACACGCATACTCACCTTTATGTTGATGCATTTGATGAAGACAGGAAGGAAGTTGTTCAAAAAGCAATCGATGCAGGGGTAGAATTCCTTCTTTTACCCAACATCGATGTCGAAACCATAGATTCAATGAATCAATTGGTCATCGATTTTCCAAAAAATTGCTTTGCTATGATGGGATTGCATCCTGGTAATGTAAAAGAAGATTGGCGTGAACAATTGGATCTAATGCACGGAAAACTAGCGAATGGAAACTACATCGCCGTTGGTGAAATTGGAATGGATTTATATTGGGACAAAACATTCATCGAAGAGCAAAAGGAAGCTTTTAGAATTCAAGTCAACTGGGCAAAAGAACGGAAATTACCCATCGTTATTCATGCTAGAGATGCATTTGATGAAATTTTTGAAATTCTCGACGAAATGAATGATGATTCATTGAGAGGAATTTTTCATTGTTTCACAGGAACAAAAGAACAAGCAGATAAAATCATGACGTATGGTGGATTCTTACTTGGAATTGGTGGTGTTTTAACGTATAAAAACGCAAAAATTGACGAAGCAATTCAACACCTTTCTTTGGATAAATTTGTGGTAGAAACAGATTCTCCCTACCTTCCTCCCGTACCCTATCGAGGGAAAAGAAATGAAAGTTCTTATGTTTTACATGTCGCTGAGAAGTTAGCAGATGTTTTTCAAGTTTCTCTCAAGGAAATTGAAGAGAAAACAACAGAAAATGCAAAAAAAATGTTCGGATTAAACTAAAAATTATGTCATCAAAAATTCTAATTATATATACTGGTGGAACAATTGGTATGATTAAAGATGCTGAAACGGGACACCTTTCCAACGTCGATTTTAATCATATTTACGACCATGTTCCAGAATTGAAACGTTTAGACATACAATTGGATACGATTAGTTTTGATCACCCAATAGATTCTTCTGAAATAAACACAGAGCACTGGGACCAATTGGCGACTTTAATTCAAAAGAATTACTCATCCTACGATGGGTTTGTGGTATTGCATGGTTCTGATACAATGGCGTACACTTCTTCTGCTTTAAGTTTCATGTTTGATGGATTAAGAAAACCAATTATTCTCACGGGTTCACAACTTCCAATTGGAATTATACGGACAGATGGAAAAGAGAATTTAATAACTTCCATAGAAATTGCTGCAAAAAAGAAAGAGGACGGAACACCTCTCATTCAAGAAGTAGCTGTTTATTTTGATTATCAATTATTTCGAGGAAACCGCTGTTCAAAAGATTCAGCAGAGCATTTTGAAGCATTTCGTTCACCCAATTTCCCTGAGTTAGCTTCTGCTGGAGTAAATATAAAGTTTAACCCCAACTTATTTTATGCTACTGCAGAAAATGAATTATCGATACATCACAATCTAAATCGTAAAGTAGCTTTATTGAAATTATTTCCGGGAATTAATTTCGAATTGTATCAATCAATTTTTGATAAATCAAAAGTGGACGGTGTAGTTATAGAGACTTTTGGATCTGGAAACGCTCCTTCATCCAAAGAATTCGAAACGATGTTGAGTGATTTTATTTCAAAAGGTGGTGTTGTGCTAAACATTACACAATGTAACTCAGGAAAAGTCAAACAAGGGTTGTATAAAACCAGTTCAATGTTCAATAAAGTTGGTGTCATCAGTGGCTTTGATTTAACCACAGAAGCAGCTGTAACCAAAATGATGGTCGTTTTGGAAGGGGATAACGGCAAGCAATCAGAAGTGTTGATGCAAAAAAACCTTCGTGGAGAATTAACACTTTAGTATATTTCGTTTTAATTCAATTGATTTTATATCTTTGCCCCCCGTTGAAAAACTATTTCACGGATCAATTAAATATAGAGAGGTGGCCGAGTGGCTTAAGGCGCACGCTTGGAAAGCGTGTATACAGCAATGTATCGGGGGTTCGAATCCCTTCCTCTCTGCAAGTAAAAACGCTTCATCGATAGATGTGGCGTTTTTTTTATCCTATAAAAATCAAGATTACTTGAAATTTCAATTGGGTAAAAGATACTTTGTACAGCACCTTTCTTCACTATAGACACCTTGTTCTTCTGTTTCATTTAAAAGTTACTCAAAACAGTATTGCTCATTCATTTAAAAAGAAAAAAGTTTATCTTTGTAAAAAATCAACGATGAACCTCAAAAATACTTTAAACATACTATTTGTATGTCTTACTACACTTTCTTTTGCAAATAATTTTGATTGGGTAGATCAATTTACCTATCAACAAGGAGTTGTAACAGAAGGTCATGTTATAGATAATAATGGCAATACTTTTATAACCGGATATTTTCGAGGAACACATGATTTTAACCCCGGAATAGGGGTCTTCAATTTATCAAGCGTTGGCAATACATCAAACACATACGATATTTTTATTCAAAAAATTGATGCAAATGGTAATTTTTCTTGGGCGAAAAGAATTGGAGGTACAACGGATGATTTTGGCCATAAAATAGCTTTTGATTCAAATGGTGATGTTTTAATCGCAGGATATTCTGAAGGAACCGTTGATTTTAATCCTGGTGCAGGGGTTTTTAACCTCAATTCAAATTCTTCTGGTTCTAATTTTGTTCTTAAACTTACTAGTAGCGGAAATTTTGTATGGGCGAAGATAAACGTACAAGAATTTGTCTATAACATCAAGAAAATTAAGCTTGACAATAACGACAATGTTTATATTTCTGGAGGCCTACAGAATACACGAGATTTTGATCCAGGTCCTGGGACGGCAACTTTAACTAGTAATAGTTTTACAGATATTTTTATTCAAAAATTAGACTCAAATGGAGATTTTATTTGGGCGAAGAGTATGATTGGAAATGACAGTTATGATTTACTAAGAGACATTGCTTTTGATAATAATAACAATATATATGCTGTCGGTGAATTTACAGGAACTGTTGATTTTAACCCCAATTTCCTTGTCAATCAACTCACTTCAAATGGACCAAAAGAACTATTTGTTCAAAAACTAGATCCAAATGGAAATTATATTTGGGCTAAAAATATTGGTGGAAATAGCTATGAAGTAATTTCTGACATCGAAATTTATCATTCAAAAATATATACAACAGGATATTTTCAGAGCACAATTGACATAGATCCAGGTGCAGGTGTTCAGAATATGGTCAGTGCAGGAAACTATGACGCTTTCTTTCTAAAACTTGAATTGAATGGCGATTTTATTTGGGGAAAACAAATAACAGGTCCACAAACAGTTAGTTTTAGTAGCCTTTTTCTTGAGGAAGGAAAGATTATTTCTGCCGGTTCATTAAATGGAACTGTGGATTTTGACCCTAGTGCTAATGTTGAAAACCTAACAGAAATTGGGATTGATGACTTTTGTATTCTTGAATTAGATACAAATGGATTATTCATTAGTGCTAACCAAGTTGGGAGTCCTGGCGCAAGAATTTCTGCATCTAGTATTTCAAAAGATGACTTAGGGAATAGATATATTTTTGGTTCTTTTAGGGGAACTGTTGATTTTGATTATAATTCATCTACAAATTCACTGACAAGTTCCGTTACAAATCATTCTGATCAATTTGTAGTAAAATACGATGCTGTTATATACTGCTCTACAACTGTCGACACCTCACTTTGTGAAGGACAAACATTTAGTTTTAATAACCAAATTTTATCAACACCTGGTATTTATATTGATACATTAACTTCTGCTAACTGCGATAGTATTGTCACGCTAAACTTAACGTTTTATGGGATTACAGGTACAGATACTCAAAATGTTTGTGATTCTTTGGTTTGGATTGATGGTCTTACTTATTTTACTTCAAATAGTATTGCAACATTTTTACTTTCAAATGCTAATGGTTGCGATTCAACAGTCACTCTCAACTTAACAATTAACACCGTCGATGCTTCCATATCAAACAACGATAATACATTGTCTGCAAATAACAATTCAGCAGCATATCAATGGATTAATTGTGATGGAGCTCCAGTTCAAGGTGAAACAAATCAAATTTTTAACCCTGTTATTAATGGAGATTATGCTTTAATTGTAGATAATGGGACGTGTATAGATACTTCAAACTGTGTTTCAATCACAACTGTTGAATTAAATGAAAATAATTCTAATCCAATTTTTTCAATTTCACCAAATCCTGCATCCAATATTATTTCAATTAATTACTTCGGTAATTCATCTAAAGAATGTGTCATTAAAATTATTGATTTAACTGGAAAAATAGTACTAGAAGAAAGTTTTCAATTCTCTACAACTTTTTCTATAGAGAAACTTAATAGTGGTGCGTATTTTTTAACCCTAGAAAATGAAAATAATGTATCTGTTGAAAAAATAATCATTGAATAATCAATAGAAATTAAGTCTATTTCTTTACCCACTTCAATACTTTATCCTCAACTCGTATAAAATAAATCCCCTCTTGAAATTGAGAAATATCGACCGTTAATTCTTTCGTTGTTTGAATAAGATCTCCTTCTATTGAATAAATATTCATTGACACACCCTTCTCTACTCCAACGATAGTAATCGTCGAATTTGTTGGATTAGGGTAAAGATAAATTGTCGGTTGATTGAAAAGAGTATTCAATGAAGCCGTTAATAAATCGACTTCTTTTGTTGTCTTTTGAATACAACCATTGCGATAAGTTGTTAAGGTGACCGTATAAGTGTTTGGAGATAAATAAGTGTGCATTTCAGAAGCCATTGTCGAAACTGTACCGTCTCCAAAATCCCATTCTAAAGAATCAATGTTGACCGAAGAACTATTAAAGTCAACCTCCAGTTGGTTCATTGTAAAAGTAAAATCTGTAAATTGATTGAAGGTATTTATTCTCCAATCTACTTTTTGATTCAAAACAGTTGTATCCGCTAACAGTTGATACATTTCAGCTTCTTGAGAAGTTAAAGAAGTGAAGACGCCAGAACCTAAACTTGGTTTCTGAAAAATACTGGCATAAAATGAACACGCAATGATGTACGAACCTTTAGTATTTGGATGAATATCTCCTGTGCTTCCCCATAAAAGAACGGATGGATCATTATTCCATGCTCTTCTTACCGCTTCTCCAGCAGGCGCGAAAAATAATTCTGTAGAATCAGACCATTGACTGACATTCGTACGAATTAAATCCATTGTCGTATTGTATTGATCAATTTGACTGGGTGTATTCCCCCATACTCCATACGATATCTCGTAAAATAAAATTTGTGCACAGGGATTGTACAAAAGAATAGAATCTTTAAGAATTCGAGCTCGATCTTTTGTATTAGCAACAGGTTCTGAATATCCGGGTGATTCATTAGATCCTGGCTGTAAAACAACAAAATCCCAAATTCCTTCCCTAAATTTTTCAAAAACTTGCGGATTAACCACATGATTTAAAAAACCAGTTCCACCAGGAGCATATACAGTTACCTGCGTCGTATCTCCTTTCGAATTGGCGATTGCCTCGAAAGTTTGAGGCATATTGTTAAAATAAGTAATGCTATTTCCAATAAACAACACTTTAGTGGTGTCTTGAGCAATAGAAAAATAGCCGATAAGGCATAAAAACAGTGTGAGAATTTTTTTCATAATCGTATGGATGAACACGAAGTTACAAAAGAGGCACAATAAAATCAAATAATAGCATAACGATCTAGTAATTGGCAGTAGTTACTGATTCCAATGCGAAAAATGCGTTATAATTTTTCCACTAAAAAACGTGCAATTTCTACTGCCGCTTTTTTATTCTCCTCTGAGCTCGGTAAAATTTTCACATTCACATGAAACATGTAGCCTTTTGATAAAAAACTCAATTGAGACATTTTCTCTCCCCATTTTGCTTTTTCACCTACATTTTCAACAGAAATACCATCTTTGTATACACCTGTTGAAATTTCAAAAATATCTTCCGAAGCATCTTTCACCATAACGATCATCACATTATTATCTACAACAAATGTAGAATGCCCTCCAATGGAGCTTTCTTGAATACATTTCCCATCGTTCCATGAATAAACACATGTTGGGTAAGTATACATTTTTGCTAATTGAGTAATTTCGATCTCTCCTGAAACGGAACAAATATTCGCCATTTCTTCAATTGTTAGCAATTCACACGGTGAATCTACAAGATCTCTATCCGTATTCTGAACCTCTTCCATTCTTTCTTTTAAAAGATCTGTGTTCGAATCATTGTTTTCTCCACAAGAAAACAGGACAAAAGTTAAACTAAAAACGGCAATTGTTACACGAGTTAAATGTTGAATTCTACGGAAAGGAATAGTTTTTTGGAAGTTCATAGTGTTTTATATTTTAAGGTAAAAGTATACCATTTCATTGACCTTTACCCAAGGGGAAACCCTGATTTTCATTTTTTAAAAAATACATAGCTATCAGGTACTGTTTTAAATACAATTAAATTGTTATTTTTGTTCCTCAATAATATTATTAAGAAATACTATGTCATATTTATTTACATCTGAATCAGTTTCAGAAGGACATCCAGATAAAGTTTCAGATCAAATTTCTGATGCATTGATTGATAATTTCATGGCCTTTGATCCAGAATCAAAAGTTGCTTGTGAAACGCTGGTTACAACTGGACAAGTTGTTTTAGCTGGAGAAGTAAAAACAAACACATATTTAGACGTACAAAAAATTGCACGTGAAACAATCGCAAGAATAGGATATACGAAGTCAGAATATATGTTTGACGCAAATTCTTGTGGTATTCTCTCTGCAATCCACGATCAATCGGAAGATATCAATCAAGGAGTTGAAAGAGAAAATCCAGAAGATCAAGGTGCTGGTGACCAAGGAATGATGTTTGGTTATGCAACGAGAGAAACGGAGAACTACATGCCGTTGGCTTTGGATTTAGCACACATGATTTTAAAGGAAATGTCAAACATTAGAAATAATGAACCTGAATTAATTCCTTACTTACGTCCAGATGCAAAATCACAAGTAACGATTGAGTATTCTGACGATAATGTTCCTCAAAGAATTGATACAATTGTTGTTTCTACACAACACGATGATTTCGATACAGAAAGCATCATGTTAGCGAAGATTAAATCTGACGTTATAAATATTGTTATCCAACGCGTAAAAGAATCTTTGCCTGCAAATATTCAAGCATTGTTTACAGATGGGATTCAGTACCACATCAATCCAACAGGAATTTTTGTTATTGGTGGTCCTCACGGAGATACAGGTTTAACTGGAAGAAAAATCATTGTAGATACATACGGTGGTAAAGGAGCTCACGGTGGTGGTGCATTCTCTGGTAAAGACCCTTCAAAAGTAGATCGATCTGCAGCATATGCAACACGTCATATTGCAAAGAATATGGTTGCCGCTGGATTGTGTGATGAAGTTTTAGTGCAAGTTTCTTATGCTATTGGTGTTGCAGAACCTTGTGGTTTATTCGTCGATACGTATGGAACTTCTAAAGTTGACATTAAAGATGGTGAAATCGCTGATAAAATCTCTAAGATCTTTGACATGCGTCCTTACTTTATTGAACAACGTTTAAAATTAAGAAACCCTATTTATTCAGAAACTGCTGCTTATGGTCACATGGGTAGAAAGAATGAAATCGTAACGAAAAGATTCACTTCTCCAGACGGAACAATTCTTGAAAAAGAAGTTGAGTTATTTACATGGGAAAAACTAGATTATGTGGACCAAGTGAAAACTGCATTTGGTTTATAGAATTTATTCAAATAATACAATTAAAAATCCCCGATTTCAATGTTGAAATCGGGGATTTTCTGTAGTAAACCTTATGTAGGTTAGCAATGTTTACTAGTATACTAATTCAGTATTAAGACAAGTGTTTGCACTTAAATCAATTGTACCTTTCCAATACTCTATTCCATCTTGATCTTCGACACTGTATACATGTGTTTCATTTGGGTCAATTAAAGTTGTTGTTACAGTAATTGCACCTGAAGCGCCACATTCTGGAGCTCCTGTCCAATAGATATTTGCATCAGTTTCACCTACTTTCTCGTAATCAACATAAACGGTTAATTTTGTTGCACCATCAGCTACTAAATCTAAAGAAGTAGATTCTCCGTACCAAAAAGTTGTTGTTGCAGTATACGAACACGTTCCGTCATCTGTTTTTGAACTTGAACTATAATTTGTTGCGGCAGAATCAGTACACCCTTCTTTTTTGCAACTAGTTAATGTTAACGCTCCTAAGAATAAAATTCCTACTACTAATTTTCCTGTTTTTTTCATAATTATTTTTTTTAATGTTAACTGTGAATTCACTTCACTACTACACACCAAAGATCGTTACAATTAACAGTAGATTTCATGACAGAAAATGTCACATTATTCTAAAAATTGTTAATTACTCTTTGACAAATAAAATCAATAAAAAATCCCCTCTCTCATAAATGAAAGAAGGGACTCCCTGTAGTAAACCTTATGTAGGTTAGCAATATTTTCTAGTTGTTAAATAGATTCGTTTAAAAAACCCCGAGTGTAAATAATTACACTCGGGATTTTATTTGGAGAGACATTATTGTTTAATGATTTACTTTACTACCCAAATACATGTAAATCATATGAACTAAACTAAACGATCTCTCCTCCTAACTACTATTCACTGTAGGACAAATTTCAGGATATTTGTCTGTTTAAAGTGTGACATCTTCTGTCACTTAGTCTCAAAATTTGTTAATTTTACTACACAAAACATTTTATGACCAAATACGATTCATTAGGAGAAATCATTGTTGCCTATCGCTCAAGAAACATTATATCACAAGCAGAATTTGCTTCAGAAATGGACGTAGATGTAAGAACAATCATTCGCTGGGAGAAAAACAAGACACAATTGAAAGATGAACTAGAGTTCAAATTGAGCGCGGTCACATTTATACCTCATCAAGTAATTCGAAATCTAAATTCCAATACACCTATTCAAACTTTTTATGATTTTGATTTAAGAAAGTATTCACTTTCCGCACTTTCTACAGAATTACCTGAAGCGAGTTGGATAAAAGAACGAATGAACGTTTACACCGATAGAATAAGACCTTTTGAAACAAAAAAAGACATCGAATACTTTCTTCGCTACAACCAATTGCAAAGAGACCCATTAAAAACATCGAATAAAGAAATCATTCAAAAATCGATAGAGAAACTTCCAGAACTCAATATAATTATCATGGATGAGAATGATAATTATGCCGGCCATTGTTGTTATTTACCTTTGAAAAAAAGCAGCTACGAACGAATAAAATCAAAAGAAATAAAAGAAGCAGAACTCACTATCAACGATTTAATTTCATCTATTTCAACCGAAGAACCTGTTTATTATTGCCATAGTATTACTGCTGATTGCAATGAAAATTTCTTCTATATAATTGGTGAAGTTTTTCGATTTTTCAATTCTAAAAATGTTTCCACAGATTACATCTATGCTATTTTAACTTCAAGGTATGATTCATACGACATGAGTAAAGATCTGGGTGTTCACTTAATTTGGGAAGATAATGCGTTGCAAAAAAAATTGAATCTATTAGCACCACCAAGGCTATATGAAGGCAATTTTAATCAGTTTTTAAAACAAGAATAAATAATTACTGAATTACTTTGTCAACCTTAACAAGTTGCTTAGCTACAATTACACAGATTTTCTCAATCTCTGCATCAATGTTTAAATCTGACGCCCCTACAGTCTTTGTCTGACCAACCCAAATTAATTTACCAGAATCAGTATCGTATAATCTTGCTTCAATGAAATACGTAGACTCCTCTTCGTAATACCCTTTTTGTCTCAATTCAACAGATGCAGTAGAATAATACCCACCGTAAGTTGATGTTTTATAATAATCCGGAGAATTTAATTTATTGTGACTTTCATAATCAACAGGGTCAACATCTAAGTATGACTCTGTCTTGTAAACCAATTTTTTATCAATATTAATTACGGTAACAAATAACAAAGCATCTACATCTTTTGATTTCACTTTAGCTTCAATGCCTTGTTTCACCATTGCAATTTCACTTGAATCAGTCATCTCTTTCGTTAATCTCAACACGCTGTTTGCAAGTGGAAAAATAGATGTTCCAACGTTTGCTTTAATACTATCATTTAATAATTCTTGGGTTAGAATCATTTCAAACATTGAACGATATCTCTCGTTTGGACCAACTGCAAGAACAGCCAATTTTTTATACTTTTTAGGTGTAGAAACGGTTTCATTGTTCCAAGTAGAAGATAATTCACTTGACGTTCCACAAGAAGTTAATAAAACCAACGTAAAGAATACTAAAAAAATGTGTGGTGTTTTCATGTTATAAATTTCAACAAATGTAAATAAAAATAACGTTGAATGCTCATCAAAAAATAAACCTGCTTAAAAAGCATACAATAATAAATCACCATCACATGTTTGATCTTGTGTGTCAACATGCAATTGTACTTCTCCCGATTTTAATTGATTTACTTTAGCGTATTCTTGACTTAATACGTTACAAATTGTAGCGAGGAAGATTAATGTGAGAAAAAATTTCCAACCTTTTTTCATAGTTTAATAGTTTACTCTGTTTTATATCCCAAATCTACTACTATAGAGTGGTTGTATAGATGACATTGAATGTCCCTCTTCAAAGTTCTTTTCAATAAAAAAACCGGCCAATACTTTAAGAATGTTTATTTTTATAATTATGAAAGAATATAAATCTATTGGAGAATTATTAATTGAATACAGAGAACGTACCAACACTTCTCGCTTAGATTTAGCTGCCGAGTTTAATGTTGACGTCAGAACCATTGTCCGATGGGAGAACAACAGCACACTTCTTAAACCGGAAAAGGAAGAAGACATGGTAGACATTACGTTTATTCCATATCAAGTCATTCGGAACCTTAATGCTCCTGTAGCTATTCCAACTTTCTATGATTTTGATTTAAGGAAATATGCTGTGAGTGATTTATCGAAAAACATCCCCGATTTAACATGGATAAAGTCAATTAATGATTTAAAAACGGATCGCCTGAGGCCCATTCAACACAAATCTGACATCAAAGAAATTCAACGTTGTATGTTACTTCAAGCCAATATTAAAGAAGTGATTGATACATCCATTATCCTCAAAGCAACAAAGATTTTGCCCGAATTAAATTTTATTATTTTCGATACATCCGGATACTATTCAGGTCACAGTGTTATTTTACCTCTAAAGAGAGAAATATACAATCGATTAAAGAAGAAAGAAATCACTGAAAATGAAATTACTGAAAATGATTTAGTTGATTATAAATCGATGGAGAAACCTGTTTTTTTCACTTATGATTTAAGTGCAGACTGTAACGATACACTTTACTATATTACAAGTGCGTTACAAGGATTTTTCAAAACCATACAGAAGTCATTTACTACAGGATCATACACCTCTCGTGAAGATTCTTATAAAATAAATGAACAATTAGGAACAACATTAATTTGGGAAGAAAAAATAGAAACTGGAGGAAAAGTGAATACAGCTCGGTTTTATGAAAATACTGTTGAGAAAGGATGAATTTCTGATTAATTCAACTTATCCGCCAAAATTCTCATTTCGATGACTGGTGATATTTTTTCATAGATGATGTTGTAAACAGCTTCTACAATTGGCATTTCAACTTGAAATTTATTCTTAATTTCAATCACAGATTTCGTAGCATAATACCCTTCGGCAATCATATCCATTTCCAATTGAGCTGTTTTTACAGAATACCCTTTCCCTATCATGTAACCAAAAGTTCTGTTTCGAGAAAATTTAGAATAAGCCGTTACCAATAAATCTCCTAAATAAGCAGAGGATTTTACATCACGGTGAATTGGACTCATTTCATCGATTAAATTTTCAATTTCTTGAATCGCATTTGAAATAAGTACAGCCTGAAAATTATCTCCATAACCTAATCCAGCATATATTCCAGAAGCAATTGCATAAATGTTTTTCAATACAGCAGATAGTTCAGTTCCAAATAAATCGTCTGATGTTGAGGTTTTAATGTATCGGCAAGCCAACAACTCACACATTTGTTCAGAAACTTCTTCTTCTTGACAAGCAATTGTTAGGTAAGAAAGACGCTCTAGAGCAACTTCTTCGGCATGACAAGGGCCACAAATAATTCCGATATTATCGTATGGAGTTCCAAATGTTTTGTGAATAAAACGAGCAGGAATAGCATGATATTCAGGAATAATACCTTTTACGGCTGAAAAAACAATTTTATCTTTCAATAATTCTGTTGGAAAACCTTCAAATAATTTAACTAAAAATGCTGATGGCGTAGCAATAATAACAATATCAGCAGGTTCAATAATTTCTACTAAATCTGTACTGACGTTTATTTTATTCAAATCAAATTCAACTGATTGCAAATAATTGGGGTTATGGCGAAATTTTAAAATGTGTTTGACAGCATCCTCATTCCTCATGTACCAATTTACCGAAGAGACATTGTTGCACAACATTTTTACAAGCGCAGTTGCCCAACTTCCACCACCAATTACCGCTACTTTTTTTTGATTTTCCATATTATACTAGCATAACAAAGATATTATTTATTCTAAAACAATCACAATTGAAGTGACATATACTTTTCCAATCTGTTCCAAATCTTTCATTTTAAACAAAAAAGCTCCTTTTTGTAAGCATTATTAAATACTTTCGTCATAATTCAATTAGAATAAAAAATTTATGCTTTCAAACTACCCTGGTAAAATAATTACTTTTTTAATTTTTACTTTTTTCTCATTGACTTCATGGGGGAATTGTGTGGAGGGTAATTGTGTGGATGGAATTGGAACATATATCAATGAAAACAATGAAAAATACGTAGGAGAATGGGTAAATGGTTCACCAAACGGAACAGGCGTTTATACCAATAACAAAGGTGATGTTTACCGTGGCGCTTTTAAAGAAGGACAATTAGAAGGACAAGGTACTTACACCTACTCAAACGGGGATCAATACACTGGCGAATTTAAGCACTTTTCAAAAAATGGAAAAGGAAAATACCTTTATGCGAATGGGAATATATACAACGGTCATTTTATAAATGGCGAAAAGGAAGGTTGGGGAGAATTTTTGTTTAAAAATGGCGCAAAATGTTCAGGCAATTGGGAGAATGGTAAAATGAACGGAAAAGGGGTTTTTATTTATTCAAATAATGACCGTTACGAAGGAGATTTTGTAGACGGTAAAAGAGAAGGGAAAGGGAAATTCTTATACCATTCTGACGGCAGTTATAAAGGCTTCTTTAAAAATGATTTATTCGATGGACAAGCAACTCGAATATACGCCAATGGAAATAAATACATTGGAGAATATAAAAAAGGTTTGAAAGAGGGAAAAGGAAATTTCTATTACGCAAATGGTAACCATTACAAAGGAAATTTCAAAAACAACATGAGAAATGGTTTAGGTTTTTACACTTGGGCAGATGGAGGAACGTACGCAGGAAGTTTTCTAAACAATAAATTTGATGGATTTGCGACCAGAACTTACCCCAACGGAGATGTTTTTAAGGGAGAATTTAAGAACAACAAAAAAAATGGGCACGGCACGTATAAGATGCTAGACGGCAGCTCCTATACGGGAGAATGGAAAAACAATCAAAAAGATGGTGCTGGAGTGTGTACTTTAAAAAACTCAAGAAAAGTAAAATGCCTTTGGAAAGAGGATGTTTTAATTGAGCATGAAAGATTGTAATTATTTCAGATTGAAGGTTTAACTAGTATCTATTTTTCGAAGTACACTCAATTCTTTTTTCTTTAGGTAGAACTTTTTAATATTTATCAAATATTTCCTTTATAACATTATCTTTGTTATTCAAATTTTCGAATTACAATTACTATGGACAAGAACCAAGAACTCATCAATAAAAGAGAAGCCTCAAAGTTAGGAGGTGGAGAAAAGCGAATTGAACGTCAACATTCTCAAGGGAAATTGACCGCTAGAGAACGTGTTTCTCAACTGATGGATGAAGGTTCATTTCATGAAATTGGTCAATTTGTTGAACATCGATCGACTTCTTTTGGGTTAGAAAAAAACAAAATCCCTGGCGACGGTGTAGTTACCGGTTACGGAACGGTTCACGGTCGACCAGTATATGTTTTCTCTCAAGATTTCACTGTTTTGGGTGGTTCTCTTTCTGAAACGCACGCTGCTAAAATTTGCCGAATAATGGATTTAGCCATGCAAAATGGTGCTCCTTTGATTGGGTTAAATGATTCAGGTGGTGCTAGAATTCAAGAAGGCGTTGTTTCGTTGGCCGGATATGCTGATATTTTTTACAGAAACACAAGAGCTTCAGGTGTGATTCCACAATTGAGTGTAATTATGGGTCCTTGTGCTGGTGGTGCTGTTTATTCTCCTGCATTGACTGATTTCACAATCATGGTGGAAGATACTTCATACATGTTTGTAACCGGTCCAAATGTTGTAAAAACAGTTACACATGAGGAAGTAACTTCGGAAGAATTAGGTGGAGCAAAAACACATGCTGAAAAATCAGGTGTCAATCACTTTACCGCAGGAAATGACATTGAAGCATTGAAGAAAGTCCGTAATTTAATTACGTACATGCCTCAAAACTGCAATGAACTTGCTCCCTCTCCTACCGTTTGGGATTTTAAAGGATCAAAAATTGAAGGAATCAAAAATATATTACCGGACAACAATCAAATGCCTTACGATATTCGTAAAGTAGTTGAAGCAACCATTGACGATAATTCTTTCCGTGAGGTTCACGAAGATTTCGCCAAAAATATTGTTGTAGGATTTGCAAGAATTGAAGGTCGTTCCATTGGTATTGTTGCCAATCAACCAGCTTCTATGGCCGGTGTTTTAGACATTGATTCTTCTCGAAAAGGGGCACGATTTGTTCGTTTTTGTGATGCGTTTAATATTCCATTGTTGGTTTTTGAAGATGTACCTGGATTTTTACCTGGAACGGATCAAGAATGGCGCGGAATTATTACCAATGGTGCTAAATTATTGTATGCATTTGCTGAAGCAACTGTTCCAAGAATTACGGTCATTACCCGAAAAGCTTATGGTGGTGCATTTGATGTTATGAATTCTAAGAGTATTGGTTCTGACTTGAATTTTGCTTGGCCAACTGCAGAAATTGCTGTAATGGGGGCAAAAGGTGCTGCAGAAATCATTTTCAAACGTGAAATCAAGGAAGCAGAAGATCCGGAAGCAAAATGGCTGGAGAAAGAACAAGAATATGCTGAAATGTTCGCAAACCCATACCGAGCAGCTGAACGTGGAATCGTAGATGAAGTTATTCTTCCCGAAGAAACACGCGCTAAAGTAGTTGCTGGATTTAAAATGCTTGAGAATAAAGCTGAAACTTTACCGAAAAAGAAACACGGGAATATTCCACTTTAATTTTTAAATGGATCCCAGTTGAACCATTCTCTTTGAGCGTTTGTTGTGAAGGCACCTGTTCGTATAAAGGATAGAATATCATTGCCGATAATTTCAAAATGAATGTACATTTCATCGTGATTTAATTCTGTGAAAAATTTATCATCGGCTTGCTGTTGGAAGTCATACGTATTCCAATGCTCAATTTTTCTTGCTTTCTTTTTAAACTTTCGCATTAATTTTGTTGCCGAACCTTCAATAATAATTCCGATTTTAACTGTGGAATCTGAAATTGGTGGGTAAGGAATTTTACTGAGATCCTCTACAATTCTTCCTTTAACTAATCGTGCGATAAGTGGAATGTTTTCAACTAAAATAAGAGGGGCTTGTTCCTGAATTGGGCTTCTGTCATAAATAATCGAAGTGATATTTTGAATACCATTTCTATTCACAAATTTATTGATTACCCAAGAACCCAAAATGTATGAAAAAACGTGTACTTTATCGTACGAAGCAAGGTGATTATCCTCAAAAAATTCGGTAAAATTATTCAACGAACCCTGAACCGAATTATAATCGATATAATTTGGAATGTAGACATCATACTCAAGGTTACCAAAAAAATCTGCTTGGTGTTTTCTACCTTTCTTGCTGTCTCCTAAACCAGGTAGAATAATGATTGCTTCTTTTTCAGAAAAAGAAATCTCTGGATGATGGATAATGATGACGTCTTTCTTTTTTCCGGCAAAAGTGTGTGTACAAGTAAATAATACAAATAGAAAAGCAATAAATCTTAGTTTTTTTAGAAAAATCATCTTCATTTATTTAGTAATCGAATTTATTTCGATCTCGATCATCTTTATCGTTCAAATCTAATATTGCGTTTTTTATTTCTTCTAGAATTACATCAATATTATTGGATGAAGGAAAAATTGGTTCTCCAAAACGTACTTTACAAATCAACGGTATAATGACTTTTTTATCTTTGGGCAACACTCGACCAAAACCATCTAAATAAACGGGGATAAAAGGAATGGTTGGATTGTTCTTCAATAAAACTGCTACGCCAGATTTAAAATCTTGAATAACACCTGGTTTTCCCCTTGACCCTTCCGGAAAAAGAATCAATGATTTCCCTTTTTTCAATTGCTGGTCTAAGATTTCTATTGTGGATGGGTCACTTTCTTTGTTCTTCTTTTTAATTAAAATTGCATTGAAAAAAAATTGCGTCGCCTTAAGAGACAAGGACGATTTTCCAAAATAATCTCCTGATGCAACGGTACAAGTGTTTTTTAATCTACTCCCCGGTAATGCTGCAAGAATCGAAAGAGAATCGAAATGACTGTTATGGTTTGCAACAATAATAAATTGCTTATGTTTCTTAAAAAATTTCCTGTTTATAAAACGAACTCCAATGATTAGAGTTAACCAAGGACGAACAATGAAAAGATAAAACAAACGTAGTACCATAATTTATTTCTCTATAAAGAATTTTAAAACGTGAAAGAAAATTGGTGCTGTTAGAATGATTGAATCCAGTCTGTCCATTGCTCCACCATGTCCAGGGATTAAATCATCGGTATCTTTTATTCGCAAGTCTCTTTTGATGGAAGAAATAAGAACATCTCCTAAAAAACCAAAAATTCCAATTAATAACCCAATTAGGAAAGATTCAAAAATGGATAAAGGTGTCAGAAAACGAATTAACACAGCGAGTACTGCGGTGGTTAAAATTCCACCAATAAATCCTGCCCAAGTTTTATTGGGACTAACTTTCGGTAAAATCTTTCTTTTACCTAATAATTTCCCCCATGTAAACTGGAACACATCGTTAAAAGCCGTTAGCATAATTAAGAAAATAATTAGACTTCCGCCGTGGATATTTAGGCTGGGAGAATCAAAATTGAATAATAATACAATGTGACTCAACATATAAACAGTTAGCATTAACATTGTTGGAATTATTGACATTGAAATTCCAATCCTAGTAGTGTCACCTGAAAGAACGAGTACAATCGTTAAAGAAATAAACATCACCATTGGGATGAAATAAAGAAATGGCTCATAAAACCCCATGTAAGCAAAGTAGTATTGCACTGGAATGGAAAAATAACCTAAGAATAATGCGTTTCTATCCGAACTTCTAATTCTACTGATGGAAAACATTTCTCTTAACGCAACAAAAGAAACATAAGCAATAATTATTGTTCCATAAATTGGCGGAAAAGTAATTACAACAGCAACTCCAAAAGCCAGTTTCCACCAAGAATTTACCCGTACAATTAACTCTTTCAATAAATTTGTTTTCTTTTTCTTGTATAGGAAATAAAACACAATTGAGCATGCGGAGAGAACACCGAATATTACCAACAGTATTACAATAATCTCGAAAGGGATTTTTTGATTTAAAATTGTCATTTCAAAGCATTTTTAATTCTAAACACTGAACTAACAATTACCAAAGCACTGGAGATGGAGAAAATCCAATTTCCGTAAAGTGAAATTCCTTCCCAGAAATAAAAAATTAAGCAAAAAAGCCCAATAACCAATGCACGATCACTTTTCCCCATTGGTCCATCGCACCTTCTTTCTTGACTAATAACCTTAGCTAATATTCCCGTAAATTCATTTATTATGGCTAAAACACCAAATACAAGTAGAACGATTGGATTTACATTTGGCAGAACCATCAATGGGAAAATGATGAAACTATCAGAGATAACATCCCCCAATTCGTTTAAAACTTCCCCTAATTTACTCTTCATGTTGTAGTGCGTCGCCATCATTCCATCCAGAGCATTCAAAGTCATTCTTAAAAGATAACCAATTGGCACTAGTAGAATTAAAAAAGGATAATCTTTGGAAAAAACAATGGAAACACCAATTCCAATGGAAAGAAAAACTGCAGCTATCGTTATTTGATTGGCTGTAACTTTCATTTTAAAGAGCACTTTTAACAAAGGCATCAATAATTTTTGAAACGCAGGTTTTATTTTATAAACGGATAGCATAAATGTTCTTTCATTTAAAAGTAGAACAATATAGCCAAAATTGGGTGATTCAAACTGTTAATAAAAACCAATTCTCAATAAACAAACGGTACAAATTTCTTCACTTTCTTACTGTATTTTACAAACTGTTCCTTGTATTTTGAAGATAAGTATTTATCCAACAATGGAATATTCCAAAAAGCAAACATACAGAAAAGGAAAACGGGCAGTAAAAATGCGTAGTAATTTTGTGTGATTATTGCAAAAGCAGTCACCCATAAAACATCGCCAAAATAATTGATGTGCATGGAATATCCAAATAAGCCTTTGGTGTACAATTTCCCTTTGTTCTCTGCTTTTTTCTTCCAAAAATGACGCTGTAATTCTGAAACAGTGTTCAATAGCGATCCAATACCAAATAAGATAATTCCGAAATAATCCATTCCTCCAAAAACTGTTTCTCGGTTGTACACAAATAAGGAAAAGCCAATGTAATACAAGGAAAAAGCCAACGGAACACTAATTGATTCTTCCCAAGGAATTTTCCGTTTCAAAAGATACAACATCATGAACGTCATTCGAACAAAAACGACAAGATTGAATACAAATATTGTCGTTCTACCAACAAAATTTTCTGCTGAAATATTTATTCCAACTTTTTCAAAAAGAACATCTCCCCCACCTTTGAAAAGAATCCAATACGAGAAAAACAACAATACAATTTCCAGGAAAATAATGACCGATTTCTGCGGAATACTCGTTGCTTTTTGACTGTATAAATCCATTTATTGAATGCTTATTTTTTTAATTGACAATTGATTTCCATAAATATAAAGAGAATAATTCCCCGATGGAAATTTTCGAACTGAAAAATGATTTTTAGTAGTGGTGAGCATTCTATGTCCTAGAGAATCATACAATTCTACATGGTCAAACTCCCCCTTTATTGTGATTTTATTACTAACGGGATTAGGATAAACCAATATTTCGTCATTTTCCAACAGTTGATAACCAACAAAAGAATTGAAGGCCAACGAATACAATCCTGTTGTTCCACCCTGCCCTGTTTCGGAAGAAATATAAAGGTAATTGTTCGATTGGAAACAAATTCCTTCTGTTTGGTAAGAATAACCGTTGGGCAAGGCTAAATTGTATCGATTCATATCACCCGAAGAAAATGAAGATCCTGAAAAACCACTCATTTGAAATAGAAAAGAAGACGTAAATGTGTAGCCGACTAAAACAATGGAATTAGAAGCAGCATCATAATCTGCCCCAGTGACAAAACCTTGTGTTTCTAAACTGTCGGTAATTGAAAGAGAATATGTTCCAGGAATTTTAGGTAAAGCATAGACGTAAGAACGTGCATTTCCCCAATTTTTAGAGAAAATATACAAACTATCTTCCAAAGAAATCATTGCTTCTGCATCAAAATTTGTTGCGAATGTTGCGGATGTGAAATCGGTTTGTTGGGCATAAGAGAAAAGAATGGTATCTGCAATTACAGTATCATTCACCGTGTTTAAGAAATCATTTTTAGAGATTCGATATACTTTTAGGTCGGTTCTAGTTCCTGTATTATTGCCGAAATCACCAATGTAAATGTAATTCTCATCGGAGGTAATGTCTTCCCAATCCACGTTTTGAGCATTTGAAATATGTACCGTTCGGGTAATTGACCCCGTGATACTGTCAATTTCATAAAGATCAGAGGAAGTTCCAGAATCGTTGTGGGTGATTAGTTTACCGTTTATCAATAGTAATCCCGATGTTTCGTTGATGGTATCATTTAGCCCTGTAACAAGGTTGAGTTGTTGAGAGAATATAATCTGTGAACAGGTCAATAGGGAGAGTAGTAGTATGTTTTTCATTGATATTTCCTAGATTAAAATGCTAATGCAAGTTTTAGTTTAAAATATCCCCTTGATTTTCACAAACCAAGGGAAAAGCTAAATTTTGTACTTATGAGAAACATACATTTAACTTACGACCAAAGGTACAGTATTGAAATGATGCTGAAAGGAAAGATTCAAAAAAAATTATTTATCAGATCTTAAAAACACCTGAATGAATACTCTATAGAGGGCTCAAGCGTAATAGTATCAAGTATTATTACTTTACAAATCAATCTTAAAAACCATGACAATGGGAAAGAGTTTTCTTTACATAAACTCACTGCTAAACAGCTTAATACACAAGTTTATTTCTATAATCCGTATGCTTCTTACGAACGTGGATTGAATGGATACATAAACAAATTAATACGTCAATTTTACCCTAAACAAATGGAATAAAACAAGCAATAAATATTGAAATTATGGATTTATTGAACAAAAGATCTAGAAAAAATTAAACTTTAAAACACCAGAAAACGTATTTTTCACTATGTTTAACCTAGAAAATAAAAAACTTGCATTAGCTAGTTGAATCTACCTAGTATACTTTCAGAGTCGATTAGCTGTTGGTAATCCATCTGCAATCAGTTTTTTCAAATATCGTAAAGTATGCTTTACGGTATTTATTTACTGTTGCACTTATTAATTGAATCTAGCATTTATTATGTTTATTTTTATCCTATGAGACTGAACCCAAACACTTTACTTATTAAGTTTTTATTTACGACATTATTAGCTTTCCTCATAAGTGATGTAGTCGCTCAAGAACAAAATGCTAGATCAATGTATGATCTTATTAATAATGATTCTTTGCCTTACCCACAACAAATTAACAGCTACAGAAAAATTATTCCGTTTGCAAAAGAAGAAAAAGATAAAGATACAGAATGCTTAATTCTAATGAATATGGGGCATTTATATTGTATGATGGGTGCTTTTAAAACATCACAAAAATATATTCAGGAGGCTTATAACTTAATAGAAAAGTCAAACTCTGACAAGCATTCTCCAAAAATAGCACTGGGTAGATTCAACTAGCTAATGCAAGTTTTTTATTTTCTAGGTTAAACATAGTAA
>CAYLWS010000053.1:0-22181 GCA_964387525.1 uncultured Fluviicola sp.
CTGAGGGAAACTTTTTACTAAAAAAACTTGCATTAGCATTTTAATCTAGGATTTCAAGTGATTATTAATTCTATTACGAATACATATCAGACGTAGTCCTCCTTGTTAACACGACCTTCCCTTTTCACCTCCAATCAAGTAATCCTTCTATCTTTGGAACGCTTTTTGAAAAGGTACAAGTTGTGAAAAAAATATTATTTCTATTCCTTATAGTTACTCGTTTGGTTTACGGACAATCTTATTTTGACCAACATTTCGGAGGGTCAATTGGCCTCGTATCTAACTTTGGGACTCATTCAAATCGATTAGGAGTTTCTTTTAATGCTTATTGGACAGATAATTTTATTCAAACGAACCTCAATTCTCAGTTAACCTTTAACTTCAAGAATCTTGGCAATCGAAAGAAGTTTTGGGAAATGAGAAATTCTGCTGGAATTCTTTTGTTGGGTGGTAAAAAAGAAATTAGAATTGACTTTCAAATGAATGGAATGAATCACCAAACAAACTATAATTATGCCATTGGGTTTAATTACATTATTTATTCCGATAATGCAGGTACTTCTCAACGATCTGGTGCATTCGGAATCCATATGAAAGATTTTTTTATTTACCATGAGAATGATGTTTTCGGTGGTCAAGCATTTGATCGCTATCGAACAGCTAAAGTTCATTTTTCGTACCGTTACTTAGATTATAAATTTGGATTAGGAATTGAACTTTGGACTGGAAAAACGCGTAATGCTCCTCTATTCCCAAACCTGAATCGAAAAATGCGTGGCGGATACAAAGATCTAGAGAATATGTCCTTCGGAAAAACAAGTCATGGTATTCTTTATTCTTCTTTAACATACAATTTGCCATTTCAACAAAACGCTTTCGTTAAGATTGGAGTCGATAGTGAACAAATTCGTCATGCAATACAGAACCGTTTTATGCATGACCTACTTTTTCTTCCTAAAAATATAGAACATAAATCTCCACATTATCCTCGATTAGACAAAGATGGTTGTCCTATTTTTGAGAAGAAATCTATACGTCCTAACCGTTTCTATTTTCAAATTGGATCATCTGAATTTTGGTAGAATTAGCCGTAAAAATAATATGACTAACGTTCTTATTCTTTTTATAAAAAGGGGAACTCCAGCATTAAAATAATTAGATGATTTTATAGATTTATTTTTTATTTAAAATAAACGTTAATTTATGCATCGTAGAACTTGGAATCTTGTAACTTTGCCTCCCGAAGTTACATTGTAAAAAAGATTATGTCAAATTCTACAAAATATATTTTCGTAACTGGAGGGGTAGCATCTTCTCTAGGAAAAGGAATCATTTCGGCCTCGTTAGCCAAGTTGTTGCAAGCCAGAGGCTATTCAACAACAATTCAAAAATTAGACCCATACATTAACATAGATCCAGGAACATTAAATCCATATGAACATGGTGAATGTTACGTGACTGATGATGGTGCAGAAACTGATTTGGACCTTGGTCATTACGAACGTTTTTTAAATGTTCCGACTTCTCAAGCAAATAACGTAACAACAGGTCGTATTTATCAATCGGTGATTGAGAAAGAAAGACGTGGTGAGTTTTTAGGGAAAACAGTTCAAGTTATCCCTCATATCACCAATGAAATTAAAGAACGTATTCAGATTTTAGGTAAAAAAGGAACATACGATATCGTGATTACTGAAATTGGTGGTACTGTTGGAGATATTGAATCCTTACCTTATGTTGAAGCGGTTCGACAAATGAAATGGGAATTTGAAGACGATTGTATCGTAATTCACTTGACACTTGTGCCCTATTTAGCTGCTGCAGGAGAATTGAAAACAAAACCAACGCAACATTCTGTAAAACAATTACTAGAACTGGGTGTCCAACCTGACGTTCTATGTTGTAGAACAGAACATGCACTTGGCTTTGATTTAAGAAAGAAAATTGCAAAATTCTGTAACGTTAATATGAACGCCGTAATTGAAGCTCGTGATGCGAGTACAATATATGATGTCCCTCTATTGATGCAAGAAGAAGGTTTAGATAAAATTGTTTTAGAAAAGTTAGGATTACCTACAACTGGAGCTCCTGAGTTGACTGTCTGGAAAGAATTTTTAACCCGCCTAAAAAATCCAACCAGTGAAATTACAATTGGTCTTGTTGGTAAATATGTTGAATTAAAGGATTCTTATAAATCTATTAGTGAGTCATTAATCCATGCGGGAGCAGCTAACTCTACGAAAGTAAATGTAAAATGGATTCATTCCGATAAATTAACCGCCGATAATTGTGCGGAAGAATTAGGAGGACTTAATGGTGTTTTAGTTGCACCAGGGTTTGGTTCAAGAGGTATTTCTGGGAAAATTGAAGCAGTACGTTATGCACGGGAGAATAAAATCCCCTTCTTAGGGATCTGTCTAGGTATGCAATGTGCAGTAATTGAATTCGGAAGAAATGTTCTAGGATTAAAAGATGCCCATACCGCTGAAATCATTGAAGACTGCAAAGATCCAGTGATTGACATGATGGAGGAACAAAAAAACATTGCGAACCTTGGAGGAACAATGCGTTTAGGGGCATATAAATGTCAATTGTCTCCAAAATCAAACGTCCACAAAGCATACAATGCCGATTTAATCTCAGAAAGACACCGACATCGTTATGAATTCAACGATAAATACCTTTCTGCATACGAAGAAAATGGGATGAAAGCTACCGGTAAGAATCCAGAATCAGGATTGGTAGAAGTCGTTGAAATTGAAGATCACCCATGGTTTGTTGGTGCTCAATTTCACCCAGAATATAAAAGTACAGTTGCTAACCCTCACCCACTTTTTGTGGCATTTGTGAAAGCATCATTAAACAAATAGAATAAAATGGATAAGAATACGATTATAGGTTTAGTAATGATTGGGTTGATACTTTCAGTATTTACAATCTTCAATAAACCTTCAGATGAAGAAATAAAAGCGGAACAAGTAAAACTTGAACAAGAAGCAAAAGATCAAGCAGATGTTGAGAACACAATTGCTTCAAAAGAAGTTGTTACTTCTGAGAATGATGATGTTTTAGAGTCTTCAGATATTTCAATCAATGATTCAACTGAGACTTCAGAAACAATTGTTAATCAACCAACAAAAGGAACAGTTGTTCGTTTAGAGAATGAAAAATTAATCATTGATTTTGATACTAAAGGTGGTCAAATAGCTGCTGTTAGATTAAAAGAATATGAAACATACCATGATTACGCAAAGTTTGATGACAAAGTAGATCCTTTGGCTTTTTTCAAGAAAGGTGACGCTACAAATAGCTTGATTTTACCAATGCTTGATGGTTCTGAAATCAACACAGCAAATGAGTTGTTTACAATAAAAGAACAAACTAAAGATCGTATTGTTTTTCAATGGAAAAAAACAGAGAAAGAAGTAATTGAATTTGTTTATGCATTCAAAAAAGATGCTTACGACATTGATTATACAATTAACATTCGTGGTTTTGCGGGTAAAATTACACCTAAAAATGTAATGTTTAACTGGGAAGCTTCTTTACGTAAAACAGAGCGACTTTTCAGTGAGCAACGCCGTGTTTCTACTGTGTGTTTTAAATACGATGAAGAAGGATTTGATTGGTTAAGTGAAATGGGAACCAAAGAACAAATTGCTGAAGACAAATTGGATTGGGTTGCATTTAAACAAAGTTACTTCTCTTCTTTTTTAAATGCTGAGAATGGTTTTGGTAAAGAAGGTTCAATTATGCAAATTGAACAATACGAAAAAGGATCTCACACAAAAGACTGGACACATTTGAAAGATTTTAAAACTCGTTTGAACCTAAACTTAACGGATGTTGACAATGCTTCATTTTCAATCAACTGGTTTTTTGGGCCAAATGACTATAAAACATTGACTTCTTACGATGATAATTACGATGATGTATTGAATTATGGTTGGGGATTATTTAGATGGATTAATCTATATGCGATTCAGCCAGTATTCAACGTTTTAAAATCTACGGGATTAGGAATGGGGATTGTTATTCTTTTATTAACACTTTTCATCAAGTTTGCATTAATGCCAATTCAATGGAAAATGTATGTTTCATCTGCTAAAATGAAAATTCTACGTCCAGAACTAGATAAACTTGCAGAGAAATTTCCAGAAAAAGAAGATGCAATGAAAAAGCAAATGGAAACAATGTCTCTATACCGAGAGTCAGGGGCGAGTCCCCTAGCTGGTTGTGTACCAATGCTAATCCAGATGCCTATTTTATTAGCTGTTTTCCGATTCTTTCCTGCAACATTTGATTTACGTCAAAAATCATTCTTATGGGCTGAAGATTTATCTTCTTACGATTCAATCTACAATCTAGGTTTTAACATTTGGCCTTATGGAGATCACGTAAGTTTATTTACACTTCTTATGGCTGGTACAACCTTGGTTTACACCAAGTTCAACAGTGGTCAAATGCAGCAACCACAACAGCCTGGAATGCCTAACATGAAATACATCATGTACTTCTTCCCTTTCATGATGATATTCTTCTTCAATAATTATTCTTCTGGTTTAAGTTATTACTATTTCATCTCAACTTTAACTTCAATTCTAATCATGATTTTAATTAAAAAATTCTTTGTTGATGAAGAAAAATTGAAATTGAAAATGGCGAATAGAAAAGCAACTGCTCAAGCTAGTCCTAAAAAGAAAAAAGGAAAATCTAAATTTCAAGAACGTTTAGAGCAAATGCAAAAAGCACAACAAGAACAGAAAAACAAGAAAAAGAAATAATTAAAACACTGCTTTAATTCATAATTTTTATTTAAAGCAGTGTTTTCACATAGCTACTATTACTTTTTCTTTAAATGACATATAGTTATGATAAATACAATTATTACAGGATCAGGATCCTACATTCCAAATGTAAAGGTGAACAACGATACATTCGTTAAGAACACTTTTCACCATGAAGACGGTAAAACAATTCAGAATAGTATTGAAGATATCATTCGTAAATTTAAAGACATTACGGGAATTAGTTCAAGACGTTACGTTGAAGAAAGTCAGTCCTGTTCAGAAATTGCAACTTTAGCTGCGGAAAAAGCAGTAGAAAATGCGAAAATTGACCCCGAAACAATTGATATGATTATTGTTGCACATAATTTTGGTGACGTAATCAGTGGTTCACATCAATCTGACATGGTCCCAAGTATTGCCTCGCGTGTGAAACATAATCTTGGAATCAAAAATGAATTCTGTGTCCCATATGATGTTATTTTTGGATGCCCAGGTTGGGTTCAAGGTATGATCCAGGCACACATGTTTATAAAATCAGGCGAAGTTAATCGTTGTCTAGTTATTGGTGCAGAAGCACTTTCTCGTGTTGTTGATCCGTTTGATAGAGATACTATGATTTTTGCAGATGGTGCAGGAGCTGTAATAGTTGAAGGTATTGAAGAGAATGAAAAAAGAGGGATCATTTCCCACGCAACAGTTTCTCATACTGCTGAAGAAAAAGACTATTTAGGCTTTGGAGAAAGTTACGACAAAACCAGCAAAGATCATGTCAGGTACATCAAGATGAATGGTCGTAAAATTTATTCATACTCTTTGATGAATGTTCCAAAAGCAATGAAATTCTGTATGGACAAAGCTAATCTTGATATAAAAGATTTAGATAAAATATTGATTCATCAAGCCAACGAAAAAATGGATGAAGCAATTGTTCAACGTTTGTATAAATTGAATGATTTAGATGAAATGCCTAAATACATCATGCCAATGATCATTGATAGATTAGGTAATAGCTCTGTTGCTACAATTCCGACTCTATATGATTTAATAATGAGAGAAAAATTACCTAAGCATAAAATAAAACCAGGTGATAATGTTCTTTTCGCTTCAGTTGGAGCAGGTATGAATATTAATGCAATCGTTTATAAAGCATAGTATTCTACAGATTCATTCTGTACAAAATAAATTCATAAAAAAATCAGTACATTACTTACATTGAAGTTCTGTACTGATTATATAAATTTCGTTCGTAAATTATTGTCTACAACAGTATTATGGACTATCTATTTCCGTCGGTAATCGAGCTGACTCCACTGAGTTTACGGAAATGTGTCGAGATTATTTTCTGCTAAACAAGTTGTATTTTAGAATACTAAAAATAGCTCGAAACCCATCTTTCCATCCAATTTTCTTCCCTTCTTCGTACGTTCTGCCGTAGTAAGATATTCCAACTTCGTAAATTCTTATTCGAGGTACTCTTGATAATTTTGCAGTAATTTCAGGCTCAAACCCAAAACGTTGTTCTTTCAAATTCAACGATTTTGCAATGTCAGCTTTAATTAACTTATAACATGTTTCCATGTCCGTCAAATTTAAGTTGGTAAAAATATTAGATAGTTTTGTTAAGAATTTATTCCCAATAGAATGCCAGAAAAAGAGAATTCTATGTGGATTTCCTCCGATGAATCGAGAACCATACACAACATGAGCTTCATCCAAGAATACAGGCTTTAATAAATCGTTATACTCTTCAGGATCGTATTCTAAATCAGCATCTTGGATAATTAAATATTCCCCTGTCGCCAATTCAATTCCCTTATGAAGAGCTGCCCCCTTCCCTTTATTTTTCTCTTGATTAAAAAGTTTAATTTTTAATTCAGGATTGTCATTCATATACCTCTCAATAGCTTCATCAGTTCCATCTGTAGAAAAATCATTCACAATAATTAATTCTTTTTCAATAGAATGTATTAATTGAACTTTTTTAACGCGATCTAAAATTAAATGAATTGTTTTAGCTTCGTTAAATGCTGGGATGATGATTGACAGTTTTTTGAATTCTTTTTCCATAAGTCAACAAATATAGAAAAAGATCATGAAATATTCTTTTCATTTTAGATAATTTGGATTGTAAAGGTGATTAAAATCAGTTTTTTTGACTAATATTGAAAATAAAAATAATCAAAATTGAAAATAGTTCTTCTTACTCTCCTTTTATTATCTTCTATTCAGTTAAGTGCTCATGAATATTTCTTTGCTTTTGCAGAAGTTGAATACAATGATATTTCTCAAAAAATTGAAGCTACACTAAGTATTTCTACTCATGATTTAGAGAAAGCAATGCGTAAGCAACACGCAGACAATGCGGATGTTTTTGACGATTTATCTGTACTAAAAAAAAACTCTGAAGAAGAAAGGCATTTAGAAGCTTTTCTATTGAAACATTTTAAAATTTCTTCTGAGAATCCATGTTTTTTAAAAATGATTGGTTTTGAAGTTCAACTGAATGGATTGACCTATTTCTACTTTGAATCGACTTCTTTTCAATTAGAACATAAAATAACATTCACTTTTGATTTATTGATGAATGAAAATGAATTACAGCAAAATAAAATAACCTTCCTTTATCAGGGGAGATCATATACTCGACCTTTTCTTTTGGGCGAAACAACACAAATTATTAATTTTTAGAATTATTAAATGAAAAAAACATTAATCGCTTTATTTCTGCTTCCTCTAATTGGGCAAGCACAAGAAAATAAATTCGCTCAACTTGATCAGTTATTGCCTACTCCTAACGAGTACAGGACTGCATCGGGTGCTCCAGGACATAATTATTACCAGCAGCAAGCTGATTATAAAATTGAAGTGGAATTGAATGATTCTGAACAGAAAATATCAGGAAAGGAAACAATCACCTATACCAATAATTCTCCTGATGCACTTGAATATCTATGGATTCAATTGGATCAAAACGTAAGAGCTAAAAATTCTGATACGAAATTGATTTCAATTGAAAGAATGGAAAATTTTAAGTCCATTGAAGATATTAAAAGAAAAGAATTTCAATTTGATGGTGGATTTAAAATTGAAGAAGTAAAATCAACTTCCGGTAGAGATTTAAAATACTTCATCAATAAAACGATGCTTCGAATCAATTTAGAAAAACCATTGGCTCCAAATTCTTCAATTTCATTTCAAATTAAATGGTGGTACAACATCAACGATAGAATGGTAATTGGTGGAAGAAGTGGTTACGAACATTTTGAAGAAAATGATAATTACCTCTACACTATCGCACAATGGTTCCCTCGAATGTGCGTATACAATGACATTGAAGGTTGGCAAAATAAACAATTTTTAGGACGCGGAGAATTTACATTGCCTTTTGGAGATTACGAAGTAAAAATCACGGTACCTTCTGATCATGTTGTTGGTGCAACGGGAGTTTTACAGAATCAAAGTGCAGTCATGACTTCTGAACAAAGGTCTCGCATGAAAAAAGCGGAAAGTTCTGATGTTCCTGTATTGATTATAACTCAAGAGGAAGCTGAGGAAGCGGAGCAGAAAAAAGAAAAAGGATTGAAGACTTGGATTTTTAAAGCGAAAAACGTTCGTGATTTTGCTTTTGCTTCGTCCAGAAAATTCATGTGGGATGCACAAGGTGTTAAGATCGGTGACAAAACAGTTTTAGCAATGTCGTATTATCCTAAAGAAGGAAATCCATTGTGGGAACGTTATTCTACAAAACTAGTTGCACATACTTTAAGGTCGTATTCAAAATACACTGTTGATTACCCTTATCCTGTAGCAATTTCTGTACATTCAAAAAGAATAGGAATGGAATATCCAATGATTTGTTTCAACGGAGGTCGACCGAATGAAGACGGTACGTATTCTAAAAATACGAAATATGGAATGTGGGGAGTTATTATGCATGAGGTTGGACACAACTTCTTTCCAATGATTATCAATTCAGATGAACGTCAATGGACATGGATGGATGAAGGTTTAAATACTTTTGTTCAATATCTTACAGAGCAAGAATGGGAAAGAGGGTATCCTTCAAGAAGAGGTCCAGCTTATCTCATTACAGATTATATGCGTGGTGATAAAAATTACATCTCTCCTATTATGACAAACTCTGAATCTATTTGGCAATTTGGAAGCAACGCATACGGAAAACCAGCAACCGCACTAAACATTCTTAGAGAAACTGTAATGGGCAGAGAATTGTTCGATTATTCGTTTAAGATCTATTGCGAAAGGTGGAAATTTAAACACCCTACTCCTGCCGATTTCTTTAGGACAATGGAAGATGCTTCTGCTGTTGATTTAGATTGGTTCTGGAGAGCTTGGTTTTACACAACTGACCATGTGGATATTAGTATGGATCATGTAAAATGGGTAGAAGTAAGTTCAAATGATCCTGTTTTAGAAAAAGAGAAATTAAAACAAACTGACGAGAATAAGCAAGTATTTATCGGAGATATTCGCAATAAAGAATCGATAAAAGAAACTGTCAACGAGAGAGACAGTGATATTGATGATCTTTATGCTAAAAAGAATAAATACGAAGTTGACTCGAATGACATGGCTGTTTACGATGAATTTAAAAAGAATAATTCTGAAGAAGATATTTCTTTCATCAACAAAGGAAAACAGATGTATGAAATACAATTTTCAAATATAGGTGGTATCCCAATGCCAATCATACTGCAATTTACATTTGAAGACGGCAGTAAAGAGGTTGTAAGAATTCCTGCAGAAATATGGAGAAGACAAGAAGAAACGGTCACAAAAGTATTTATTTTTAACCAAAAAGTTAATTCTGTTTTATTGGATCCTTTTCTTGAAATTGCAGATACTGATGTGAGTAATAATAGCTGGCCACAGCAACAAGTTCCTACTCGATTTGAATTGTATAAAAAGAAAGGCGAATAAAATATTGATTGCAATTGCTTTAATCGAATAAGTATTTATAAGTTAAAAAGAACACCTTAAAGGTGTTCTTTTTTTATTTACCAGTATGTCTTTCTTGATGTTTGAAAAATGTTGGATACGTACTAAGTTTACTTCAAAAATAAGGAGCTATCGATCATCTCTTGGTACGCCATAAGTTTTTAAATACATGTAATGCTCAAACTTATCTTTTATAAAAGTCACAAGGTCTAATTCACTAGCTGTTTTTAAAAAATCTTCATTGATATTCAAAAATGCTACAAATTCCTCAAATTCATCTTCAGAAAGTTCAAAAATATCATAAGCAACGTAGGTTCTTAGAAGTTCTTGAACAATTCTGCTTTTATCATCTTCATGTTCCCATTCTGCAACTTTACGCTTTGATTTCTCTTTCTTAGAAAAAGCTTGGTATAGTGCCGTAATTGGACTCTGTAAAACTTCTATCCCTGTTACTTGTCGTGTTTCTCTCATGGCAAGCGCAGATCTTTCTTCTTTTATTTCTTCTAAAGATTTTATTGGTTTAATAATAACTTCAGCTAATTCTTGTATTTTTCCCTCAATATGAAAACGCACCTTATTTTGGCAATCTAAATCAGCTTTCACTGTAACATCAATTACAGGATAACCTTTGCAAGAAATAGACATTTTATCACCATCCATGACATACACGGAAAAAGAACCATTCGGTTGACCAAACACCCCTCTTCCAGTTGTTCGGTTAATGACCATTACATTATAAAATGCCTGAGGTCGTAAAGTGTCAATTACGCGGCCCGTAAAAAGAACCTTTTCACAATCTTGTCCATAAGTAAAGCTATGAGCAAGGGTAACGAGTAATATGTAGAATATTTTTTTCACAACGATAAAAATACTAAAATTGATCTAGACAGTAATGCTTAAAATATCAAACAAATGTTAATAAATCAGTTTACAATTGTAATTTACTTTTGTAATCATTAGTTTTGACTAATGATTAAAGAATAAGACTTACTTTTGTGGTATGAAAAGAGTTGTTGTAGGATTGTCTGGAGGTGTTGATTCAAGCGTTACTGCCTTGCTGTTGAAAGAGCAGGGATATGAGGTAATCGGAATGTATATGCGTAATTGGCACGATGAATCTGTAACACTATCGGATGATTGTCCGTGGATTGATGATTCTAACGATGCCCTCTTAACGGCACAGCAGATTGGTATACCTTTTCAGGTAATTGATCTTAGCAAGGAGTACAAAGAAAGAATTGTCGATTATATGTTTGAGGAGTACCAAAACGGTAGGACTCCCAATCCAGACGTTCTATGTAATCGAGAAATAAAATTTGACGTCTTTTTAAAGGCTGCAATGGAACTCAATGCTGACTTCGTTGCAACGGGTCACTATTGTCGGAAAGTAGAAAAAGAAGACGGTAGCTTTGGACTTTTAGCCGGTTTAGACCCTAATAAAGATCAATCCTACTTCTTATGTCAATTAAGTCAAGAACAGCTCTCTAAAGCACTCTTCCCTATTGGTGAGTTGCAAAAAGAAGAGGTTCGTAAAATTGCTGCCGATAACGGTTTAATAACTGCAGATAAAAAAGACTCTCAAGGCCTTTGTTTTGTAGGAAAAATAAGTTTACCTACATTCTTACAACAAAAACTATCGCCAATCAATGGAGAAGTAATCGAGATTCCCGACAATCTTGAGATGTTCAAAGAGTACAATGAAATAAAGCCTACTATAGCAAATGTTATTGCTCTTTCTGAGTACTATCACTACGAAAAAGAAATGGGATTCAAAGTTGCAGACCATATAGGTGCACATTACTATACTATTGGGCAACGAAGAGGATTGAAGATTGGTGGCCGACCAAAACCATCATTCGTCATTGGGCTAAGTATTGAAGATAATATTGTGTATTCAGGTATGACTGACGAACACCCTGGTTTAAACAGGTATGCATTAAAGGTTAAGAAAGACGAGATTCATTTTGTGTCTAGTCAATTCAATTCTAAGAATATAGACGGACTTACTTTAAGTGTTAGGATAAGGTATAGGCAGTCTTATCAAGTTGGTACAATAGTAATGAAAGATGGGGACTTATATGTTTTATTCGCAAACAAGCAACGTGGAATTACCCCAGGTCAGTTTGCAGCATTTTACATTGACGATGAGCTGATCGCTTCTGGAGTTATTGATTAGAATAGTTGTACTCCTTTATGTTCCCATTCTTGTAAAAAACGATTACTTTCTCTATTTCTTCTTGTCCGCTGTGTTTTCTAGTTGGATTGGTTTCGCTTTCTTTTTCGGATGCATTAGTTAATTCTTTAGTCTCGATTACATTTGTAGTCGATGCTTCAAATTCTCCAGACCTCGTTTTCCCTGTAACTAACCATGATGCGTTTACATTTGGATAAAAATTTATTATTTTTTCAAGAAAATCAAGACTTGGTTTATTTCTACCACTCAAGACATGGGATAAATTTGATCTCTTAATTCCTATTTTATCAGCAAAAGAAGACGAAGACTCGTTGTTTGATTGCATGATTAACTTAACTCTGTCTTGGATTAACATTTGTAATTTGTCTTTTAGCCGTTTAAAATATTGTATTTACAAAAGTAATCAATTTAATTTACTTCAGTAGAACAAAAGAAGAAAGATATTCATTCGATAAACATAAAATACCCCAATAGTTGATTCAATTCTTGTTAACTAATTGAATCTAGCTGCTCTTTATTAAACTTCAATGTTATTAAATAAGTATCTTTGTCTTTGAATGGAAAAGAAGCAATACAGAAACATCCTATTATTTATAGTTTTCAGTGGACTAACCTGCACCGAATGGCTACTGTTCTTAACCGCAGAAAATAGTCAACAACAAAAATTCGCATTAAGTTCAACTTTAACTATTCTTGCTGTCACCGTTTTTTTAATCTTTATTTTTAAAAAAAGAAGATTACCCTCCCCTATTCTTAAATTTTTATTGATACCAATAATATCTGCTTTTTTTTTAATCTTATTGTATTTATGGAATAGTATTTTTATTTCATCCAATGAGGTACATGAATATTCAGGTAATATATTTAGAGGAGCTTTTAACGGCTTTATAAGCCCGTTGTACGGAAAAGTTTATCCAGGGAGAAATTTTGATTTTTTTCAGGAAATAATTCTTATTTTATTTGTTGGCTTATCATTTTATTATTTACTAAATAAAGAAAGGAGTAGAAATAAAGTCTACATCGTTAGCTTCTTTACATTTATAGTGATTATTCTTTTTTCCGCCTTTCACACTTCAATTTACGAAACTTTTTTAAGCAACAATTGCCATTACCTAAGCTTTAAATCTGATAATTCAAAATTCTCTAGTTTTTCTGACATTTTAAGAAACTACTCTTCCAGAATGTCAGGAATGAGTATCCACAACAACCACTACCCTCCTGGAAATGTGATGCTTTCGTATTTAGATGAAAAAGTTTTACCATTCTCTTTGAAATCAATAACTTTTCTATCGCTACTCACTTCTCTAGTCCCTTTTATTTTTATTTTAGACTTTTACAGAACAAAGTATACTAATTTAATATTCGCTATTTTCTTGTACATTACAAGTGGTTCTATTTTATTTTTTCACGGAATAGCCTTATCACCAATAGTTACTCCGATTTCACTTTTCTTGGTGTACTTCCTCATAAAAGGTTTGAAAAATAATGATTACAAATCTCCTATTCTTTTTGGCGTACTACTTGCGCTGTACAGTTTCATCTCCTTTACATCTCTAACGTTTGTTTTATTTTGTATTATCTTAGTCATTGGATACCTTTTTAAAGAACAAGGGAAGATTAAAAATGTACTGCAGTTTTTAATCCTCAGTCTTACTGTTTTCGTTATCAGTTTTAGCGTACTCTACTTGGCTAGTGGTTTTAACATCTTAGAATGCTTCTTTACCTCATTGGCTAATGAGAAAACGCAAATGGACTACGCCTCAAGGACAATCGATGTCACAAGATATTTTATTGTTTCCACTGGGAATTTAATTTCATTCTTAATCAACTTAGGTCCAATTGTATTATCATTATTTTTCATTTCAATTTTTAAAAGTGATAATATTAAGTTTAAAAACATGAGCTATGCTCTTCTCCTTGTAGTTTTAATTTTTGCTTTTAGCAATCATTTCTACCTAGAAGTTGAAAGGATATGGATTTTTATCACTCCATTCTTTATTTTATTCTCAAGTAACATACCAGCTTTAAATAATAAAGATCATAAGATACTACTTGCAACATTGATTGTTGCTAATATCTTTATCTCTTTATGGTTGATGAATGTTATTGAGTTTTGTGGTTTTTTTACATAAAAAAAGGCCCATTGTTTAAATGAGCCTTTTCAAAATAATTTATTTTTTTAATTCAATGAGAATTGATGTTTATTCTTTACATTCTCTTTTACATTTTTTAATTTATCCATTAAGCGTGCTACCTGAAGAATTGAAAGATTACTCCTTTCTCCTAAGTCCCTATGTTCAATCAATTTAAATTGCGCTTTCTTTATGTTAATTTCTGCCATGTTAAAACCAGTTAATTGCATAATTATTATTTTATAATACACAATACTTTACGTGTTCTTTTTAAATAATGTTACACTTTAGTTAAAATAAAACAGAATTGTAAACAAAATCTAAGTAAAATCACTTGACAACGAGATTGGCAAAAGTTTAAATATCAATACATTAACAATCAATATTACATTTGTAATAATTAATTATTTTTCATCAATGGATAGATTAATTTTTCTAATCCATTGATTTTTATTTCTAAAATCAACTCCAATTGTCTCCCATGTTTTCCTGCAGGAAACCCTTTGTTCTTCATCCATAGCAAATAGGATTCTGGGAGATGAATTAAATACTTCCCTTTATGCTTGCCGTAATACATTTTGGCATTAGCCAGTTCTTCTAACTCATGCTCCCCTGACATTATTTATTTGTTTGGAATTTCAATCATTGTGTCTAAGAAAAAGTTCCAATACTTCTGAACGGAAGAAATTTGACATTTTTCATCAGGAGAATGTGCCGCACGGATATTTGGTCCAAAAGAGATCATGTCCACACCAGGAAGATGTTTCGATAAAATACCACATTCTAAACCTGCATGACAAGCTTTTACTTCTGCCTCAGCACTAAAGTTCTTACTGTACAATTTTTTCATTATTTCAAGAATTGCAGAATCTGAATTTGGTTGCCACCCTGGATATTCACCATTTTGAACAACATCACAACCCATCATTTTAAAAGGAGATGAAACTGTATCAGCAACATCATCTCGTGAAGATTCTACACTTGAACGTTGTAAAGACTGAGTAATAAACTCTCCATCTTTCAATATAATTCTAGCTAAACTTGAAGAAGACTCTACCAAACCTTCAATATCTGGACTCATTCTAAAAATGCCATTATGAGTAGCTTGAATAGCTCTGATTATTGAAACAAAAGTACCTACTCCAGCCATCATTTTTTCACCGTTCTTCAAGGTTACTTTTTCAGAACTAATGTTTAATGATTTCTCAATCATTTTAAACTCATCATTTATTCTTTCAGTTATTATGGCTAATTCTTCTTTAAATTTTGGAATAAAAGAATCCTTCACTACAATAACAGAATTAGATTCTCTTGGGATAGCATTTCTTAAACTTCCTCCGTCAATTGAAACCACTGAAAAACAAATACCACTTTTTAGGAAGTGAAAAAACAAACGATTCATAATCTTATTTGCATTCCCACGTCCTTTGTCAATGTCCATTCCTGAATGACCACCTAGAAGTCCTTTAACAGATAATGCAAAAGGGATAAAGCTTTCTGGAATATCTGTTTCATCATATTTAAACGAAGTGTTTGTGTCAATACCTCCCGCACATCCGATTGACAATTCATCGTCATCTTCTGTATCTAAATTCAAAAGGATTTCTCCAGAAAAATTAGTTGGATCTAAATTAATCGCACCTGTCATTCCAGTTTCCTCGTCAATGGTAAACATTGCTTCGATTGCTGGATGTTGAATTGTTTTAGATTCTAAAACAGCCATGATTGTAGCTACACCAATTCCATTATCTGCTCCTAATGTAGTTCCATTAGCACGAACCCAGTCACCTTCAACAATCATTTCAATTCCTTGTGTGTCAAAATCAAAAACAGTGTCATTGTTTTTCTGGTGTACCATGTCAATGTGTGATTGGAGTATAATTGTTTTTTTATTCTCCATTCCACTCGATGCTGGCTTTTTGATGATCACATTACCAATTGCATCATTGATTGTTTCCAAACCTAATTTCTTACCAAAATCCAGCATGAATTGAATCACTTTTTCTTCTTTTTTTGATCCACGAGGAACTGCATTTAAATCTGCAAAATTATTCCACAATGCTTTTGGCTCTAAATCTCTAACACTCATAATTTATTTCTTTACTTTTTTTATATTTAACTCTTCCTGAATCAGTTATTTTGATTCTTTGAATTGTATAATTCTTTCAATGTATAATTTCTCAACTTTAGCTCTTGCCCAAGGTGTTTTTCGAAGAAATGTTAAGCTACTTTTTAATGTTGGATTGTTTTTGAAACAATTGATATTAACTATGTAACCCATATTCTCCCATCCAAGCTCCTCGTGAAGTTCGCTTACAATTGACTTTAATGTAATCCCATGCAATGGGTCGTTTGATACTCCTGACATTATTTTGTTAATTTCTTGTATCGAAGTCTTTTTGGTCCCTTATCACCTAGACGTTTCTTTCTATTTTCTTCGTATTCAGAATAAGAACCTTCAAACCAATAAACTTCAGAATCTCCTTCAAAAGCGAGTATGTGCGTACAAATTCTATCCAAAAACCATCTATCGTGAGAAATAACCACTGCACAACCTGCAAAATTTTGTATTCCTTCCTCTAAGGCTCTTAAAGTATTTACATCGATATCATTTGTAGGCTCATCGAGTAGTAAAACATTTGCTTCAGTTTTCAATGTCATCGCAAGATGTAGACGATTTCTTTCTCCACCAGAAAGGACTCCTACTTTCTTGTTCTGATCAGATCCACTAAAATTAAATTTAGAAAGATAAGCACGTGCATTTATTTTCTGACTTCCAACTTCTACATATTCTAATCCATTTGAAACAACTTCAAAAACAGATTTATCAGGAGAAATATCATCATGAGTTTGATCAACGTATCCAATTTTCACCGTTTCTCCAACTTTAAACTCACCAGAATCAGGTTGTAATTCGTCCATTATCATTTTGAAAATAGTCGTTTTACCTGCACCATTAGGTCCAACAATCCCAACAATTCCAGCGGGCGGAAGTTTGAAATTCAAATCATTGTACAATAATTTATCTCCAAACGCTTTTCCTACATGTTCAGCGTCAATCACATTATTCCCAAGTCTTGGCCCGTTTGGAATTGGCATTTCTAAAATATCTTCTTTCGATTGAATATCTTGAGAAAGCATTTTATCGTAATTCGCTAAACGTGCTTTATTTTTCGCATGACGACCTTTTGGGTTCATTTTTACCCATTCCAGCTCTCTCGCGAGCATTTTTTGTCTTTTCGATTCAGTTTTCTCTTCTTCTTTTAGTTTATTTCCTTTTTGTTCCAACCAAGAAGAATAATTTCCTTTCCATGGAATTCCTTCTCCACGATCTAGCTCAAGAATCCACCCAGCAACATTGTCCAAAAAGTATCTATCGTGAGTAACTGCAATCACAGTTCCTTTATATTGTTGCAAATGTTGTTCAAGCCATTCAATAGACTCTGCATCCAAGTGATTGGTAGGTTCATCTAAAAGTAAAATATCTGGACTTTTCAACAGCAATCTGCACAAAGCAACTCTTCTTCTCTCTCCACCTGACAAAGTGCCAATTTTCTGATCTTCAGGAGCACAACGAAGAGCATCCATAGCTCTTTCAAGCTTTGTATCTAATTCCCAAGCATCCATAGAATCGATAAGATCTTGCACTTCCCCTTGACGGTGGATTAATTTATCCATTTTATCAGGGTCATTCAAGATTGCTTCATCCATGAAAGAGTTATTAATCTCTTCAAACTCAGCAAGAACATCAACAATCTCTTGAACACCTTCCATGACAACTTCCTTCACGGTTTTGTTTTCATCCAATTCCGGTTCCTGAGAAAGGTAACCAACTGTATAACCGTCAGAGAAAACAACATCCCCTCTGTAAGTCTGATCTAGGCCCGCAATAATTTTCATTACGGTAGATTTACCTGAGCCATTTAAACCGATAATACCGATTTTAGCACCATAGTAAAAGGAAAGATATATATTTTTAATAATTTGTTTTCCTGCAGGTGTATCTTTTGATACTCCTACCATAGAAAAAATAATTTTTTTATCGTCAGCCATCTTGTGTTATTTAATTGTTTCAAAGTTAAGAAAAGACTTTTATTATTACTATTCTATAAAAATAAAAGGAAGAAAAAAAGGGACAATTAAGTCCCCTTTAATATATGTGTTTTACCGCTAAAATTAAAAACCACTCGCAACTCCACCGATAACAGCTAATAAAATAATTATAGCGTAAATCGACAACATGATAACGACTAAAATTCCTGTAAACTTAAAAAGTTTTTTGAGGTTCAAAAACCCTTCATCGACTTCACTTTGAATCGTACTATTTAGTCCTAGTTTAATTTTCCGTGCAAAAAGAAACAAGTAATAAGTTGGAAAAAAATAAAGAGCTGCCATTAAAAGATAACCAAACCCAATAGCAATAACACTTCCTCCACCAAATATAGTAGCTCCAGCTCCAAACATAAATAAAGCTGCGATAACTATAAGCCCTAGCATTACAAATCCAACAATAGCAAGAAAGTTAGCCCATTTTGCAGTTTCTTTTAAATTTTGTTTAATTTGAGCTGAAAATTTCACTCCATCCAAATCGTTTGTTTCATTGTCAATAGTTTCCATAGTTGTTTTTTTAGTTAGGAACAGCAAAAAACTGTTCCGGTGTAAATTTTAAATAAATAATTCACTACAATCAATATAGCGGTTGTTGAAAATAGAACAATAATCAACTTTGCTCCATTCTTCAATTTAAAAATTAAATGTAAAATCAATACCGTAATTGTAAGAAGAAATGGGATCAATGCTGGGAACATCCTTAAGCTTTCATACATATTCCCTTCAAATAATAAAACAAAAGACCTTTGAAAGCCACATGTTAAACATTCAATTCCATAATCAGTTTTCCATGAACATTCTTGCATCACATATTTGCAAAAATAGTTGTTAAAGCAATTAAAGCAAATAAGAAATAAAGACTAGAAAGACTTACGCCAATTACTGCACAAATAAACCCTGCTTTTGCATTTTTAAATGAAGCTTCAAAATGTTGAGGATTTTCATCGTAGATTTTCTTATCCTTATTGTACAGTACAATTGAAATAATACCAGTAATTAAACCTGGAAGTCCGTATATAGCACAACCAACGATTGAGATAATACCGAGGACTAGAACTGCTGTAGAGTTTGGTAATTTACCATCACCTCCACCTTGATAAGGTGATTTATTTTTCACATTAGGATCCAATAATTCATCAAAATCACTCATAATTAGTTGTTGTTTTAAATTAAAAAAAGCCTCCTTAGAAAACTAAGAAGGCTTAAAGATATAAATAATGCTTTATTTCTACTGCATATTGTTTAACTCTCTCATTGCATCATCAAAATCTTGAGAATTCATTGCACCTTCCATTAAAGCTTTAGCAGCCATAATTGCAAGAACAATAATAACAATCGCAAGTACAATACCGATAATACCAGTAATTAAACCAGTTTTGGCAGCACCAGCTCCAGGTAATTCAGGATCTGCTTTGATTTTGTTCTTTGCAACAACACCAAAGATAATTGCTAGTATACCAAGGATAACTGCTACCCAACTAGCTAAGAATAATACGATTGAAAGAATACCTAACACTAATGATGCTGTTGCTATTCCGTTTTTTTTTGTAGCGTCTGCCATGTCAATTTGTTTTATAAGTTATAATTAAAGCAACAAAAATATAAAATCATTTAACATTCACAATAAATGTTAATAACTATTTACTAGATCAGACGTACACATTAATCGAAAAACAAAGGAATTATAAATGGAACACACCGATAATCTGAAGTATTTTAATTATTTTTACATACTATGAAGTACATTTATTTTACACTTATTCTTGGAATTGCATTATTTTCTTGTAAAAAGAAAGGGAAAGCAGATTTCACTTTAAAAGGAACATTAACAGATGCGACCTACTCCATTCCTATGAATGGAGCTAGTGTTACATTATATGAAAAAATTGCAGGAAACTCTTCTTATGATGTCGTTGGTTCTACTTCGACGGACGGAAATGGTTCTTATTCTTTTACTTTCCCTCGAAACTCTGCTGAGAGCTACAAAATAATTATTTCAAAAAATCTTTATTTCGAAATTGATCAATTGATTAATTTCTCAGATTTAAGTATTGAAAATGATAACATTCGTAATTACTCAACAACCGCAATGTCATGGGTAAAGCTTAGATTTATTAATCAATCACCTTCTGCGGCAGACATTTTAAAATATACCCAATCGGAAGGTAAACAAGGATGTGCTCTTTGCTGTCCAGGTGGAGAACGTACACTTCATGGGGCTGTTGATACTACAATATATTGTATAAATGATGGAAACACAACTTATGCCTATACTTTTCTTAACGGATCATTTCCCGGTTATAAATCAGCAATTACAACTGCTTTTGACACTACAGAAATTTCATTAACCTATTAAACTACTAAGTACTAAATAAAAAAGATGACTGAATAGTCATCTTTTTTTATTTAGTTTATTCTAATTATTCATCATCTAGAACTGCTCTAAGCTTTTGTCTTAGTTGACGTAAATATGTTTCCATCAAATATTTATAATAATTTGGAGTACTTTTCGTAATACATTTTGTGTAATGCTTTAGTCGATGTTCTATATGTGTCCCTAAAGAACCTATCAGCTCTAATCCATGATAGTAATCTTCAGCAGCATCTCGTATAACTTCAAAGTGATTATTCATAGAGCGTTCAACAGCATCCTTACCTTTCAAACCGCTATCAATGCATTCGTAGTATACTTCTTTTATATTAAAAGAATCTAATTTTTCTACATCAATGACATCTCCAGTGCCTCTTGGGTATTCAAACGCAGCTTCAAACTCTACATCCTCAACTTCACTAAGTCTTGCTTCTAAGAAGCGGTCTGGAAATTTAAACGCATCTTGCCAGTTAATGTAATCTTGCCAAATACCAAATCGTCGAACATTATTCCCTAAATCAATTAGCTTAAATTGATCTTTGTTGGGTAATTTCCTTGAACCACGACCAATCATTTGATGGTAAAGTGTCAATGACCTTGTTGCTCTATTCAGGATAATTGTACGAACAGTTGGTTCATCAAAACCAGTTGTTAAAATCCCTACAGAAGTTAAAATTGCATCATCGGTTACTTTGAACCATCTTAAAACATCTTTTCTATCTTTATCACTAAAGGTAGAGTCAAGGTGTCGTATCTTATATCCTCTTTTCTTGAACGTCTCCTCGACTCTAATTGAAGTCTCTATTCCTGAATTAAAAATCAATGTTTTGTTACCAATTGCAACTTCTTCGTATGCAAAGAGTAATTTTTCTTGCATAAAATAATTCCCATAAACAACATCAGAACTACTGACAGTAAAATCTCCATTCGAACCGATTTTAAGTCCATGTAAATTAACGTCGTACGTGTATGATTCAGCATCAGCTAAATAGCTGCTTTCAATTAAGGATTTAATACTCTCACCAACAAGTAGTTTGTCGTAATTATCATTTAATGGTAATGCTTTATTACTACTTAAAGGTGTAGCTGTAACGCCTAAAATATTTGCTTGTTTGTAAAACTGAAATATTTTTCTAAAACTGTTGTAATGTGCTTCATCGACAATGACTAACCCAACATTCGTTATGAAATTTTCATCATCATTTAAACGATTGTTTAGTGTCTCAACCATTGCTATGAAACAACTGTACTCTTCCTGGTCAGGAATTTCCTTTACTTCACTGTTTATTACTTTATTTGCAACTGCAATTGCTGACAGTTGTTTTGAAGTCTGAACAGAAAGTTCAATTCTATGCGTTAAAATTAAAACCTTTTTCTTCGTCTTTTCAATATAGCGTTTCGCTATTTCTGAAAAAATAACCGTCTTTCCTCCCCCCGTAGGAAGTTGGAATAACAGGTTGAAATCCTGCCCATTAGACTCTATTTCATCCAGGATGGTTAGAATCGTTTTTTCTTGAAATGGATATAAGGTTTTAGCCTCGTAAAGTTCTTTATCTATCATGATGTGTCTTGCAAAAAGCGGCTACAAAATTACGTTTCTTTTAGTGAAAAACAAAGTATCAGCA
>CAYLWS010000054.1:0-20376 GCA_964387525.1 uncultured Fluviicola sp.
CTATTACATAGGGAGATTCAATTACTTTGTTATATATAGTTACCTGCTCCAATAGTGAAATGAGCCGTTAACATGATGAGTATAAGTGTCATGTGAATCGCTAAGCCAGCAGAAAACAACAAGGCCATAATGGCATTTACAGTCGATTGAGAAATTGAAACTACAAGAGTTATTGCAGCGCTCCATAATAAAACGGCAATTGTTATCCATGATTCAAAACCATTGGTGATAATTCCTGCTTCGTTTAATACTCCTCGTATTAAAAAGAAAGAAGACTTAGCGTATATGTCATGGTGAGAATACGGCAAGAAAAGAGAAGAAAACAGTAAGATCGTTAATACAATTGCGTAAAAGGTTATGTTTTTCATTAATGAATATTTACGGGTAAGTCAGGGTAAGGAATGATGGATTCAATGATTAAGATAATTCCATTACTGGTCATTAAAGATAAAGTAAATATAATGGTAACCAAAACGATTGCAACTCCGATGTTGTTTTTTTTCAATTCTTCTAACTCACTCAATGAGGTCATGTTGGCGTATATGTACATTCCAATAAATACGATAAGTAGTGCAGATACAAAAGCAATTAGAATGTAAAGTCCACCATAAGCTAAGAATTGGAGGATTAAATCAGATTTTTCGATACTAGTTTGACTGAGAATTCTAAATGAATCTAGAATTGGTTGGATTACTCCGCTTACGATTGTTCCGACGGATAATAATACTCCGGCTGTTAATATGTTGTAGGCTAAATTACTTTCTTCTAATTGGAGTCTTTTTTTAGCAAAGACACGAAGAATTCTGTAAGTGATGAATAGAATCGCGATTCCACAACTCAAAGAGCTTATAATTTCTACAAATCCTAATAAGGCTATATTTTCATTCATGTTAATGATTTTTTATTTTAAAACGATGGTCCATTTATTAATATCGTTACAGCTTGGAGGTAATATTCCTGCCTGCCAACCTGTAACTGTTGTTTCCCAGAAAAAATATTTCACTCCGTATTCTGTAATGTAATCTCCTGAAGATTGTACATCTAAGAGTAAAACAGAATGCGCATATTCGAAACTGATGGCAATTCTGGGAGAATAGTGAAGTGCTTTAAATAAAGAGTACAATAAAACTGTACGAGTGTCGCAATCTCCGTTTAAAGAATGCAAAAACTCAATGGGAGAGAGGATGCCGAATCTTTTATTTGTTACACAATTTCCTTGACTCAAATCTTGATCTTCACACCGATTTTTGTCTAAAATGTATACATAAGGAATGTCTTGAACAAAAGAAACGACCATGTTTGCAAACTCATTCCTGTCTAGATTCTGTTCATTCTTAAGATGAATGAGAGAGTCCGCAATTGAATTTATTTCAGTTCGATTGAGTTGATATAATTTATGGTAAAGAGTTCCCCAAAATTGTAAATCAGTTTGACTCACCAAATCTTGGTATCTATTTCGATAACTTTCCGCTTCTTCCACCTTTTTTTTCTCGGTTACATATTGAAGACAGAATTTTGTGTAGTCATAATTTACCCAAGAACGTGAGCTAATTCTATTGTTTGCGTTTGAAAGCTGTATTTCAGGACAATTTTTATCAGAATAACCAGAATCATCATCGCTAAACTCTATATTATCTTCTTCTGAAGGTATAGAAAATATTGCAACAAAAAATCCGAGAATAAATAGAATTAAAAAAATGTTTCTGAAAAACTTCAAGATTGAATTACTTAACTAAAGTGATTTTTCCATCACCAAGTTCAATCAAACGTTGTTTGTATAGTTTACCGACAGCTTGTTTGAATGTTTTTTTACTCATTCCAACCAATTCTCGAATATCATCAGGATTGCTTTTATCAGAAAGTGGAATTTCTCCATCTGCTCTTAATTTTTCGAGTAATTGATCAACAGAATTTAATACCTTATCCAAACCAACTTTATCTAAGCGAACATCTATTTTTCCATCTTCTCGAACGTTGGAAACAAAACCAATTGTTTTTTGTCCTCTTCTTAAAGGTCTACTTATGTCGCTTCTAAAAATTAAACCGCTGTATTTACCATTTACAATGACTTTTACACCAAGTTCAGTTCGTTCACAAACCATGATTTCAACTTCGGTGTCTGCTTCAAAAGTTTCTTCACAATCTTGTAAATAGCGATTTGTCTTCGTTGATCCGTAAACTCTGTCCGTACTTTCGTCGAGTGCAAGGTGAGTTAAATAGTAGTTTCCTTCTTCTAGTTTTAAATATTGTTCTTTAAAAGGAATCATCAATTCTTTTTCTAAACCCCAATCAGCAAAAGCTCCAAAATGGTTGACAGCAGTAACTTTTAAGTAAGCATAGCCATTCATCTCTATTTTTGGAATTTCAGTAGTTGCTACTGCTCGATCTTCAGAATCACGGTAGATAAAGACATTGATTTTGTCATCAATTTCTAAATCTTCGTTCAAATATTTGTTTGGCAATAAAACGTCATTGTCTTGATCATCACCTAAATAAGCACCAACTGAAGTAAATCTTAGTACTGTTAATTCGTTAAATTCTCCGATATTCATATTTAAAAATAGAGTGCCGACGCCAATTTAGAATTTACAATTAAAACAGGTATCGCGGGCTTGTTTGTAATTAATTTTTGTGCAAAGTTATCAAATTGTGGGAATAAACTTTCAGAATGGTAAGCTATTGCAATTAAACCAATGTCATTTTTCAAAGAATAATCAATTATTTTAGCGTCATATGCACCTTTATGTGGGACATATTCAATGTTAGCACTGATTCCTCTGTCTTCGTATTCAGATTTAACAATCCCTAAGCGATTTTTGATTCGAACTTTCAACATATCGTCAGATTGCTTTTCTGTGATTACATTGACCTTTGCTTTAAGAATATTTGACATGTCACCAGCAATACTGATGATTTGCATACTTTCTTTGGTTAAATCAATTGGGACAAGTAATCCTGAGATTTCTTTAATTTCAGAAGAATCTTGCACGATAAGAAATGGAGTGTTCACGCTTTTTAGAATCTTCATTGCATTTCCACCAAATAAATATTGCTTGCCTTTTAATCCATGGGTGCCCATTATGATTAATTGTGCGTTCAGTTCGGTTGCGATTCGCCCAATGTCTACAAAGATATCTCCTACACTAACGTGGGTAGTGACTAATAAACCAGCAGGGATTTCTAGTTTGTTTTTAACATTCTCAAGTTCTTTCACTTTAGAAATGGCTGTTGCTTTATCTTTAGCAATATGAACTAAACGAATTTCAGTAGATACTTTTCTTCCAAGAAATAAAGCATATTCAACAGCCTTAGCTGTCACTGAGGTAAAATCATAGGGTACGATGTATAAATTTTTGCTCATAGAATTGATTTCGTTGATTCTAAATATATAAAAAAAGGATTATAAAATGACTTTAGTTGATTGAGAATGTATAAAATGATATTTTGAATGAAAATTCAAATGACGTTTATTAATTTCGTTTTTTTCTACGCTTCTTCTTTTTCTTGTTGATGTCATCATAAAAAGAAGGGTTGCTAGGGTCTCGTTTATCTTTTTTATTGACTTTCGGCGCGTTGTTTTTCTTTGTGTCTTTTTCGTCTGATTCAGTTTCAGGAGTAACTGCTACATGTTCATTACCACTAACAGGAGCGTTTGGGTCTGAAGGATTCTCCCATTCTGTTTTTATTTCCACTTCTTCCACTTCCCCCGTTTTTTCGTTCATCACGTAAACGGTTTGTTTTTTCTTACCATTACCTTTGTTCACACCGATTACGTCTTCACGCAATACCCATTTTCCTTTTTGAAAGAAAAATGCATCGTACGATAAATCAGGCACGTAAAAAGATCGAAAATTTTTCATAGAAGGAGATTCAGGAGAAAGGTGGTCAAAAATTATTCGACCTCTATCTTCTTCATACTTTAAAGACATACTTGTTTTCTTTGAATGTTCAAAAAAAACTCTTTTGGATGTTGTTTTGCCTTGTTTAAAAATAGGCGAACCAAATTTTACAATTTTACCTGAAAAATAAATCACATCAATCAATTTTACCTGACTCATGTTGGAATAATAATCCCAGCCTAAAACAGTGTATAGTGTTCTACTTCCTTTTTTTACGGGAATAATTTTGTAATACAATGCTCCATACCAATTTTCAGAAGTTAGAATTTCTGTTGGTTGATTGGGCATTCCGAAGCTCATGTCTTTCAGCTCTGTGACGTTGTATTTCTTCTTTCTCTTGTCAAAATGTAAAACAAAACAAGTGTATTTCTGACTAAAATCATCTTGTTCGATGTTCCAGTTAATAATTCGGATTAATTCATCGGAGCTATTGATTACACCAACGGTAGTAAGTTTCTCAAAAGGATATATAAGTGCTCCTTTATTCTGAAGAACAGCCTTAAATTTGGTTTTGAAAATGAGGTTAGCTTCTTTTTTTTGAGCGTTATTTTCTGCACTTCTTAAGTTCTCTAAAAGTTGAACTAAAGTATCTTCTTCTATTGATAAGTTAACTTCCTGAGCTGCAATTGAAAAAGAAAAGAAAATAAAGAGAAATAAAGAGATTATATTCATACTTTGTTTTAACGTTGAAAAAAATGAATTGTTGCAATATACAAATTTGAATAAAATATTTACCTTTATAAAAAATAACAATATGAAAAGTATTATAATTACAATTGCACTCGTTTTTATTTCAACCTTGACTTTTGGTCAAGCAAAGAAATATAAAATTTCATCAAAAGGGGAGAGTATTGGTTCTTTGATAATGCATGAAACAAATATTGATGGCACAAAACACATTGAGGTTGTCAGCCAAATGAAAGTTAAAGTTGTTGTTGAGGTTGGTTTGATGTATAAGTTAAATTCTGTTTTTCAAAATGGAAATTTACATTATAGTTCTGTAACGACTTACGTAAACGGACATGTTCATTCTACGAGTATTACGGAGAACAAAGGAGACCATTACCTCTTAACAGTAGACGGTCATCAAACAAAAAAATTCATGAAAATTAAATTTTCTGAAGCTATGATGTACATGACTGAACCTGTAGGTCATAAATGGATTTATTCAGAAATAGACGATATTATGAAGCCAATCAAGAGTTTAGGTAATCATGTCTATGAAATGACAAATCCTAAGAATGGACATAAATCAAAATACTATTATAAAGATGGAATTCTTGAGAAAACAAATATTCCAGAATCAATAGTTCCTTTCTTTTTGGAATTAATCTAAACTTACATTTTCTTTAATTGCGTAATTGTTTCGGTAGGATTGGGAGAATTGAAAACAAAACTTCCAGCTACCAATACACTTGCACCTGCATCAATTAATCTTTTTCCAGTTTCAAGGTTGACTCCGCCATCAACTTCAATAATTGCATTTGAATTAGTGCTATCAATTAAAACTTTTGTTTGTTTCACCTTGTTTATAGCGCCTTCAATGAATTTTTGCCCGCCAAAACCAGGATTAACAGACATAATCAATACCATGTCTAAATCTTCGATCACGTTTTCTAAAACACTTACATTGGTATGTGGGTTTAATGCCACTGCTGCTTTCATTCCGAAAGAATGAATCAATTGAATTGTTCTGTGTAAATGAGGACAAGCTTCGTAATGAACTGTTAAAACATCTGCACCAGATTTGGCAAATTCTTCAACGTATTGATCAGGGTTAACAATCATTAAATGAACATCAATGGTTTTCTTAGCATGTTTCTTAATTGCTTTTAAAACAGGGAAGCCAAAAGAAATGTTTGGAACAAATACACCGTCCATTACATCAATATGAAACCAGTCAGCTTCTGAATTGTTAATCATTTCAACATCTCTTTGAATGTTAGCAAAGTCGCAAGAAAGAACTGAAGGGGCAATTAAATGTTTCATTTTGTTGTTTTATTTGCAACAAAAGTAATGAAAATTATTCACGAATTAGCTTTAAATACTCTTCATCCCGACCATAAATGTCAATGTAAATTTTCATTCGTTCTCCTTCTCGGACAACACTTTGATATTCAATAAAAATAGGGATAGGTTTAAGTAGTTTTATTTCAAGATTTGCAATTGTGTCTAAACTATAAAGTGAATCAAGTGAGTCCGGTGTCATTTCATTGATTTTATTTCTGTTTTCATCTCTTTCAAGGATAACCTTAGCAAGATCTATAGGGTTTTGCGTACGCATGCAACCGTGAGAATAAGCCCTTACATCAACTCCGAAAAGAGATTTTGAAGGAGTGTCATGGAAATAAACACTTTCAGTATTGTAAAAGTCAAATTTAATAATTCCTAAACTATTTCTTGGTCCTGGTTCTTGACGAACTCTATAAGGAAACGCATTCTGTCTAATTTGCTTCCAATTAACCCCATAAGGATCAACAATTGAGTCTTTTCTTAATAAAACATAATTGTGTTTCTCTAAATAAACAGGATCTCTTTTTAAGTGAGGTAGAATTTCTTTACTAGAAATTGAATAAGGAACATTCCAGTAAGGATAAACAACAATTTTACGCAATTTAGCTGTCAACTCTGGAGTTTGATGATCTGTTTTTCCTACGACAATATTGTGCTCAGATTTTAAACTATCGTTGATGAAATAACGTAATTTATATTCTGGAATATTGATTCTCAAATAGCGGGAAGGTCTTTTTTTACGACTTCTAATTTTGTCCATTGCTAAAAGAATACGTTCAACTTTATGGAAAGTGCTTTCATTTAAAGCAAATGAAGTGTATTTACCAATGACAGCATCTGGTTTTAATGCATTGTCTAATTGGAATTTACCAAGCGCGTTGGAAAAAGTAGAACTGTCGTTTGTGGTGTTGTTGAGGTATCCTTTTGAAATTAAAGCGTTACTTGTCTTTGATTCTGCATCTAGTGTGTCATATTTGATAGAAACTATATTAAAAATAGAAGTGTCTAAAATGATTGAATCAATCATTTCTACCAGACCTTTCCCTATGAGTTGATAAGATGAATCTTGTGGACCAAATTGTAGAAATTGTAAACGAATATCCTCTTCGTTATTAAATGTAATTTTATTCAACCTTTCTGTAGGGATAAAGTGTTTCTCTTTCACAAGTTTATTTTCGAAATCGATGACGCCACTGTCTAAGTCGTAAACCATTTGTGCAACAGAAAGTGTCAACATTAATTCATCCTGAATGTAATTTGTTGTAGTGTAATGAGGAATTCGTTTTGCTGGGAGTGCAAAAGAAAAAGGCAATTCTAGTTTTTCTTTGATTTGAATACCGATGGATGTCAACATTGAATCATTGACCCATTTAGGAGAGAAATCCCTTTCAGAATAAAATTGAGTTAAATATTGAAAACTAGAATCAGGAAAACCATTCTCTTGCAGGTAATCTAGCGTAATTGCTTGCTTAATCTTTTCGTTAACGCTTATGTTTTGTTGTTCAAAAGGTAAAATAACTTCTTCAACCGTTTCTGTTGTACAAGAGAATAGGCTCAATAAAATAAAGAAAATTAGGGTAGCTTTCGTGTGCATTAGTTTCAAATTCTTATATTGGCTTAGGTTTGAATACGTAAATATACTAAATGATTCTATGGAAATTTCAATTTTAACAATTATAATTTTAGTCACTGTGATTATTTCCTACATGGCTTTCAATAATAAGTCGTTGATGGATAAAACATTATACATTCCTTATGATTGTAAACACAATAAGAATTACGTAAGAATGATTACCCATATATTCGTTCATGCAGATTATGGTCATCTATTCTTTAATATGTTTTCGTTGTATTTTTTAGGTGACGCACTTTTAAATTATGGACTTATTTCAACGTATGGAAATTTCCAGGGACAATCTCATTTCTTTGTAATCTATTTTTTTGGAGGATTATTTGCAACTTTAATTCCTTATGTCCGTAATCAAGACAATCCAAACTACCGTTCTCTTGGCGCATCTGGAGCCGTGTCTGCTGTAATTTTTGCAGCAATCATTTGGTATCCGACAATGGAGTTGAATTTATTATTTATTCCAATTCCAATCAAAGCGTACATTTTTGGCCCTTTGTATTTGTTGTATGAGTTTTATGCAGACAAAAAAGGACAATCAGGTATAGCACATGATGCACATATAGGGGGGGCAATTTTTGGTGTATTGTATGTATTGATTATTAACGTCGATAAAGGAAAAGAATTTATCGAAGCAATATTTTGATTATGATATATGTTAATTGTAATGATGAAATAATTCCTAATGAAGGAGCGACAATAAAAACGGGGAATCGATCTTATTTGTATGGAGACGGTGTGTTTGAAAGTGTTCGAATTATTCATGGAAAACCAATTAATTTAGAAAATCATATTTCTAGAATGCTAGAGGGAGCTAAAGTGATTAAAATGCGACCACCATCGTTTTATACGGTTGATTTTTTTGAGAAAAGAATTATTGAACTTCTAGAGAAATCTGGAATTAAAGGCGGAGGAAAATGTAGAATATCTTTGGATCGATCGAGTGGAGGTACTTTTAAACCAGATACAAACGAAGTAGAATTCTACATCGAAGTATATCCGCTAGAAGTGAGCCGTTTTGAATTGAATCAGAAAGGGATAGAGCTAGATGTCTATACGGAGATAAAAAAAAATAAATCGAAGCTTTCAAATTTTAAGACTAAGAATGCTTTAATATATATTATCGCATCTATTTCGGCAAAAGAGAATGGATTAGATGATTATTTATTGACCAATGATACTGGTGGAATCATCGAAAGCACTTCTTCAAATTTATTTGTTGTAAGTAATGGTGTTTTATATACTCCTGGGTTGGAAGAAGGTTGTTTGGCTGGAACGATGAGAATGCAAATAATTAACCTTGCAATCGCAAATGGAATAAAGGTTTATGAGTGTAACATCTCTCCGCAGAATCTCCTAGTTGCTGATGAAATATTTTTAACCAATGCTATTAAAGGGATAACTTGGGTGATAGGATATAGAACAAAAAGGTATTTCAACATGACTTCTTCAAAATTAATTCAGTTACTGAATGATAAATGGTTTTCTTGAATAACGTATTCATTTATTCTCAATGAACATAAGACTATCTTTGATTGAGTAGGGGAAAGTATATACCAATTATCCAATTATTTAACCGTTCAGCAATTTTAAAAATCATTTTTCGTGTTTGTCAATTCAATTTTGTATTTTGTGCATTCAAATAAACTAAATTGTTAAAAATGAAAGTATTAAAATTTATCTTGCCAGCTGTTTTGGCAATTGGTCTAGTAGCTTGTTCTACTGAAAATGTAGAATCTGAAGAAATGACTGATGCTGCAACTACTGAAATGCATGACCATGATGTTGCTGACCATTCTGATGAAGCAACTTGTGATCACTCTGAAGGTGAAAAATGTTGTTCTGAAGAAGAAAAAGAAGCTTGTGCGCATTCTGAAGAAGGTGAGCACGAATGTTCATCTACATGTGAGTCTGAAGACAAAGAGGCTTGTAAAGAAGACTGCGAAGGTAATTGTGGTGAAGGTTGTACTGCTGAAGAAAAAGAAGAATGTAAAGAAGATTGTACAAAACCTTGTTGTGCAAAAGAAGAAGCTTAGTCTTCATATAAACTATTTTAAACTCCCAATTCATCGAATTGGGAGTTTTTTTTGACTAAAAATAACAACATGGATCATCGTAAGAGAGAGGACATTGAAATTGGAGGCTTTGTAGCTATCGTTTTAAAAAAAGATCAAAGAACTGGGGAGTTGACAGAAGGGAATGTGAAAAATATCCTTACGAATTCCTCCTTTCATCCACATGGGATTAAAGTCCGGCTTGAAGATCGACAAGTCGGAAGGGTTCAAGAGATTCTTGATTAGTGAGAAAACAGAGTTGCTATTCTAAGAAATTATCATTAATTTTCCTTAATATAAAACCACAAGTTAATGAATAGAATCTTTGTTTTTCTTTTGTTTGTTTTTTCTTTTTGTGTTCACGCACAAGAGGTTGGTTTTACAGATGAAGAAAAGACTTGGATTAAAAATCATCCGATTATTGAATTTGGTTATGAATCCAATTGGGAGCCATATGAAATATATGAAAATGGTCAATATAGCGGGATTGTAGGTGATTATGTTCACATTCTAGAAGAGAAAACGGGAATTGATATGCAGCCAATTCCTGGTGTTTCTTGGGAAGAATCTCTGGATGGTCTTCGTAATGGTACAATACATATTGTTCCTTGTTGTGCTAAGACTCCTGAAAGAGAAAGTTTTTTAGAGTTTACAGATGTTTATATTAACGACCCTCTTGTGATTGTAACAAGAAAAGATTATCAATTTATCAGTGATTTATCAGATTTTAATGGAAAAAAAATAGCTCTACCATTCAGTTATTATACGGCTGAATTAATAACAACTAAATTTCCTCAGATTTTAATAGAAAAAAAAGAAAGTGTAAAAGCTTGTCTTGAAGCCTTGAGTTATGGAGAAGTAGAAGCTTTTGTAGGAAATCTAGGTGTCGTAAGTTATCATATTAATAATAGCGGTTTTACCAATTTAAAAGTTGCAGCCCCAACAAATTATAAAACCAATGGAATTGCTCTAGCTGTTACAAAAGATTGGAAGATTTTTAGAGATATTTCGAATAAAGTTTTTCAGTCTATTTCTACGGAGGAAAGATTAGTTATTCGAAGTAAATGGATAGATATAAATTTTGAATACGGAGTTGATTGGGATTTTATAATCAAATGGATATTAATATTAGCTGTAATTTTTGGACTAATCTTCCTTTTCCTTTTTTATTGGAATAATAAATTGAGAAAAGAAGTTTTCTTGAGGAAAAGTAAAGAAATTGACTTGAAAAAAACGTTGACTTTAATTAAGAAACAAGATAATGAGAAGAAAATTCTTCTACAAGAGATTCACCACAGAGTAAAAAATAACCTACAAATTATTACGAGTTTAATGAGTCTTCAAAGAAATGCACTCAATGATCAAAAAACGAAACAAGTTCTATCTGATGCTATGAATAGAGTAAGAAGTATCGCGCTTATTCATGATAAAATTTATAAATCAAAAAATATCAACAACGTTAACATGAAGGATTATATTCACTCATTAGCGAATGATGTTATTCTTAATTTTTCAAAAGATCAAAAGATAAAACTTGAAATTCATGCTTCAAATGGAGATACATCTTTAGATACACTTGTACCTGTTGCATTAATATTAAACGAGTTGTTGACCAATAGTATTAAATATGGCTTCCTCGACACTGAAAAAGGTATAATCAAAATTGATTGCCTAATAAATGAGCGTAATATTTCGCTAAATTATTCTGACAATGGCGTATGGTTTAATAATCCTCAAAGTGATCATTTTGGAACTTCTTTAATTGAAATTTTCACAGAACAATTAGATGGGAAATATACCCTTGAGAAAAAAGAATCAGGCACTTTCTATTATTTTACTTTTAATCTATTTTAATAGAATCAATATAAATTCTATTATTATAGTATCTTTGCGGCTAGGTTATGTGGTGTAACCCTTATTCAATTTTAATGTTATTACAATTAAGAATAATATAAATACGCTTCAAATTACATAATTGATTCTATATGAATTGATTATAAACACATATTAGTTGAATGGCTAGATCGCAAGAAACATTTAGTAAAAAGGAAAAAGAGAAGAAACGTTTAAAGAAACGTAAGGACAAAGCTATGAAAAGAGAAGAGCGTAAAGCTAACTCTGACGGTGGTTCTTTGGAAAGTATGTTGGCATACGTGGATGAATTTGGAAATATTTCTGATACTCCGCCAGATGAAAACGTAAAGAAAAAAGAAATTAAAGCCGAGAATATTGAAATTGGCGTACCTAAAAGAACTGAAATTCCTCAAACTGCAGGTAGAGAAGGTCGTGTTGTTTTCTTTAACGACTCTAAAGGTTATGGTTTCATTAAAGAAACAGGAACTGAAGAGAAATTCTTTGTCCATGTGAATGGATTATTGGAAGAAATTAAAGAAAATGATTTGGTTAACTTTGAACTCGAAAGAGGTATGAAAGGTATGAACGCCGTTCAGGTTAAAATTGTTAATTTAGAAGAGAAGAAAGCAAGAGAAGCTGCAGAGAAAGCTGCACTTGAGGCTGAAGAAGCTGCTGAGGCTGCTGAAGAAGCAAAAGAAAGCGAAGATTCTACAGAAGAGAAAAAAGAAGATTAATCTTTTTGACTTAAAATAATATTGAACCGCACATGTTTTGTGCGGTTTTTTTTTAGATAATTTTTTTAGTATGAAAAACATAATTCTACTTGCTTTTTTAGCAATTTCAATGGTTTCTTTTTCACAAACCATTAAAGGAGTTGTAACCGATCAGCAATCACAAGGGCCAATTCCAGGTGCTAAAGTTGTTTTGATAAATCAAGACACCATTATTAGAACATTGACAGATGTTTTTGGTGAATTTAGATTGGAGAATGTTCCATTAGGTCGACAAACAATCGAAGTTTCTTACCCTGGATATGAAAAACTGTTGTTGCCAAATTTAAAGGTGATTATTGGAAAAGAATTGTCTGTTAACGTACAGTTAACGGAGCATATCAATGAAATGGATGAGGTCATTGTAGATGGCGGAAAAAAGAATGGAGAGTTGATCAATAAAATGTCAACAGTGAGTGCTAGAACTATTTCTGTTGCTGATGCTGCTAAATATGCAGGTTCTCTACAAGATCCGGCTAGAATGGCTCAGAATTATGCAGGAGTGAGTGGTGCTAATGATGCACGAAACGACATTGTTATTCGAGGAAATTCTCCAACAGGTGTTTTGTGGCGATTGGAAGGGATAGATATTCCAAGTCCTAATCATTTCTCAACTTTAGGTTCAACAGGTGGGCCAATAAGTATGTTGAATTTGAATAATTTAGCCAATTCTGACTTCATGACAAGTGCATGGAGTGCAGATTATGGGAACGCACTTTCGGGAGTGTTTGACTTGCAGTTGAGAAATGGGAATCATACCAAAAGAGAATACATCGCTCAAGTTGGGTTCAATGGTTTTGAATTTGGAGCAGAAGGTCCATTTAAAAAAGGAAAGCGCGCATCGTATATTTTCAATTATCGTTATTCAACTCTCGCAGTAATGAGTGCGATTGGGATTGACTTAGGTACAGGAGCCGCAGTTCCGCAATACCAAGATTTGACATTTAAAATAGATTTACCAACCGAAAAAGCAGGTCGTTTTTCTCTTTTTGGAATTGGAGGAATTAGTTACATTGAATCAGTTACCGATTCTTTGGAAACAGATAACCTTTACTTCTTTCCAAACACAAAATCAAATGTCAATTCTAGGACAGGAATCATCGGATTGTCTCACCGTTATTTTTTCAACAAAAATACACTCTCAAAATTGGTGGTTTCTGTTAATTCTACACAAGGAGGAATTGATATCGATACATTGATTAATTCGAATTACCAACGCTATTATTTACAAAAAGATAAGCAAAATAAAATTTCAGTGAATTACAAAGTCAATCGGAAATTTAATGCTAAAAATACGGCTACGGTTGGGGTGATTTATGACCATTTCTCTTTTGAAATTATTGATTCAATCAAGACAGGGAATTCATACAAAAAATCGAGTGATTATTCTGGAGGAACTGACCTGATTCAGTCGTATCTTCTTTGGCAACATCGTTTCAGTAATTTATTGACGTTGAATTTAGGGGTTCATTCACAACATTTATTGTTGAATAATTCAAATGCTGTTGAGCCTAGGGTTGGATTAAAATATCAATTTGTAGAAAATCAAAGTTTAACCATTGGTGCGGGAATGCACAGTCAAATGCAACGAATTCCAACTTATTTTTACGAAGAAATAGTCAATGGAGAAGCAACACTCCCAAATAAAGATCTGGATTTCACAAAATCGATACATTCTGTTATTGGGCATGATTGGGGAATAGGTAAAAACCTTCATTTAAAATCTGAAATTTATTACCAGCACATTTACAATGTACCCGTTGATACTTTCGCTTCTTCTTTTTCAACGTTAAATCAAGGGGCAGGTTTTGCAGAATTATCTCGTACAGGATTAATCAATAACGGTTTGGGATATAATTATGGAATAGAATTAACATTGGAAAAATTCTATGATAAAGGATATTATTATTTGTTAACAGCGTCTGTTTTTGAATCAAAATACCAAGGAAGCGATAAGGTATGGAGAAATACAGCTTTCAACTCATCTTATGTTGTTAACGCATTAGGTGGGAAGGAATTTAAAGTAGGGAAGAGACAAACACTTGGTTTTGATTTTAAAGTAACGTATGCGGGAGGAAGAAGGCAAACTCCAATCGATTTAGCAGCATCACAAGCGAACGGTTCAGCAGTGTATCTCGATGATCTAGCTTTTTCTGACCAAAACCCAGATTATTTTAGAATGGATTTTAAGATTACATTCAGAATGGATCAGAAAAAAATATCGCATTTATTCTCTGTCGATTTACAGAATATCACCGGTCAGAAAAATGTATTCTTAAAAGGCTATAACGCTGCCTCAGGAATGATTGGAACAACGTATCAACGAGGATTCTTTCCGGATGTAACGTATAAATTATGGTTTTAAAAGATGAACAGCATTTTAAAATGACACTCTTTATTGCTTCATTAATTTAATTTTCTTCTGCTCATTTCTAATATCCGATTCACAATCCTCTAAAATGAGTACCTTTGTGCAAAATATAGTTCAATGAGTAGTTTTAGTGATTTTAATTTAACGAAACAGTTAAAGAATGCAATGGATGATTTAGGTTTCGATCAACCGACACCAGTCCAAGATCAAACTTATTCCGTTATCCTTTCAGGTAAGGATATGGTTGGAATTGCTCAAACTGGAACAGGGAAGACGTTGGCTTACATGTTACCATTGTTGCATCAACATAAATTTTCGAAACAAATTAATCCTCGAATTTTAGTCATTGTTCCTACAAGAGAATTGGTGCTTCAAGTTGTGGATAGAATTGAGGATTTTGCAAAATATATGTCTCTACGTGTTTTGGGAGTGTATGGAGGAACAAATATTAATACTCAAGCACAAAAAGTTTTGCAAGGCCAAGATATTATTGTTGCAACGCCAGGCCGTTTGTACGATCTTGTACTAGCCAATTCTTTGCAATTAAAAGCCGTAAAAAAATTAGTTATTGATGAGGTTGATGTAATGTTAGATCTAGGATTTAGACATCAAATAAATAATATTTTTGAATTATTACCTGAAAAAAGACAGAATATAATGTTTTCTGCAACGATGACTGATGATGTATCTCAGCTTATTGATGAATCTTTTATTCAGCCAGAAAAAATTTCAATTGCAGTCAGTGGAACACCATTGGATAATATAAGTCAAATTGCTTTTCCTGTAGAGAATTTTTACACGAAAGTAAATTTATTGAAACATCTTTTGAAAGAGAAAGACGTATTTAAAAAAGTACTGGTCTTTACATCAAATAAAAGAAGTGCCGATCGAATTTTTGAAACAATTTCTTTACGTTTCGCAGATGATGTGAGTGTAATTCATTCCAATAAATCTCAAAATTACCGTATTCGTTCTATCGAAGAATTTGACAATGATATTAATCGTATCCTAGTATCAACGGATGTGATGGCTCGTGGATTGGATTTGGAGAAAATTTCTCATGTGATTAACTTTGATGTGCCGAATTTTCCCGAGAATTACATGCATAGAATAGGTAGAACAGGTCGGGCTGATAAAACAGGAAATTCAATTACATTCTATACAAAAAATGAAGTTGAGTTTTTAAATTCAATTGAAAACTTAATGGATTATAAAATTCCAAACGAAGTTTTCCCTACAGAAGTTGAAATTTCAAAAGAATTAACTCCAGAGGAAATGCCTGATGAAGGGATGGGGGCTAATAGTTTGAATAGAAACTCAAATGTAAGTCTTGGTGGAGTAGGAGCTGCTTTTCATGAAAAGAAAGAGAAAAACAGTAAAACAAATCTTGGCGGATCTTACAATCGTAAAATTAAGCAGAAATATAGTAAATCACAGACACGTGGTGATAAGACCTATCATAAAAAACAAAAAAGAGGTTAATTTTCTTTTCTCATTATTAATAAGTATAATTGTAGTATGAAATTTGAATCTATTACAATTTTAGAATTCAAAACATGTTACGCTAAACTAGTTAATAATCAATTTGTTCAAATATCTTTTTATGGAGATGAAGAATACTCTCTTAAAGATATTGCTTATTTAACAGAAACTGTTATTGGATTTATGAATGGGAAAGAATTTATCTGTTTGACAGATTTTAGCAGGTATTTTGGTACATTTTCTTTAGAAGTTAAAAAGTATTTATCCACTCATAAAGGTTTAGAGAAATTTAAATACCAAGAAGCATTTATTATTCGTAAATTAGGTATGAGATTACAATCGAATTTTTTTTTCAAGCTAAACCCTTCCATGCGAATTAAAGTATTCAAGAATGAAGCCAGTGCTACTGAATGGCTGATGAAAATGAGAGAGAAGATTTTAATCTGAGCGTAATTTAGGATTTATAAAATATAAGGTCATTATAGTCTAGAGTATTTAATCCTAAAAAAATAATACATCTATGTTTGATACTTAAAAATTACTGTTAATTTTACAATTCAAAATATAGACAGAATGAATTTACACGAATATCAAGGGAAATCAATATTAAAAAGCTTTGGGGTTGCTATCCAAGAAGGAAAGGTAGTTGACAAAGTGGAAGATGCGGTAAATACTGCGAAAGAATTATCTTCGGAAACGGGAACTGAATGGTTTGTTGTGAAAGCACAAATTCATGCAGGTGGTCGTGGAAAAGGTACTGTTGAAGAAACAGGATCGCACGGTGTTGTTTTAGCAAAAGGTTTGGATAAAGTTGAAGATACAGTTAAAGGAATCTTAGGAGGACATTTGACTACAGCTCAAACTAATGGTGTTGGTAAACGTGTTGGGAAAGTATTAATCTGTGAAGATGTATACTATCCTGGTGCTAGTGAACCTTCTGAATTTTACATGTCTGTATTATTAGATCGTGAAACAAGTAGAAATACAATCATATATTCAACAGAAGGTGGAATGGACATTGAGTCTGTTGCTGATAACACACCTGAGTTGATTTTTAAAGAAGAAATTAATCCTAAAGTTGGATTGCAAGGATTTCAAGCACGTAAAATTGCTTTTAATTTAGGTCTTTCTGGACAAGCAATGAAACAAATGTCAAAATTCGTTTTTGCATTGTATGCAGCTTACGAAGGATGTGACGCTTCTATGTTTGAGATTAATCCAGTATTAAAAACTTCAGATGATAAAATCATTGCTGTTGATGCAAAGGTTACTTTAGATGGAAGTGCATTGTACAGACATCCTGATTATGCAGCAATGCGTGATAAGACAGAAGAAGATCCAACGGAAGTTGAAGCAGATGAGTTAGGATTGAACTTTGTGAAATTAGACGGAAATGTTGGTTGCATGGTAAACGGAGCTGGTTTAGCAATGGCTACAATGGATATCATTAAATTATCAGGTGGTAATCCAGCAAACTTCTTGGACGTAGGTGGAACAGCTGATGCTGAACGTGTTGAGAAAGCATTTAATATCATTTTGAAAGATAAAAATGTAAAAGCAATTTTAGTAAATATCTTTGGTGGAATCGTTCGTTGTGATCGTGTAGCACAAGGTGTTGTTGATGCATACCAGAACTTCGGAACCTTCCCAGTTCCATTAATTGTTCGTTTGCAAGGTACAAACGCTGTTGAAGCAAAGAAATTAATTGACGATTCAGGGTTGGATGTTATTTCTGTTGTTCAATTGCAAGATGCTGCAGATAAAGTAAAAGAAGTATTGGCATAATTGCTGATTTAAATATACTTTAAAACCTCAATCTTCTTTTAGAAGGTTGAGGTTTTTTTATGCGAATTATTGCAATTATAACTATCTTTGCAACCATGAATTTATTGAATCGAGATATGATAATTTACAAAACACCTGAAGAAATAGAAATTATGCGTGAAGCAGCGCAAATTGTAAGTAGAACGCTTGGTGAAATAGCGAAACATATTAAACCTGGTGTAACTCCATTAGAATTAGATCGAATTGCAGAAGATTACATTCGTTCTCAAGATGCTATTCCTGGTTTTTTAGGATTGTATGATTTTCCAAATACACTTTGTATATCAATAAACGAAGCAGTTGTTCATGGGATACCAACGGATGTTCCTTTGAAAGATGGAGACATTATTTCTGTAGATTGTGGATCAATTTACAAAGGATATTACGGAGATCATGCTTTTACGTTTGAAGTAGGTGAGGTTTCCCCTGAGATCAAGAAATTACTCAAAGTTACGAGAGAATGTTTGGATCTTGGAATTGCAGAAGCGAAAATTGGAAATAGAATAGGGGACATTGGGTTTGCTATTCAACATCATGCTGAAAAAAACGGTTATGGAGTTGTACGCGACTTGGTTGGACATGGATTAGGTAAAACGATGCATGAAGAGCCACAGGTTCCTAATTACGGTAGAAGAGGAAGAGGGAAGAAGATTCAGAATGGATTAACAATAGCAATTGAACCTATGATTAATATGGGGACGGAAAAAGTGGTCCAATTGGATGATCATTGGACGATTGTGACTGAAGATGGAAAACCAAGTGCTCACTTTGAACATGATATTGCTGTGGTCAATGGAGTTCCTGAAGTTTTATCGACTTTTAAATATGTGGACGAGGTCTTAAATAATAAGTAATGAAAAGAGAAGACAGACTCATTTTTCTAACAGTTTTGACACTCGTGATTTATGCGGTGTCGATATACCTCTCTTATGGCTCATTTGTTTTTCCTTTGCCGTTGAATGAATTTATTTTACTTATCGTTGGATTTCAATTTTTCTGGTGGAATAAAGAGCAAGGTTTTCCTGCTTTATTGGTGCTGTTAATTGGTATTCTTGCTGTTTTTGGATCACAAGTTTTCTGGTCAATGCTATTGTCTGATGTTGCAATGCAATCTTTGATGGATAGTTTTATCATAGATTTGTTCTCTGTCATGTCATTTTTCTGCATCATTCTTTTTGCGATAAGTCAAAGTTTACGACAGAAAACTTCCTTAAGCTTGGTGTTATCCTCTCTTTTTGCGATTTCTTTCTTGTTTGGGGAGATTTTTAATTATCCTTTAATTGTTTTGGGGAGTTATGCTGTAATGATTGTTTCTAATGTGCATAAACCTGTTTTTCAACCACTTCACTTGATATGGATATTGCTCTTTGTATTGAAAGGAAGTGAGATTATTTCTTTTTTATTGAACTAAAAAAAAAAAGATGAAATATTTCTTCAATTTTAGTTGTTGATATAGTATCCTTTTACTAGTTTTGTCGTCCGTTCATTACATGTATTGAATATTTAAATTTTCCGGAGAGATGCCTGAGTGGCCGAAAGGACTTGTTTGCTAAATAAGCGTACCTCAAAAGGGTACCCAGGGTTCGAATCCCTGTCTCTCCGCAATTTATTAAAAAAAGGAAGCTTCGGCTTCTTTTTTTGTTTGGAAAGGATTGTATTACTATTTAGTAAAAATAGTTTCATATACTTTTAAGAAGCCATATAAAAGACTGTTATACAAAAGGTTAAATTTTTATATAAAAAAAAACATTTTTTTTTGAGTTTTTCTTTGTAAAAGTGAATAAAACCCTTACCTTTGCACTCGCAATCACAATATATATTGCTTTTGCACATTGAAATTTTGTGAGTATTAATAGCAAATACTCGGGGTGTAGCGTAGCCCGGTCATCGCGCCTCGTTTGGGACGAGGAGGTCGCAGGTTCGAATCCTGCCACCCCGACCAATGGGGATGAGAAATCATCCCCTTTTTTTTTGCTATTGATGGGCTCGTAGCTCAGCTGGATAGAGCACCTCCCTTCTAAGGAGGCGGTCTCAGGTTCGAATCCTGACGGGCTCACATATAACCCTGTGAACATTGAGTTACAGGGTTTTTTTGTGCCCATATATTTTGATCAATTGATTTTAGTAAATTATTTTTAATAAACATCTCTTTCAAGAATGTAGATTAAGACAAATTCGTGAGGATTTAAATAATGTCACTACTAAATCACCTATTTTAAGTATTTATATTCTCTACGTTTTATCCTAACGTTAACGCTTGGTTTTTAAGATCCATTCTCTTTTCTTATTTTAAAATTTAAACGTTGGCTTCTTTTTTAGAGTTATCATTTTTTCTACATTATCATGTTAGTTAAGATTAGTCTACAATTTTTTCATAACCTTTGATCTTGATCCTTTTTCTTTGGTAATTGTCAAGTTTTACGATTCAAAAACTTGACAATTGAAAGTTTTAACTATATTTGTAACAGTAATGACAACAGCT
>CAYLWS010000055.1:0-20090 GCA_964387525.1 uncultured Fluviicola sp.
GAGATTTTATCGGAATTCGTTACAAAATGTTTTTATCTCACTCTTACGACCATCGTGTTGTAGATGGAGCTCTAGGAGGAATGTTTGTACGTAGAGTTGCTGATTACCTAGAGCAATTCGACCCTAATAGAGATTTTTAACCAAAACCAACCACTATGAATAGATTAACTTTAATTTTTACTTTCATTGGACTGTCATTGAGTTCGTTCGCTCAAACTACAGAAGAAAGTTTACGTGAAACGATGAAAGATGCTGACGAGAGTCAGTTGGTAATACTGAGTTCAACATTAATGCTGGACGAGTATTATTATATGTCTGAAATTCTTGTTGATACACTTTTACAAATCAATCCTGAGAGTTCTAATTATAACTTTAGAAAAGGTTATTTAGTTTTAAACTCGTCTCAAGATCATATAAAAGCATTGCCTTATTTAGAAAAAGCGATTAAATCCGTTGACCCTAAATATGATATGTTTTCTTCAAAAGAAGAAAGTGCTAGTATTGAAGCGTATTACTATTATGCGAAATGTAAGCATTTGAATTGCGATATTGATGAAGCAAAAAAGTATTACTCAAAATTCTTAGAAACCAAAAAGAAAAACACTCAATTAGATGAGTTCTCTGAACTTGGTTTAAGACAATGTGAGGTTGCTGAATACAATTTCGCACATCCAAAAACGGCTGAAGTAAGAAACATCGGGTCTATTGTAAATACGGACATGCCTGAATACTCCCCTGTTGTTTCGCTGGATGGGACATCACTTTACTTTACTTCTCGACGAGAATGGGAGGACAAGAGTTCTAATGCATTTAAAGACCCAATCTATAACCACCATCCTGAAGATATCTATGTTAGTTTCCAGGATTATGATGGAGAATGGACAGCTCCTACAAAACTAGATTTTAGTGACCCTGGATTGAATGAAGCTACAATTTCAATTAGTTCAGATGAACGAAGAATTTTTGTTTACCAAGATGCTTCTGGAAATGGAGATATTTTTTACTCTGATTTTTCTGGAAATAAATTTGATGAATTAGAGAAACTTAGATTCAATGGAGTTAACTCTGATGCATGGGAAACACATTGTACAGTTACTCCTGATGGTCAAAACATGTATTTTGTTTCAGACAGAGAAGGTGGATATGGAGGTAGAGATATTTACAGAATCGTAAAATTACCCAATGGAGAATGGAGTGAACCTCAAAACTTAGGTCCCGAAATTAACACACCTTTTGATGAAGATTCTCCATTTATAGCAGTAAACAATAAAACACTTTACTATTCAAGTAACGGACCTAAAAGTATGGGGGGGTTTGACGTTTTCATGACGATCAGAGATGAGGACAATGCATGGAATACACCTATAAGTTTAGGTTCACCGATTAATTCATGTAGTGACGACATCTATTACACTACAACTTTTGATGGACTGAAAGGTTATCTTTCGTCATACAGAAATGGTGGATACGGTGAAAAAGATATCTATGAAATTAAAAATGATTACCTCGGAAACAGACCTATCAGTAGTTTAAAAGGACAGATTATTGACAATTCTGGGGCAGTTTGTACAAATGACTTCAAGGTTAAGGTAGAATGCTTGAATTGTGAAATTGAAACTGAAAAAATTAATTATCCAAGGATCAAAAGTTGTTCTTATTTCAGTGTACTTACTAGATGTAAAGAATATGAGATAACTTATTACAAGAATGATTCAATCGTAGGAACAAAGCTCTTCAATACAGCTTGTAATGCTGAAAACGAAGAAATCATTCAGAACTATTACTACGGTACTTTTGGACTTGAGATTACATCAGCTGAACATTCTACAAACGAAATGATTCAAGATGTAAAAGTTGAAATCCTTAATGCAGAAGACGGAAGTGTACTTGCTACATTTACAACGGATGAAAATGGAAGTATAACGTCATCGGACTTCTTGAATGGAAAAAACTATGGGGACAGTGTTATTTACGACATAAAACTGTCTAAAATAGGTTATCTAACGCATACTTTTCATGCTAAAGAAGCACTTGGAGATTCTACCGTTTTGAAATTGGATTACCTATTAAACAAATCCGATGCTGGTGTGTTAATTGCACTTGAACCAATTTACTTTGACTTAAACAAATCAAATATTCGTAAAGATGCGGAGAAAGAATTGAATCACATTATTGAATTAATGAATGCTAATCCATCTTTGAAAATTGAAATTGGATCGCATACCGATTGTCGTTCTAGTAAATCATACAATTTATCTTTATCGAAAAGAAGAGCAAATTCTACATTAAAGTACATCCGAGCTAAAATTAGCAACCCTAAACGTATCAACGGAAAAGGTTATGGCGAATCTCAATTGATCAATGATTGTGGATGTGAAGGAGAAGTCGTATCCGATTGTACTGAAGAACAACATCAAGAAAACAGAAGAACAGAATTTAAGATTATTAAATAAGCATTCAAAATAATAACGACCAAAAGCCCAGAATCTCGTGTTTCACGAAAATATGGGCTTTTTTTTTGCTTTAAGCCTTGATACCATTGATTATAAATATACTTTTAGTACCTTAGATGTTATAAACTACTAACGTCATATAAACACTATGAACAAACTACTTAATTATACGCTACTTTTAATATCCCTATTTAGTTTTACTACCTTTTCACAAACTACAAAAGAAGAAGCTAAAGAGATTGCAAACACCAAATCGGAAGCCGAAGTATTGATGCATGCATCAACAATGATGTCAGAAGGGTATCTTCATTTATCTGAAATACTGACGGATAAATTACTAGAATTTCAACCTGAAAGTTCAAATTACAATTACAGAAAAGGTTTTTTAACACTTTATATTCGGAAAGATTACATCAATGCTAAGCCTTTTTTAGAAAAAGCGATTCTAGACATTGATAATAATTACGACATGTATTCTACGAAAGAAAAAAGTGCTCCTGTTGATGCCTATTTTCATTTAGCACAATGCTACCACTACAATGAACAAATTGATGAGGCAGAAGAAAATTATCTGAAATTTAAAGAGTTATCTAAAAAAAAATCACCTCTACTACCAGAAGCTGAATTAAGATTAAAGCAATGTAAGATTGCAAGAGCAAATATGTTAGCTCCAGTAAACGTTTACTTAAAAAATGTTGGATCACAAATTAACACCAATTACCCTGAATACAGTCCTGTTATTTCTTTAGATGGCTCAGCTCTTTATTTCACTTCTCGAAGACCTTGGACAAACAATGAATCACATGAATTTAAAGATCCAGCGATTGATCAGTTCCCAGAAGACGTGTACGTTAGTTATAGAGATTTTGATTCAACTTGGACAACACCAATACGTTTAGAATTCTGCCAACCTAGAAGAAATGAGGCTACAATTGCAATTAGTGCTGATGAAAGAAAAATATATCTTTACGAAGATTCAACTGGAAATGGAGATATTTTCTACACTGATTTTTACCATGCTCAATTCAATGAAATAACAAAATTTGAAGAAGACGATGTAAATACGGATGCTTGGGAAACACACTGTATGATGTCAACAGATAAAAAAACATTCTACTTTGTATCTGACAGAGAAGGTGGATTTGGAGGAAGAGACATTTACATGATGACCCGATCTAGTGTTAAAAATGGCGAAGGAGATGATGAAGATTGGTCAAAACCAATTAATTTAGGTCCACAAATTAATTCTGCATTTGATGAAGACTCCCCTTTTATAGCAATTGACAATAAAACACTTTATTATTCTACAAATGGTGAGAAAAGTATTGGTGGGTTTGACATAATGACTGCATCACTTAAAGAAGACGGTACTTTTAGTGAAGGTGAAAATTTAGGATACCCATTCAATTCCACGAATGATGACATTTACTACACAACAACCTTAGATGGTAAAAAAGGTTACATGACTTCTCACAGAAATGATGGTTTTGGTGAAAAAGATATTTATGAAATCTACAATGACTACTTAGGTGTTAGAGATGTTGCTGTTCTAAAAGGATTAATCAAAACGGTTGACAATAAACCAATCCCTGAAGATTTTGCAATTAATGTTCGTCTAGTTTGTATTGATTGTGATGAAGCTAACAAAAATAGATTAGTCTACCCAAGATTACGAGATGGAGTTTTTATGACTGCATTAGAACCTTGTAAAACATACAAATTAGAATACATGAATGTTACAGATGACATGACAATGCATGAAGATGGATTTACGACACTCTGTGATACAAGTTTTCAAGAAATCTACAAAGAATTATTACTAGATGTTGACAAAAGAATAATCATAATTCCAGAAGACACCCTTGAATTAGATCCAGTGATAGCATCAGATTATCCTAATTTAGAATTCATGCACTATTTCTCTTACAATAAAAACAAACTTTCAACAAGGAAAGGCGATTTGAAGAAATTTGTAAAAAGTGTTGAAGAGCAATTAAAGGAAGGTCGTGAAACAGTGACAATTAATATCTATTCATCTGCTTCTTATGTTCCAACATCTACTTTTGGAACAAATGAAAAATTAACGAAAGTTCGAGCTGAAAACATGAAATATGATTTAATTGCTTATTTCAATAAAAAAGATGAATACAAAGGAAAAGTAAATGTTGTAATTGTAACAACTGTCGTACAAGGTCCTGAATATGAAAAAGATGCTCGAAATAGAGATAAATACAAACCTTACCAATACGTTGGTTTGAAAACTGAATAAAAATTAAAGTCCGGTTTATCCGGACTTTTTTTTGCTCTCCTCTTTCCTATTCTTATATTTGACCTATGAATATATCCTTACAAAAATCGTTAGCTATCTTTGACATTGAAGCTACGGGACTAAGTATTTCCAATGATAGAATTGTTGAAATAGCAATTATCAAAATAGCACCTGATGGTTCAAGAACTGAATTTTTAAAAAGAGTAAATCCTGGAATCCCTATTCCGAAAGAAGTCAGTGAGATTCATGGGATTTATGATGAAGACATTAAGGGTGAACCAACTTTGAAAGAGATTTTACCTGAATTGGAAGCATTTATTGAAGGTGCCGACTTTGCAGGATATAATTCGAATAAATTTGATCTTCCAATGCTAGCTGAAGAATTACTTCGTGCAGGAAGTTCAGTTGACCTTTCCATCAAAAAACACATCGATGTTCAGAATATCTTTCATAAAATGGAACAAAGAACATTAATTGCAGCCTACAAATTCTATTGTCAAAAGAACCTTGAGAATGCACATTCTGCATTAGCGGATGCCGAAGCAACATGGGAGGTTTTAGATGCGCAAATTGACAAGTACGATGAATTAGAATCTGGTGTTGACTTTTTGGATGAATTTTCTCGCTATGGAAACGTAAAGCGTTTAGATTTCGCAGGAAGGTTAGCTTATAATGAGAATGACGAAGTTGTTTATAATTTTGGAAAACAAAAAGATAAAACTGTTGAAGAAGTGTATAAAAACGAACCTGGTTATCATGGTTGGTTTTTGAATGCAGACTTCCCTCTTTACACCAAACAATGTTTGCGTAATGAGATTAACCGAATAAAAAGCTTGAAATCTCCCAAAGACTTCAGTTCAAAGTTAGATGCTTTAAAAAATAAATTCAACTAAAATGAAAATCATTTGTATCGGTCGGAATTATGCGAAACATGCAAAAGAAATGAATGCAGAGATTCCTGATTCTCCCCTATTTTTCATGAAGCCTGACGTAGCAATTCTACGTCCAGGTATGCCTTTTTTCTATCCTAACTTCTCAAAAGATATTCATTTTGAATGTGAACTAGTGGTTAAAATTGACCGAGTTGGAAAAAATATTGCAGAAAAATTTGCCCACAAATATTATTCAGAAATTGGACTCGGTATTGATTTTACAGCACGTGATTTACAACAAAAGTGCAAAGAAAAAGGCCACCCTTGGGAAATTGCAAAATCATTTGAAGGAAGCGCTCCATTGTCAAAATATTTCATTTCAAAGAATGATTTAGATTTGGAGAATATTTCTTTTCACTTATTGAAAAATGGAGAAAAAGTACAATGGGGGAACTCAAGTGATATGCTTTTCACGATTGATCAGTTGATCGCATATATTTCTCAATTTATGACCTTAAAAAAAGGAGATTTAATCTTTACAGGAACACCGGAAGGAGTTGGTCCAATTAAAATTGGAGACGAATTAAAAGGCTTTATAGGTGAGAAAGAAATGTTTATGGTAAAGGTTAAATAACTTCCCTTATTTACCCGAACCTTTAAAAATTATCCCAACGGTATAAAGCATTATTTTAAAATCGAGCGACAATGATCTGTTCTTTAAATACAACAAATCAAACTTCATACGATCTAGCATTTGCTCGACATTCTCAGCATATCCGTATTTAACTTGCCCCCAAGAGGTAATTCCTGGTCGAACTTTTGTTAATTCTAAAAACTGAGGTTCAATTGAAGCAATTTGATCAATGTAAAATTGGCGTTCTGGTCGTGGACCAACCAATGACATGTCTCCTTTCAATACATTAAAAAACTGTGGGAATTCATCCAAACGAGTTTTTCGCATGAATAAACCTAGTTTCGTAATTCGAGGATCATTTGAAGAAGAAAGTTGAGGTCCATTCTTTTCTGAACCGACAAACATCGTTCTAAATTTAATAATTCTAAATACCTTTCCATTCTTACCTATTCTATCTTGCAAGAAAAAGATTGAACCCGGAGAAGAAAAACGAACCATTATTGCCAATGCAATAAATAAAGGAATCAAAATAAGCAGAGAAACAATAGAAACAGCTACGTCAATTGCTCGTTTTAGCGTTACTTGCCACATTGACATCCCTTTGGGGTTAACATCGATTAGAATTGTTCCAAAGATATTAGACAACTCCACAGAGCCAGACAGAATATCATACATATCAGGCAAAACTTTAATTCTAAGGTCACCACCAGCAAGACGTGAAATTATTCTTTTAATCTTATCGTGTTCTGTGCTTTCTAGTGCGATGATTACTTCTTCAATTTTATATTCTCTAAGAATTTGTTCTACATTGTCGATATGACCGAGGTAATTAAGTTCTTTTTCCAATAATTTATCAACTCCATTGATATTTATAAAGCCAACAAAATCATGCCCTGTCCCTTTCGGTAATTCATTGATTTCTTTTACAATATCTATCGCTTTATCACTTCCCCCAATGACCAAGGTTTTAAAACCAACTTCTCTACGGTGAATTCGACCAACGAGAATCGATACAAAAATGAATCGGGGGAAAATTGTCAACGAAAAATAAATGGTAAACAATAACAACAATGAAGTGTAATACTGTTGATAACCGCTTATTTCATCATCTAAAAGGAAAAGAAAGAAAATGAAAAAAGAACCGATGACAGCACCAACAAATGTTAAGTTAATAATTTTCAAACGATGCAATCTTCTGACATCTTGGTAAGTTCCTTGCAACAGATAAATTAACAACCATGCTAGTGGAATAATTGCTAAACCAAGGTAAAAGGATTCGTTGACATTAAAACTTTCCTCTTCAATAATTGTTTTTCGAAAATAATAGAATGTACCCCAAGCTAGAATAGCGGAAACCCAATCTATCAAAACAATTAAAAAAGTAAGTAAACGTGAATTCATCTAAAAATATACTGCTTTGATGTTATCTATACATATAATTCCATCTGTATCTCCACCATCGATAAGGGCTTGAAAAGAAAATTCAAAATAATCGGCATTGGTCATTCCTGAAACAACTTCCCTCAATTCAATGTAAATTTTCTTCCATTTCACAGAACTTGGATCTTGTGGATTCATTTGAATATTCGGATTATCCGTAATCCCATTAGAACCAATCCCTAATAGTCCACTTGTAAAACGATTTGTATTGTAATAATCAATTTCAAGGTAAACTTCTTTCCCTCTCGGTAAAGGCATGTTTAGTGCTCCATTGTTAAAAGTCGTCGATGCAACCCAAGATTCTGCTGATGAACTCAAAACTATTTTACAAAATTTAGTTCCATTAATCGCAGGATCTAAAATCGATGCGTCACTCACAATTTGTAAATTCGCTGGCGATGTTGGTCCATCTTCTAGTTTAATTGTCGGATCTTCAAAATTCTCAAAGGAAAATCGAGTTGATTCATAATATTGAGTGATTGGATCGATATGGAAAACCTCATTCTTCACTAAGGTAGTATTGACAGTCAATGGCTCCATGAAAGGATAAATTCTCTTCGTTGCTGAGATTCCGTTATTCTTTATTGCTGGGTAAACTTTTATTTCTGCTGTCCCACTGACTAAAACTGGAATTTTACACGGTAATTCAAAAACTCCAACGATATTATTATTGACATACACCCAAGCTTCCGTTAAATTAGAAGTCAACACTCCTGAAGGATATTGTTCGTTTGGATTTTTAATCAACTGCCATTCGGAAATTTCAATCCAAGATGGATCGTCATTATTTTTGACACAAGAACTCAATAGAAAAACGAGCCCAAATAAAAATAGTATTTTACTCGTACTTAGATTAGTCGAAATATTCATAATTAATATAGTTAACAACAAAACGTAAAAATTACGCTTATATTATAATTATGCGTTTAAAACTTGAGAAGAAGCTGACTTTAATTTATCAACTATTTTCTGCGCAACATCTAATGCATTGTACCCATCCTCAATCGAAACAATTGGAGTTGTATCGTTGTTAATTGCATCTGCAAAAGTGGATAACTCTTCTTTAATTGCATTAACATCTTCAATGTCTGGCTTATCAAAAAGAACTTTCTTTACGGGCTTACCTTTCCCCATGTCAAAGACAACATCAAAAGGATTCGGTTCTCCATCAATATCTTGCATACGAACCACTTCTAATTCTTTCTCTAAAAAATCGACACTTATGTATGCATCTTTTTGAAAGAAACGAGATTTACGCATATTTTTCATTGAAATACGAGAAGCTGTTAAATTAGCAACGCATCCATTGTCAAACTCAATTCTTGCATTTGCAATATCCGGTGTATCACTTACAACAGCAACACCAGAAGCAGAAATTCTTTTCACATCTGACTTCACAACACTAAGAATAGCATCTAAATCATGGATCATTAAATCCAAAACAACAGGAACATCACAACCTCGAGGATTGAATTGCGCCAAACGATGTGTTTCTATGAACATTGGATTTTGAATGTAAGGAACTGCTGCTTGAAATGCAGGGTTAAATCGTTCCACATGTCCAACTTGAACTTTTACTCCAGCTTCATGTGCAAGATTGATTAGTATTTTAGCTTCTTCCACTGTTTCAGTAACAGGTTTTTCAATAAAAACATGTTTACTTTTACGTAGAGCTTGGGAAGCACAATCGAAATGTGAAAGTGTTGGAGTAACAATATCAATACAATCTACCTCATCCAAAAGCGATGAAATTGATTCGAAACGTTTAATTCCAAAAGTTTCAATGGCAACTTTTGCATTCTCCTCACTTGGATCATAAAATCCAACAAATTCAAACTTCTCTTTCAACTCAAGTAACAAACGAATGTGTATTTTACCTAAATGTCCTGCGCCTAAAACTCCAACTTTTAACATATCTAATTCTTTTTTACAAAAATACGATAGAATTAGAGCTTTTGTAGGGTTTTCATTAAACTTTATCAACAATTGAACGTTTTTTTCTGTTTTATTTTGGAAAGAATTATCTATTCAATTATCTTCTTTATCGGAAAAGTGAATCTTGATTACTTTTAAAACTTGAATTATTGCTAATAACCTGACATTTCAAAGAAAAATAGAAACGAATTATTTTTTCCTCAATCCAACTTAACTAATATCTGAGTTGAATTATTAAATTTGATAAAATAAAATACTTAAACAGACACCACTTTGTTATTTACCATTGCAATTTAAAACAACATGAAAAAACTATTGACAATCATTATACTCTTGACTTTATGCTTCACCGGTTATTCTCAAGAATCAAATAAAGAATTGCTAAAGAAAGCCGAAACAGAATTAAATCTTGCTTTAGAAAAAGAGGATTATGAAAATGCCGCTAAAATAAAAAAAGAAATAGAAATTCGAAAAAAAATTGAGACAGCCATTTTAGAGGGTAATTACGAAGCTGCAGCACAATTAAAGAAGGAACTAAATGGAGGAGGAACTTCAATTGAAGTTCAAAAAACAGAAGTAAAAGAGACCGGAAAGATAGAAGAGCTCAACATCAGTTCATCTTTAGAAAGCATGGGGTTCGTTAAACCTAGCAGTAATAAAGCTGCCGTTTATTTCGTAAGAAAAAACATCTACGCTACCTCTATGAGAATGAATATTTTTGACGGTGAACAATTTGTAGGAGGCGCTGTTGGCGGAACATACATGAGGTACGAATGTACTCCAGGAAAGCATATGTTTTGGTCTTGGTCTGAATTCAATAACCATAAAGTATATTTACCCGCAACGCTTGAAGCAGGTAAAGTTTACATCATACAAATTTCCGCTTCACGAACGACAAGTAAAGAACGAAAATTATCTGGAAAAAGCATGCGAGAATACATATACACCTTACATATAAAAGGGATAAAACCTCAGAATAAAAGACAAGAACAACTTGTTTCATTTGTTCGTAATAGAAGCTCAAGATCATATCCCGAAAAAGTTATACGACGTCTAAATTCGGAGTATGAATTAGAAATAAAAGATGCCGTTGAAAACTTCACAAATAAACACACAAATCAGGAGTTAGAAGTCAATGATTTTGTTCCCGAAATTTTATTACAATAAAACAAAAGTAATTCCGATTGAAACAAATCTAATTTCTTAACATATATTCTAAAAAAAACACGGTAATAATCATTAACTTTGTGTTACATGAAAATAAAATTTCTAAATAAAACCATAGAGAATCAACGATTCAATTACAATCCTAGATACTATGATGAACGTAAAGAACAACTTGCGTCTAAAAAGAAATTGTTCAAAGAATTAGAGGATAAAGATACGAGTGGCGAACGACGAAAAGAGATTTTTAGAGATTCTATCAAAGGTGAATACAGCCGTGCCCAGTACCGTAACAACGAAAAGCGGACATCAAATTACAGAATACTCTTGTTGATTTTAATCATTGTAGCATTGGGTTATTTTGTATTCAATGGTGTGGATGAGGTAGATACTGTCGTAAAAAAACTTTGGTAAACAGAAGAATGAGCGATTTAATACAATTATTACCTGATCACATTGCGAATCAGATTGCTGCTGGTGAAGTTATTCAACGCCCGGCTTCTGTAGTGAAAGAATTACTCGAAAACGCAATTGATGCAGGTGCAACAAAAGTAGACATCCACATAAAAGATGCTGGAAAAACCCTGATTCAAGTTGTTGACAATGGTAAAGGCATGTCTTCCTCGGATGCTGTTCTTTGTTTTCAACGTCATGCAACCAGTAAAATACGTTCCGCAGATGATTTATTTGCCCTTACAACAAAAGGATTTCGTGGTGAAGCTCTGGCTTCAGTTGCTGCAATTGCACATGTTGAAATGAGAACGAAACAGGAAGAAGATGAAACTGGACGTAGTATTATCATTGAAGGGAGTAAAATAAAATCCAACGAAGACACCGTTTGTCCAAAAGGAACTTCTTTTGAAATTAAGAACTTATTCTACAACGTTCCTGCACGACGAAATTTTCTCAAGAAAGATTCTACAGAATTTAAACACATACAGGATGAATTTGAGCGAATTGCATTGGCTCACCCATCGATACATTTAACATTAAAGCATAACGATTCCAACATACACATCTTCCCTCCTGCTGTTTTGAGAAAAAGAATTGTTCAAGTTCTTGGGCAAAGTTTCAACGACAGATTGGTGCCAATTGAAGAGACTTCTGATATTGTTAACTTAAAAGGATATGTTCTAAAGCCTGAATTTTCAAAGAAATCACGCAGCGATCAATACTTATTTGTGAATGACCGCTATTTCAAGAGTCCATACTTCAATCATGCTGTCGCAAAAGCATTTGAAGGACTGATTAAATCGCGAACTTTTCCAGGTTATTTTTTATTCTTAGACGTTGACCCCAAAAGAATTGACGTCAATGTTCACCCCACTAAAACAGAAATTAAGTTCGAGGAAGAGAAGTTTGTTTATTCAATTTTACTCAGCAGTATACGCTTGGCTTTAGGGAAATACAACATTTCTCCAACATTGGAATTTGATCAAGAACATAGTTTTGATCTTCCTTTGTCCATGCGAAAACAAACTCCAATTGAACCAACAATTCATGTTGATGAAACTTTCAATCCTTTCAGTCCTTCTTCCACCGTCTCTACTCCTCGAGCAAGTAACTCTGGAGCTAAAAAAGATTATTCTGACGCAATCATCAATCAAGGTTTTGGGAAAGATACTTCTACGCCGAGTGATTGGGAGAATTTCTACACCATTGAGGAGGAGAAAAACATAGAAGAAGAGAAAGTGGAGATTCCTTTTGAAGATTTTAAAGAAACGGAGCAATCATTCATTATAAAAGAAAGTTATATTATATTTTCAAGTAAATCAGGTTTGATGCTTGTTCATGCCCGTCGTGCAATTGAGCAAATAGTCTATTCTGAAACCTTCAATCGATTCGTTTCTAGTCCTATTGATTCACAAGCATTGCTTTTCCCTTTTGAGAAAGAAGTTTCGAAGAATGAAAGCCAATATTGGAATGAAAATCAATCTCTTTTAAAACAATTAGGCTTCATGGGAGAAATTGAAGCTGGAATTTTAAAAGTCGCTGCAGTTCCTTCGGTTTTACAAGAAGAATCTATTTCGAAAGCCATCGATGAAATTTTCAACACCGTTGCTTATCAAGACATTGAAAAAGGAGATGTCGCTCACGCAATGATTCAAGCGATTGCTGTTTCTGCTTCCATGAAAAAGTTAAATTTGAATACGAATGAATCCATTCAAGCATTGATTGATCAGCTTTTCCAATGCGAAAACCATGCGTATTCTCCAAGAAATAAAAAAATAATCGAAACCATTTCACTGGATGAAATTGGTCAAAAATTCAACTAAAATGTTCAACAATATACCTCCAATTACTAAAAATTTATTGATTTTGAACATCTTGTTCTTTATCGCAACTTTAGTCCTTGGATCGAAAGGGATTGATTTAACTGAAATCTTAGGAACACATTACATGGGAACGGTGAATTTTCAACCTTACCAGATTGTAACTTATATGTTCATGCATAGCCCTTCGAATTTCATGCATATTCTATTCAACATGTTACTTTTGGTAATGTTTGGCGGACATTTAGAACGTTTGTGGGGCGGGAAAAGGTACTTTATTTTTTACATTGCCTCCGGACTAGGTGCATTTTTCTTGTACAATGGAGTTGGATTTTGGCATGTCTTAGAATTAAAACAATTAATTGTTGCGGATGGCTATGACTTAACAGTCTTAGATCATCAAATTAACTCCGGAGCATTAGAAAGTATCAAAATGCATTCTACACATAGCCAAGCGATCTTACAAGACTATGTCAATTATACGCAAAGTACAATGCTCGGAGCATCTGGGGCTGTTTTTGGTTTACTCGCTGGATTTGGTGTTCTGTTTCCAAACACAGAATTGATGTTAATCTTCCCTCCCATTCCAATTAAAGCAAAATATTTAATTGGAGGTTACCTTGCATTCGAAGTTTACAACAGCTTTTCTCAACCAGGTGATTCTATTGCGCATTTAGCCCATGTTGGTGGTGCAATTGTTGGAATTATTTTGGTGTTGATTTGGAGAAAAAAAGACAGACAAAATTTTTACTAGCATGCAGACTCAACAAACTTTCATAGAATCTATTCGTCACCAATTGACACATGGCGGAATGACTATTAAATTGATTTTTATCAATGTAGTTGTTTTCCTTGGATTACGTATACTTGATGTATTTTCACAACTTTTAGGTTGGGGTGAAGGTCAATTCACTTATGGTATTGCTTCTCATGTTGTTATCTTGTACACTGATGTTTCAGAATTCATTACGCATCCTTGGGGACTTTTCACGTACATGTTTACCCATTTTGGAGCATGGCATTTGATATGGAACATGGTCATGCTTTACTTTGCAGGAAGGTTATTCGAACAACTTTTTAACGCTTCACGCTTACTCTACACGTATATTCTTGGTGGAATTCTTGGTGGAATATTAGAAATAGTTGCACACCTTATTTTCCCGAGTATGCAAATGACAAGCGCAACAATTGTTGGCGCTTCAGGTTCAATTATGGCTATTTTCATTGCAATTGCATTCTACAGACCAAACTTGAAAATTAATCTATTTGGAATTTTACCCGTGCGATTAATCATTCTCGCTGGAATCTTTCTACTTTCTGATATATTCAATTTAAGTTCAAGTGACGGCACCGCTCATTTTGCTCATCTAGGAGGTGCTATATTTGGAATATGGTCCATACAAAACCCTCATTCTTCCACCAACGTTTTAAATGTTGTGCAATATTTTATTCAAAGCCTTTTCAAGAAAAAGCAAAAGCCTCGATTTAAAGTGAAGAAAGGAGGCAAGACCACTCGGTCAAAATCCGATGCCGATTACAATTTAGAGAAAAAGAAAAAGCAAGAAGTAATTGATAAAATCTTGGATAAAATTTCTAAATCTGGTTATGAATCCTTGAGTAAAAAAGAAAAAGACATCTTGTTTAATCAAAGTAAAAATGGTTAAACTTTTCGCAAAACTTTTACACTGGCGCTTTTGGATGGGCATAATTACCCTTTTCACTCTTTTAGCGCTTATTATTTCGTACGCTAGTCCATTTATACACCCTGAAACAATAAAAGTTGTTCCTTTATTCGGACTGGCTTATCCTTTTATCTTTTCAGGAACAATTCTTCTGCTCATTTTCTGGATTTTTGCTCGTTCAAAATGGACATGGGGAATCATTGTCGTTGTTCTTCTTGGTGGAACATTGCATTTTCGAACATTTTCTTTCGGTTCTGAGAAAAAAGAAAACAGTAGAACTACACTGAAAATAATGAGTTACAATGTCCAACTATTTGGATTGTATTCGACATTACAAAACAATCAACAAGACACAAAAAACGCTATTTTCGACTATTTGAGAGAAGAACAACCTGAAGTTATCTGTTTTCAAGAATTCTACAAGAAGAAAAAGCGTAATTTCATTACAAAAGATTCTATTATACGTATTTTAGGAACAAAATTCTACCATGAGAAATATGCGAAACAATTTGGAAAACGTCAATCATTTGGTGTAGCTCTTTTTTCTAAATACCCTATAATAAAAAAAGGAGACATTGATTTTATAGGGGAGAATAAGAGTTTTAATTATTGTATTTATGCTGATATTGTAAAAAACAAAGATACATTTAGAGTTTACAATGCCCATCTACAATCCATACGTTTTGGAGAAAGCGATTATGCTCTTTTCAATGAAGGGAACATTACCAACACCAAAAACAAAGATAAATTTATTGAATTAGTAAAGAAAGTCAACCGTTCATATCCTGTCCGAGCAAAACAAGCTCGATTAATTATGGATCACATAAAAGAATCTCCGTACCCCGTAATTGTTTGTGGTGATTTTAATGACACTCCGATGTCCTACGTTTACAATCAGTTCAATAAACAACTTACAGATGCATATAGGGAAACTACATTCGGAATTGGCAGTACGTATGCTGGCAGAATTCCTATTGGTAGAATCGATTATATTTTTCATTCCAAAGAATTAAATCCGTTGCATTTCACTATTCAAGAAAACGCATTGAGTGATCATTTTGCGATTTCGTGTGTGATTTCAAAATAGATTGTATCTATTTTTTTCTTATATTTATAATAAAAAAGATGCTCGTAGAAATAAATCCAAATAACATTGATGATCGCTTGATTCAACAGGCGGTTAAAATATTACGGAAAGGTGGTCTAATCATATTCCCAACAGATACCGTTTATGCAATTGGTTGTGATTTGAACAATAAAAAAGCGTTGAATGCTTTGGCTTCTTTCAAAGGATTGAAGCTAAAAAAAACACGGTTCTCAATTATTTGTTACGACATTCGACATCTATCAGAATATGTAAAACACATTGATCGACCAGCGTTTAAAACTTTGAATAAATCTTTACCTGGACCTTTTACATTCATTCTTCAAGCAACCAATGAAATCCCTCGATTGTTTGACACCAAACGAAAGGAAATCGGTATACGGATTCCAGACAACAACATCATCCGCGCAATTGTAAAAGAATTAGGGAATCCTGTTGTTACAACGTCTTTACACGATAAGCAAGATTCAATTAAAGAATATTTCATCGATCCATATGTTATTTATGAACGTTTTGACGACAAAGTAGATTTGATCATTGACGGTGGCTCTGGTCTATTGGAAACTTCGACGGTTGTTGATTTATCCAAAGGAGAACTTGAGATTATTCGTCAAGGAATTGGTGAATTAGAAATTTAATTTAACCTCATGGAACCTAAAATACTTGTCATTGATTGCGGAAGTAGTAAAACACCATACATTTCTCAAATTGTAGATGAATACATGGATGTGGCAACTTGTAAATTACTCGATTTCACACCAGAAGATTTGAAGGACATTCATGGCGTAATTATTTCTGGGGCGCCAATACTCATAACAGAAGTCGATCCTTCCAAGTATTTAAAAAAGATGGAATGGATAAAAGAGACGACTCTTCCGGTTTTAGGCATTTGCTTCGGACATCAATTGATTGGATTATTGTTTGGCGCTTCTGCTTCAAGAATGAGAGAGGACAGAGATTGGCAAACTGTCGAAGCGTTTGAAGATTGTATTTTATTCAACCGTCTCCCCGATGAAATAGAAATGATGGAAGATCATTGCGAAACAATATCAATTCCAAACAACTTTCAGTTAATAGCTTCTTCTGATGTTTGTATCAACGAGGTCATGCAACATGAAGAACGTCCACTTTTCGGGGTTCAGTTTCACCCTGAAGTTTCTGGGAATCATGGTAATATTTTGATTGAAAACTTTGTAAAAGCTTGTTCAGTAGAGTAAACCTAATTGACGAGAAGTTTCACAGAGAATAAATGAGAAGTTCGCTATTAAAGAGTCCACAGAGTTTATTCTTGTTTTATTATTTTTTCTCATTGTGAATAGATTGTTTCTATACTTTGCTTTTCGACTGGCTCAAAGCGCATTTTATTTTTTTTTACGAATGTTTAGAGGATTTCATTAAACAATTGTTAATACTTCTTTCAACGAAATGATTTTAACTTCATTAATTTTCAGATATTTGAAGTATGATTTTGAATAAAATTTGGATCAGTATGTTTGTCATTGCAATGGTTGTTGCTTTGAGTAAACTTATATTCTGGCAAGACGTTGATATTTTCAAGCAGTTGGTGGATGCACTTCTTGGTTCTGCAACAACCGGTTTTGAAATATCATTATCCTTAACGGGCGTTATTTGTCTTTGGATGGGAATCATGAAAATTGGTGAAAATGGAGGGGCAGTCAAAAAGCTTACGAAAGTCGTATCTCCTTTATTTTCTCGTTTATTTCCTGAAGTTCCGAAAGATCATCCAGCAGTTGGTTCAATGATGATGAATTTTAGCGCAAACATGCTTGGATTAGACAATTCTGCTACTCCTCTCGGCTTAAAAGCAATGAAAGAATTGCAAGAATTAAATCCAGAGAAAGAAAAAGCAACCAATGCACAAATCATGTTTCTGGTGTTAAACACAAGTGGTTTAACCATTATTCCTGTAACCATTTTCGCTTACAGAGCAGGGTCAGAATCACCAACAGCCGTTTTTTTACCCATTTTAATTTCAACATTCATCGCCTCACTTGGCGGATTGATTTACGTTGCCATTCGACAAAAAATTAACCTATTCAACAAAGTAATTCTAGCTTACGTAGGTTCTGCCACTGTTTTTATTGCCTGGTTACTTTACTATGTAATTTCACATCCAGAACACAGTGAAGTCATCTCAAAAGTAGGTGGGAATTTATTGATTTTTTTAATTGTCATCACATTTATACTCATGGCTTATCGCAAGAAAGTCAATGTCTATGAATCATTTATTGAAGGTGCAAAAGACGGATTTCAAGTTGCAATAAGCATTATTCCTTATTTGATTGCAATGCTTGCTGCAATTGGCGTTTTCAGAGCCTCTGGAGCATTAGATGGCTTACTGGATGGGATAAAATTTATTGCAGTATATGCAGGATTAACCGTTACTGAATGGATAGATGCTTTACCTGTTGCATTTATGAAACCACTCAGCGGAAGTGGCGCAAGAGGAGCGTATTTAGAAATCATGGACCATTACGGTATTGATTCAATGCAAGAAAAAATAGCCGCTACTTTTCAAGGAAGTACAGAGACAACATTTTACGTTTTAGCCGTTTATTTTGGATCGGTAAAAATCAAAAACTCTCGCTACGCAGTTACTGCTGGGTTGATTGCAGATTTCATTGGAATCACTGCTGCCATTTTCATTTCTTATATATTCTATGCATAATGGGTTGGTTTAAAAAGAAAAAAAGAAAGGCAGATGTGAGTGAACTCAAAATCACTCCGATGAAAGCCATTAATTACCCCCCTAAAATCATTCTTGCTTGGGCAAAAGCCATTGAAGGGAATGAAAAGATTACTGCGTGGTTGAAAGAGAATGGTTACGAAGAATTAGCGATGGCTACTTTTGCAATTTACCTCCGTGAAGATGCTCGGAAATGGTTGCAAAGTAACGGATTCCCACATTTAATGGCAATGGTAAATGCGGCAGAAGGAAATGAAAGCGCGCAAAAATGGTTGCTTGCGCATAATTTTGAAACATTATACCACATTGCTTTGGCTGTAGAAAATGAACAAAAAAGTTGGGCTTGGTTAAAACACAATTCTACCCGAGATCTTTTTATACTGGCGCAAACTATAAAAATAATTAAAGATAAAATCGAGTACAACCACAATGACATTCACAGTTTCAGAAAAGATATTTGAGGAAGAATAGAGCATTAGAAGGTTAGAGTTTTAGAAAAGTAGAAAAAACTCCAAATCACCATTTTCATTTTAACATTCAACATTCCTGATTCTATATTTAATATTTCTTATAATATTGCTTAAGTTTGTAACTCTTTAGAACAAAAAATATGATTAGAGGAAAAAAATTAGTGGTTATTCTACCGGCATATAATGCTGAGAAGACGTTAAAAAAGACTTATGATGAAATCCCTTTTGACATCGTGGATGATGTTGTTTTAGTGGACGATAAAAGTAGTGACAATACTGCTGAATTAGGTCGCTCTATTGGAATCAAGCATATCATTGTTCATGAAGAAAATAAAGGCTACGGTGGAAATCAGAAATCTTGCTACAACAAAGCATTGGAATTAGATGCAGACATTGTTGTCATGCTTCATCCTGATTATCAATACACACCAAAATTAATTGAAAGTATGGCCTATTTGATTGCCAACGATGTCTACCCTGTAGTAATTGGCTCTCGTATTCTTGGGAAAGGTGCTTTAAAAGGTGGAATGCCAATGATAAAATACATTGCCAATCGTTTTTTAACATTGAGTCAGAACATTCTAATGAATCAAAAACTATCGGAATACCATACAGGATATAGAATGTTCTCCAAAGAAGTTTTGGAAGACATTAATTTCAATATAAACTCTGATGATTTCATTTTCGACAACCAAATGTTGGCTCAAATATTCTACAAAGGTCACGATATTGCTGAAATAACATGTCCAACTAAATATTTTGACGATGCTTCTTCTATAAATTTAAGACGTAGTGCAATTTACGGTTTAGGTGTTTTAAAAGTTTCATGGATGTATTTCTTCAATAAGATTGGTTTAACAAAATCTAAAATATTTCACCAAAAATAAAAACTGTGCTAAAAAAAACGTTTCGTTTCCTACTCAAAACGGTGCTTTTAATTATTGTATTTGTTGTATGTATATTCAACGGAAGATAGAGAAAGAAGCTTTAAAACTGCTTGAATTCTTTTTTGTTTTAGGAATTATTGGTCACCGACAGGTTGGGAAAACAACACTTGTTAAGCATATTCAAAAGTTATTATCAAAA